>CAWBKA010000019.1:0-85047 GCA_963789065.1 uncultured Verrucomicrobiae bacterium | reverse complement strand
CAAGAATACTCCTGGTAGGATAAAGATCATGAGTGAGCCTACCGGAAAGTACTCAATTACCATGCCACGCGATATCGCGGAAGCGGCCCGCATCCGTCGCGGTCCGTCGGGCTTGTCAGGCTACGTCGCTGCGGCTGTCGCCCGGCAGATTGAGCGGGACAACCTGAACGAGCTGATCGCCGTGGCGGAGGCCGAGCACGGTCCGGTCACTGAGGAAGAGGTGCGCGCCCGGCGTGAAGAACTGCGGCAGGCGCGCACCGAGCAAGGCCATCCCAGGTCACGGCCCGCGTGGGCCCGGGCTTCCGCCACTCCGGCGGGCACGCTTGTGCTGGACAGTGAAGGACTGGCGAAGGCGGTTCTGCGAGCGCGGGAGGTCACCCAGTGGCTGGCACTGGCACTGGCCGACGATCTGCGGGTGATCACTAGTGCCGCCGCCGTGGTGGAAGTGGCGCATCCGCGGCTCAACCGGCAGGCGCTGGAGTGGACGCTCTGTCCCGCGTCGTCGTGGAACCAGTTACCGAACCGATCGCTCGCCGCGCAACGGCCATTCTCGCCGAAGCTGGCCTGCACGGTCACCGGCATGCGATCGATGCGATGCTCAGCGCGACAGCCTTGGCCGCGCCTGGCCCGGTGACCGTCCTCACGTCGGACCCCGAAGACATCGCCACCCTGTGCGGCCGGAATGTGACCATCATCAAGGTCTTACATGACGGGCCTGGCGCGAAGCGAGCGGGACGAGCTGGCTCAGCTGCAACGAGGCCGGCTGGGATAGTGGCCGAAGTCGCCGTCCGCGGCATCTGCACGCTGCGCCAGGACAGCAGCTGCGCGGCTCCGAATCAGCCCGGACCGTTGTGCTGGTTACAGGGAAGCGGCCGGAGGCGCTCGGCGATCCTGGCGCACAGGAAGATGAGACGCTGCGATCGGGTGGGCCGGCGCGGCGGCGCCCGCCATCACGTAGGACTCCGTGACGCCGCGCACAGGCAGCACGATCGCCAGGCCGGTGCCTGCCTCGGTGCTGTTATCGCGGCCTGCAGAGTAGCTGGTGCAGATCACCCACGGCATTCTCCTAAGTCAAATTCTCCCAAGTCAAAGGCAGCGGGCCGCGCTCGAGGACCTCGGCGAGACGTCGGGCCGTAGCGGCGAGAGCAGCCTGGTTCCCGGTCCACACAGTCCCAAGGTTGTGCGAAGCTTAGCTTCTTAAATAGACGATGCGTGCCTGTTTAAAAACCCGTTTTAAGATAAATGAATCGCACCTGTATCAAATATTTCTCTCCAAAAAGCCTGCAGAGCAGACAAATCTCTCAGGATTTGCCGGCGCGGCGGCACTTAAGGGTGCACCTCCGCTTTGGCCCGGGATGAAGATCCACTTGTGTCGCGCGGGCTCGTTTCTATGTTACTCCACGGACAAGGACCAAGCACAATGAGCAGCACCGATGAGACGCTCCGGTTGATGGTGGACAACTGGTTGACCGACGTAAGCCGGCGGGGGGCGGAGCTATACGCTGCCAACGAAGGGGACGGAGTCCAATATTTCTTCTTTGAAGGAAAGGATCAATTCAGATTCAGCGTCGAGATTGACTATTCCGTTCAGGAGATCAATCTGCAGATCACGGATCCAAAGACGGGTGGAATCGAGATCGAGCTTCTTGCCCTGACCGCCAAAAACCTGGATTCCATTGCCCGGCTGATGTGTAGAGTCAAAGAAGGCAATGCGGTCGTGCCAGTTTATCTTCTTGCTCAGCTTGCGGTGATTTGCCACGGATATGAACGTCTGGTGCAGGAGCTTGACGAGCTGCACGGCATCAAGACCACGACCGGGAGCGTTGCCGAAATTGAGACTGACCTTCGTCGCTTCCTGACGCCGGAGGAACAAAACGCACGGACAATCCACTTTTGACTCGAAAGCGCAAAGACAACAAATAGCTCGACAATCTCGCTCGCCAAAGCGCTCAAGGGGATCTTGCGCTCATGCGCGACTGCGGTTTGCTAAGGCGATGAATAAAACGTCAGCGACAATCAACGGTTACAGGCTCACCTATTCGCAACGCGGCGACCTGAGCCGGCCAGCGGTGGTGTCGAGCCACTTTTTAGCTACCAGCATGGAGATTTGGGGATACCAGCTTCCCCTTCTGACGCGCCGGTTTCGCGTCTTGCTTTACGATCTCCGCGGTCACGGCGAAAGCGAAAACCCTGGCGACTCCTACACGTTGCCGGAGTTGGCCTCCGATGTCGCGGCACTGCTCGATCACCTTCAGATCCCGGTCGCCGCCTTTGTCGGCTTGTCCATCGGCGGAATGATTGGCCAGATGTTTGCCCTTCAATTCCCCGAGAAGCTCTCCAGCCTGATCCTCTGCAGCACCGGATGCCAGACGGAAGAACAACTAAAACTTACGCTCGATGATCGGATTGGCAAAGTTCGGGCAGCCGGCCTGGAAAGCCTGGTCGAGCCGACCCTCACGCGCTGGTTCACTTCTCGATTTATCGAAGAGGCGCCCAGCACCATGGCCTGGGTATCCGATCTGATTCTCTCGACTTCGGTGGATGGTTATGTGGGTTGCTGTCGCGCCATCCAGGGACTGAATGTTGTCGATGCGCTTCCTTCGATCCGTGCGAGAACCTTGCTCATCCCGGGTGAACAGGATCTCGGATTTCCTGAAACAATTTCGCGAACGATCCAACAAAAAATTGCCGGCGCAGAACTACACCTCCTTAAAAATGCGGCTCGCCTCGGCAACGTTGAGCAGGCGCATGCTTTCAACGAAATCCTTATCGACTTTCTTTCCGTACTCTGACTGGACCGTGATTTCGTCGAGCCGCCCCATCGATCCCGCAAGTGTCGCTGATCACTATGATGAGCTCGATCGATTTTACCGCGATGTTTGGGGGGAACACCTTCATCATGGCCTTTGGCTAAAGGGAGACGAGACTGCGGAACTGGCGGTCGCGCAACTTGTCCATCTCGTTGCCAATCGGGCGCAAATAGGCAGAGGCACCCGGGTTTGTGACATCGGCTGCGGTTACGGCGCGACAGCCCGCCTACTGGCTCGTCAACATGGGGCAGTAGTAACCGCCGTAACCATTTCTCCAACGCAACATGCCTATGCCGACAAGATCGAATCGACGCGCAACCCAGAGTATCTCCTGGCAGATTGGTTGACGGCAGATCTACCTCCCGAAACGTTCGACGCGGCAATCGCGATTGAGAGTTCGGAACATATGCCGGATAAAAGCGCATTCTTTCTTCGTGCTGTTCGTGTCTTAAAGCCCGGGGGACGCCTGGTAGTTTGCTCCTGGCTCGCGGCCGACAATCCGGCCATCTGGCAAAAAAGCTGGTTGCTCACGCCGATTTGCACCGAGGGTCGCCTGCCTCATCTGGTGACGGCCGTCGAATTAATTGACCTGGCCGAAAGAGCCGGCTTAACCGTAAGCAGCCGGAAAGATATTTCTGCTCAAGTCGCCCCGACATGGTCGATAATCATCCGGCGGTTCATTCAGCGTTTGGCGTCTGAGCGCCATTACAGAATTTTTTTACTCGATCCGACCCGCCGAAATCGCGTTTTTGCCGCGACGATTGTCCGGATCTGGCTGGCGTACGGCACGGGGGCAATGAAGTACGGCATTTTTGAATTCAGAAAACCGTCGTGAAGAGCATCGTATCGGCGTGTCGGGGGAGACGCTTATCGGCGTATCGGCGTATCGGCGTATCGGCGTATCGGCGTGTTGGCGTGTCGGCGTTTGGCCGCATGACGGGGCCACGCGGGTGGCGCGGTAGGGTTGCGCTCCCGCGCGACCGGCGTGGCATGTTCATTGAGCCTACGGAACTCCTGATACGTGCTAGAGGACGTGGGGCTTAGAAAATCAGGTGTTACGACTTCCTGTGGCGGCGACTCATTGTGACACGGGAGTCCCGCCCGTGATCTTTGGTAGGCGAAGCGTCCCGCTTTGTTCCGTCGTGAAGAGGCAAGGCAGGGAGGCCTCGCTTACGCGCCCTGCCACACCCACACGCTGACAGGGCTCTCGCACGCGGTGTGAACGTGCCACGCCGGTCGCGCGGGAGCGCAACCCTACCAGGTCCGTTGACGCGCGAACACCCGTATCGAGAGCGCGCGTTGAATGCCGACACGCCGACACGTTTCCCCCGCACCCCGGCATGCCGATACGTCTCCCCTTCCCCCGCCTTCTCAAATTCTTGGCTTCTTGACTTCCTCACTTCTTGTTATCCTCCGCGACCATGGACTGGCTGGAGTTTTTTAACCTCGTAGTTCCAGGGTTTGTGGCGTGCGCCGAGTTTGGATTTTTCTTATTCGTGCGGCCAAATATGCGGCGACTCCCGGATCGCCAACGCGTCGAGGTCGAGCAGGGCTTCCTTCGGACCTTCAGCCGTGTGATGCCAATCCTGACCGGGCTCTCCGTAATCCTGATTCTTATCTACGCCTTAGGATTCAAGGAGAACAATGTCGCTAATCAAATGGTTTGGGGAGCCGTATTTTGTTTTTCGGCCGCCGGCGCATCCTCGATCTGGTTGAACCAACCAATCGAGCACGAGATCGCAGGCTGGAATCCAGAACAATTGCCGGCAGACTGGAAGTCGGTCCGGACCCGTTGGGCGATCGGACAAGGGCTTCGCGCTTCACTACAACTATTGGGCTTCATTCTTTTTTGTGTATCAATAGCCACTAGTTAACGGAAAAAGTATCGACATGCGCGGGGATCGGCCGGGAAAGGCGCGCGCCACGCGCCTCTGCAACGCCCCCAGTACGATTTCAACCGTGGGGATTAGTTTCGCTTGCCAGCCTGGCCAGCGAACGAAGGTAATCCTGCTTCCAGCGACGGTATCGCGATTCCATCCAGAGGAACCGTCCAACGCAGAGGGTCACCAGGCCGATGTAAAATGCGTGGTAGATCGCAAAGAGAACGAAGTCCTCGGAAAGGATCAACGGAATATGGACCAGTGCGCCGATGCCTAGCACCAAGAGTTGCACCAGAATACTGACATCCGACGGACGCCTGCGCCAGAGCCAAACTGCACGCTGGTACTCTTCAAGGTCAACAAACTCGAGCCGATCCGCAGCTCGCGCGATCTCCGCAGGACTGGAATCCGGAAACTTTCGGAAGACCCACGAGTCTGATGTGCCGTCTCGCATATTACGGTAGCTTCTTGAGCTAGCTAGAGCTGATTCTTCAACGAAATTTCTGCGATTGCCAGATTATACCTTCAAAAATCCCTCGCCCCGCTTTTCCGGCCGTCGCAGCCGAAAGCGCGTGGCTTAAAAAGACCGCAATCGATGAAACCAACGGCTGAGCTTTTCCGCCGCGTAGAAGAAATCGAGAACGAGAACGACGACGAGGACGATGTTCAGGAACGATTGACGAGGAACGAGAGCGATCCGCTCGAGTGGAGATGTTTGTGCGTAAGCAAAGCGTTCCGCTTTGCCTCTTGAGGACGCCAGCAGAAGCTCTCCTTTCTCGCCCTCGTTCCTAAAATCGTCCTCGTCGTCGTTCTCGTTTTTTTCCGGCCGCGGCAGCTGAAAGCGCTTGAAGGCTAAAAAAGGCAATCGATAGAACCAAACGGCCCGGTCTATTCGATACGTAGAAGATCGAAGGACGAGTTCGTGTTGAGCGCTCCGTCCACCTTACTGTCCAAGAGGTTTCAACGCAGGTAGGCTCGAATAAGACGATAAAGGCAAGCTTCGTAATCCCGTTTCCAGCGCTCTCGCCAGTAGAAATCGAACAGCATCAGGGTTGCCACCGCAAAACTCAACGCGGCGGCAATCAATAAACCTGGAATATCGAATGAGATCAGGAAGAGGATTGACAGAACGAACAGGGTCAACCTTCCCCACAAGACTTTTCCGGCGTCATAGAGCACATATCTCGGGCGTCGCCCCCAGAGCCAGAGAGCGCGCTCCAGTTCAGCTTGATCAACGGCGACCGTCGGAACAGAGCATTTCTCTAACAATATATCCGGCGGACAACTTGTGTACTGGTCTCTCTGGCAAGAAAAAATCTGATCCAAAAACCGGGACATACAACATTCCTACGGGGGATTATTCAAATCGTACCTTAGTTGGGGTCAAGGTGCACGCTAAAACCTTCCGATTGCCTCAAACATCTCAAACATTCTATCGGCTTCGAAGACACCTGTTACTTCTGCCGCTAGAAAAGGCCGAAATCCTCAAACATCGCGTTCCGATGTCTGCAGTTTCTTCTCCAGAACAAATTGCCTCATCCATCTCTACGACTCCTCGGCCTTCGTGAAACCGGACAAAGCCTCGGTAGCTTCCTGCATAACGGTTGTCGCGTCCTGGTTTTGACCCGCTGGTTCTTCCTTTGCCCGATGCGTCGTAGAGTCGTGCTCCACGAACGTTTCCGCAACCTCCGGCCGAGTGACTTCTGCGTGGATCAGTAAAACTTCGGCTCCCGAAAATTTCGATTCCATGAATTGGAGCAACCGTTCCCGTTGAGGATACCCAAACGGTACCTCGATCACGATTTGGGCGCCTTCGAACATGTCAATAGTATCCGGATGCGGAGGCTGCAGAGCAATAGCCCGCCCAAAAATCTCGCCAGCCAAAGCGCTCGTGAGATTTTTGCGTCACGACGACAAACTTTTCAGCGACTCTCTTCCGTGCGGCGCCAGAAGATCCTGCGCCGGTCCGACCGGAACGATCCGAGTCGGATTAATATCGTCATGAGTAAAGTAATAGTGACGTTTGATATGATCGAAATTCACGGTGCCAGCGATCCCATCAATCTGGTAAAGATCCCGAAGGTACCCGTAGAGGTTCGGGTAATCAGCGATCCGGCGGATATTGCATTTAAAATGTCCGTGGTAGACCGCATCGAACCTGATCAACGTGACGAAAAGCCTCCAGTCCGTTTCGAGCGGCAAATCTCCAAACAGATAGCGCCGAACAGAAAGCCTCGTTTCCAGCTGATCGAGCGTCTCAAAGAGCGGATAGACGGCTTGCTCGTACGCCTTTTGGGAGGTCGCAAACCCCGCTCGATAGACTCCATCGTTGACAGTCTCGTAAATCAACTCATTGAGCCGGTCGATTTCCGCTCGATGCTTCTCCGGATAGAGGTCCACGTCGCTGTCCGTGAATGAGTCGAATTCACTGTTCAAAATCCGCATCAGATCGTCATCGGAATTATTGACGATCGCGTGGCTTTCCTTGTCCCAGAGCACCGGCACCGTGACGCGACCGCGGTATCCCGGGTCGGTGGCAAGATAGGCATCGCTCAAGAACTCGAAGCCGTTGATGGGATCCCTCGAGTGACCCGGCACCATCCCGAAAGGCCCACCCGCGTTCATCTCGAACCGGATCGACGACCGTCATTCCAATGATTCCGCCAAGCCGCTTCAGATGGCGAACGATGTAATCGTTCGGTGCGCCCATGGGCAGGCCCACGATACGTACAGGTGATACCGTCCTCCAGCAGCGGGAAAATCCGATTCCCCATTTGCGGTGACCCACCTTCGAAATGCGTCCTGTTGTCGCACGAAACGTCCGTCCGCAGATTGCTCGTCCGGGAATTGCGGTTGTGGGTGACATTCCATAGGCGAGACGCTAGCCTTCATTGTTCACAAAAGCCTTAGAGATTTTTGAGCGGGATGAGGCTTCGTTCTCGTTTTCTAGCCGCCTAAGCCAACCAATAGCGCACACGGGCTAAGAAAACCGCAATCGATGGAACCAAGTGGCGGGGTTTATCCGACGCGTAAGAGATATAAATGATAGAGGCGATTGAAGGATCGGTATGGCTCACCCGAGACTAGGGTTACATTTCTCGCACTGCCAACCACTCTTACCGGCGTGCCGATATGCACCCTGGCATAAAACTCGCCGGCGAGATCTCGCGGCATCCGGACGCAACCGTGCGATGCGGGGTAACCAGGGAGATAGCCGGCATCATTCAGTATCGCATAAGTAGCATCGTCGGAATTCGTATGCGATCTAGATCGGGCGGAATGGCCCGAACGGCTTAGAGACGTCAGAGAATTACATGGCATTTTAACCGAAGTCTTGGAACCGACTCGGAATCAGCGGCTTGGCAAAAAAGAGTAGTATCGAAGTCTTTTCATGTTCGATCGTAGTTGCTACAATCGCGTGATGAAAACTACCTTCCTCTTGCTAGTTGCACTAGCGCTTACCCCGCCATTGATGGCCGCCGATAAGGGCAAAAAGGCCAAAAAAAACACACAGAATATACGGCCGAGGCCGATGCTATAAACTTCACCGTAACTGGTTCCGGCGGTGCGGTGAAGAATTACCACCTCGAAGTCCCGCAAACTGCGGGTAAAGCACAGGACCTTGGCTTTAAGGTCTCTGAGCAGGCGGCAGCTTTGGCAGCCGTGAATTGGGCCGCCGGCTTCTATGGCGCCTCAAACATTTCAGCGAATTCGGTCGAATGGAAAACCACGTCGAAGAGTGGGGCCCCCTTCCGTTTCCGTACTATCTCGTGAACATGACGGGTAAGGTTGGGGACGCCAGCCAACCACTTATACGCGGTCGGTCTTGGAAAACGCCGAACTCGTTCGACCCGTGGAGATGGCCGCTGCTCCGCCGAAACCCGAACCGAAAGCGACGAAGGCGAAAAGGCATAGGCTGAACCCGAGTCAGTCTGGTTGACCACGTCGTTCAATTCGAAGGGGAAGAATCGATCATGGAACATGCAGGGACTGTTTCCCCCAAGGATGGCTCGCCAGACCACATGCTCCGTCGTTCGTGCATCCCCGTGCAAGGCCGCCAGCCTTGCGAGGCAGGAATGCGCAGACCCTACACGGCGACGACGCCACTCTGATCGCGGTATTTGCTCATCAGCCGGATATATCTGATCGTATCGCGAAACGGTCGGATTTTGCTGCGTTGATCCGTGTAGATTGTTCGAATGGGCACAAAGCCGATTCGGAATCCCTGGTGCGCAGCCAGAATTATACTCTCACTCTCAAACTCGAAGCGATCTTTGGCCGCCAGCAAAACCGGCAGTAATTCCTTACGCACGAGCCGAAATCCACATTGGCTATCGGGGAGCGGCATTTTACAGATTTTCCGATCTGCCAGGACATGAATTGATTGGTCCATCTGCGAACACGCGGCATCGATTTAAGATTGTTCATTCGGTTACCAACAATCAGCTCCGCCTGAGAATTATTGATCGCTTCAAAAAATGCCGGGATATCCGAAGGATCATGTTGGCCGTCCCCGTCGAGGAACAAAAAGAAAGCCGACGTCGTCTCTGGCAGCGTACTTGAGGCCGGTCTTCAAGGCCGCTCCCTTTCCGAGATTTTTAGTGTGCCGGATCACTTTGGCACCGCCAGCTTCCGCTTCCCTCGCAGTGCAATCGGACGACCCGTCATCGACGACCAAAACCGCCTTTACGTATCGCAGATACCTGACGGGCCACTTGGGCGATGAATCGCTCCTCGGAGTAGGCGGGAATAATCGCCAGAACTGTTTCTCTGCAGGCATTCATCGTGAGTAAACTTCGGAACTCGACCGGAACCGCCGATTTTCTAACAAAACTTCACTTGGTTGGGAGGTTTACGAAAACCTCTTCAGGCCACTCGAAACCCGCAGCGGTCAACTCTTCGGCAAGACGCTCAAATTCAGAATCCTTTAGCGGCAAAAGCGGCGGGCGCACATTTTTCCATGCTTCATCCGCGCGCGTCCTGGATAGGATGGCTTTGAGCGCGGGTATCAACGGGTATTTCAGAAGCGTTTTCCGAACCCTGCTGATGGTCTCCTGCCGCACTTTTGCTTCAGGATGCTGCCAGTTCTTATAAATCATCTGTAGCGACTCGGCGCTGACGTTCGTCATTCCGGAAATGCAACCGGCAGCGCCAATCTGCAGCGCCGTAAGAAGGTAAGCTTCATTCCAGGAAACACGTCAAAGGCAAACCGACCGAAATGATCAATCAAGTCCTTGGTGTGAGCCCAGTCACCCGAACTATCTTTGATGCCGACGACGATTCCGGGATATTTTGCAATCAACTTTTCAACCAGAGCGAGAGAAGGAAACGATCGAAATCGGCGGAATATGGTACAAATAAAGTCGTAACCGCTCGTCGGCAACCCTCTCAATCAGGGAGACGAAATACTGAAACAGTCCTTCGTCAGAAACCTGTTTGTAATAGAAGGGCGGCAGAGTTAAGGCGCCCGCGCACCCGTTCTGAACGGCGTGTTTTGTTAAGTCGATGGAGTCGGCAAGAGAGCAGCACCCGGTCCCGATCAGCAACTGTTTCTCGTTGATGCCCACAGAGATGACTCGTTCGAGAAATCGCTTCCGCTCGGCAACGGAGAAAGAATTTGCCTCTGAAGTTGTGCCAAATACCAGAGAGCCATCGCACCCGTTTTCCAGAAGCCACCTGAAGTGTGCTAATGTGCGCTCCTCATCGATCAGGAAGTCATCCGTCACGGCCGTAAGCGCTGGAGCCAAAATACCGCGAAGATTCGTTGTCATTGACTTATTCCTTTCGGCGTACCTTCGGACAGCGGCAAATGCTTTTTAGTTTTGCGTTTTGAGTTTTGGGTTTTGAGTGGCGGAAGCCCGCCACCTAACGGGCGGGACGCCCCGTGTGAACCCACGACACGGTTGTCGCCACGACTGCCAGACGGAGCACTTGACGGACTTCCGCCACTCAAAACCCAAGACTCAAAACTCAAGACTCAAAACCACTATCGGTGCCAAGCGCGGCCAGGTGCATAATTTTTTCCTCGGTGGCCTCCGCACGTGTCAATTCGCCGGTAATTTTGCCCTGACGCATGACTACGATGCGGTCCGCGAGGGCCAGAACCTCCGGAAGATCGCTCGATATCATCAGGATGGGTATCCCGGCATGAGCCAGTTCGTCAAAAAGAGCATAGATCTCAGCTTTCGTACCAACATCTACGCCACGCGTGGGTTCATCGACGATCAGGCATTTCGGTTCGACGGCCAACCATTTGGCAATCATCACTTTCTGTTGATTGCCACCGCTAAGGAGACCTACCCGTTGGTCGTGACTTGGAGTACGGATGTTTAGCCGTTCAACGAAGCGTTGAATCAGATTTCGCTCGGCCAACCGATTGACAAACTGGGCGCGGGCAAGTCTCGGCAACGCGGCCATCGAAACATTGGCTCCCACGCTGGCACCCAGGACAAGTCCGGTGGACTTGCGGTCTTCCGGGGCGAGCGCTATGCCAGCCTGCATCGCGTCTTGAGCTCGCCGAACACGGATCGGTTTATCCAGGACGCGAACTTCTCCGGCGTCTGGGGGCGGACACCCGAACACACCCAGTGCGACTTCACTTCTCCCAGCACCAACAAGGCCCGCCAGGGCCACAATTTCGCCCCGATGAATTTTGAAACTCACATCGTGGTATTGGCGGCGCTTGGTTAGACCTCGAACTTCAAACATAACCTCACTGCTCGGAACCACATCCTTCCGGTGGAACGTTAGCAACTCTCGTCCCACCATCAGGCTGACCACCTCCGCCTCACTGGTGGTACTCATGAGTTTGGTTCGAACGTGTTTGCCGTCTCGCAGCACCGTCACCGCATCGCAGTTGGCGAACACTTCCGGGAATCGATGCGAAATGTACAGCATCGTGACTCCACGAGCTTTAAGGTCCGCAATCACTTGAAACAAAATTCGCGAATCTGCTTCCGAAAGGCTCGACGTGGGTTCGTCAAAGATCAGCAAGCGCGGCTCGCGAACCAGGCTTTTGCAAATTTCGACGAGCTGTTGCTGTGCAACGGTCAAATTGCCAACGATCGTATCTGGATGAAATTTTATGCCGAGCCTGTTGAGGATCGCGGAAGTTTTGGCTTTCAGCGTTTCTCGATCAACGAAAACTCCCGCCGCCCTCGGTTCCAACCCTAGGAACACATTTTCTGCAATCGAGAGATTCGGTGAGAGGTTGAGCTCCTGGTACACGATCGCGATCCCTATCGCTTGCGCCTCTGCGGGACTGGCAAAGTGAACCTCGCGGCCGTCGAACTCGAGAGTTCCGGAGTCCGGTCGTTGGGCGCCGGCGATAATCTGCATCAAGGTGCTTTTCCCAGCCCCGTTCTCTCCCATGATGGCATGAATGCTCCCCGCCTCGACGTCAAAACTGACATCTTGCAACGCGCGCACGCCCGGGTAACTCTTGGTAATTCCTCGAATTTTCAGGATCGCAGGCATGGGTTGCTTATCAATCGGCGGGTTGCTCTGCCGTTGGTTTGCCTTCGTCCTCAGGGCCGCAACTGACGGCAGCCCTGAGGTGAGAAAGATCGCGGTGTTCCTGCAGTTCTATTTCAGGAACTGGTCAACATTGCTCGAATCAACAATATCAACACCCGTATTGATGTTCTCAGCCGGTTTTCCGTTTGCGATGTCGTTCAGCACGTCCATGCTTTTGACGCCCATGGCAAGCGGCCTTTGACCAATCAAAACGTTGCAATACCCATTCTTCAAGAGCTTGAGCTCCTCGGGCAAGGTATCAAAGGAGACGAGTACAAATTTGTTCGCCTTCACGTCGGGGGCACGCTTCCCAATCGCTTTCATGTAGGCTTCAGGCGCGCCAAACAAAGGCCATCCTCCGGAAAAGAAAATGCCATCCAAGTCGGGATAGCGAGTCAGGATATCCTGGACTATCTGAACCCCTCGAACTGCGTCATCTTCGCACGGAAAGGGAGAACCCGAAATTTCCGTGTAGTCGGGTCCGCTAACGACTTCTTTGAACCCTTTGATGCGGTCGTTGAGGTTCGCCGCCGCCAAGCCTCCCGTAATGATCGCAATTTTTCCCTTCGGCAACAGTTTTTTGAACGCTTTTCCCGCTTCTCTGCCAGCATCCAGGTTGTCAGTTCCCACGTAACACATCCGCTCGGATTTTGGAGCGTCCGAGTCGAAGGTGATTACCGGGATGCCTTTTTTCCGCGCCTCCGCAATAACTCCAGTCACCGAGTCAGCGTTCATCGGAGCAACCGCCAATCCGCTTACTCCCCGGGAAACCACATCTTTCAAAATGACAACCTGCTCGGCCTCATCCGGGGTATTCGGGCCGGTGTACAAGACCTGGACACCCAGCTTTTTCGCTTCCTCTTTGCATCCCTTTTCTACGTCCGCATAAAAAGGAACGCTGATCGATTTGGGAACCAACGCGAATATCTTTGGTTTGTCTGCTGCTTTGGCGAAAGGCGCCATTGCTGCCGCGCTGATCATCAGAAGGCAGCCCAGGGGGAATCTCATGTTTTTCATTTTAGCTTTGGGTTCGAGGGTTTTGTTTAGACGAGAATTTTTGGTTTTGGCTCAATCCTTGCCGGGGTGTTTGCGAAGGCGATCAAGGGAAACAGCAATCACTATGATGGCACCGACGAACACGCCCTGCCAATAGGGATCGATCCCGAAAAGGAGCAGTCCGTTCCGGAGGATCTCAAGCATCACGGTTCCGATCACAACGCCAAAAATTGTTCCTTCACCGCCGGAAAGGTTGACGCCACCGATCACCGTGGCAGCAATCACGCTCAGTTCCTGGCCGGTCGCGAGGCTCGCCGTCACACTCGATAAGTAGCTCGCCTGCACGACGCCGGCGATCCCGGCGCAAAGCGCGGAAATGACGTAGACGCTTACTTTGAGCTGACGCACGTTTAAACCGGTCAAGCGAGCTGCCTTTTCATTGCCTCCCACGGCATATACGCGCCGGCCCCAAACCGTTCGAGAGCTGACGATCCAAAAAAGGATGGCCATCCCCACGAAGAGGATGAACGGATTGGGTATGCCTGCGATGTCGCCCCCACCGATCCAGAAGAAGGCTTCTGTTTGAGGGCCAAAACTGGAGATTGGCCGGCCATGAGTGATGATCAGCGCGAGGCTTCGGGCGATGGAAAGCGACGCCAGCGTCGGCACAAAGGGAGACATGTTTAGCCGGGTTACGCAAAGCCCATTGAACAAACCAACAGCTCCCGCCCCCAAAAGACCCACCAGAATAGCCGGAATCATTAGCCAGCCACTAGACATCAAAGAGGCGGTGAGAACCGCGGTCATCCCCCAGACCGAGCCTACCGAAAGATCAATCCCCCCGGTCAGAATGACCAAGGTCATTCCCAGCGCGACGATCCCGACAAAGGAAAAGTTCCGTGTGATGTTGACGATGTTTCCCCATTGTCCGAACTGCGGGATGGAAATCGTGAGCACCAGGAGCATGATGATCAAAGCCGAAAGGCTTCCGACCTCCTTGATGGCCAAAATTCTCGCCAGGGCGGAAGGACGAGCGCCGGAACTGACCGCCGCGGTATCGGTTTTCATTTCGATGGGGGGAAGCTTGGAAGGTTCCAGGGGGATATGATTTGTAATGCTGCCGAAGCAGAATTCCTTGATACTCTGCTTTTGTAAAGACTGCTTAACAAACAAATCGACTTTCCTTCCGTTCCGCTAGAGAGCATCGTGTCGGCGGATCGGCGGATCGGCGATTTGGCCGATCGACACCGAGGCCGTGCCTGCGGTGCGGAGGGGATGCGCTGCGCGTCCGGCGTAGCACATCTAGAAGCTTCCGCTAGCTGATCTTGCCCTGGCAGCCTTTTATCCAGATCCCCTAATGTCCGCTGATTCACGCTCTCTGGACATACCACGCCGGACGCGCGGGAGCGTCCCTACCATGCAAGGCGCGCGGCCACGTCACGTGACAAAACGCCGATACGCCGACAACGATGCCCTCAGGAGCCCGTCCCCGCCACGTCACCTTTCTCGAAAAACCGATGAAAACGGTTTGTCTACAGCTAATTATGATTATTATATTGATTATCGTAATGCGGCGGCTATATTTCGGGTGTGGGGACGAAAAAGGAACTTGTAGATAGAACAAAACAGCCGGCTGAGAAGCTCGATTTTTCCTGGTAATTATTAAGTCCACGCTGCGGTTTCTGCTTTTTTTATGAATCGGGAGACTCCGAACAATTTCGCCCACCTAGTTGACTCGGAAAAAGACACTCTGAGTTATGCCCGGCACCGGGTGTTCACCGAAAGCGATCGATCTAAGCGCCACTGTCCGGCACCTCGACCTAGAGTTGGTCCACCGGGGATCCGGGCCTTTTCGTGGACAATTGTACTCAGGCTCCCTCGGGGAGACGATGGTGCAGTTTATTCATCTCGATCAACCAACCATTTCGAGAGCGACAAATGCTCCAGACCGATTGGCGGTGCTGATCCAGCTCCGCGGGGCGGAGCCCTGTATTTGGAATGGGTATGAGTCGCAAGGCTCCTCCGTTTTCACTTACGGGCCCGGGCATGAACATTTTGGAGTGGAGCCAAAAGATTTCGAATGTGCATTTGTTTCCATCCCCCTCAAACGAATAGATCTCCTCCTGGAGCGCTGTCACGAAGCCACCGTGGGACGGCTTCGGACCGGCTGTCACCACCTGCAGGCCCCGGCAGTCAGCTTTATTGAAATGGAAAAGCGCCTGACTCAACTTCAAGCGGTAATTGACTCGAAACCTACGCTGTTAACCCACGCAGCCATTCGACAAATGTTTGAACATTCCCTGGAAGAATCCCTGGTATCCATCATCCAAAAGACTGAGCAGCGGCTTCTCTCCCAAGACTCCATAGACCGCCAAACCTCGGGTCAAATCATCCGTCGAACCGAGCAATTTTTAGAGAGCCATCCGGATCAACCGATCCATTTGATGCAGCTCTGCTCGGCCATCGGCGTAAGCCCGGCTCTGTTAGGCCATGCCTTTCATGAGCTCCTCAACATCGAGCCAAAGCGATATCTGCGATTATACAGACTACATTGTGTTCGAAAAATCCTTCTGACATCGGATCCCTCTGAGACTTCGGTAGAATTCGTGGCGAGAAATTGGGGCTTCTGGGGCCGGCTGCATTTTGAAGCCGAATACAGACGGACGTTTGGTGAATTACCGTCCCAAACTCTCACTCACCGCTCGTAGTCGAAAACAAGCTCTCGGAAGCTTTTTGAAAATTGGGGCGTCGAAAGTCTATTATTTCGCGGATTGAGAGTCTTTCGCCGCCAGCACCAGGGTGTTGGCAAAATTGTCGATGTTCTTATCCACCACAAAGGCGGTGACGGCATCCTCAAACGCCTGCTCGAAAGCGGCGGGAGCGGCTTCGCCATGAACGCAGCTCGGAACCCCCTTGTCCTTGGCAAAGGAATCCATCGACCATTGATGGTAACCGTCGAATTTAGATCGGTCGATATCAGTGCGAGCAGGTATTGATCCCTTGATAGAGTTGAACGCTATCTGGGCTTCCTTACTGCCTACGGTCTGTAGCCAGGCAATCGCGGCTTCCTTATGAGGGGCATCCTTGGCCAGCGTGAAGCCGTCTGCTACGATGACGAAGGAGCCGGCGGTACCGGGATGACTAACCCAACCGAAATCTTCCTTCTCTTTCATTTTGGCCTTAAGAAACTCGCCGTAGGCCCAGTCACCCATAGAATTAAAGGCTACTTTACCTTCGATCAGTTCGTTCACTGCCTGATCCCAACTCAGAGCCGCGTGGTCGGGATTGAGATAGTCCTGCATTTTGGCAAAGTCCTTCATGGCCTCCTTGACCTTGGGATCGTCCCACTGCATCGCGCCGGTGAACAGATCCGTCCAACCTTTCGGCCCAATGACTCCAAGGAGGGTGTTTTCAAAAAGCTGCGCGGAAGTCCAAATACCTGAATCGCCTACCGCGAGAGCGGTAACGCCGGCCGCCTTCAGCTTGTCACAAGCGGCGAAGAACTCTTCAATCGTCATCTGATCACCGACCTTGATTCCGTTTTTCTCGAGCAACCTGGTATTGTACCAAAGGACATTCCCCCGGTGGATACCGGCGATTACGGAGTAGATCTTGCGATCCGCGGTCATCAAATTTACGACCAGCTCCTTTGGAAAAGCATTGTCCCAGCCGTTGCTCTTGTAGAGCTCTGTAATCGGCTCGCAGTAACCGGGTTCTACATATTGTCCAAGTAATTCCCAACCTGGATGGGTTTGCCACGTGTCGGGAGGCTTACCGCCCGCAAGACGAGTTTGCAAGACAGGGCGCGCGGCGGAACCGCCACCACCGGCCACCGCTGCATTGATTATTTCAACGCCGGGGTTCCGCTCTTTGTAAACATTGAACAAAGCATCCAGTGCGGCGGACTCGCCTCCGGAGGTCCACCAGGAGAAGACTTCCAACTTGTTTTCGCCCGCAGCTTGAGCAGAAAAAGGCGCTTGCGACAGGGCGAAGAAGATAGCGAGCGCAGTGAAGGGGGAACAATTCGGCATTTTGAAACCCTTGTTAGAGCATTTTTTAAGATTAAGAGCAGAGAACCTGCCGGCGAGGTGCGGCTCGGGCGGAGCCTCGCCCTGCCAGCGCGGCGTTCCAGGAACTTTTACGCCATCAGGTGAAGAGGACAGCCTCTTGCGAGAATTTTTCGTGCGGAAGTTGACCGGTTACGAAGCCTTCCCGGAGCACCACAACTCGGCGGGCCAGATTAAGCAATTCGGGCAGCTCGGAAGAAATCATCAAGATGGCGAGGCCCTGACAAGCTACCTCATCCAGTAATTGGTAGATCTCCGCTTTTGCGCCCACATGTCGACACCTCGGGTCGGCTCGTCCACAATTAAAAGATCGCAAGCTCGCACCATCCATTTCGCGAGTGCAACCTTCTGTTGGTTACCACCACTGAGACCCGCGGTGATCGTCTCGAGAGAGGGCGCTTTTACCCGGAGTCGTTTCGTCAGTTTCTCAATTTCTGTAACCTCGCGCTTCCGATCGACAAATCCGAAACTGCTAAAGTGGTCGATGTGAGCGAGCGAGACATTATCCGAGATGTTCATGCCCAGGACCAGTCCGGAGCGTTTGCGGTCCTCTGGCAAGAAACCAATTCGATGGCGCATCGCGGCATTAACGTTGCCCAAAGGCATTTTCTGGCCCTTGATAAAGACGCTCCCGGTTGCCCGCTTATCCAACCCAAAAATTGCTGTCGCTACTTCCGTCCGTCCCGCTCCTACCAGACCGCCCATTCCGACGATTTCTCCACTGCAGACGTTGAATGAGACATTCTCAAACTTTCCCACCGAAGTAAGGTGTTCCACTCGCAGGACTTCCTCACCAGGTTTCTGATCCAGGTGCTTGGGTCGCGTCGTCAGGACTGCACGACCGACCATTTGCCGAATCAACTGATCTCGACTCGTGGTCGCGATCGGTTCTGTAGCGACAAATTTGCCGTCGCGAAGCACCGTGATCTTGTCGCAGATCCGAAAAATCTCATCCATCCGGTGGGACACGTAGAGCATCGCGACCCCTCGTTCTTTGAGTCGGTTCATCAACTTGAAGAGATGCTCGCTCTCGTTTGTCGACAGCGAACTGGTCGGCTCATCAAAAATGAATGATGCGCGCATTCACCCCGACCGCGCCCGCAATCTGGACCATTTGCTCCTGGCCCGTCGTTAATTGAGCCAGGGGGGTATCGACATCTATGTCGGCTCCGATCTCCCGCAACAATGCCCGCGCCCGGTCCTTGAGCTTTGCCCAGTCCATGAATCCAGCTTTGGTCGGAAATCCTCCCAGAAGAAGATTCTCCGCCACAGTCATGTTAGGGCAAAAAGCTAACTCCTGATGGACAAGCGCGATCCCCAACCCCTGGGCAATGCGCGGGTCGGTCGGCTTTACTTCCTGACCCTCAATTTTGATGACGCCCTCGTCAGGCGAATAGACACCCGCGATAATTTTACCAAGAGTGCTTTTACCCGCCCCGTTCTCTCCCATCAGCGCATGGATTGATCCCTTGTCGAATTCGACAGAGACATCGTCGAGGGCACGCACCCCCGGAAAAGTTTTCGAAATGTGTTCGGCCGATAAGAAAGCCATTGGTTTTATGTGGTTTTGGGTTTCAGAGAAACAGGGGTATCGCTCGACTGAACGACTCCCTTCTTGATGGAGCTAGTCCTGGCCAGGGTGCGGCGCTTGGAGGCCCAGGTGTTGAATTGGTCAAGCACCACCGCGGCAATCACGACCAGACCGATAACAATCTGGCTGTAATTCTGGGGGATATTGAGGATCACTAAGCCGTTCGAGATCATCTGCAGGATTACCGCTCCCAGGAACGCACCAAGGGCGGTGCCCTTACCCCCAACGAGGCTCGCACCTCCGACCACAGTGGCGGCGATGACGTTCAGCTCATAACCTTGCCCGTCGCCTGAAGAGCCTGCCCCGTAGTAACCAAGAGACAAGACAGAGGCGATGCCGGCCACTAACCCCGAGAGGGTATAAGCCAGCAGCTTAACCCTCCCTACACGGATGCCGCTGTAACGAGCGGCAATCTCGTTGCCGCCGACGGCATAAATCTTTCTGCCAATTGCGGTCTGAGAAAGAAATATCCCGCCGCCAATCGTGACCAATACCATCACGATCAGCGGGACCAGACTTAGGTCCGGGATAATCTCCCACCTGACAAATTGCCGAAAAGCATCCGGAAAACCGCCGATCGACTGGCCGCTTGTTTGCACGAAAGCGATCCCACGGTAAATCGCCATGGTTCCTAGAGTTATGATGAAGGGATGGACCTTGAACCCCGTAATCATCGCCCCGTTGAGAAAACCGAGCAGGATCCCGACCCCAATGGTCGCGAGGATCCCGAAGATGGTCGCGGCGCCACCGCCGGATGGACCATACGGGGACAAGACCAAGGCTCCGCACACTGAGGCTAAAGCGTACATGGAGCCGATCGAAAGATCGATCCCGCCCGTGATGATCACCGCCGTCATCCCAACGGCCATGATGGCAAAGAAACTGGTGTCTTTAGCAATCTGGACAATCGTACGCGCGTTGAAAAATTTATTAACCGTCTCAAAGGCTGGAACGCGCTGACCCGCAGCATTAGTCTCGAAAACTCTTGCGCGTTTGCCGTCCGGAGCCGTTTGGAATTTCGGCAGTCGAACCGAACCGCCAAAAATTGCCAGGAGCAACCCGAGTGCGACGATCACTAGAATGAGGCCGCCCTCAGGGAATTTTGAAAGATTGAAGCTGAATTTTCCGGGGGAAGACATCGGATTGAAGATTTTGGGTTGTGGTGCGGGGATACACTTCCGAACTCCATAGCGGTTTCATACGATAGTGGAAAGAACTTTAGCAAACAAGCGCAGCGCGGAAATGGTTTTGCGTTTCGAGTTTTGGGTTTTGCGTTTTGCGTTTTGCGTTGCGGTGAGCCGCGAGCCTTCTTGGCGGTCCTCGTTCTCGTCGAAACTCTATTGCGCGTCGGATAAACCCGGCTGTTGGTTACTTCGTTTCTTCGATTGCCTCTTTTAGCTCGCACGCGTTGCAGGCTGCGACGGGTAGAAAACGAGAACGAGAACGATTTTAAGGAACGAGGGCAACAAAGGAGAGCTTCTGCTCATCCAGCCCAGGAGCTCTAAGAAAGATAGTGCGAGGCACTTCGATGGCGATTGGTTTTGTCCCGGAGGGACAGCACGAGCCTGTCCCTCCGGGACAAAAGCCATTCAGTTCTTAACTTCGCCCAGGGATAAATTCCTGGGCTGAGCTTTGTAGCCCCCGCGGGGCAAAGAACGCGGACGCTCAAGAAGGGAAAGCGAGGACGGCTCACCTTCCTCGGAAAACCGAGACACTCGGCCCAGAAATACCTTATCTTCGCGCCATTCCACCCTGTCCTCCGCGCGAGAAATTCCCATCTTCGCGGCCTTAAGCGGCCAGAAGGCCGCAGCGTCTCGCTTCGCTCGGCTCCGAAAAAAGCAAAGCGGGGACGCTTCGCCTTACGGAAAATGCGGGCGGCGAAGAAAGGTTTACAGCTTACCGCAGCCCCAAAACTCAAAACCCAAAACCCAAAACTCAAAACGCAAAACTGTCCTAAGTTGCACCCCTCGTTCGTTGTATATTTGAACCGAAAAGAACCCAAAACCAGAAAGTCGATATGAGCACGCAAACAACTACATCCGAGTACATGCTGTTATTCCGAGGCACCCAGTGGGATAAAGGTCTTTCCCCTGAAGAAATTCAGAAGATGCTGGGCCAGTGGAATGCCTGGCTCGAACGGCTAACCCTGCAAGGGAAGGTCAAAAGCGCCCAACCTCTCGAACGTGAGGGCAAGATAGTTTCCGGGAAAGGACGGGTAGTCGCGGACGGTCCTTTTGCCGAGTCCAAGGAAGCCATTGGAGGTTATTTCCTCCTGCAGGTGGACGATCTCGATGACGCGGTGGAAATCGCCAAAGAGTGTCCAGCATTGGCCCACGGTGTGACAGTTGAAGTCCGACCGGTGGCCGACCAGTGCCGTTGCATGCACCGCGCTAATGAACAACTCGTCCACGTGTTGGCTTGAAGGTGTGAACACGCTGCAAGATACCAATCGTGCTCCAGCGGGCGAAATTTCCCGATTGGCGGAACATTTGTTTCGCCATGAGTCAGGAAAGCTGGTGTCCGTCCTGACGGGAATCTTTGGGATTGACCGCCTGCATTTCGCTGAGGACGTGGTCCAGGAAGCGTTGGTCCGGGCGCTGCAAACATGGCCCTATCTATGGGATCCCAAAAAATCCGGCCGCCTGGATCACGCAAACAGCCAAGAATCTGGCCTTGGATTTGATTCGGCGGGAAAAATTGTTCCGCGACAAACAGCCGGAGATATCGGCATTCGTTGAGCAATGGTCGTCCGATGGCGCCGCTGGTGATTTGCCTTTATTCGACACTGAAATAAAGGACGGCCGACTGCGTTTAATGTTCGCGTGTTGTCATCCGCTTATTCCGCAAGAATCGCAAACGGCTCTGGCGCTTAAAACACTTTGTGGGTTCGATGCCGCGGAAATCGCCAAGGCATTCCTGACGACCGAGGCAGCCATCGCCAAGAGGCTCACGCGAGCCAGGCAAAGAATCCGCGAACAGCGCATCCCCTTCGAGATTCCGACCGGCGAAGAATTGTCAAGCCGTCTGGACGGCGTGCTGCAAACTCTCTACCTGCTTTTCAACGAAGGGTACAAGGCGTCCAGCGGTGAGAATCTGATAAAAGAGGAGCTCTGTTCCGAGGCAATTCGCCTGGCAACCTTGCTTGCCGAGCATCCAGCGGCCAACCAGCCCCGCACCCACGCTCTGGTGGCGCTGATGTTGTTGAACGCGGCTCGACTGCCCACGCGAGTGGATCCGGAGGGAAATATCCTTCGCCTGATGGAACAGGACCGTTCGAATTGGGACCGAACAATGATCGAACGTGGGATATTTCACCTGGCTCAGGCGGCGTCAGGAGACGAACTCAGTGAGTATCATCTTCAGGCCGGCATCGCTGCCTGGCATTGCACCGCCGACGATTATCAGTCCACCGACTGGCCGAGGATTCTGTCGCTGTATGATCAATGGATGGCGAAGAACGATTCTCCCGTCGTCGCCCTCAATCGGGCCGTGGCTCTTGCGCACGTGGACGGTCCCAGAGCCGGCATTAAGGCAATCCAGACAATTCAGAAACGGGAACAGTTGGATTCTTATTACCTGCTCTATGCGGTTCTTGGCGAGTTCGAGGTGCAACTCAATAACTTTCGGGCCGGCGCCGAGCATTTTCGGAGGGCACTTCGACTCACTGAGCTGAAATCAGAACAATCATTTCTGGCAAGGAGACTTCGGAATTGTCTACAAGAAGTGTCCGGCCCGCCATGAGCTCGTCACCTAGCCCGCAAAAATCACGCCAAATGTGAAGCGACGAGCTCATTGCGGGCTAGAAAGCAGCGGAATTTTCCGGCGTAGCCGGAGAGTTCCGCGGCTACTGCCTGCGTCGATCACAAATCTCTAAGGATTTGTGATCGATGAAGGCTAGATCCGGATGCTGTCGGGCGTGACTTTTTGCGAGCTTCCGGGTAGTTTCCTCTCTCCTATGTGCGCCACGCGAGACGATGATCAAATTAGGTCAAACTTCCCGTTTAGATTGGCGGCGATTGACTTGGACGGCACCCTTCTGGGCCCCGACAAGAAAATCGGCGAAGAGAACGCGGCCGCCGTGCGAAAGCTAAGTCAAAACGGGGTTCAGGTGATCATCGCTTCCGGACGACGCCATCAGAATAGCATTCGTTTCCAGCGCCAGCTTCAGCTGGACGGGCCGATCATTGCCTGCCAGGGTGGACTGATCAGAGACGGAGAAAGTGGCAACGTCATTGAGGCCCATTTTTTGCCACAAAACGTGGCGCGCCAGATCGCGAATGAAGGAGAAGAGTATGGTGTCCAGGCGATCTACTATCATCTCGACCACCTGTACGTTTCGGAGCGCAACGATCAATGGCTTGATCTTTACGAGTCCCGAGTCGGCGAAAGGGCCGAAGCACTTCCGAGCCTGGATCAGCTTGATGGCCGTCGCGCACTAAAGATCGTCTGGTATGGGGACCCTGCCGTGCTCCAGAAGGTTCGCCCGGAAGTATCTGTCCGATATACCGCGAAAGTTGATGTCTTGTCGACCGAATCAGAAAACCTCGAGTTTATGCCACGGGGGATCAACAAAGCCGCTGCTCTGGCAAAAGTTGCAGAGCAGTTTGGCGTACCCCGCGAACAGGTTCTGTCGTTCGGCGACGGTGAAAATGATGTAGAGATGCTCGCTTGGGCGGGAATGGGAGTAGCGATGCGACACGGAAATTCCGCGGCCATCGCCGCGGCCAGGTTAGTCAGCCCTCCCGGCCCTCCAGCAGACGCTTTTGCCCGGGCTGTGGATGTCTTGTTCAAAGAGGCAAGCCTGCATCGCTAAATTGAGACCGCGTCGGAAAATTCCGCTTACGCTTTAACTTGCTAAGGGCTGCCTACAACGGATAGTATCCGCACTAGTCATGGCCACCTATATCTACGAAACGGTGCCGGATCTACCGGATGTCCCAGTTCGGCGGTTTGAAATCAAGCAAAGCATGATGGACGCCCCGCTGACACGTGATCCTCAAACAGGCGATAAAGTCCGTAGAATCATTGCTGGCGGAGTCGGCATTGTGACAGGGGCTCGCTCGTCAGCGAAGACCACGTGTGGAACGGGACGCTGCGGTTGCTGCTGACAGATGTATATCTCAGAAGACCAACCCGGACTGTTTCAGGAACCGGCTGAACAGTCAAGTGGGCCTCCTTTACCAGAGGCGCCTAACGGGAGTGGAACACGCGTCAAGAACTATGTTCTTGATACCAACGTTCTGCTGCATGACCCTCACTCCGTCTATCGATTCGCGGATAACCATGTCTGGATTCCGATCGATGTGCTGAGCGAGTTGGATAAATTCAAGAACGAACAGACGGATCGGGGAGCAAACGCCCGAACCGTCCATCGCTTTCTGTCGCGCTGCTTCAATCAAAGCAGCAAGCTGGTGATGCGCGGGGCCAAGACCCCTGGAGGGGGAACCATCCGCGTCGCGGTCAACGAGTTTCTCACCGCCGGGACGATGGGCAAAGAGTTGCGGCAATTTCAGCAGATTTTCCATGACCTCGAGAACCCTGACAATCGAATTCTGGCGCTTTGCCAGTATGTAAAGAGCAAACGCACGGAACGCACTATTCTGGTTACTAAAGACCTGAATATGCAGCTCAAAGCCCTGGCCATCGGCCTGGAGGCACAAGACTACGAGAACGACAAGGTCGAGGTGGCAGATGTCGAGGGCTACGAGCAACTCACCATCGAGATAGACGCACACACGCTGCAGCGTTTTGCCAGTTCGCGCGAGTTGTTGCTCAAAACCGAGAAGACCGCTTCGTTGCACCTCAACGAGTATGTTTTTCTTTCGGCTCCCGATAATAAGCTGATGGGGGCGCGTCATATGGGGGACGGAATCTTCCGTCGCTTGAATCTGCCTCCCGCTCTGACTAATCCTCGGGGACTGCACGTGAAGCCGATGAACCTTGGTCAACAGTGTCTTCTGGATGCGTTACTCGATCCGGGTATCGCCCTCGTAACCTGTTATGGCCAGGCCGGGACTGGAAAGACGCTTCTGGCGGTTGCGGCGGGACTTCACCTTTTCTGGTCGGGGATCTTTAGCGGCCTTACGGTAAGTCGACCTGTCGTGGCGATGGGAGAAACCCTCGGTTTTCTGCCCGGCACGTTAAATGAAAAGATGAAGCCGTGGCTGCAGTCGATCTATGACGCGTTTGAATTGCTGTTACCTGCCACCTCATCCACTGAAGCGGCCAGGCAGCAAAAGAAAACGCCAGCGGCTCAGGTCCTTTCCACGAACGGCGCTGGAATCCACTTGAAGCCTTACGAACAGCTGATCGAGCAGGGCATCGTAGAGATCGAGGCACTCTGCTATATTCGCGGGCGATCAATCCCTAACCGATATTTTGTCCTGGACGAAGCGCAACAACTCACCCCGCTCGAGGCAAAAACCGTCGTTACCCGGATGTCGAAGGGCTCAAAGCTGGTGATGGTCGGCGATCCGGCCCAGATCGATAATCCCTATGTCGACAGTCGATCCAACGGTCTGGTGTACACCCGAAACCGCCTCAAAGGCCAATCAATCGCGGCCCACGTTTGTCTGACCAAGGGGGAACGCAGTCCGCTCGCCGAAGCCGGGGCGACGCTGATGTAGGGAGGGCGTTTGGCGTTTGGCGTTCACCGTTTGGCGTTTGGCGTTCGGCGCTCGCCTTTCACCGTCCGCCGTTCACCGTATCGCCGTTTACCGTTTCGCGTTTGAGGTCGCCGCACGCTTGGCTGGTAGGGACGCGCGCGTCCGGCGTGGCACGTCTCAAAGCCTCGTTCACGAACGGCGCGGGTAGGGATGCGCTCCCGCGCGTCCGGCGTGGCCCGTCTCAAAGCCTCCGTTCACGAACGGCGCGGGTAGGGATGCGCTCCCGCGCGTCCGGCGTGGCCCGTCTCAAAGCCTCCGTTCGCGAACGGCACGGTAGGGATGCGCTGCGCGCGTCCGGCGTGGCCCGTCTATAAAATAAAACATCTTAACGGACAAGACGGGAGAATTACGGTTACGGACGCGTGGCAGGCTTGCCACGCCGGTCGCGCGGGAGCGCAACCCTACCGCGCCGATGCACGCGGCCTACGTCACGCGGCCAAAACGCCGACACGCCGATACGCCCACACGCCGATACGTCTCCCCCCGCCACGCCGGTCGCGCGGGAGCGCAACCCTACCGCGCGAGGCGGGCGGCCTACATCCCACGCCGACACGCCGACACGCCCACACGCCGATACCTTTCCCCCCACGCCGGTCGCGCGGGAGCGCGAGCCTGCCGTCTCTCTCGCCAAGAGCGGCGGAATTTATCGGCGTTAGCCGAGGAATTCTGCTGCCACTGCCACTGCTTTGTGCGACTTTTTCGAGTTTGAACTTTTAATCATTTTATGAGCTACTCCCCCCTGACCCCGCTTGACGATCAAGTTGCAATCGTTACCGGAGGCGCACGCGGCATCGGATTCGAATCCGCCAAGGCGCTGAAAGAGAACGGCGCCAAGGTTGTTATCGTAGACATCAACGCTGAAGCAGGCGAAAAGGCCGCTAAAGATTTGGATGTCGATTTTCTCCAAACGGACCTGAGCAAGTCGGCAGAAGTTGCCAAATTGGCGACGAATATCCGGTCGAAATATGGGCAAATTGATATCGCCTTCAACAACGCCGGAATATCCGTTAACGTGCCGGCGGAGGAATGCAGCGACGAAGACTGGCACAAGGTCATCAATGTTAACCTGAACGCGGTCTTCTATTGCTGCCGGGAATTTGGCAAAGTGATGCTCGAACAGGGCAAAGGGAGCATCATCAATATGGCGTCGATGTCCGGCATCATCTCTAACACGCCGCAACCCCAATCGGCGTACAACGTCTCCAAAGCCGGAGTGATTATGCTGACCAAATCTCTTGCCGGCGAGTGGGCCAAGCGAGGCGTTCGCGTGAACAGCCTTTCTCCAGGCTATATTGGCACGGAAATGGCGAAACTCGGGATGAGCAACCAGGAATGGTATGCGGATTGGTTGAAATTTACACCGATGGGTCGCGTCGGCGAGCCGCGAGAAGTGGCGAACGCGGTGGTTTTTCTCGCATCGGAGGCGAGCAGCTATTTCACTGGCAGTAATCTGGTCGTCGACGGCGGGTACACAGCTTGGTAACGGATCTGGAGAAGCCTGGAAAATTGGAAGGGCGATGCTCCGTCCGAGCCGGTAGCCTGGCCCGCGTCCCAGCACCGCGCGTCCGATCCTCCGGAGGCGCTCTCGGCACGCAAAGGACGCGCTTCCTCGGTCTGGGTGTGCCGCGTCTTGAGGCATTCTTTTTCCGGTCTGCCATGCGTGCGTTTGGTGCGCAAGCCTCCGGCTCGGACGGAGCCTCGCCCTACCAGCCACTCCTGAAATTCCCGGCCGCCGGTCGGCTAGGCCATGGAAGAAATGAACTTCCAGTTCCCCAGAAAAGCTCATTCTAGTGCGGAATTAACCCAGGGTCAGATCCCTTGATTCCGTGGAATCCGCGCGAGCCGTTGGGCTCGCATTGTGACATGGGCGTCCCGCCCGTGCTCGCACAAAGATCACGGGTGGGACGCCCATGCCACAATGAGTCGCCGCAAAAAACGTATCGGCTGATTTCCTCAACGCCCGTAAGCGGTGCGCGAAGCCCAAACTGAACTGAATGAGATAATAAAAAAAATGGGCGGCCGAAGCCGCCCATTCTGTCAATCTTTGAACTTCTAAACCTTGTGGGTTAGTGCCCGTTCAAAAGTCGTATTTGTCGACGTTATCTTTAGTGAAGACCGTCGGAGGCCCGAGCAGAATCTGGCTGCCGTTGATGATCTTCAGCTTGCCAAGTTTGCCAGCGTCAAGCTCGGTATCGCCCGGCTTGAGCTTCCCGTCGATCACCGCGCGCATCGCAAAAGCGGCGGCATATCCCAAGTCGACAGGGTTCCAAAGGACGTCACTTTTGACCGCGCCACTTTTGATGAACGGTTTCATCTGATTCGGAGTGGACTGACCCACGACCGCGATTTTGCCAATCAGATTGGCTTGGGTGATGGCATCGGCAGCAGCAGGGAACGCCACACTGGATAGGCCGATAATCCCCTTTACGTTCGGATAAGCCTTGAGAATCTCGCCTGTGACCTGGAAAGCCTTCTGCTGATCTTCCTCCGCAGGAAGAATGGTGGCGAGTTTCAGTTTGGGGTAGGCGGTCGCAATGTATTTCTTGATTTCTGCTATCCAGGCATTCTGGCCGGCGGCAGTGAGGGAACTGGTGACAATCGCGAACTCGGATTCCGGACCGATCTCAGCGACCAGGGCATCAATATCGGCTTTGGCAACTCCTTCCGGGGTGCACATTTGGGCGAACCATTCGCGGGCATCCGGCTGCGACTCAGCGTCATAACCGATGACGTGAATGCCGGCTTTCAGCGCCTTGCGGAGTACCGGTGAGATGGCCACCGGATCGTTTGCCGCGAAAAAGATACCGTCGACGCCACGCGAAATGGCATTATCGATAAACTCGATTTGTTTCTGGATATCCCCAACGGTCGGGCCGTCGGTAGTGACTTCGGTTGGCAGACCGGCTTTGGTCAGATCCGCGCATCCTTCAGCGATTCCTTTCGCGGTGGCGTTAAAGTAGCCAATACCAATGAGCTTCGGTATATCGGCCAGGACGACCTTCTTACCCTTAAGATCTTTCGGGTTGACAGCTTTTCCGCCGTCATAGGGAGCAGGAGTATCGGCGCCGAACGCTGTCGCCACTGAGGCAACGGCTAAAAGAAAGACTGTCTTTTTTAAGTGTCTAAATGAATTCATGTTTGGGGAGATGTTGGTGGACTAGCTGTTTGGGGTTGGTTTGATTTGGCGAAGCCACGCCCGGTGCGGAGGTGCTTCTCCAAAAATTGATTCAGCAAAATTGAAAGAATGAGAACGGTCCCGATCAGTATCACGGTCGACTCTCCGCGTAATCCAGCGAGCTGCAGGCCGTTTTTCAGCAACTGGATGGTCACCACACCAATCGTGGTGCCGAGAATAGAGCCTCGTCCACCGAAGATACTCGTCCCCCCGAAGACCACCGCCGCGATGACGTCCAGTTCTAGACCAGTCGCGGCGTCGGCTCGAGTGCTGGTGACGCGGGAAGTAAAAATGAAACCGGCCACCCCGGCCATTAATCCGCTGAAGGAATACATCAGCAACTTGATCCGACCGACCCCCAGTCCCGCAAACCGTGCCGCCGTCTCGTTGTTTCCGATTGCGTAGACCGAACGGCCAAGCGGGGTTCCCGCCAGGACCAGCGCACTGACAATCAGCACTCCAATCAAGATGAATAACTGCACCGGCACTCCTCCAATGTCCCCGCTGCCCCAGAACGCGAAAGATTCGGGAAAGCCGTTCACAGAACGAGATTCACTTATTCCAAAAGAGAGTCCGCGGTAGATGGCCAGCGTGGCCAAGGTCACGATCAACGGCGGGACGCCGAGATAGACGATAACGAGACCATTGAGAAGGCCGGCCAACGCGCTGCCGATAATGGCGAACCAGATAGCCGCCCAAAGCGGCAATCCAAAGCTTTGCCAGGAAAAACCCAATAGAATCGTGCTCAAGGCCATCATCGAACCGACGGAAAGGTCGATTCCCCCAAGGATGATAATGAAGGTCATTGGCACCGCGAGAAGTGCCACCTCACTTAAAAAGCGAGTTTGATTGAGCAAATTTTGCGCCGTTAGAAATCGGTCAGAAGTAAACGATAAAACGATCACCGCGATAATCAGGATGCCGATCAGCACGGCTTCCTGAACGGTCAGCCATCGCAGATTCATGAATCTCGGCGAAGCCGCCTCGCCCCCACCTCCACCCGCCGCCACCAATGTTGCACCACCGGACGTTTGTCGGCGGCGGAAAACATCCAGGAGAATAGTCAGGAGAATCAAGCTCCCTTGGACCGTTTGAAACCATTCCGCGCGGATATGCAGGTAAACGAGGGCAGTGCCGATGGTATGAAGAAGGACCGCGCCGAGCAGGGCGCCGACCACGGTACCGGTACCCCCGAGAATGCTGACGCCGCCGATGACCGCGGAAGTGATCACCGTCAGTTCAAAACCAGGAGCCACGTTCGATTGGATCGCCGTGAAATTGGTGGCGTACAGGATCGCCGAAATTCCCACCAGCAGCCCGTTCAGAACAAATACGCCCAGCGTCACGCTGCGCACCGGAATCCCTGAGAGACGAGCGGCTTCGGCATTACCGCCCACCGCATAGATTTGCCGTCCCGCAGCCGAGTACTTAAGCCAGATCGAAAAAACAACGCCAAACAGGACCAGCGCGCAGATCGGCACCGGAATCCCCATGATAAGCTGCCGGCTGATCCCGAACCCTGGAGGTAGCCCGTAAATCCATATGCCACCGGTCGAAAGGATCAGTCCTCCTTTCAGAATGCTGGCCATACCCAAGGTCGCGACAATCGCCGGAATTCGGCAGTAAGCGACCAGCAGACCGTTCGCCAAACCGATCACTCCGCCGGTAATAATAGTCGCGGTAAACACCATCCAAAGAGGAACTCCGGCCACCGCCAATTTCCCTGCCACCGTGGCGCACAGGCCAAGTGCCGCGCCGACTGAAATATCGATGTGCCCGCAAAGAATGATCATCGTCATCCCCACAGCGGCCACTCCAATGTAGGAAGAGTTGTACAGAATATCGACCAGATTGGTGGGAGCAATGAAGCCGCGGTTCATCACGGTGACACCGCCCAGGACCAACAAAAACGCGATAACCAAAACGCTTTCCTGCTGGTTGAAGATGGACATCCAACTCCCGGCACCACTCTGCCCGGAAAGGTTCGCCAAGGCTGGACTCACTGACTTCTCGGGGGGCACCGATTGGGACATACGCTTTTAGGAGGGGGGAATCGCTGCGGTAATTAGATGCGTGGTGATTGAAATGTGGAAGGAAGTCAGCTAATGCCCCGAGGTCGAACCAGAAGTTGAGTCGCCGTTCGCTTGCTGCCCAACTGCGGCGGCCAGGATATTCTCTTGAGTCGCGTTATTGCGCGAAAATTCGGGCCACCAGATTCCCCTCGCGCATCACGCAGATGCGGTCGCTCAAACGCAGAACTTCAGGCAGGTCGCTGGAAATAACCAGGATCGCCATGTTCTCCTCGCGCGCCAACCTGTCCAGCAACCGATGAATCTCGGCCCGGGCGCCGACATCAATTCCACGAGTCGGCTCATCCACGATCAGCAAACGCGGCTTGGTGGCAAGCCATTTGCCGAGTACGATCTTCTGCTGATTGCCCCCGGAAAGGTTGCGAGTGGTCTGGTGACTGGTTGGAGTTTTGATCCGCAACATCTGGATGTATTGGTCCGCCAATTCGTCTTGCGCCTGAAAATCTAGAAATGGGCCGCGCATCATTTGCCAGATTCTCGTAAGCCCGATATTCTCCCCTACGGTCATGGCGACGACCAGACCTTGACGTTGACGGTCTTCCGGAGCGTAGGCTATTCCGAGGGCAATCGCGTCTTCCGGCCGGGCGATCTTGACCGCTCGACCATCAACCTCAATCGTCCCTGATTCCGGCGGAGCCACCCCAAAAACGGCCTGGGCCAACTCAGAGCGCCCGGAACCGACTAAGCCGGCGAGTCCAACAATCTCGCCCGCGCGAACTTCCAGAGAGGCATTCCGCAGAAGCGGGCGCCGTGCCAGATTGCGTACCCGTAAGATCACCTTTCCGGCGGGAGCAGCCTCTCCAAGGTGAGGCAACGGCTCGAGTTCCAACGCCCGGCCCACCATCATTCGAATCAGCTCAGCTTCGTTCGTTTCGGCAGCCGATTTAACCCCGATGAACTTTCCGTCGCGCAGGACGGTGACCCGACTGGCCAGGGCGAAAATCTCGTTGAGCCGATGGCTGATGTAGACAATAGCAACCTTCTGAGCGCGCAGACGGTGGATAATCCCGTACAGCCGCTCGGTATCGTGCTGAGTAAGCACCGCCGTGGGTTCATCCAAAATAAGAATCTGCGCCTTCCGTGAGAGTGCCTTTGCGATCTCCACCCTTTGACGGTTTCCTACCGAAAGGGTCCCAACACGGGACCGCACGTTAAGATCGCTGGCGTCGAGCGATTCAAGCAGGTTAGCCGATTCGCGCGCAGCGCGACCCCAATCCAGCGCGAGTCCACCCAAAGTCCGCGGCATGTTGCCGGAGAAAATATTCTCCGCCACGGTCAATTCCGGATAAAGACTGAATTCCTGGTAGATCGTCGCGATGCCCTGGGCCTGAGCCTCACGGGGATGAGCAAAATGCACTGCCTTGCCATTGACCTGCATCTCGCCCGAGCCCGGCGGATAGACACCGGACATGATTTTTATAAGGGTCGATTTCCCGGCCCCGTTTTCTCCGAGCAACGCATGAACTTCGCCGGGCCAAACGTCAAACGACACATCATCGAGCGCACGCACGCCTGGGAAGGATTTGCCGATGTTCCTTAGTGCCAGAGCCGGTTCACCTGCGGAATTTGGGAAGGAAGGTGCTGTCGGAATTTCTTGGGTCATTCGCCGTGCAAAGGGGGGGGAGCCAACCACCAAAGCCGCCGACCTCTTAGACTCTGGCCAAAGCACGCGGACATGCCCCCAGCGCTCCTTTCAGTCGCCGACATTGGAAACGGCTACGTAGTAACTTCATCGGCCATCGAAGTCAAGAAGGCTGGAAGGCAAAGCGCAAACGAAAGCTCAACCTTTGCTCGGAATCCAAGGATGTGTCTACCTAGCGCTGACACAGATCTAACCAGAGGAACTTTAACCGCGAATGGACACGAATAGACGCGAATAGAAGCCTCTTTTGCATCCGATCCTCTTTGCGTCCATTCGTGTTCATTCGCGGTTTTTCCACGCTTTGGGTTGACCCAGCGAAGGGCTGGACTTCTTGCTTAAACTGTTCCGCCGAACGGAATGCGCTCGATCGCCGCGCGCAACTTTTCGTAGAGGGGCGTAAGGCCCATCGGGATAATTCGCGTGCCGCCAAGAACGGTCATGAAGTTATTGTCTCCGGCCCATCGTGGAACGATATGCAGGTGAAGGTGATCGGCGACACCGGCTCCGGCAGCGGCGCCCACATTCCATCCCACATTAAACCCCTGAGCTTTGACGACCTCCTCAAGAAGGCGTTCGGCGTAGCTCGCCAGATCCATAAATTCAATTTTCTCCGCGTCGGTCAATTCGCCCAAACGCGAGATCCTGCGGTAGGGAACAGCCATCAGATGGCCCGGCGCATACGGATAGAGATTCATCATTAGAAATGCCGTTTTCCTCCGGCAGACTACCAAATGTTCCGCATCATTTGAGGCCTCCGCGGCTTCACGCAGAAATTCTGGTTTGCGTTCCCGCTCAAGATATTCAATCCGCCACGGTGCCCAGAGACTTTCGAACCAAGCTCCTAACTCGCTCACAATGGATGTTTACGCTCAGTTCGGTCAGGAGGTCTAAGGATCTTTTGGGATTTTTTTGCCAATGTGTGCGTCCCCTTGAATTCCGACCCTCGACTGGTAGAGGGCGAGGCTCCGTCCGAGCCGGTAGGCCGGCCCGCGTCCTGGCACCGCGCGTCCAATTCTGCGAAGGCGCTCTCGACACAAAAGGGACGCGCTTCCGCGGTCTGGGCGTGCCGCGTCTTCATGCACTCTTTGTCCCGTCCGCCATGCGTGCGTTGGCGCGCAAGCCTCCGGCTCGGACAGAGCCTCGCCCTCCTACCAGCCATTCCTCAACTCTTCGCTCCTTGGCTTCTTGGCTCCTTGGCTACTCCCAATTCAGCTCCCGCAGCACCGCCTCGGCGGCACGTCGACCAGCTCCCTTCTCGCCCAGAAGCTTGATCACCCGGTCCATTTCGCGAACCATATTGGCTCTTTGGACAGGGTTTTCGTAAAGGCTCCAGACCGAGTCGGCAATCCGGTCGGGAACCGCGTCGCCTTGAATAAATTCCGGGATGATCTCCTTGCCAGCGAGAATGTTTGGCATCCCGAGATGGTCTACCCGGATAAGCAAACGTCCGGGCACATAGCTAAACCAGGAAACTTTGTAGATCAGGACAAAAGGCAACAGAAAAAAACTGGATTCCAAGGTCGCTGTTCCGGAAGCAACCATTCCTGCGAACGCTCGCTGCATAAGCTCGTAGGCGTTCTTCAAGCCGATCGGAACCTCGCCCAAGCCGGATTCGTCGCTCAATTTCCGCATCAGTTCGCAGCCTCCTTCGGATGCGGCGGACGCTTCAAAAGAAATGCCCGGATCCTTCCGGCGCAGCAACCGTGCCGCTTCCAACATCACCGGAAAGATACGCCTGATCTCTCGATTCCGGCTACCAGGCAAAAGAACGACCAGCTTCGGATCTCTTGCTTCACTAATCCTATACCGTTCCAACTCTTCTACCATCGGATGCCCGACGAATTCCGTTCGCAACCCGCTCGCTTCATACAAAGGCTTCTCAAACGGAAAAATACAGATCATCAAATCCAGGAAGGCCGCCATGCGCGGAATTCTGCCCCGGTTCCATGCCCAGACCTGAGGACTGATGTAGTAAATCAATTTTCCGACGAATTGCTTACGGCGGAGGTAATCGGCCAGTCGCAAATTGAAGCCGGGATAATCTACGAAAATTACCGTATCCGGCTCTAATTGCCGTATCTCGCGATACATCCCGTAGAATTTTTCCCGGAAATACGGGTATTTCACCAGCACGTCCGACAGGCCTACGACTGCCTCCTGAGTCCAATCCAGGAAATGACTTCCAGCAATCATCCGCATCTCCGGACCTCCTGCCCCAAAAAACTGCAAATCGGGAACCAAGGACAACATTTCCCGCATCAGAACCGCACCGTGCGCATCTCCGCTCGCTTCTCCGGCGATGATATAGACGCGTTTGGCGTTCACGGTTTGGCGTTTGGCGTTTGCCGTTCACGGTTTGGCGTTTGGCGTTTGGCGTTCGGCGGCCAGGCGGCGTAACTGGGTGAACCTCTCACCTCTCACCTCTCACCTCTCACCTCTCACCTCTCACCTCTACCTCCCTACCAATCTCCCTCGCCAATTCGCCGGTTGCCAATCTGGTAATCTCCGTGATTTCGATCGCCAACTCCAAAGCAGCGGCAGCTTCGGAGCCCGATACGACCGGCTGACTGCCTCTGCGGCTACATTCCACGAAAGATTGAAGCTGGCGTTTGAGTGGTTCATCCTTGTCAATTTCCACCGGTTCCCGGCTTATCGTTCCGTTGACCAATCGAAACATCTCTCCGCTTTGATTCTGGTAATCCAGTGAGAGATAGGCATCCTGTTGAAACACCCGAATCTTGCGCATCTTCTCCGGGCTGATTCGGCTTGCGGTCACATTCGCGACGCAACCGCTGGCAAAACGAATCCGCGCGTTTGCGATATCCTCACCCTTGCTCAGAACTGGAATCCCAACCGCATCGATGCTTTTCACCGGCGATCGAACAAGGTGCAGAATGATCTCCAGATCATGAATCATGAGGTCTAAGACAACTCCGATTTCCACGCTGCGAAACGGATAAGGCGACAATCGATGCGCCTCGATAAACCGGGGCTTCGTCAGCCTCTGCTCGAGTGCGCTCAAAATCGGATTGAATCGTTCGACATGGCCGACCTGCAAAACCAGAGACCTCTCCTTGGCGACCCTGACCAGCTCTTGGGCTTGTCCTGGCGTCTCCGTAATCGGCTTCTCGATCAAGACGTGCTTACCCTTACCCAACAAAAACTTTCCGACTTCGAAGTGGTCGGGTGTCGGGGTCGCGACTGTCGCGACGTCAACGAGGTCCGCAAACTCTAAGAGAGTCGTTGCCACCGGAACGCCATGCTGTTTAGAGATCGCATTTGCGGTCTCACTGTTCGTGTCGAGGATAGCCGAGAATTCGACTCCAGGAAGTTCGGCGTAAATCCGCGCGTGATTCTTGCCGATACTGCCTACTCCAACGATGCCCGCTCGAATGCGATCGCTCATATTTTATAACCGTAAATCGTGACCTGCTTTTCTTCGGCCAAAGCTTTAACCGCTTCTTTGTCCAACAAAAGCGTTCTTCCGGCTTCCACGGCAACGATTTTTATCCCGGCAACAAAGGCTACCTCGACGGTTTGGCAACCAATGACGGGGACATCAAATCGGAAATCCTGATTCGGTTTGGCAACTTTCACGACGATTGCTCCAGCTTTTCCAAGACGCGCGCCGCGCTCGATCGCTTCGTTCGTGCCTTCAAAGGCTTCAACGGCCAGTACTGTCCCATTTCGAACCACAACTGTCTGGCCAATGTCCAGTCTGCTCAACTCTTTTGCGATCTCAAATCCAAACGCGATATCTTCCACGGAACGTTTCTTAGGCCTGGGACCTGCGATCAAACCTTCGCCGGCCAATGAATCCTCGAGATAGGTTGTCGCCGGCAATAGTTGAACTCCGACCTTCGCCAGTTCGTCTCCGACGGCCCCAAATAGCGTTTCGGCGTTCCTTCTTTTCAATGTGCTGAGAATCGTCAGGACCTTGAAATCCGGCCGAAGATCGAAGAGATTCTTCGGAGCAATCTGGCCGGCCATGATCGCTCGTCGAACCCCAGATTTCTGAAAGAATTTCAGCAGCCGACCGAGCTGGCCAACTCGCATCCACTCGATAGAATCAGCGTGATCTGCCAGATCCGGCCGCGTTTCATTCTCAAACGCGGCGACGTGTATCGCGGCGACGCCACTTTGTCGCGCCGCTTTAGCAATAAGCAGTGGATACACGCCGTTCCCAGCAATGATTCCCAGCGCGGACTGATTTACCATGGAGGGGAGGGGCAGTTTTGGGTTTTGGGTCTTGCGTTTTGGGTTTTGAGTTTTGCGATCGGGAAGGGCGCCTTCGCTCTGCGCGTTGCGAGCATCATCCCTCCAGATGCAGATCCCATCTCTGGACACGAAGGAGTGTTTACAAACCGCGTTCTTCACTCAAGACTCAAAACGCAAAACGTAAAACCCAAAACTCAAAACTCAAAACCTAGAACTATCTTCCCTGCGTGTTCGCTGCGTTCCATTGCCCGGTGCGCTTCGACGACCTCGGAGAACGGGAAAATCTTATAGACCACGACCTTGATTCTGCCGGACTCCAGGAGGGGCCAGACATGCTCACGCAACGCGTTCGCGATGCTCGCCTTCTCCTCGACTGTTCGAGGACGCAAGGTTGATCCGGTTATCGTAAGCCGGCGCATCATTACGGGCAGAAAGTTGAAATCAGAAACCTTGTTTCCCTGAAGAAAAGCTATTTGCACCAGCCTCCCTTCATCGGCCAGCAGACTGACATTCTTCTTAATGTAGGGTCCACCAACCATGTCGAGGACAATATCGACGCCGCGCTCCTCAGTGATCCGCTTGACCTCGGCGACAAAATCGTCAGTTCGGTAATTGATGACATGGTCAGCACCCAGGTGACGGCAAAACTTGGCTTTTTCTTCATTGCCAACCGTCGTGAAAACGATAGCTCCGAACTGTTTTGCGATTTGAATGGCCGTGTAACCGATACCACTTGAGCCACCATGGATTAAGACGCGTTCGCCCGGTTTTAGTCGCCCGCGACTGATCAGGTTGGCCCAGACGGTAAAGAAGTTTTCGGGGATGGCCGCGCTGTTTGCGAGATCGCATCCGCTGGGCAGAGCCAGGCAGTGACTCGCGTCGGTCCGGCAATATTCGGCGTAACCTCCGCCCGGTGTCAGAGCGCATACCTCATCCCCAACTTTCCAGGCAGTCACCTCAGCGCCAAGGGCCACAACTTGTCCGGCTACCTCCAAACCAAGAATCGGCGACGCCCCTGGCGGAGGAGGATAATTCCCGGCTCGTTGCAAGATGTCGGGACGGTTGACCCCCGCAAAATGGGTCTGGATCAATACTTCACGCGGCCCAATTTCCGGGACTTGGCCCTCCACGATTCGCAATGCCTCCGGTCCGCCTCCTTCACCGTAGGTCACATAACGCATGCTGGTTGGTATCATAAGCTTCCAGACTCTAAAGCCTTCACGTCTCCCTTCCGTGCATAGCATGCTCGCCCATAGAATTCTGGAAGAGCGCGCGTCTTTTATGCCAGTTCTCGAGGAGGATCAGGGTTGAGCTGACACACCACCGACCAGACCCTGGCGCCGAATTCCGTCCGGAAACGCGTCCGAAGGGTTTCTCCGTCCGTTTGATTTCGCACGATCGCAAAAAGCGTCGATCCCGAGCCGGACATCAGCGCGAACAAAGTCTCGGACTGCTTCTTAAGCCAGTCCCTGATCAACGGCAGCAGCAAGTACTTGGGGAACACGGCTGGCTCGAGATCGTTGCGAAGCTTGCCCCAGGCGGTGTCTTCTTCCTGTCCTCTTTTACGATCGGGCGGCAAAGCGGCGTAAGCGCCATAGGCACCAGCCGTGGAAACGCCAAATCCAGGCTTGAACAAGGAGATCCAGTGATCTCTTGGAAACGGGCGTGGCTCCATCATTTCACCACGTCCCTTACACCAGGCAGACTGCCCAGAGACAAAAAAGGCAACGTCAGATCCAAGCCGGGCGGCCAAGGCCTCTAACTGCACAATCTTCAATGGCCCACTGTGCAGTTCATTGAGCAATCGCAAAGTCGCCGCCGCATTCGAGCTACCTCCTCCGAGCCCGGCGCCAATCGGAATGTTCTTTCCCAGACGAATCTGGTAAGGCGCTTGGATTGAAATCGTTTCATTAAAGAGTTGAGCAGCTCGAACGACCAGATTCGACGAGTCCGCCTTGAGTTCGGAAGCGTTTGAGATAAACGATGGGCGGCTGGCCGGTTCAATTTCCAGCGTGTCGTAAAGTCCGACCGGCAACATCCACGTGTTCAACTCGTGAAAACCGTCGGCCCGCTTCCCGAGAATCTCCAGGGTGAGATTGATCTTTGCCGGGCTAAGGATCTTCATGCATCCTCATCCTGTGCAAAGTTCGATCATTGCAAAAGATAAAATAATCGTCCCATTGGATGTGCCAGATGCGACTTCCGCTCGCAAACTCATCCAGGCCATCGGAGGAACCGTAGGATTCTTTAAGGTAGGCAATCAACTTTTCACTGCGGTTGGGCCGGACATTGTCAAGGAAGTGCAGGCCTCCGGCTCAAAAGTGTTTCTCGACCTGAAGTTCCACGACATACCGAATACTGTCCGCCGAGCGGTTGAGTCCGCGTGTGGGCTCGGAGTCGATATGCTAACGATTCATCTGTCCGGTGGACGGGAGATGTGTGAAGCCGCTGTCGTTGGGCGCGGTATTGCCAAGACCTTGATTCTCGGCGTAACGGTTTTGACGAGCTTGAACGACGAGACCCTGGCGGAGGTTGGTTTTCGTACCTCTGTTGAGGACGAAGTGCTGCTGCTCGCTGATCTTGCGAAACATATTGGCATTACCGGGCTGGTGGCCAGCCCGCAGGAAGTTGTCGTCTTGCGCGAGCGTTTCGGTTCTCTCTTCACGACGGTAATTCCAGGGATCCGCCCCAGCTGGTCGGAAGCGGGCGATCAAAAACGAGTCCTGACTCCATTACAGGCCGTCCAGGCCGGCGCGGACTACCTCGTGATCGGCCGCCCAATCACTGCATCGCCAGATCCGCAAGCAGCAGTAGAGCGGATCATCGCGGAATTAGATTCCGCAGATCCCGCAGCAGGGTGCGGCTGCAACTGAGATTTTGAACCGCAGAATTAAACCGTAGAAATTGAACCGCAGATTACGTCGATTACACAGATTATATTTGTGTGGATGCTCCTGACTTCTGACTCCGTTTGTGTTTAGCGCCGGTCTCTTTTGTGTGCGAACCGTTTTGAACCGGCAACGCTCAAAGCTCGAAGACGAGAACGAGGACGACGACGAGGACGATTTTTAGGAACGATGGAACGAGGAGCGAGGGCGAAGGAGGTTGCGGTGAGCGGAAACAGACCAACGCAAGGCGGTGTCTCGAACTCTCGAACCTCGAACGCTCGTTCCTAAAATCGTCCTCGTCCTCGTCGTCGTTCTCGTCCTCGTTTTTTTGACGGTGAGCGGCTAGTTCCGGCGTCGAAGGTTCTTTCGACGCCAACCGCTCCTGACTCCTGGCTACTCGGCTACTAAGTCCAGGTCGAACCGGACCTCCACACCGGTCCTCCCCCACTCTGCGATCGCCTTTTCTGCAACCCGGACAAACCCCACCGATTCGTAAATTGAGAGCGCGCGATCCAAGCCTTCTACCGTCCAAAGGTAGACCAAATTAAAACCGCTGGCACGGCAGTAACGGATTGATTCTTCGACGAGCCACCGGCCCAAGCCGATACCGCGAACCATTCGGTCGACGAACAGCAGGCGGAGTTGGGCCTGATTGTTTGGCCGTTCCACGATGAGAACCGAGCCAACGATTTTGCCTTCCTTCTTGGCGAGCCAGGCAGAGGACCGCTGTTTGTCCCGATCAAGAATGAATTCAACCGCGATTTTCGCACAGTACGCTTCGTGAACCTGATTGAAGCCGTAGTCCGAAAAATTCTGCAGACCATGGATGCAAACCAGCCGACCGAGATCTCCCGGGCTGAATTCCCGGTGAATAGAGACGCCCGCGGTTTCAATTTTGGCGGGCAGCCTAAACGATCGTTCGAACGACTCCACCGTCGACTCGCAATGCAGCGCCGTTGGTTCCCGACGCCAACGGGCTACAGATGTAAACGACTAGATTTGCGATTTCCTCGGTTGTCTCGAAACGCTTCAAGAGGCTCGTCGGACGCATTTTTTCGAAAAAGACCTTTTCGAATTGATCCGCCGTTTGGGTCGCCTGCTCCGCCAACTTGGAGACAAATTCGGTCACACCCTCGGATGCAGTCGGCCCCGGAAGAACCGCATTCACGGTAACTCCAGTGCCGACCGTGCTCTCAGCCAGGCCGCGTGAAATTGCCAACTGGGCCGTTTTCGTACATCCGTAATGAATCATTTCTACCGGAATCTGAATCGCAGACTCGCTCGAGATAAACACGATGCGACCCCACCCCTTGCTTTTCATCTGTGGCAAGTAGAACCGTGAGAGGCGTACTCCACTCAGGACGTTGACCTCAAAAAATCTCCTCCATTCCTCATCGTTTATCTCCTCAAAAGGCTGAGGATTGAAAATCCCGAGATTGTTCACCAGGATGTCCAGATGCGGATGCTCCGCTCTCAGTTGCTCGAAGCCCACCGCGGTGGAGAGGTCACCTGCAAATCCATCGACTTTCGACCCAGGGTATTTCTGCCGAATCGTTTCGACTGCCGTAGCTACCCGAGCTTTGGATCGACCATTTACGATAACCGTCGCACCCTCACGCGCCAGGCCTTCGGCGATCGCCAGGCCAATCCCTGCGGTCGATCCGCTGACCAGCGCGAGTTTATCGTTTAGCAGTAGATTCATACTCGGTTTGAGCAAAAAGCGGGCTTACACCACGGACAGTTTCACCTCAATGTTGTTCCGCGTCGCCCTCGAGTAGGGACAGACTTGATGCGCCTGTGCGACGAGTGCTTCCGCCTCTGCCTTTTCGACGCCAGGAAGATGGACATCAAGCTGGACCGCAAGTTGAAATCCTGGCAAAGGATAAGTCTTCCCACCGGCGTCATATGTGGCGTGCTCGTCGGCCTTACCGAATGTGACATGGGCCGTCACCTTGACGTCACTGAGCTTCTTGTGTTGTTGGTTGGCCACAAAACCGAGCGCTCCGGCGAAACAGGCAGAGTAGCCGGAACCAAATAATTGTTCGGGATTTGATGTACCGGGTTTGCCTGGTCCGCCCATTTCACGAGGTACGCTCAAATCGAGCTTCACAATTCCATCGGAGGTTTCAACGTGTCCGTCCCGTCCACCAGTGGCGGTTGCGACGGCTGTATAGAGAGGTTGGTATGGCATAGATTTTTTTGGTGATGTTGGTTGTCGCGATCAGAAATCCTGTGATCGGGTAGACCTTCGGACTATCGAAGATCTCTTGCATTTGCTGGCATCGATTTCCAGTAAGATTCGCCGATTTTGGTAGACCGACTAGTAAAGACTGCCAGGGTCAGGTCACCAGTGGGCGAGAAGCCCCAATAATGCGGTAGGCTCCCGATCTCATACGGTTCAAAACGGCGAGGTTATTGCAGATTTTCGCCTCCTGGATCAAACCGACAATGTAAAAGTGGAGTTCTTGCGCCAAAAGTTTTGGGTCCTGTCTTTGAATAACCCCATCGTCCATCGCATCGCGGAGGGTGGATTCCAGGTAACGACATTTTCTTTCGCTGATATGCTGAGCCATCAGGCGAATCGCTTCGTCCTGTGTACTCAATTCGCTTCCCAATGATACGAACGGGCATCCAAGCACACGACCGCGCCTTTCGAAATGCTCGGTCTGGTTTCGGCGGATATTTTCGAAGTAAGCGTCCAACCTTTCCAGCGGCGGCGTCTGAGCCGAAAAAATCCCATCCAAAGTCAATCGGCTCTTTTCCCAGTAATTTTCGTACGCGGCAACTGTGAGCTCCGATTTGGACCGGAAGAAATGATAGAAGCTGCCCTTTTTCACTCCGGATTGCTCACAGATCTGGTCAACTCCAACAGAGCCATAGCTCTGCCGCCAGATGAGCTCATGGGCTGTCTGCAAGAGTCGCAGCTTTGAATCACAAACCCTCATTGGTTCTCCAAGATAGTGGACCGATCGGTCAAGGGCAACTTGCATTTTGAACGAACGACAGCCGTGGAGAGTAAGAGGCGCCTAACACAATAGTTCAACATAGGTAACACTTCAAAGGCAGGAACCGGAGTAAAAAGGCTCGGTAAATGCCGTGGAAAAAAAGTGAACCTATGGATCAAAGAAGAGAGTTTGCGCTGAAGGCGCTGGGAACGTTGAATTTTCGAGAGTTGTGCCGGGAATATGGAATCAGCACCAAGACGGGTTACAAATGGCGAGAGAGGTTTTTACGCCAAGGGCTGGAGGGGATGGAGGAAGATTCGCGGCGACCACGGAGCAGTCCCAAGCAATTGAGTGAAGGGCAAGTGTGCGAAATGGTGAAACTGAAGCTGGTGCATCGCTATTGGGGTCCGCGGAAGATCCGGACGTTGTACCATCGGCGACACGGGCAGGCGCCCAGCGAGAGCTGTTTCAAGCGGGTGCTGGAGCAAGTGGGTTTGACCCAGCCGCGCCGAGTGCGAGAGGGGCCGCTGGCCGGAGGGCGGCTGAGCAGTGGACGCCGAGGACAACAACCCAATGAGGTGTGGACAGTGGACTTCAAGGGCTGGTGGCACTTTGGAGAGAGTAGGCGGTGTGAACCCTTGACAGTCCGCGATGAGTTCAGCCGTTACGTGCTGGAGTTGCGAGCGATGGACAATGCGCGCAGCCAGACGGTGCGAGAGGCCTTTGAGCGGATCTTTGAGCGACACGGTTTACCTGAAGCGATCCGCTCGGATAACGGGGCGCCTTTTGCCAGCGTGCAGGCCTTGCACGGGTTGAGCCGGCTGTCGGCGTGGTGGGTGGCCTTGGGAATCGATTTGGAACGAGGTCGGCCGGCGCATCCGCAAGATAACGGAGGGCACGAACGGCTGCATCGGGACATCGCCGAAGAGTTGGAAAGCTTGGGTCAAGGAGCCACGCCAGAGGCGCTGGAGCTGTGGCGAGAGGAGTTTAACCGGGAGCGCCCCCACGAAGCGCTGGGGATGCGTTGTCCGGCGACTCTACGAGAAACGAGGGCCTACCGCGCGACAGAAGTGCAATGAGCTATCCCGGGATGGCGGCCCGCTTGGTGACAAAAACGGCAAGCTGAGTTGGAAGAACCAAAAGGTCTTCCTGACCGGGAGCCTGGCGGGTTGGGAGGTAGGGCTCCAAAGGGCTGAAAAGGGCCAACTGGAGATCTGGTTTGGCCGGTTGCTGCTTGGACACCTTGATCCGCAGGAGGTCAGTTTCCTAAGGGCCGAGTGGCGTCATGAACGGACTCCAACCATCGTGGGGGCCAAGGGAGCGATCCCCTGGCGACGGGTGGCCGCAACTCGCGACTTACCCACAATCGCCTTTATCCGGGCCGTGTGCTGCTGCGACGTGGCGTACCTGTCCCAGGCATTCTCGCAGCTCACCGGCCCGGGGCGATTATGGATAAGTCTGGCCGCCATTTGTTGGCGATATTCCAGTTCGCAGAATGGACAGAATCAAAACATGAACTAAAACAGTGACAGTGTTACCGATGTCCTGACCCAAAAGTGTTACCGATGTCCTGACTGCGCCGCGCCGAACGCCGAACGCCGAACGCCGAACGGTGAAGCCGACCCCTTCCAATTCAAGCTGAAAATCTCCGTTCAGTAGGCGATAGTTAAACAATCCCGGAAACCTATGATTGGCGGCTTTGTTCTCAGCACATTGATTGGCTATTACCTTCTCGACTCTCTGGCCAAGATCCTCAATCTAAAGAGCCTGGAGACAGAAGTTCCGAGCGAATTTTCCGATGTCTACGATGAAACTCGGTATCACCGATCACAGAGATACACCCGGACGAACACTTGGTTTGAGATTGTTGTCTCTACCACAACGCTGGCGGCGCTGCTGACTTTTTGGTTCCTCGGAGGCTTCGAGGTTTTGGACCACTTAGTCCGGAGATTGCACCTCCCAGCTATTCTGGCCGGATTGCTTTATCTAGGCGTCCTTGGTGTCGCCCGAGAAACTCTGATGCTCCCATTCGCGATATACCACACGTTCGTAATCGAGCAAGGCTACGGATTCAATCGAACGACCGTCGAAACTTTCATCATGGATCGACTGAAAGAGTGGTGTATTTCAGCTTTGCTAATGGGTGGATTCGCTTCCCTCGTTCTGGTTTTGTTCGAATTTCTCGGTCTGAATGCCTGGATCATTGCCTGGATATGCACCGCGGCGATCTCGGTCATTTTGGTTTATCTCGCGCCTACGGTAATCCTGCCGTTCTTTTTTAAGTTCAGCCCGGTTCCTCCAGGAGATCTCAGAGACCAGGTGACCGAATTCTGTCTCAGGCAACGGTTTCCAATTCGCGAACTTTTGGTCATCGACGGTTCGCGACGTTCTTCCAAGGCAAACGCGTTCTTCACCGGATTCGGCCCGAACAAGCGTATAGCGTTATACGACACTTTGATCAATAACCACACTGCGCCCGAATTACTGGCAGTACTTGCTCACGAGGTTGGTCATTTCAAAAAACACCACGTAATCCAGCATTTCATATTTGGGCAGTTCAACCTGCTGCTGCTTTTCCTTGGAGCGTCATTCTGCATTTCCCGTCCGGAACTCTTCGAAGCTTTTGGCGTCACGCATGTTTCTTATTATGTCGGGTTAACGTTGTATTTTATCTTGATCCGACCGCCGGCATTGTTGCTCGGCATTTTCGTTAATTTCTGGAGTCGACGCCATGAATTCGAGGCGGATCGCTTCGCTGCGGAAGCATTGGGGGATGCAAATCCGCTCATTCAGGCGCTCAAGAGGCTCAGTAAAGACAGCTTGTCGAACCTGACCCCCCACCCCTTGCTTGTCGGTTTGCACTTTACCCACCCGCCAGTGCTCGCACGGGTGCTCGCCTTGAGAAACCTGGTCTCGTCGGACTCCCGTGCGCGGTAGGGATGCTCCCGCGCGTCCGGAACGCGTTGCTCTCGCCCACGGCGCGGTAGGGTTGAGCTCCCGCGCGACCGGCGCCCGCACGTTCGGAACGCGTTGATCCGCGCGTGACATGTAGCCACGACCGCCGTTTCACGACTCGACGCGTCATTTTCCTAGTTCTTTTACCTTCCCGCGCGTCTTTGACGTGCCACGCCGGTCGCGCGGGAGCGCAACCCTACCACGCCGACACGCCGTCACGCTCTTCCCCGGCTAGCATCTCTTCAACTTCATGCACGATTGCCTCCTGGACCGCTGCCATCTCCTCAAAGCCTTGCTCGGTCAGATCGTCCAACCCCGACAAGTGCAATAATCCGTGAACGAAATATATTCGTAGTTCTCGGGTGAGGCCGCCCGTGAACTTTTCGCCCTGCCGCTCCGCCGCGTCCGCGCTGATGAAGATCTCACCGTGCCGAAACGTAATAACGTCGGTGGGCTCATCAACCGCCATGAAATCGCGGTGGATTCGGGCAATTCGAGCGTCTGAGACGAAGACCACAATGATTTCGTCTGGGAGGCGGACTCGCGCGCCTCGCTCGATCACCTTTGCCATCGCCAGGTCCGCGAACCTGCGAAAGAGTTTGAGGTCGATCGGCTTTTTCCTTTGCCGATTAAACAACTCCACTAATGGCATTACGCCGCTGTCGCAGGAGGGAGATTGCGCAATCGCCTGGTTTCCTGCTCCGCTCGTTCCTCATCCTTTGGATATTTGATGCGCGTGTGAAGCATGTTCTGAATGGTGAATCGAAAGGTTTCTGCGATGATCTTCAATTCCCTCAAAGTCAGGTCACACTCATCCAGTTGCCCCTCGGATATTCTCCGATTGATGATATCATTGACCAGTTGCTCGATTTTTTGTGGCGTAGGTTTCTCAAGGCTGCGGGAGGCGCTCTCAACCGCATCCGCCAGGCTGATGATCCCGCTCTCCTTAAATTGAGGCTTCGGGCCGCTATACCGAAAGCTTTCTTCGCGCACCTCCGGGATATCTTCCTCCCGGATGTTCATGATCTTCCCGCCTTCCCGCGCATCCTGCTGCTGTTGAATCGCCCGCTTGTAGAAATAAGCGACGAGCGAAGTCCCATGATGCTGCTGAATCACGTCAATAATCCGTTGATTGAGTCCGTACTTGAGCGCTAAATCCACGCCCTCCTTCACGTGAGCGATGATGATCAGCGCGCTCATCGTCGGAGCAAGGTCGTCGTGTGGATTATCGTCGCCGACGATATTTTCCGAGAAATAGTTTGGTTTTACCAGTTTGCCGATGTCATGAAAATAAGCGCATGCGCGGCACATCGTACCGTCGGCTCCGATCTTGTTTGCCGCAACTTCGGCCAGATCCGCCACTACATCGCTGTGGTGCCAGGTGCCTGGAGCATCCAGACTTAGCCGAAGCAGGAGTGGATGATTCCGATCAGCCATTTCCAGCCACGACATGTCCGTGGTAATCCGAAACGCAGCCTCCAACATCGGCAACGCACCGCTGACCACCATCGCGGTCACCACGCCGGTCAAAATCGCGGCCGCGGACTGCCGCAGGAACATGCTAAGGTCCATGTCATTCAGCCGCAGCCACGGAATAGTGATGATGCCGAATGAGACAGCTAAGATCCAGGTTGCCAATCCAACGTAGATCCCAGCCCGTAGTAAACGACTCCGCCTGCGCACCTGAATGGTCACAAAAACCGAGATAAACCCGCTGATCAGGCTCATCACCAGAAGGAACGCGTCAACGCCTCGAAATAGAATCGAGCTCCAGAGACTGACGAAGATCGCACCGTAAATCCCGAGATTTTTGCCCAACAGGACCGAAAGGATGAGCGGCGCCAGGGCAAACGGGATCAATAAGACGCCAAACTCCTTAGGTAACCCTCCCTGACTCTGGGTGGAGAGAACCATGACAAGTTTCGCCACGCAGAGGTGGAAAAGAATCACCCCAAACACCAGACCTACGCGCGAATTTTTGCGAAATGTCTCCGGATGGTTGATCCACAGTTGAGCAATGGCCGTTAAAAAGACCAGCAGCCCAATCAAAAAATATTTCGCTGGATCTGGATGTTCCCCCGAGAAAATTAAAAGTGCCAGGACCAGGACAAAGACGCCAAAAATTCCCGCCTTCATCCAGGGGTTCGACTCCAGCTTGCGCATCCATTCTTTCGGAGTGGATTTTCGACGGGTCTTCGGGCAAGCGAAACCCTTCTTGATTAGCTTCCTACGGTTTGCAGATCCGAACATGGGTCCCTTCGGCTAAGCTTTCTTTGTGCCCCGCGGAGCATCCCGGTAATTTTTGTACGCGTGGATGATTGACTGGACGAGTGGGTGCCGCACCACATCGCGCTCGGAGAATCGGATAAATTGGATCCCCGGGACATCCGCCAGCGCATGCATGGCCTCAATAAGCCCCGAAGCTTTGTTGACTGGAAGATCGATTTGGGTCTGGTCACCGGTGACGACACACTTTGAATCCGCCCCTAACCTGGTCAGGAACATGAACATTTGTTCCGTCGTCGTGTTTTGCGCTTCATCCAGAATTACAAAAGCGTGATTCAAAGTCCTCCCCCGCATATATGCCAGCGGCGCTATTTCGATAACCCCTCGATCCATGTACTTTTGAATCTCCTCAGGCTCCAGCATATCATACAACGCATCATAGAGCGGGCGCAAATAGGGGAAGATCTTCTCCTGAAGGTCGCCTGGCAGAAATCCCAGCGCCTCCCCCGCCTCGACCGCCGGTCGAGTGAGGATGATTCTTTTGACTTGTTCCTTTCTTAGAGCATCCACGCCCATCGCCATCGCCAGATATGTCTTCCCGGTTCCCGCAGGGCCAAGTCCAAAAACGATGTCGAATGTCTGAATCGCCTGAACATAGTTCAGTTGCTGCTCGCTTTTGGGAATAATCGGAGCCCGTCGGGTAGGAGTAAGTACCCTGTATCCCGCCAATTGACCCAAAGGCTGACGACTGCCCTCGGTTACTGATTCCAGAGCATACTTGAATTCGTGCCGTCGAATCTGAACGCCATGCTGACGCGCTTTCTCCAGTTGGTCAAAGACCTTGCGAGTCTTTTCGATATTCGGACGCTCCCCTTCCACACGCAGCCATCCGTCGCGCGTCGTTACTTTCACCGCCAATTTTTCCTCCAAGGTTTGCAATAACTTAAAATCGTTCGCGTACAGATTTTGGAGGGTCCGTGCGTTATCGAACTGAAGCGTCTCGGATTCAACCATTAAGCTGGTGATTCAGAACCTAACCCATTATCGCAAAGTGAAGCATTAGCAAAGAAGGTTTTCCGACCGAAAGAAAGATCCCCCATATTCGACCAAGTCAGTGCTTTATGCAACGCGTCGAATTTCATCTGTAACCGTAAACCATCGCCCAGGTGGTTCGTTCCTTGGGAGAACTGGTGACTTCAACGATGATATAGTACGTCCCGGTCGCTTGAGGTGCCACTCGGACCCCTGCAAAGCGTCCTTTTTGCCAGGAGTCATTTTCGGCGATTTTTCCTTTGCTGTCATATACATGAATCGCAAGCCGAGCGTTATCCACGTCTGTCCCCATGCAAAACCAATACTCATTTCCTTTAAAAAGAGTGTAGGGTATGGCCTTTTGCTCTCTCACACCCAGATCACCGCCCCACTGGTCGTCTCGCACCATGAACCCCTGTTTGACGTAGGGATCGATCGCTTGAAGCGCGAAGGTGATCGCATCGTCCACCGTCGCCTCCGCGGTATCAAGGAGTGCGCAAAGACTCAGGAGAAATAAAAATCGTCTCACAGTATTCGTCCGTTAGGCGCGCGAATCGATTGCCTTAACCATCTGACCGGTAATTTCATTGATTCTTTTTACGGAGCCTGGCGTGATCTTCTGGTTAATCAGAGGAGAAATCTCATCGAGCCCCTTTTGGATCTTTGCCACCAATTGATTGCTTCGCATCCGGGGCGGCATCCCGGCCAAGCGGTCCTGGAAATACTTCAGAAGATCGGGTTGGTTCAATAAATCCGCTCCATCCGAGGAATAGCTCTTTTGGACCACAGAAGTTAGGACTTCTGTACCGCGCAACCAACCGCCAAGGCTGACCAGATGTGCCAGTTGATCATCTTTGAGCTCGATCATGGCATTTTTCACATCGGTTAAAGCTCCATCGAGCTCTCGGCGGACAGCGACCCAGTTGCCGGCATCGGCTTTTGTGACGATCGAATTTGTTCGGCTTAAGACCGTAGATTCGACTCCAATTGCTCTGGCAAGTTCGAGCACGTCGCGGCCGATCTGCTGGACTCGTCCTTTGTCGGCTGCTTCAACAGCCACAAATCCTTCGGCGACAACGGAGCCCAGCAGGAGAGCAATCTGGGTACGCTCTCCACGATTCTTGATGATCGGTTCCCTTAATTCCCCTTGCCAATTTGGCGTGCCCAATTTGTCCAAAACATTAAATACCTCACTCGGAAGTGGTACCACGACCTCATCCAGTTGGGTTGCCGGGAACTTGGAAAGATCGACGTGATTGGGCGGCGATTCAGCAAAGCCTGATAGCGCCGCGACAAAAACCGTCACTGGAAAAACGAATCGAATTCTTTTCATTTAATCACACTCCAAGTCCGGCTCAGCTCTCAGGCGACCGTCTGAGATGTTCGGCTCGGTTCAAGCTCTCCCGCTCCTTTAGAGCAACAATGGGCGAATCCTAAAAGCAAATTTTTCTTTGAGCAAACGCCCATTACGAATATGGCTTGAGCACCGTGAAGCTAGAGCGTGTCGAAGAACTCCTCCGTAATTTTCCAACTAAGCGCGTTCTGGTTATCGGCGATTTGATGCTCGACGAGTTCGTGTGGGGCCGGGTCTCTCGCATTTCGCCGGAGGCGCCGGTGCCGGTGGTGGAGGTGATCAGGGAATCATATTACCCGGGCGGCGCGGCCAATGTGGCAAGAAATGTCCGCGAATTTACCCCTTCGGTATTCGTCATGGGCTTAATCGGAGAGGATTCGCACGCTCAGAAATTAAGAAATCTTCTCGCCGAGAACGGAATTGGCCTGGATGCGGTACAGCACGACGGATCCTTTCAGACCATCGTCAAGACCCGAATCATCGCGCGCCAGCAACAGGTCGTACGAGTCGACCGCGAGAGGCCGCAACCGCTTGCCGATGAAGCACAGGATCGCTTCGTCGAAAAAGTCCGCGAACTGCTGCCTCAACTCGACGCTATTATCTTTGAAGACTACGGAAAGGGTCTTCTGCAGCAACGGTTTGTCGACCTGGTCGCTACTTTGGCGCGGCGGGCAGGGAAACTGGTGACAGCTGACCCGAATCTGCACAATCGTTTGATCTGGCGCGGAATCACCGCGGTGAAACCAAATCGGAGTGAGGCGTTTGCCGCCGCGAACAGACCCTGGCATGAACCCGATTCGGAACCATTAGACGATCGTCATCTGCTGCTCGTGGGCGCCGAACTGCTTCGAATTTGGAATCCGGATCATCTGCTAGTGACCCTTGGAGAACAAGGGATGATTCTCTTTGATCAAGGTAAGCCACCGTTTCATATCCCGTCTCGTGCTCGTGAAGTATACGATCTCTCGGGTGCAGGCGACACGGCGATTGCCCTCTTAACGCTCGCCTTGGTTTCGGGTGCTACGGCCATCGAAGCAGCCGAGATATCGAATCACGCCAGCAGCGTGGTCGTGGGCAAGATAGGGACAGCTACGCTCACTCCCGAGGAACTCCTGGAGAGTTTTCGCGATACCTACGGATAAGAATGGATAGGAAGAACCCGGCAAGACATAAAGCGATCTTTCTCGACCGCGACGGAACGCTGATGAAAGACGTTGGGCATTGCGCCCGACCTGCCGAGGTCGAGCTTCTTGCGGGTGTGAACGAATTGCTTCCCAGATTGAAAAGCGCCGGCTTCAAACTCGTTATCGTTACTAATCAGAGTGGCATCGGACGGGGATTTTTCACCGAGAAAGATTTTTGGGCCGTTCAACAGGAACTCCAGAGACAGCTCGGTCCGGGCATCATTGATGCCACTTATTTTTGTGCGGATACGCCTCAAGAGGCATCGCCGCGAAGGAAGCCAAATCCGGGCATGCTCCTGGAAGCGGCGACAGATTTAGACATTGATCTGGGCCAGAGCTACATGGTCGGCGACCGAGCTTCTGACGCCGAAGCCGGGATTCGGGCTGGTGTCAGAGCCGTGATCCTTTTCGATACCGAAGCCGCCGGAGGGGAGATGAAATCGGGGGCCACTCTGGTTGCGAAAGACTTCGGTGAAGTGGTCAAGTTTATCCTGCGGGATTGATTCATTGGCGATTCCCGGGTTAAGACTCGTGCGAATGAGTAAAGTTGTCGGCATTATCCCGGCCCGCTGGCGATCAACCCGATTTCCTGGGAAGCCCCTCCACGACATCGCCGGTAAGCCGCTAGTCCGGCACGTCTGGGAACGATGTCTAGAAGCGGGCTGCTTTGATCAAATTATCATTGCCACGGATGACATGCGGATCGCCGAGGCTGGATTTGATTTCGGCGCAGAAGTTGCCCTCACCGCTACAGATCATCCCAGCGGAACCGATCGAATTGCCGAGGTTGCACGAAAATTGAAAAAGGCCTCGATTGTTTTCAATATCCAGGGTGATGAGCCCTTGATTGACCCTGGCCTGTTGCAACAGCTCACCCGAAAGTTGAAGGAGAGTCGCCACATCCAGATCATCACCGCAGCAGCGCCGCTTTCGCCCGAGGAATTCGCCAGCGAGCAGAACGTGAAGGTGGTCTTTGATCACCAGGGCGACGCACTCTACTTCTCTCGCAGCGGCATCCCTTTTCGCCGCGGGAGCATCGAGATTAGCACTTACAGGCACCTCGGCATCTATGGCTACCGTCGAAAGGCGCTCTTGGAATTCGTAAAGATGCCTCCGAGCTCTCTGGAACAAGCTGAACAGCTCGAGCAGTTGCGCGCTTTGGAAAATGGCATGAAGATTCGCGTCATCGTTTCCGAGGCCAATTCGCCCGGGGTAGACACACTCGAGGACGCGACTCAGGTTGAACGGCTAATATTGAGCAGGAGGAATGGATGAAATATATTTTTGTAACGGGCGGCGTGGTTAGTTCGCTGGGCAAAGGGCTGGCTGCAGCGGCACTTGGGACTCTGCTCGAGCACCGAGGACTGCGGGTATCATGCAAAAGTTCGATCCGTACCTCAATGTCGATCCTGGAACCATGAGCCCGTTTAGCACGGAGAGGTCTACGTGTTGAGTGACGGCGCAGAGACCGATCTGGATCTAGGTCACTATGAACGATTTACCAACTGTGTGCTTTCCCGCGCCAACAACGTCACCAGCGGCCAAGTGTACGAAACCGTGCTGTCAAAGGAGCGCCGAGGCGACTATCTGGGGAAGACGGTGCAGGTCATTCCACACGTCACAGACGAAATCAAGGGTCGCATCCAGCGGCTTGCCAAGGAGCAGGTCGGAGATGTCATTATTACCGAGATCGGCGGTACAACAGGAGACATTGAAGGATTACCGTTCCTGGAGGCGATCCGCCAATTTCAACTCGAGGTCGGGCCAGACAATGTCGTGATCATGCACGTGACCCTGGTTCCATACATCAAGGCTGCTGGAGAACTGAAAACTAAGCCTTCGCAGCAAAGTATCGCCAAGCTGCGCGAAATTGGCCTTCAACCGCACGTGCTGCTGTGCAGAACCGAAAAGCCGCTCGGTTTGGAGGTTCGGCAAAAGCTTCGCGCTGTTTTGTAACGTTCCTTTACACGCGGTCGTCGAGGTACGGGATGTTGACCACACCATCTACGAACTCCCTCTTACCCTCCAGGATGAAAAGCTGGATGAGACAATCTGCCGCTTGCTCCGCCTCGATACCCCATCCGCCAACATGGCCGAGTGGCGTCGCTTTGTTCAACGAGTCATCTCCCCTAAGAAAAATCTCAAAGTTGCCGTCGTTGGTAAGTACATCGATTTGCAAGACGCCTACAAAAGCATCTACGAATCCTTGACGCATGCGGGCGCCGCCAACGATTGCGGAATCGAAATCGTACGGATCGATGCCGAGGACCTGGGAGCAGTCGACCCTTCCAAAGCCCTGGGAACCGTGGCCGGCATCCTCGTTCCGGGCGGATTCGGGGACCGGGGGGTCGAAGGGAAAATCGTCGCCTGCAAATACGCTCGAGAGAGGCGCTTGCCGTACCTCGGGCTCTGTCTCGGAATGCAGGTCGCCACGATTGAATTCGCGCGCAATGTCTGTGGACTAGAGGGCGCCAATAGCACCGAATTTGAGGAGCACGCACCGCACCCTGTCATCTGTTTACTGGAGGAACAAAAAGAGGTTAGGAAAAAAGGGGCTTCGATGCGGCTAGGCAGCTGGCCTACTGATCTTGTTGCCGGAACCCTCGCCGAGAAGATTTACGGCGCCAACCAGACCACCGAACGGCATCGCCATCGGTACGAATTCAATCTGAAATACAAAGAGGTGATGGAAGAGAAGGGCTTTGTGATTTGTGGCACTTCGCCCGACGCCAAGCTGGTCGAATTGATCGAGCTCCGCGATCATCCCTGGTTCTTAGCCTGCCAATTTCACCCGGAGTTTTTATCGAAACCGAATTCGCCGCATCCACTATTCCGTGGATTTATCGCGGCTTGCCTGGCCAACTCCGAGTGAGAATTCCGGGATTTTGTTTTTTATTTTTAACCGCAGATTTCGCAGATTACACAGATTAAATTAAGTGTTTTCGTCAGGCGCGATAGAGATGCGCGTCCAAACGCCGATACGCTCAAACGCCGACACGCCGATACGGTTCTCCTCAGCGTGGTTTAAGCCACACCCTCTTCCCTTCCACCCACGCACCGCGACGCCGGAAGTATTCGCCCAATTCCGGCGTGTAAAAGCCCCACGGCTCGGGGTTTAGCTCAAAAAAGATCTCACCGGATTTGGACAGGAGCTTCTCAAACACATCATCCAGAAAGAACTCCCATTCTTTCATTCCCCAAACTGCATCAGAGCCATGAGAATTGAAACAGACAGCAAAACCGGTGATTAAATCGAATCGGCTGCCAAGATCCGGCAGTGGCTGAAAGGGTTCGATGCGCCAAACGCGGCGAGGCATCTCCAGCATCTCGAACATTTCGGCATACATCGGCGGCCAATCCAGATCCAAACCCATAACGCTGTGACCAAATTGCTTGCAGACAAACAGGAAATAGCCTGCACCACTCCCAATATCTAGAACGCGAACCGGCTTGCGCCGGTCCAATTGCAAAAATCGGGCCTGCCTTATCGCCAGGTCGAGCCATTCCCGCGCACCGACATATTTCGGCCAGCCTTTTTGATCATCCGGATTCGCGTACTTGGAACGAATCCGATCGAATCCCTTGGATTCGAGCTCGCGAACCATCTCTCCAATGTTCAACGGCCGGCGCCACCGGTAATACGCGTTGAGCAGGCTATCCCACGCCTCTCCAGTGCGAAGCTTGTCGATCTTGCGCGATAGTTCCACAGTAAATAGTGCGACCAGGAAACTGTGACATGGGCGTCTCGCCCTTGATCTTCACAGATTCAAGGGCGAGACGCCCATGTCTCCTTCACTTACCTTAGCTATTCAACGATCTGCAGCAATACCTGCTGGCCTGACCTCGAGGCGGCGGCGTTCAAAACGTTCCGCATGGCAGTGATGGTATGGCCGCTGCGGCCAATAACCTTGCCGACATCAGACTTTCGCATTTCAACTTTGAAGATCAATTTGCGGCCCTGCTCCACCTTGGTAACCAGAACTTCCTCGGGTGCGTCAACTAGCTGCCTGATGACAAACTCGAGAAAGGTCTCCACTGGTCTTATTAAGCGGGAGCGGGAGCGGCTGCAACTTTCTTACGAGCCTTCAGGATCATGCTCGCGACAGTTGCGCTCGGCTGAGCGCCATGCCCTACCCAGTAGTCGACGCGGTCAAGGTCCAAACGAAAGTTTTCTCCTGTCTCGCGAGGGTCATAGTTGCCGATAGCCTCTATAAACTTCCCGTCGCGCGGGCTGCGTTTTTCTGCCACTACAACACGGTAATAGGAACGATTTTTGGTTCCTTCTCTGCTTAATCTTATCGAAACAGCCATATCAATATTGGAACAACGTCCCTCAAATGTCCCTATCTTCCGTTCGTTCCAGCCCGCGGGACCCGGGCTAGCATCTGCTTCATCTGGCCCACATTCTTCATCATTTTTCTCATCTGGCTGAACCGCTGAAGAAGGTGTTCACTTCGGTGACGGAAATCCCGCTGCCGCGGGCGATGCGCTGGCGGCGCCGGGCATTCAAGATGTCCGGGCTTTTTCGCTCGGCCAGCGTCATCGAAAGCACTATCGCCTCGACCCGCTTCATCTGTTTTTCGTCAACCGAAAAGTCTTTAATATTACCCATCCCGGGCAACATGCCAAGGATATTTTCCAAGCGGCCCCATTCGCCGCAGCATCTTGAACTGGGCGAGGAAGTCGTTCAGGTCGAAAGTCGCGGTGCGCATTTTCTCCTCCAGGCGCGGCCGCCTCTTCCTCGTCGATGGCCTCGGCCGCCTTCTCCACCAGGCCGACGATATCGCCCATGCCCAGGATGCGGCCGGCGAGCCGATCGGGGTAAAACGGCTCGAATTGGTCGAGCTTTTCGCCGACGCCGGCAAATTTGATCGGGCGCTGGGTCACTTCGCGCATGGAAAGCGCCGCGCCGCCGCGGGCGTCGCCATCGAGCTTGGTGAGCACCAGGCCGGTGAGTCCGAGGGCCTCGTGAAAATGGGTGGCCACGCTCACCGCCTGCTGGCCGGTGGCGGCATCGGCATACGAGCAAAACCTCCTGCGGCTGCAGAAATTCCCGCAGACTCTTTAATTCGCGACCAGAGCCTCGTCGATTTCCTGCCGGCCGGCGGTATCGAAGATCTGGACGTTGCCGCTCTGCTCGTCGGCCCATTTCAAGGCCACTTTCGCCACCTTGAGCACGTCGTGTCCGCCCGGCGCCGGCCGAAATACCGGCACGCCGACCTGGCCGGCGAGTGTGGCGAGTTGATCGATGGCTGCAGGTCGTTGCAAGATCGCAGGCGATGAGCAACGGCGCCTTGCCTTGCTTTTTCAGATACAGAGCGAGCTTTGCGGAGAGGTGGTTTTGCCCGCGCCATTCAGACCGACCATCATGATCCGAGCCGGCTTTTCGAGATTCAGCGGCTCGTTACCGCCACCGAGCAGGGCGGTCAGCTCATCGTGGAAAATCTTGACGATCTGCTGGCCGGGCGTCACCGAACGCAACACTTCCTCGCCCAGCGCCTTGTCCTTGACCCGGGCGATGAAGTCTTTGGCGACCTGAAATCGACGTCGGCCTCGAGCAGCGCCATGCGCACCTGCCGCATGGCGTCGGTGATATTCGTCTCCGAGATCTTCCCGTGACCGCGGAGATCCTTGAAGACGTCCTGGAGCTTATCGGAAAGCTGTGAAAACACGATTATGTCCCTTGAGTGGCAGCTTGCTTACCGGCCGCCGGCGCTGAAGGATCCACCGTGAAGTTCCAGCGGGTCTCCATTTTTCTTCCCTTCACCTTTGCTGAGAGAATGACAGTGTATGTTTTCGGAACCAGGTTCTGGGTAAATTCGTAAGAAACCAATTTCGTTTGCGGATCGTACTTTGCCGGCACGGGACCAAACCCGCTGATCCGCATCTCCACAGAGTTGGGTTCGACCTCACCCATCGACGCGAGGTTCGCCTTGATGACCGGTCGGGTGTTCGCAATTTTTTCGTCGTTCATCGGCTGAGTCACCATTGCGGCCGAGGCTAGCTGAGCTGCTTCCACGCCGGGACCGACACCATCATTGTTGCCAAAATTGACCGCCATCTTGAAAACGTCCGGATGTATCGACTCGATTGCGTAGCGCCCGAGCTGGTCAGCAGGAGCATCGATCCCCATATGTTGGCCATAGACCGTGAATAACGCCTGATACCCAGCCTCCGTCGCCATCTTACGAACCACTTCGTTGTGCGTTCCGTAGGGAAACGCAAACGCGAGAATCTTGATCCCGAGCTTTTGCTCAAGAATATCTTTTGAAGTGTAAATCTCGTTGTGCAGCCAGGCAGTATATTCCTGACCTTTGGGCGCGTGACGAAGGTCATGATGCGAGACTGTATGGCTCTCAATGTCTACACCCGCGTCACGCATCTGTTCGAGTTGCGCCCAGGTGATCGATTTGCCGCCACGCCGACGTAATTCGTGTAGATAAACATCGTGAACGGATACCCAAACTCCTTCAAGATCGGCCAGGCTACCGCATAGCCGGACACGTAACCGTCGTCGATCGTTATCACGGCGCTCTTCGGTGGAATCGATTTTTCACCCCGGCGCCACGCCAGAAAATCCTTCATCGGAACGACCTCGATCGCCGTTATCCTTCAGCTCCTTCATCTGCGCCCGGAATTCCGCCGGCGCAATAGCCAAGGCTGTCGCGCGGATTATCTTCGAACCGATGATAACAGAATACGATCACCTTCGCTGAACGATCGATCGCCGGCGGCGCCGGCGATGGCGTCGCTACCGCGACCGGCGGCGGAGACGCCGAAGCAGCGGGAGCCGATTTTTCGTCCAGTTTTGCGAGGGTCGAACTTTTCTTACAACCCGCCACGATCAGTGGCAGGACAAGCAGCAATGGGAGAATACGGCGAGACATACCAATCACTTAGCGCGCAGATTATCACGTTCTAAAAAATTATAAAGCCAGCTGGGGAGGAATATACGATTTAAGTAGAGCAGAAGAGCGGGAAGTCAAGAAGGCAAGCGGCGTTTGGCGTTCGGCGTTCGGCGTTCGGCGTTCGGCGTTCGGCGTTCGGCGTTTACTGGGCGCTGTTAGCCGTTCATCATTCACAATTCACCTCTCACCGGGCGCAGTTCGCTCGACACGGCATGTCCGCATTTCGCCGGGCGCGGTAGGGTTGCGCTCCCGCGCGACCGGCGTGGCACGTTCCTACACCATGAGAAGGCGCAAATCGGTGAAGCTAGCGGTCGCGGGTAGCACGACCCTGCCACGCTCTTTTGTCGGAACGAAACGTTGACCGAAGCACGCGGAAGCTCCGGCTCGGACGTAGCCTGGGCCTCTACGCAGATTCTACATCTGCAGCGCGATCCACGAAACGCACGCTTCCAAAAGGGGCGAAAGGACGCTTGGAGACGTGCCGACCCGGATCGCGCGGGAGCGCGTCCCATAAGCGCTAACTTAATGCGAGGCCCTTGGATGGGTGAATTGGCTTTTGTCCCGGAGAGACAGGCTGATAGTAGCCAGGCACGAAGTGCCTGGGTAGCGATGCAGAAAGCTCCCGTCCCGGAGGGACGGTCGAAGGGGCGAAGTCATTGTCAGTCCCGGAGATATTAGTCGTCGAAACCGAGTTCATGCCGCTTTAGGAACCCCAGGTCTTCCTGATGAAAGGTATGTTGGCGTCTGATCTAAGCCGAGATCCGTTCAATCGTCCCGCTGGGACGGGGCTCTTTTCCTCATGACTCCAGGCACTTCGTGCCTGGCTACTATCTTGCTGTCCCGCTGGGAAGAAGGATTCTCCGCGCCGAGGCTTTGATTAAGTTAGCGCTTATGGGAGCGCGTCCCTACCGCGCTGAAAGCGCCTTTCTAAGATTGCACGCGCGGTGCCGGGGCGGGACGCGCGCGAGCCCCGCTCGGACGGGCCCTGCCCTCCGCCACCCTTTGCTTTCTTTGCTGCCTTTTGTTCAAATTTTCTTCGCTCTCTTCTGTCCGGACCTACTTCGCTGCCTTTTGTCGCAACTCCCCGCTTTGCTCCAGGGACAGGTTAATCCCAGGATTCTTCTGTTAAAGCCCCAGGTCTTCGAATGTCCGATCGATATGACGAAAATGCTGTTCCAGCGAACAAAGTTGCTCGAGTTCAAGCGGCGGGATCAGCGATGTGATCTCGGAAATCTTCTTCACTTCTGTCAAGAAATCAGTCGAGCCTTGCCAAGTCGCCATCGCGGCTCGTTGAACGGCTTCGTAGGCAGGCTTCCGTTCGAGCCCGCGTCGCGTGAGTTCCAATAAGATTGTCTGACTGAAATAGAGGCCTCTGGTGATTTCCAGATTTTTCTGCATGTTTTCCGGATAGATCTGAAGACCCGCGACCAGCTCGGCGAGCGTCGCCAGCATATAATCCATCAGGATGCACGAATCCGGCAGGATGATGCGTTCCACACTGCTGTGGCTGATGTCCCGCTCGTGCCATAACGCTACATTTTCGAATGCGGCCATCGCATTTCCACGGATTACCCTCGCGAGCCCGCTCAGCCGTTCACCCGTAATGGGATTTCTTTTGTGTGGCATGGCAGAACTTCCCTTCTGGCCTGGACTGAAATACTCCTCCAGTTCAAGCACTTCGGTTCTCTGCAGATGCCGAAACTCGGTCGCCCATCGATCGATACTGGAAGCTACCACCGCCAGGTTGGCACTAAACTGTCCGTGTCGGTCGCGTTGAATAACCTGGGTCGACAAGGGGTCCGGCTTCAGCCCGAGTTTCTCGCAAACCGCCGTTTCCACTTTGGGATCCAGATGAGCATGTGTCCCCACTGCGCCACTCAGTTTGCCAACAGCGATCTCTTGGCGACCAGCACGAAGCCGATATTCGGCCCTGCCGAACTCGTCGAACATCAGGGCCATCTTCAAACCAAAAGTAATCGGTTCGGCATGGATGCCGTGGCTGCGCCCGATCATCGGAGTGTACTTATACTGCCGAGCCTTTTGGGCAATGACCTCCCGCAATCTGCCAACCTCTTCCAGCAGGATGTCAGACGACTGAACGAGTTGCACCGCCAGTGCCGTATCCAGGATATCCGAGGAAGTAAGACCCTGATGCATCCATCTCGCCTCAGGTCCAACGTAAGAGGCGACATTTTCGAGAAAGGCAATTACATCGTGATTCGTCCGTCTTTCGATCTCGAGGATCTCCGAAACACAAAACTTCCCCCGATCACGGATAACCTTGGCATCAGCCTCTGGAATCAGCCCAACCTGGGCCATGGCTTCACACGCCAGAGACTCAATTTCCAGCCATATCGAAAATTTGCGCTCATCCGCCCAGACCTCCAGCATCCGGGGTCGGGAATACCGTGGAATCACGCGATGACGTTAAGGCGAAGGCAAAGGTTGGAAAGGACTTTTTACCTTATTCCCAGTAAGACCTCGCTGAAAATCAACGAACCCGGGCTCTCACCTTGCGGCCGTTATTCATTAAGCTTACTTGGCCCGAAGCGAGAAGATTGGCTACCGTGGCAGCAGTCTCTTCTTGGGAATCCGAATAGGAGCTCACTGCTAAAATCAAATCTCCAAGGCACAGGGGCCGATTGATCAATTTACGTCTCTTCATAATTAAAAACTTCCAAAATATTTCCGTATACCTTTTTGGCAGGGCTCAAAGTCACCAACCCTTTCCCATCCCGGTATTCAATATCTAATACGTTCGAACCTATAGACTCGGTTACTATTCCGAACGTTTAAATTAATTCCGCGAACAACTGCACTGATTTCAGTTGCGGAAAACCTTTCTCTGGCCGACTCGTTGCCCGATTTCGCCCTATGGATTGGATTTTGAAATTTCTGGACATCATTCTGCACCTTAACCTTTATATCGGTCAACTGGCCGGTAGCTACGGAGCCTGGATCTACGCGTTGCTATTCTTGATCATCTTTTGCGAGACAGGACTGGTGATCACCCCATTTCTCCCGGGAGATGCCCTGTTGTTCACCGTCGGCACATTGACGGCAGAAAACGGCTCATTGAGTTTGCCGCTTATTCTTCTGCTGCTCACCATCGCGGGAATTCTCGGGCATACCACGAATTACTGGATCGGTCAGAAACTCGGCCAAAAGCTTTTCAGCAACCCACAGAGTCGGATATTTAATCGGAAATATCTCGAAAAAACGCACGCTTTCTTCGAACGCCATGGCGCAAAAACGATCATGCTTTCACGGTTCCTTCCGCTGATCCGGACGTTCGCCCCATTTGTGGCTGGAATGGGCTCCATGAGTTACAAGAAATTTTTTGCCTATAACGTGATCGGAGCGTTTGTCTGGGTATTTAGCGTGGTTCTGCTCGGGCATTTTTTCGGAAATCTCCCATACGTCCAGAAGAATTTCTCATTGGTGATTCTGGCCATTATCATCATCTCGATGGTTCCGCCCGGCTTGGAAATCTTGCGCGCCTGGCAAGGTCGTTCGAAGGCAAAGATTTAGTGGGACACAGGCGTCCCGCCTGTATCCGTCCCTGAGTGAGCGCAGACTTCCAGCCCGTATCTGACCGACCTATGGAGCCGTATTGTTTAGCGTCGGTCATACGACCCGAAGTGGCCCGCCCCGAAGGGGCAAGAAAGCTTAGCCCAAGGTTGGTTTGTGTTTAGCGCCGGCTCTTTTGACTGCGAACCGCTTTTGAACCGGCAAAGCTCAAAACTCGAGGACGAGGGCGAGGACGACGACGAGGACGATTTTAAGAACGATGGAACGAGGAGCGAGGGAGAAGGAGGTTTGCGGTGAGCGGAAACAGCCTAAAGGTGATGTCTCGAAGTCTCGAACCTCGAACGCTCGTTCCTAAAATCGTCCTCGTCCTCGTCTCGTCCTCGTTCTCGTTTTTTTGAAGGTGAGCGGCTGATTCTGGCATCGCCACATAGGGGGTATTACCGACGCTAACCGTTCGTGGTGTCAAAAAGTTGGACAAATGAGCCGAGTTTTTCAGATGCAGACCACTGGTCGGTTTGAGGTCGAAGACTTCGCTATACAGATACCAGGGTTTACCCTGGGTTAACCGAAAATAAACGTTTCGCCCTGAAGGTGAAGGGGCTGGGAATGTGCACGCGATCCGGTTCAAAGGCCGAGGAACCGATTCTCGCCGTATCTGGTGGCCCCTTCAGGGCTAATCCGGCTGGGAAATTAACCCAGGGTTCACCCTGGGCTATGCTTTTTTGGCCACTTCGGGCCACAGATCGGAAACGGCCAAACCCCGGGAACCTTTCGGGCCGTATGACCAACGCTAAACGGATACATGGAGCCCGTCCGGGGAGGACTGCACCGCCCAGAACGCCGCCTGCGCCCACGGATGTCCTGACTGCGCCGCCGAACGCCAAACGGTTGAACGCCAAACGCCGAACGTCAAGCTTATGCTACATTGCGCCGCCAATCATGCAGCACGTCTCCAGCCGGTATCGGAGCGGTATTAACTGAAGGTCATGAGTAGCGACGCGACGACCCAATTAGAAATTGAGCAACTGGGCCGGGAGATCTTTGCCCTGATCGACAAAGACCGCCGCCACCCGAGCCTTTTTGGCGACCATGATTTCCATGGGCGTTTAATGGAATGGTCAATGCGTGATCCGGTTTTCAAGACCCAGATGTTCAGATTCGTTGACGTCCTGCCGACCTTGACTTCGTCCGATGACGTGGTGAAGCACATGATCGAATATCTCAAAGACGTTAAGGCGCCTGTCTCATCGCTTCTTCGCGGCGCCCTGACCGTTGGCCGCTTGGTCCCGGCCATTCCTGCGGCTCTCATTCGCGAAAATGTCTTGGCGATGGCGAATCTATTTATTTGCGGCCAGGATGGAAAATCCGCTTTTCCGAATCTGCGCCGAATCTGGAAAGAGGGTGCACGCTTTACGGTGGATATCCTGGGCGAAGCAGTCGTCAGCGAGCGCGAAGCTGACGAATTCGCGGCCAGATATCGCGAACTCCTCGATTTTTTGGCCGTGGGCACGGGCGATTGGAAATTGGAGGGCCCTTTGAGCGCAAGTGAACCGCCTTTAGTCAATATTTCGGTAAAGATCTCCGCTCTTTGTGCTCGAGTTCAGGCCTCCGATCCAGAAACCAGCATTGCCGCGATCTTGGCGCGCCTTTAAGCCCATCGCCATTCGAGCCAAAGAGTTAGGCGCATTCATCAACCTTGATATGGAACACCACGGGTTGAAAGATCTCACCCTGGACCTTTTCAAGAGTCTCTTAAGTGAGCCGGAGCTTCGGGATTATCCTCACCTCGGTTTCGTCATCCAGGCTTATCTGCGCGACTCTCAGGCGGATACCGAAAAAATGCTGGATTGGGGTCGTCAAAAGGGCCGGCGCTTCACGATCCGCCTGGTCAAAGGTGCCTACTGGGACTTCGAGAAGGTCGTTGCCGCGCAAAAGACCTGGGAAATCCCTGTCTACCTGGCGAAACCGGAGACCGACGCCAACTATGAGCGGATTACTCGGTTGTTGTTGGAGAATCGAGACGTCGTTTATCCGGCATTGGCGTCTCACAACGTGCGCAGTCTGGCCCAAGCAGCGATTTACGCGAAGAAGCTCGGCGTGCAGCCCGGCGATTATGAATTCCAGATGTTGTACGGTATGGCAAGACCGATCAGGCGCGCGCTCGTTTCGCTTGGGTACCGCGTCCGCGAGTACTGCCCTGTGGGACAACTTGTTCCGGGTATGGCTTATCTCGTTCGCCGCCTGCTCGAAAATACCTCCAACGAAGGGTTTCTAAGGGCAAAATTCGGAGCCAACGCGCCCATCAGCGAGCTGCTGAGGGACCCCTCGTCGCGACTCTCAAACGGCCGGCTGCCGACCCCGGATCTCGTTTCCTCTTCGGGCTCGCCGCGCCGTACGCCGGTCCGGCGGCCCTCTCAAGAGCCCGACTTCGTTAATGAAGCCCCAACCGATTTCACCCTTTCGTCTTCCCGCAACCGGATGAGTCAGGCTTTGGGAGAGATCCGCGCCAAACTTGGACAATCTTATCCCCACATCATCGCGGGTAAGCCGGTCATGGGATCGCGACAAATGACGTCGATCAATCCGGCCTTACCGAAACAAACGATCGGGCACGCCGCTCTCGGTACGACAATAGACGTGGTCAACGCTGTAGCCGCCGCGAGAAAAGCCTTCCCAAAATGGAGTAAGGCCCCCGTGGAAGAGCGCGCGGAATTTCTCGAACGCCTGGCTGTCAGATTGCGAACAAATCGGTACGAACTAGCCGCATGGGAAGTCTTCGAAGTTGGCAAAACCTGGTCGGAAGCTGAGGCGGACGTCGTTGAAGCGATCGACTTCTGCATGTTCTACTCTCACGAAATCCGCCGTCTCGCCCGCGGGCGCCTGACCCAGAACGTGCCAGGCGAAGTGAGTATCGAGAGCTACGTCGCACGAGGAGTCGGCGCCATCATAGCGCCTTGGAATTTTCCGCTCGCCATTCTCTGCGGCATGACGGTTGCCGCTCTCGTCAGCGGGAATACAGTCGTAATCAAACCTGCGGAACAATCTCCGGTGATCGGAGCGCGTTTCATGAGCCTCTTGCAGGAAGCCGGATTACCCGATGGGGTCGCCAACCTGGTCTTCGGCACCGGTGAAGCTGCCGGATCGCTCCTTGTCGCTCACCCGGATGTCGACTTAATTGCCTTCACGGGTTCGCGAGAGGTCGGAACCTCCATCTGGCAAATGGCCTCAGTTACTCATCGCGATCAGAGGAACCTGAAAAAGGTGGTCTGCGAAATGGGTGGCAAAAACGCGCTGATCATCGATACCGACGCGGACCTCGACGAAGCCATTCTGGGTATTATCCATTCGGCCTTCGATTTCCAGGGTCAGAAATGCTCCGCGCTATCACGTTTAATCACCGTGCGCGATGTCCACAAACGATTGATCCCACGGTTGATTGAAGCAGTCGCTGCGCTGAAGATTGGGCTTCCGGAACACCCTGATACGGACATTGGTCCCGTCGTCGATCAGGACGCCTTTGCCAAGATTCAGAAGTACCTTGAGCTTGGCAAGCGCGAGCATCACCTCGCCTGCCAGGCGCAGCTGCCGTCCGGGCTTGAAGGGTATTTCATGGCGCCGGCAATCTTTACCGGGGTCGAATCGGCTGCCCGCCTGGCGCAGGAAGAGATCTTTGGGCCGGTGCTCGTCGTCATCCCGGCGAACGATTTGGATGAGGCTGTCGCAATCGCCAATAACACGCCGTTCGCCCTCACGGGAGGCCTCTACTCGCGTAGCCCGCAAAACATTGCTCGAGTGCGTTCGGCATTTATGGTCGGAAACCTCTACATCAATCGGCCCATCACCGGTGCAATCGTGGGCCGCCATCCCTTCGGCGGATTCAAGATGTCCGGCGGTGGAACGAAAGCCGGCGGAACAGATTATCTACTCAACTTCATGTTTTCCCGCGTCGTAACCGAGAACACCGTGCGACGCGGCTTCGCCGGGGAGGGGGAGGGGGAGGGTTTTGGGTTTTGAGTTTTGGGTTTTGCGTTTTGCGTTGAGGACGTTCGGTTCGATCGTCTCGCCTGACTCAAAACCCAAAACTCACACTGGGCTGACTATCCCGTACAGTTCAACAGCAATGTATTTTCCGTCTTTCATCACATCGTCCTCGAGCAACCCCTCACGTTTCATTCCGACTTTTTCCATCACGCGCCCAGATGAAACGTTGCCAATAAAATGCCTCGCCGAAATCTTGTGGTACTTCAGAGTATCAAAGCCGTATTTCAGTACTGCTTTCGCCGCCTCGGTGCAGTAGCCGCGGTTCCAATACGCGGTCCCAATCCAGTAACCGAGCTCTGCGGAATTGAACAAACCGGTCTTGTTCAAGGAAATGGCCCCGATCAGAGATTTGTTCGTCAGACAAATCGCGAAGACCACTCCAAGGCCTTCATAGAAACCAGTCTGATGTGTCGAAATCCAGGACTCCGCCATCCCATCCTCGTACGGATGAGGAACAAACAGCGTCGTTTCATAGATTTCACGGTCGCCGGCCAGAGCCTTGACCTGTGGGGCATCGGTAAGTCTGAACGGTCTCAGGATGAGGCGCTCTGTGCAAATCGTTTCCTGTAACAACAGCATCCAGTAGACAAAGTAAGCGAAGCCTCCGCGCTTTGCCTCCCCCTTAGCGCGAAAATCTCGTTGGCCAGAGAAAGCTCCCTTCGCGGTTTTTCCAATCTTCAATGCCACACCGCTGAACAGGTACCGCGCGAGAGCGCAAATCCTCCTTTAAAGAAATCGTATGAGACTCCTTCCAAATAGGTCTTTTGACGGTTAAGATGCACTTCGTCATTCGAAAGATCCCCCATGCCCTTCCTAGGCTGCATTGCAGACGATTTCACCGGCGGAACCGATTTAGCCAACAATCTGGTGAAAAGCGGCTTCCGAACCATTCAAACCATCGGGGTACCAAAGTCGTCCGCGGAGTTAAAGGACGCGGATGCCGTGGTCGTTGCCCTCAAAACCCGGACTTGCCCCCCGGAACAGGCGATCAGCGAGTCAACGAATGCTCTCTCCTGGCTGAAGTCTCTCGGCTGCCGCCAGTATTATTTTAAATATTGTTCGACCTTCGACTCGACACCTCGCGGTAATATCGGCCCTGTTATCGAGGCGCTCCTACGCGAATTGGGAGAAACACTGACAATTGCCTCTCCGGCCTTTCCAGACAACGGACGCACTCTCTACCGCGGTTACCTCTTCGTTCACGACCAGCTACTGAACGAGAGCGGTATGCAGAATCATCCGCTCACCCCCATGTCGGACCCAAACATCGTTCGAGTGTTGGCAGCCCAAACGAGTTTGGCAGTGGGCCTGATCCGCCTGGATGTGGTTCGACAAGGTGAGAAGGCTGTCTCACAGGCCTTGGAAGCGATAGACTCGAAGACGCCGACCGCAGTCATTACTGACGCGACATCAAACGAAGATCTCGCGATATTGGCGGTTGCGGCGAAAAACCTGAGGCTGGTGACAGGCGGTTCCGGCCTCGCCCTCGGGCTCGGTAAAAACTTCGGATTGCAGGGTCAGAAAGCCGCCAGTTCGACCGCGCCACCCGGCCGACGAGCGATTCTGGCCGGGAGTTGTTCTCGAATGACTCTCAAGCAGATAGAAGTTGCCAGGAAGATTTACCCATCCTGTCGAGTCGAACCCGCGACTCTTCATACCCAATTTGAGAGCACTCTGGAAGACGTTTTGCATTGGGCCACGCAGCACCGGTCAAGTGATGAACCGCTGCTCGTCTATACCAGCGCCGCTCCGGACGAGATAACACTGAATCAGAAGAGACTCGGTGTCGAACAAGCGGGCTACCTTTGCGAGTCGTTTCTCGCGGCGGTCGCTGCAAAATTCGTCGATGACGGCATTACCCAGCTGATCGTCGCCGGCGGGGAAACTTCCGGGGCGATTGTGCAGAAGCTTGAGATTGACCTTTTACGGATCGGGCCGGAAATCGACCCTGGAGTACCTTGGACTCTGGCTTCCAGCGGCACCAGGCAAATCGCCCTGGCCCTGAAATCAGGAAACTTCGGGTCGGAAGAATTTTTCGTCAACGCCTGGCGCCTTCTCGGCTCGTGAAACATGAAAAGCGAACAAAAGATCCGGGATCGCATCGTGGAAATCGGAAATAATCTTTACCGGCGCGGACTGAGTCCTGGAAGCAGCGGTAACATCAGCGCTCGCGTGGAAGACGGCTGGATACTGACTCCGACGAATTCCTGTCTTGGAGAGCTCGATCCGGCCAGTCTTTCCAAATTGGACTGGAAAGGGATTCATCTTTCGGGATCGAAGCCAAGCAAAGAATATTTCCTGCACCTCGCAATGTACGAAAAACGCCCGGACAGCGGCGCGATCGTTCATCTTCACAGCAGCTTCGCTGCCGCAGTTTCCTGTTTGGATGGCCTGGATGCCGAGAGTTGTATCCCGCCGATCACCCCTTACTTCGTGATGCGAGTGGGCAAACTTCCCTTGATTCCCTATTTTCGCCCGGGCGATAGAGCATTGGCAGATGCGATCGCAAAGTATGCCGACAAACACGCGGCGGTGCTCCTGGCAAACCACGGGCCGGTTGTCTCTGGGAGTGACTTGGATTCCGCGACCTATGCGATGGAAGAGCTGGAGGAGACCTCAAAACTGATGCTGCTCCTGCACGGCCAAAAAATCCGGACTTTGAACGAATCACAAATAAGGGATCTATGCGAAACCTACGGCGCAAAGTGGGGGTAGGGAGGGAGGTTTTGGGTTTTGCGTTTTGGGTTTTGGGTTTTGAGTGATCCTCGCGCTTCCACAATTCCTCCGCTCCAACACTTGGTGCACGACCCTTTCCCATGAGCTACACCTACTTTCACCTTCGCACGTTCTGAGGACCTACAACGCCGGACGCGCGGGAGCGCGTCCCTACCGCCGCCTCGCCGCCGCTCAAAACCCAAAACTCAAAACTCAAAACTCAAAACTCCCCCGCCCTCCCCGTGCCACGATTTAATGCAAACCTCTCCTGGCTGTTCCAGGAAATCCCTTTCTTCGATCGATTCGAGGCAGCCGCGAATGCCGGCTTTCGAGGGATTGAAATCTTGTTTCCGTACGATCAACCCGCGCACGAAATCCGAACCGCGCTTCAGGCTCAAAGTCAGGAGATGGTGTTATTTAATGCACCCCCGGGAAACTTCGCCGCCGGCGAACGCGGTTTAGCGGCAATCCCAGGCCGTGAAAGAGAATTTCGAGACACCTTTGACCAGGCCTTGGCCTACTCCGAAACATTGAGTTGTAAACGAATCCACGTCATGTCCGGGATCGCCAAAGAAGTCGACCAACGAGAAGCCCATCGCACTTTTTTGGTTAACCTCGCATATGCGTTGGAAAAGATCGGCAACTCCGGGCTCTCGATCCTTATCGAACCAATTAATATGAGGGACATCCCGGGATATTTCCTCACCACGGCTGAACAGGCAGACAACATTCTCCAGGAGCTTTCCCACCCTGCATTGAGGATCCAATTCGATTGGTATCACGCCCAGATCATGGGCGGGGATCTGTCGCGCAGGACGGAGAAATACTTTTCGAAAATCGGCCATTTCCAACTGGCCGGCGTTCCCGACCGAGCCGAACCGGACCGAGGCGAAGTCAATTATTCGCATCTCTTCAGTCTGGTCGATACCCTGGGTTACGAAGGATGGATCGGTTGCGAATATCGCCCAAAGGGCCGGACTGAAGATGGCCTGGGATGGCTTCCAAAACCGGTTTAGGAAAAACTCACACGAAAGTCTGTGATCCGCTGATCGCCCTAACCTCAGCTCTGGGCCCTGCCGAAGCCGCTATCGACGCTCACGAAACCGGCGCGACTTTTTGCCCAGCGCGCTCTGCACCATGACCAATTCGCCAACGTTTTCGGTGGTGAACAACCCGATCAACTGACCAGCACTATCGATAACCGGGAGGGCAGGCGCCTTTGCTTCACTGATCATCACAAACGCCTCATCAAGACTCATTTGCGGAGCGAGCGCAGGAAGCCCGGTAAGCATTACCTCCGCCACAGGCGTATCGGGACCTGATTTCCGTAAAGAGACAAGAAGATCGTGTTTCGTCAATAAACCGGCAAACCCACCGTTATCATCAAGCACTGGGAATTCATGCTGAGAGGTACCAAGCAAGGCGTCGATTGCCTGATCCAGGGTCGCTCCATGATTCAGCGTATCGAAGCGGGTCATCATCGCCGTCGACACAGGCAAGCCCGATGTGGCGAACCGCATTTGCACCAGCGATGATTCGCTTTCGGCGCCCATGTAAATAAAGATCGCGATCAGAACCAGAAGTGCCGGTCCCTTGTAAAACGCCCAAACCCCCATCATCAAAGCCAGCGCTTGCCCAACGGTTGCTGCGATCTTGGTCGCACGCGCGTAACTCAACCTCGTAGCCAGAAGCGCGCGCAGGACGCGGCCCCCATCCAACGGAAATGCCGGAATGAGGTTGAAGAGGACCATCATGACGTTCCAATAAAGCAGCGCCCATAATGCGCTGAGCCTGGTCGGATCGAGTATTTCATGGAAATCGAGATTTCCAGTCAGGCCTATGACTATTGTCAATCCGGCTGCAATGACCACGTTGACCAGCGGGCCGGCAATCGCAACCACTAACTCCTGAGCCGGCTTTTCCGGCATTCGTTCCATTCGAGCGACGCCGCCGATCGGCAACAAGGTGATGTCGGCCGTCTTGATTCCGTAGGCCTTCGCGGCAAAAGCGTGGCCAAACTCGTGCAAGAGCACGCAGAGAAATACCAGGAGGAAAAAAATCAGGACCTTCAAAGCGCCCCCAGCGCCCCCCTGAGCACCGTAATAAGAAGCGAGCACGGCAAGCAGGAGCAGGAAAGTCACATGTATTCGAACATCGATCCCAGCGACACGAACAATTCTAAATGACCATCTCATTTCCCCATTCCTAACGCACAGGTCGTGCGCTAGTCTCTGGCGCGCAAGCTCCCAACTCTTCCAACAATAGCGCGCTTGCCAAACTAAGCGACGAAAAGGCGAGAAGGTTTTGCGTTTTGTGTCGTGGGTTTCGGGTGATTCTTAGCGGCTTACCGCAACCCAAAACCCAAAACCCAAAACTCAAAACCTCCTCGACCCTTGGCGATCTTTTCAATCGATGCTAGCTTCCGTGTCCTTCGTATGAACTACAAAGAGACATTGAATCTGCCCAAGACAGAGTTCCCAATGAAGGCCAACCTGACCAGCCGGGAGCCCGAGATTCTCGCTCGCTGGGAAAATGAGAAGCTCTACGAACAGATTCAGAAAGCGCGGGAAAATAATCCCGTCTTTGTACTGCACGACGGGCCGCCATTCGCGAATGGCGACGTCCATATGGGCACTGCGCTCAACAAGGTATTGAAAGACTTGATCGTCAAGAGCCGCGCGATGGCCGGGTTCCGGGCACCCTTTATACCCGGTTGGGATTGTCACGGTCTGCCCATCGAATTCAAAGTGGTCAAAGAATCGAAGGGGCTTTCTCCCCTCGAGGTTCGCAAACAGTCCGAAGCGTATGCGCGTAAATACATCGAAATTCAAAGACGCCAGTTTCGACGACTCGGAGTGCTCGGGGATTGGGAACACCCCTATCTGACCCTCGACCCGGCTTATGAAGCCGTCATTCTTCGCGTATTCGCTGACCTCGTGGAAGCGAACCTGGTTTACCAGAGTAGGAAACCGGTCTTTTGGAGCACCGGCGCTCAGACCGCGCTCGCCGAGGCTGAGGTCGAATATAAGGACCGCACGGATCCCTCGATCTATGTCGCTTTCCCGGTCCGAACCGGCCCCGTCGCAGGAACAGCTTCGATCGCCATCTGGACCACCACACCCTGGACGATCCCCGCGAACCTGGCTGTCTCGGTCCACCCCGAGTTCAAGTATGTGCTTCAGGAATTCAGCCATCCTGATCATACCGCGCCCAGGGTACTAATCCTGGCTGCGGAACTGGTCGAACATTTCGGTCGGGAAACCGGCTGGAATCCCGTCGACCGGCCCCTCGAAGTTTTTACTGGTGCAGAAATGGAGAAATGGATCTGCCGGCATCCGTTCCTGGAGCGCGACTCGATCGTTTTGCTTAGCGATCACGTGACCCTCGAAGCCGGCACTGGCTGCGTGCACACAGCTCCCGGACACGGTGAGGAAGATTATCAAATTGGACTCAAATATGGACTTCCCCTTCTCTCTCCCGTCGACGACAACGGGCGCTACACCGAGGAGGTTGGAGTTCCCGAATGGGTTGGAAAATATGTATTTGCCGCGAACAAAGAGGTCATAGAGAAACTAGCCGAAGTCGGGTGTTTGCTTTCCACCAAAGAATACCAGCACACTTACCCGTTCTGCTGGCGATCCAAAACGCCCGTTATTTTTCGCGCGGTTGAACAATTCTTTATCGATATCAAGCGACTCAAGACCCGAGCGCTCGAAGTGGTCGACGAAGTGAAATGGATGCCGCACTGGGGCAGGAACCGGATCTACGCGACCGTCGAATCACGTCCGGACTGGTGCATCTCGAGGCAGCGCAGCTGGGGTGTGCCGCTACCGGCCTTTTATGATCGCGGCCGGCCGATCTTGAATCCGGATTGGATTCGTAAGTTTGCCAATCTGGTCGAAATTCGCGGCACCAACGTTTGGTATGAGTTGGGAGACGATGAACTGGCTGGGCAGCTTGGTTTACCCGAAGGGCTTGCCAGGCGAAACGATACTTTGGATGTCTGGATCGATTCCGGCGTGAGCCATGAAGCCGTTCTTCGGCAGCACCCGGCCTTGCATTGGCCGGCCGACGTTTACATCGAAGCGACAGATCAGCATCGCGGGTGGTTTCAATCCTCGTTGATTACCAGTGTCGCCCTCAACGGCCACGCGCCCTACCGCGAAGTTCTTACTCACGCATTCGTCGTCGATGTGGATAGCCGGCAAAAGATCTCTAAGTCCCAGCAGGGAGGTTACGCCAAACCGACTGAGGCCGACCACTACGTCAACAAGTACGGCGCAGATATCGTCCGATTATGGGTTTCAAGTGTCAACTACGCTGACGAGGTGCCGTTCGGCGAGAAGATGTTCGGCCAGTTGACGGACACTTACCGCCGAATTCGGAACACTCTGCGGATCCTTTCGGCAAATCTCTACGACTTCAACCCAGCAACACACAGGGTGACAGATCTTACTTTGGTCGACCGCTGGGCGGTGTCGCAACTCCAGCAACTAGCTCAACAATGCCGGGATGCTTACCGCCAATACGAATTTCACAAGGTTTATCACGGGATAAACCAATTTTGCGCAGTCGATCTCAGTAGCCTCTACATCGATATCACCAAGGATCGAATGTATTGCGACGCGCCAACATCAACCAGGCGTCAGGCCACCCAAACCGTCATGTATCAGATCTTCGATACCCTGGTGCGTTTGATCGCGCCGATTCTCGTATTTACGGCCGAAGAAGCCTGGGGCTACTTCGGCCGATCAACTTCGGTGCATCTCGAAGAATTCCCGGAATACGATGGCGCGCAAGTAGATTTAAACGCTCTCGGAAGCGTCGACGCCCTCCTCGCTGCTCGCTCCGTCGTCGCCCAATCGATCGAAATTGCCCGACAGCAGAAGCTCATCGGAAACGCGCTTGAAGCGCACGTCACACTCTCTCTGCCGCGAGAACATCCGGTCCACCGGTTGAGTCGTCGCGATGTCGAAGAATTTTTGATCCTCAGCCACCTCGACCTCGTGGCAACCGACGGCGCATCTGCCGCGGACGTCAGCAAAACTTCGTACTTACGTTGCGATCGTTGCTGGCGCCATCTGCCCACTGTCGGCACACAGGCGGGTCACCCAAGCCTGTGCGATCGATGCGCCGAGGTCGTCAGCGAATTGGCCATCAACGAATGAAATATCTGATCTTTCTCGGACTGCCACTGATTGGGCTGGATCAATTAACAAAGTGGCTGGTACGCCAGAACATCCAGTACGGAGCGGAGATCCCCATCATTCCGGGATTCTTCAGCCTGGTCCACGCTTCGAACACGGGTGCCGCGTTCAGCATGTTCACCGGTAACAATTTCTTTTTTGTCGGTCTAGCAATCGTTGCCCTGGCTGTAATCGTGTTTCTCCTGATTCGTGATCAAAGGACGCGAAGACCGCATCAACGACTTACCAACATCACAAAAATTTCGCTTGGATTGCTCGCCGCCGGTATCTTAGGGAATCTGACCGACCGAATCCTCCGCGGTGCGGTAACCGATTTTCTGCATTTCTACGTGCGCGAATACGCGTGGCCATCATTCAACGTCGCGGACAGTTGTATCTGCATCGCCGCCGGCTTGCTCATTCTCGCGTCCTTCCAAAGACCACAGAGCGTTCCGAGCGCCCGCGGCTAGGAAGCGTATCGGCGTATCGGGGTTAAAGCCTCCGTTTCAAACAGCGCGGTAGGATGCGCTCCCTTTCGCGTGATGCCTTCCGCCGCCCAACAACGTAGCATAGGCTTTCAGTCTGTCCCTTGAGGCGCGTTCGCTCCCCGAGAATTCGCTCGTCTCCATCAAAGAAGACAAGCAGGATGCTTATGCTACATTTTGCCACGCGCTCCTTTCGCGTGATGCCGCCACGCTCCCGCTTTGCCCCTCGCGTTGCTGCTCCTCGTGCTTTGTCCCCTCACCTAATCCCGCTACGCCAAAGATCACGCAAAACTCAAAACTCAAAACCTCCCTGCCCGCTACGCCAAGGATCACGCAAAACTCAAAACCCAAAACCCAAAACTCAAAACCTCATGCCGGCCACCGGCCTCTTGAATCTTTAGCTTCTTGACTGCATTGCTGTTCGATCATGCGTTTAAGTTTTGTCCCCCTCATCCTCTTCCTGGTTGCCTCTGTCGCTCGCGCAGAAGATCGCCTGTTTCAACCTGGCGTTAGGTCACCGCGCCTGGGTGAGATCGTCTACTTTCTTTTGCCCGACCGGTTCAACGACGGAAATCCGTCCAATAACAGTGGGGCGGTAGAGTCTGGTCCTCCGGGGGAGACTGGATTCGATCCGACAAACCCAGATTTTTTCCACGGCGGCGATTTGCAAGGCATCGCGGCGAAGCTCGATTACCTCCGGGACCTGGGAGTTACTTCAATCTGGATGACTCCAATCTTCCGAAATCGCGCGGTGCAAAACTATGGGGAGGGTGCACGTCCGAAGACAGGATACCATGGTTACTGGGTTTTGGATTTTAGCGAGCTAGATCCTCACTTTGGCTCGAAAGCCGACCTTCAAAATCTGATCACCAACGCAAAACAGCATGGAATCGGAACCATTCTGGACGTTGTCGTCAATCATACGGCGGACGTTATTCAGCCCAAGAACGGGGTTCGCGCTTACCAATATAAGTTCTCCAAACCTTACCTCGACGCGAAGGGGAAACCATTTAACGATCGCGACTACATCAACCGGGCGGATTTTCCTCAGCTAGACCCCGACGTCAGCTTTCCTGTGCCACCAACCTTCCTCAGTGAAAATGATCGAACCATCAAGTCGCCAGGTTGGTTAAATGATCCAACCGTTTATCACAATCGGGGTGAAGTCTCAACAGGTGGTGAAAGTGCGGAATATGGAGACCTCTCCGGCCTCGACGATCTGTTTACTGAACAACCCCGGGTGGTTCAAGGGATGATCGATATCTACTCGGATTGGATCAGGAACTTCGACATCGCCGGATTTCGTTTGGATACTGTCAAGCACGTCAACAAGGAGTTCTGGCAAAGCTTCATCCCGGCGATCCAGGAAACCGCGGAGAATTCGGGTCGGAAAGATTTCTTTATCTTCGGGGAAGTCTACGACCCGGATCCCGCCGTGCTTTCCGAATTCGTCCATCGCGCCAGCGTCCCCTCAGTGCTGGATTTCGGTTTTCAACAAGCCGTGCGGGGATTCGCTACCGGCTCCGAGGCGCCCGCGAAGCTCGCTCAGTTTTTCGCCAAGGACAGCTATTACACCACCCAATCGGTAAACGCTTACGGGCTCGTCACGTTTCTGGGCAATCATGACATTGGGCGAATCGGTTATTTTTTGCGCAGTGATCTCCCAAGCGCTTCGGACGAAGAGCTTCTCGCCCGGGATACCCTGGCGCACGCCGTCTTGTTCTTCACCCGAGGCATTCCGGCGATTTATTACGGCGATGAGCAGGGATTCACCGGCAAAGGAGGGGACGCAGCAGCTCGAGAAGACATGTTTGGATCAAAAGTGCCCGCATTCGCTCAGGAAAAGCGAATCGGCGGGGGAGATGGTTCGGCACCGGCGTTTAACGAAGATCATCCACTCTTTCGCGCCCTTCGCGCGATGATTTCGGTTCGAGAGAAGAACCCAACTTTGCAAGGTGGAATTCAGATTGTGCGCTATGCGGAAGAGAAGCCCGGACTCTTTGCGGTCTCCCGGATCGATCCAAAACGCCGGGAGGAAATGTTGGTCGTTTTTAATAATTCAGCGGAAACCCACCATGCGGATATCAAGGTTTTTTCATCGGCCGGCAATTGGGAACGCGTCTTTGCTTCCGGGGCCAAAGGGACCAGCTTCGGTCCAGGTCCGGACAAACAACTTCGTATCGAGCTTGGGCCGTGGTCGACTCTGGTCTTGCGAAATCCGCAGCCGATCGAGGCCGGCACGGAACCGCCAGGGGAGCTGCATCTGGTGGCGAATCGGCACAGCGAACTCGATGACCGTTGGGAAATCAAGGCTGAACCCACTTCGGAGAAGGTCATTTCCGTTGCCTTTGGCGTGCGTGCGAAAGGGGAGACGGATTACAAGTTTCTTGGCACCGCGGATTCGCCGCCGTACCGGGTTTTCCCGACCTGGGACGCGGTGCCCAAGGCTCCCGACCTTGAATTCAAAGCCGTGGCGCGAGATCTCTTTGGCCAGGAACTGACGTCGGAATTCGATTGGCAGAAACGCGGACCGAGGCAGACTAAGTAACAGGCGCCATCACCGGGCGGCGTTTGGCAGCGTAAAGAGCCTCACACAAAGGGCACGGAGGTCACCAAGGTTTTAATTTAAGAGCTCAAGCAACTGGACAGAATAGGAGCCCCAACTAATCCCTAATTGACGTTCGGCGTTCACCGGCGCGAGGGGATACCTCTCACCTCTCACCTCTCACCTCTCACCTCTCACCTCTCACCTCTCACCTCTCACCTTCAGCCCCGGCTCCAGCCTTCTTAGTAGCTCGAATGCCTCCTCCCGTGTCCTCACCTCCCCTTCCAATTGGGCAGTCTGGATCGCCTCCAGCAGCTCTCCAATACGTGGCCCGGGTTTCAGGCCTAAGGCAATCAAATCATCTCCTCGGACTAAGGGTGGCGGAATGAGCGGCTCCCGGGCAAACTCCGTGGCTTTATCCACCAGAAATCGGTAATTTTCCAGATCGCCGTGACTGCCGGCGCAATCGACCCGGTGCAATTCGAGTTCAACCCCAAAGTTAGGACGTGCCATGAAGCGCCTTAATTTCGCCGGACGCATCTGCTGGACATCTTTAAAAACCATATGATTGCGCACCGCTTCCACCACTTCACTATTCTCGTGCCGTGAGAAACGAAGTCGCGTCATCACCTGTTCGGCCATCTCTGCCCCCACCCTGTCATGTCCGCTAAATCGAATTCGTTGATCCGCGGCGTCGAAGGTTCGGGTTGGCGGTTTACCGATATCGTGCAGCAGCACGCTAAGGGCCTGCGGCCCGCTCGCCTCCGGCTCAAGTAAACCCAGCATCATCCGGGTATGGACAAACACATCGCCCTCAGGATGGAATTGCTCCGGCTGCTCGCACCCTTTCAGGGCTTCGACCTCAGGCAGGATCACCCCTAGCAACCCGCTTTGGTCGAGTAAATCAAAACCCCGGAGGCGACGTGCATCCGACAGAATTTTCAGCAGTTCATCTCTGACTCGTTCCGGACTGACAGCCAGAATTTCGCTGGCTTCTGTCCGAATCGCGGACCAGGTCCCGGACTCGATCTCGAACCCGAGAGTCGCGGCAAACCGAACCGCGCGAAGCATCCTCAACCGATCCTCGGCGAAACGCTCCCGTGGTTGACCAATCGCTCGTATCAGCTTTCGGGCAAGATCCTCACGGCCGCCCACGAAATCGATCAACTTGTCCTCGATCGGATCGTAAAATATCCCATTGATCGTGAAGTCCCGCCGGACCGCATCTTTCTCGGGCGTCGAAAACTCGACAAATTCAGGATGTCTTCCATCCAGATAGATTCCGTCGGAACGAAAGGTCGCCACTTCAAATTCCCAACCACCCTCCAAAACAAGCAGTACGCCAAATTGGAGACCGACAGGAATAGTCCGGCGAAACATCCCCTGCACCTGGTCGGGCTTCGCGCTGGTCGTGATATCGATATCTTTAGGCGCAGTTCCCCTTAAAGCATCCCGGATACATCCCCCGGCAAAATAAGCGACAAAGCCGCTCTCCTGCAGCTTCCGGACAATCGAAACTGCTACCGCAAACGGCTTTGACTCTTCAAGAACCGGCAATCCCATCAAGCAGCTTCCGCGACCAGTCCCGAACCGTCAAGATGGAGCAAATCCGCTTCTGCTGCATCGATGGCCCTCTGGAGCGATAGGTGAAGTTCCAAATAGATGTGGGCCAGGGCAACAAACTTCTCCTCCCTGCTCAGCGTTTCATTCTCAATTAGCGTTGTCATGATTTCGCCGTCACTCTGTTGAGCTGACTACCGGCTGCGGACAACAAAAAACCCGCCGCCGATCGATCAGCGGTGGGTTTTCTCTCAAGTCTTAGAATTTTTGTCGATTAACAGTTCGTACCCTTGCCCGCTGACCATAGTCCGCCATGAAGCATGGCGGACCACGCGCACCGACGTTTGGACGGTACGCTGTTGGGATCGGTAATGGCAATGGTTCCGAACATCTGTTCGTTAACAATCCAAGAACTTACTATCTAATCAAGCAGGAATTTTTAGGAATTGACAACTGTCATGCAATTGTAAACAACTCCTTAATTCGCAAAATTGCGAATGGGCGATGCCTGCAATCGATTGCGCTTTTTTAGAACCGCAGTCTTTCGCATCCAAGGCGCACGCATGGTGCGTGCGCCGCTTAATGGACAAGGGGCTTTTCGTCTACCAGGAGGGCACTTCGCTGATGCTTATGCGACCGTTAAAGCTTCTTACTGAATCAATTATGAATACTGAACCAGGCTTAACCCAGAATGCGCAGGGCAAACGCACCACGAGCGTGCGCCTCGAACATCTGGATACGTTAGAACGAATCGTTCGCGATTTTGGGTTCAAGGATCGAAGCCATTTTTTCCAGCTTTGCACGGACGCACTATTACAAGCTCATAGAGACGGTCATCGTCTGGACTGGCCGCCACGATTCGTGGTCAGAGAATGAATTCCATGGGTGTCCTGCGAAGTCGGTGTCGGCAGGACACCAATGTCCCCAGCTGATCGGGATTTACCGCCCTCACAGGTTTCTCTAGAGGTAACTTTCGTCGCTGCAACCCGTCGTTTGACTTTGCGACTTGCAGCGTAGCCTTCCTGCTTGTCCTCCTCGGCGGAGGTCGAATCTGCGTTGGGGCGATTAAATCGCTCCTGTTTCTCCTCCTCGGTGAACGGCGAAATCCGCGTTGGAGCCATTGAACTCAACTTCTTGACCTTCTTGGCTTCTTGCCCTTAATTGCCCTCCCGAACTGACCGGAAAAAAGCGCCCTTAGCTCAGCCGGATAGAGCAACGGATTTCTAATCCGTGGGTCGTGGGTTCGAGTCCCGCAGGGCGCGCTCTACGGTCCCACGATTTCTACCGCGAAAATCTCAACCGCCCAAGCGGCTCTTGAGCTTTAGCGCTAATTAACCACAACTCCGCCAATTTATTAGAGATCCAGTTTTATTCGCTCACCTTCCCGAGGACCACCATTCGCCTTCCCTCATCGGCGTATCTGTTGAGCGCCGGTTATACCGCCCGATGTGCCAGGAAAGCATATGCTTTCTTGCCCCTTCGGGCGCTATGACCAACGCTAAACACAAACTCATCAGCGATGAGGGCGATTCGGCTATTAACTTTTCGTCTGTAGTGCCCACCGCTCAATCGTCCAATGGTTGTCTTCCCCGCTTATAATTAGAATTGAAATTTTTTATAATACCCCGATTCGATAATCATTCTACAATTTTAAAAAATGAGCATCTTACTATGAAATTTATAGTGAACGATCAATGCTCTCTAAAATCGCTCCAAAGAAATATAAATGACGATGGATATCACCTTTACGGTTAATCCACTAATAATAGACTGTGGGCGTACTAGCAATCGCCCCATTTCATTGACGAAAAGGGCAAAAGCCCGATGAGCGAATTAACTGATCAGTCTGGTCGCCGACGACAAATACCAGCCCTCTCCACCCGGCCAGGAGGGGGCAAGCGAACGATTGCTAGGATAGGCGAGCGACCGAGCACCAGCCTTCCTCGAAAGCTCTTCCCTCGTACCTCACACGATCGCTTTTCGTTCTTCGTCCTCGTCCGAACTCGGTCTTTGACGGTCGCAGCCAAATCCAACGAGCCCAATATTCTGGTCGCGTTTCGCATAACGGGCTAAGTTCGGGAGAGTTTGGGACGTTTTCTTGCCCCGAAGGCGGAGAGGCAAGATTGCCAGTCCCGGTTTACCTCAAGTTGTCAGTCAGGGACGATCCTGGTTGAATAGCTAAGACATGCCACCTTACTGCCGAATCTGTGACCGTGATCGCAGCAACGAGAAGTTCTCCCGATCAGGCCGTCGCGATCGTATATGTAAAGATTGTCAGCGCTTGCCGGGTGATCAACGCGAACAAATCGAATGTCTTGATGAGCTTCACGGCTTCCTCGAGCAGTCAAACATCTCGGCCAAGAATATTGCCCGGTTGGAGATCCTCACTCAGCATACCAGCGGTGAGGTCAGGCATTTAGCGACGATGCTATTGGAAATTGCACGGGTAAAACCGCACAAGCGGCGCCGATGGCGGTTTCTGGCGCGAGAGCACCCTGGCCTTTTCGCGCGCCTGAAAACATTCTGCGGCGACGATTTCTCTGACAAAATTCTCGCTTCCTCGTTAGACTCACCCAACTGGGAATTACCCTTCTGAGCGATCGGTGAGATTCTGGAATCCTTTTCGGACAGGAACCGAGGGAGGACAGGAACCGAGGGACAGGTCGAATATTCGATCTACCGACTCACCTCTCTAAGGATGGGGACCAAGGACGGCTCAATTATCTGTCTTTTCCCAAACAATTAGAAGGCAAACGGGGAGGAGCGGACCGATGCCTATTTCGTGGCCTGGAAAGACTGGCCAGGTGAACGACCTCAGAGCGGCCACCCACAAGGGTTTCGTAATCGGACTGCCTAACTAACTTAGGCGAGCGGGAGCTCTCACACTCTAATTCGGTAGTCCAGCCAGTCCTCTTCCTCGTCGCATTGTTCGATAAATCGCTTCCACTGCTCTTCCATTAAGAGCTCGGGCCGGTCCTTTGGAATACCGTAGTCAACGTCGAGGATCCGGCCCTTGGCCTTCTCTTCCAGTGCGCTAAATAAAGAGGGGTACGGCATCCTCCACTCCTTCTTTTTGGCCATCTCGCGATTCACGGGAATCATCACCACCAGCTCGTTGCTGGACATGAGCCCGAGTCCCTTTTCGCGTAGCGTCGCGTTGTGGCTGCCATGATGACCGACTTTATAGAGGACAGTGCGCTGGAGCAAATCACCGGCTGTCACGGTTCGAATTTCTTTTCCTTCTTTCACCTTCCAGCTGAGGTTCTCCCAAGAAAGCCAACTTCCCACCTGGGCGTCCCCGGGAAAGAGAAGCACACGGCCCGATTTTGCGATCTCAAAAGCCAGGACCAGGCTCGTGTTGTTGGTATGCGAGTCTAGTTTCGGGGCGAGGCTCTCTGCGGCGGCAAACCAATCGTCCTCAATTCTCCTGCGGTCTGCGCCGCTAAAACCATAGAAATCCTGAAAAAAATTTTCATTTTTCGCCTCGGCCTCGGTGAGTCGGAACCAGCTTTCAAAAGGCTGTTTGCCGGTCTCCTGGCCTATACCAAGTGATTCGAGCGCCGCCAGGAAGCCCAGGTCCACGGCACTGTCAGCAGCGAGCTCATAGACCTCGCTGTGACGCTTGCTGGGATTACTCTTCCTCAGCGATTTGGCAGAATACGGAGGACCAAGAACATACGCTCGGATGCCATCGACGCCAGGTCGCCTTGCCGCGCGTATGGCTGCGAGACTACGTCTTTCGGTCAGCTGGCGCCTGGCAATAGTAATCCCTCGCAATACCCTTTCCCTTTTCGTTCTCAATTCTCCGGCCAAATCATCTTCCGGATCTTCAGTCCATGGGAGCCAGACCTCTCTGATCGTGAGCCGATTTAACAACTCTTCGGCCTGAAGAAAACCGGAAACATGATCCCAATGCTCGTGGGTCACGACCAACACGTCCAGACGACCTTACGTGACCTGGAGAATGTTTTGCACCACCTTGCCCATCTGGGTTTTCGGATCAGTGGTGCCCTTGAGCACCCCGCAGTCAATCAGCACATGCGAAATTCCTTTGCAGCCGGGAAACGTCAGGAGAAAACAATCTCCCAACCCTTGGCGATACATTCGAATCCGTATCTCTTTCATAGGCAATCCTGGCCAGCCCCTACAGCCTGCATCGCGCCCAAATCTCTGAGGATTTGTGAACGATGCGGGCTAAAGCCGATGTAGCATTGCGAACGGCTCGTCTTCGTCATCTTCCATGCGTCCAAAATAAGTAGCCGCGAGGCTCCGGTTTCCTTCCTCAAGGACAAATTGCCGTTGCTTTTGCTTCCGCGCATCATCAAGCCTCTTCTTGATGCTGTAACGCACTTTGCCTGTTTCGGCATCGATCATCAGGGTGCATCCTCCGCGGAAATAATAGTCAGGCGGAACCCCAGGCTTTTTCTCGTCCGCCGGGTCAAGGTGCTGAGGGATTCGCTGGGTGAGCTCAATCACCCATTGAAATCGCTGCCTGGTCTCCCAATCGAGTCGAATCGACGGTCGAATGGAATGCACTTCAAACTTCAAGGAAGGATTGATGCCGCCGAGAACGGTCGATTCCTTCTTGAATTTATTTTGGAGATAAACATGCAGCGCCCCTCGTTTTTCCCGCGTTAGCTCGTAGAGCGCCTGGCGGCTCTTGGACAAATTCCAAGAGGCGATGTCCGCGGCCCAATCCTTCACCATGCTGAGAACGACGTCTTCATTTTCATCGGGGGCGGCCGATGCCGGTCGCCAAAGGAGGCCATCAACAGAAAGCGTCCGGACCTCTTCGGGATTGATGCCGTACCGGCGAAACGCCTGCACAAATGCCACGCGCCGGTGGCGCTCGTCAACTGGATCGAAATCGAAGTCCGCGGTCACGATAGCTCGCAAATAATCTCCAAAAGTGAGATCAACGGGCGGACAATAGTCGAGCGCACGAATGCACATGTTGAGAACGAGACCGGCCGACTTGGCTGCTTCCGCGGCGAGCCTGCGAACCAGGTCCGGGTGGACATGACCTTCCGGCAACACGCCGGTACCCGCGGTGGCGATGCGCAACAGGTCCGCCACCCGAGTCTTGTAGATGGTTAGGAATGCGTCGAATATCGCGGCAACTAAAACAGCGCCTCGTTCGTGCGGTTCCATTCGCAGGCGGTAGGCATCAGGGTCAGGTTTCAACGGCCGCCATTCGCCTTCTTCATTCGTTGTGCCGATCGCACTTCGCAAAGCCCCGCGGCTGCCGGTTGCCTGGCCGAACTGTTGGGCTCATCCCCGGATCCACGGCAAAGACGCGCAACTTCCGATAGACCGGTTGAGGTATAACTTGGCGACCGCTAAGGCGCATAGAAATTCTCCGCAAGTTCTTATAGCGAACGCGGGAAACGAGGCAAAGGTCAAATATTCGATCCGCCGCTTCGTTAGAGAGTAAACGTCGCGGCCCCATCGAACCGAAAAGCGGCCGGCATTCCTCCCGCGGGTGCGGGAGATGTCAACTAGCGGCGCTCTTTCCGGCTGATTCTTTCCGCGAGTTCTGTTGATTGATCAAGGCCGGAAACGTTCACCGCCCGACCGGAGTGCTCGTACTCAGCACGTCGGTCATACGGTCCGAGGTGCCCCGGTAGTTCGACAGTTCGACATTTCAATCTGCAGCCCGAAGGGCCAGGAAAGCATAGTCCAGCCGTATGTGTATAGCGAAGTCTTCGACGCTGAAACTGTCGAGTGCAGACATTCCCGCGCGTAAGCGAAGCGTCCCTGCTTTGCCTGAAATCTTGGAAGGTCAATCAAAACGGTCTAAAGGCCACCTTATCGTCACCTTTCTAGTTTCGCCAGCTATACGGTCCCGTCCCCTGCTCGCCTATCTCCCCCGCCCGCCTATCCGATCTGTCCACTATTAAAGCGTCGCAATCCGATGACGACGACTCTCTGATCATTTTGATCTGTCCCTAGCCCGTTCTCGCGGATTCGAGGGGTACGTCAATCGTAAGTCGTTTAAAATCAACCTAAGCGTCTAAAAGGTCTTCACTACAGAGCCCTAGTTGGCCAGTCGGCCGGAGGCCGTGATTTTGGGCGGCGGCTGATCGGGTAATTGGAGTTTGAGTTGCTTGAGCAGGAGCTGAAGGTCGGCCTCGGGCTGGGTGTTAGAGGTGCGAGGGACAGGTCAAATGGTCAAATATTCGATTCGCCGCTTCGTTCGAGACTTGGCCTCTCGTTGCGATCTGACCTGTCCCTATCCGCGAGAACGGCAGACGAGGGAGAGAACGGCAGACGAGGGACAGGTCAATTGTTCGATTATCTTCTCCTTTGGACCTTGCCCCTCCCTTTTATCTGACCTGTCCCTATCCGCTTGGTGCTTCCCTATCCGCTTGGTGCCGGATCAGCGTGCCCAGTTCCCATCCGCTAGGGACAGGTCAAATATTCGATTCGCCGCTTCGTTTGAGACTTGGCCTCTCGCTGTGATCTGACATGTCCCTATCCGCTTGGTGTACGGTCCCGTCCCCGCTCGCCTATCTCCCCCGCTCGCCTATCCGATCTGTCGGCTATTAAAGCGTCGCAATCCGGGGACGACGACTCTCTGATCATTTTGATCTGTCCCTAGGTTAGAGGTGCGAGGGACAGGTCAAATGTTCGATTTCGCCGCTTCGTTCGAGACTTGGTGTCTCGTTGCGATCTGACCTGTCCCTATCCGCTTGGTGCTCTTGCCGCGCCTGGGCATCGATGGCAAAAAGCTCATTGAGCTGCGACACGATTTGAATCGAGGTTTGGTCTTGGGGACTGAGTTTGACCGCATCGAAGAACTTTCGCCTGGAATGTGCCTTATGTGGAGCTCCACATAAGGCA
>CAWBKA010000018.1:0-34942 GCA_963789065.1 uncultured Verrucomicrobiae bacterium | reverse complement strand
CCGATAACACAGGAGCCATAGACGCTTCTGGGGCCATCAACGCCGCGATCAAGGCATGTCCAACGAACCAAATCGTGTCCCTGCCGGCCGGCACTTACTTGATCAATAAAACGATCGGTTTCTGGCCAGTCAATAATATTAAGTCTTCGAGGCGCAGGAGATACTACGATCCTCAAGGCCGGAGCTGGGATAACCACGCTGATACATGTCGGAGTCGGTACCCTAAACAATTGGCCAGCCTATGCCCATCCCGTGGCCTGGACCGCAGGCTATGCTCAAGGCAGCAAATCAGCCTAACCGTATCCTCCAGTGCAGACATGAGCGTCGGTTGGATCGAAAGCAACTTCCGCTTCGCCAGATTCGTGTCTTCGCATGCTACCAATACCAGACCCTACCGCTGTGATTGATGCGCCTCAGGTTTCGGTCATCATACCTGTCTACAATGAGGAGGGGAACGTATCAGAGCTGCAGCGGGAATTGGAGTTGGTTCTCAAGGATATTTCGCATGAGATTCTTTTCGTCGACGATGGTTCCCAGGATCGAACCGTGGAGCAGATCAATCGTACCCCCCGCGTGCGCGTCCTGGAGTTCGAAAAGAACGCCGGCCAAAGCGCAGCCATCTATGCCGGCCTGAGTGCCGGACGAGGCAACATTCTCGTCCTTATCGACGGGGATCTGCAAAACGACGCGAACGACATCCCTCGCCTATTGGCGGAAATAGATAAGGGCACAGTTTGTGGTCTGTGGTTACCGGGTGAAGCGCAAAGACAGGTGGTTCAAACGACTCCGAACCGGATCGCGAACGGCGTTCGAAGACGATTCACCAAAGATGGCATCCGCGACACTGGTTGTACCCTGAAGGCAATGAGGCGAGATTGTTTGGAGGCCTTGATTCCATTCCGTGGAATGCACCGCTTCATCCCCGCTCTCATCGAAGGTTTCGGCTACAAGATCACCGAAATTCCCGTCAACCATCGCGCGCGTCACCGCGGCGTCAGCAAATACAATTTCGGGAATCGCGCGTTCCACGCCACCATTGACATGTTCGGGGTGCGCTGGTTGCTGAGACGGCAGATTAAAATTCGGATAAAGCAGAGGGGGAACGTGAGAGCTGAGAGGTGAATGGCGCGGGATGCGCAGGAGCGCATCCCTTGTCCGCCGACACCGTTCTTTCTCCAGTGCCGCCTGGGCTGCCGCCAGGCGTGCTACAGGCACCCTGAAGGGGCTGCAACTCACGTAAGAAAGCCCGATGCGATGACAGAACTTCACGCTTTCCGGGTCTCCACCGTGTTCGCCACAGATGCCCAGCTTAATGTCCGGCCTGGTTTTTCGGCCCAGATCACAGGCCATCTCCATCAGCTTTCCAACACCCGCCTGGTCAATCGTCGCGAAGGGATTGTTCTTGATGATCTCCAGTTCCCGCGTATTCAGGCAGAAAGCTGCCCGAATCATCACGGCTCATCCCCAAAGTGGTCTGGGTCAAATCGTTCGTCCCAAAGCTGAAGAACTGCGCGTCCTCGGCAATCTTATCAGCCACCAGAGCCCCGCGCGGAACCTCAATCATCGTCCCGACCAGGTAGTTAAACCGGGTCTTCTTCTCCTTGGCCACTTCGGCCGCGACGCGATGGACAATGTCAATCTGGATTTTCAATTCCTTGGGAAAACCTACCAGCGGGATCATCACTTCCGGCTTCACTTTGATGCCCTTCTTCTGCACTTCCGCCGCAGCCTCGAAAATCGCCCGCGCCTGCATCTCGGTGACTTCGGGAAAAGTGATACCGAGACGACAGCCCCTATGACCCAGCATCGGGTTGAATTCGTGAAGTTCCTCGACTCGCCGCTGGATCTTTTCGATAGGCACCCCAAGCTTCTTCGCAAGGTCCGCTTGTTGGGCCTCGACATTGGGCAAAAATCATGCAGAGGCGGATCCAGGGTCCGGATGGTCGCCGGAAATCCCTTCAATTCCTTAAAGATCCCGATGAAATCCTCACGCTGGTACGGCAGCAACTTGGCCAGAGCCGCTTTTCGTTCTTCGAGGGAGGCGGCGAGAATCATCTCCCGCATCGCGTCTATCCGGTCACCCTCGAAAAACATGTGCTCGGTTCTGGTCAATCCGATCCCTTTGGCACCAAAGGCAATGGCGGTTGCCACCTGTTCCGGGCTATCGGCGTTCGTACGGATATCCAGCCGGCGAATTTTGTCCGCCCACCCGAGCAATGAAGAGAATTCCTGAAAAATCTGGCTCTTGCCGGCATCGAGTTTCCCTTGCACCAGGACCTGAACCACCTCAGAATGGGCGGTCTTTACTTCGCCCGCATAGACTTCGCCGGCAGTTCCATCCACCGAAATGAAGTCACCTTGGTTCAGCGTGACATCACCAGCCGATAACGTCCGCTTTACGTAATCGATCTGCAGGCTCGAAGCGCCGCAAACGCAGACTTTCCCCATCTGGCGCGCGACCAGCGCGGCGTGAGAAGAAACGCCTCCCCGCGCCGTAAGAATCGCCTCCGCGGCAATCATCCCGCGAAGATCTTCCGGTGAGGTTTCGATGCGGACCAAAATCACGGGCTGGCCCTTGTGCGCCCATTCGACCGCGTCTTTAGCATTGAAAACAATTTTTCCACTGGCTGCGCCCGGACCCGCCGCGAGGCCGGTGCCGATCTTTTTCGCCGACTTGACGCTCTGCCGATCAAATACGGGGGCCAACAAATGCGAAAGTGAATCCGCCGGGATGCGCCTGATCGCATCTTCTTTGCTGATCAACTTTTCCTTCACCATGGCCACGGCAATGCGAACCGCGGCAAAACCGGTCCGTTTCCCATTACGGGTTTGCAGGATAAACAGCTTGTTGTCCTCAATCGTAAACTCGAGGTCCTGCATGTCGTGGAAATGTTGTTCGAGAGTCTCGCGGACCTTGAGCAGCTCCTTGTAAGCCACCGGCATTTCATCCGCCAGCATCGCGACGGGCTTGGGCGTACGAACACCCGCCACAACGTCTTCCCCCTGGGCGTTAATCAAATACTCGCCGTAAAAAACCTTCTCGCCCGTTGCAGGGTCACGCGTGAAAGCTACTCCGGTGGCGCTGCTATCGCCCCGATTGCCAAAGACCATCGTCTGAACGTTGACCGCCGTCCCCCACTCGTGAGGAATATTGTATCTCCGGCGATAGACGATCGCCCTGTCGTTATTCCAGGAACCAAACACCGCACTGATGGAGCCCCAGAGCTGCTGGCGTGGATCTTGCGGAAAAGCTTTGCCGGTGCGCTCCTTGATCAGCTGTTTAAACTTTTCGACCAGCACCTTGAAATCATCCGCCGTTAAATCGGTGTCTTTTTCGACGCCGGCCGCGTGCTTTACGGATTCGATTACCATCTCAAACGGATCATGATCTTCGTCTTCGCGCTTTTGTACGCCCATCACGACATCACCGTACATTTGCAAAAACCGGCGATACGAATCCCAGGCAAATCGCGGATTGCCGCTCTTTTCGGCCACGATTTCGACGACTTCGTCGTTCATGCCGAGGTTCAGAATCGTATCCATCATACCCGGCATCGAATCGCGGGCACCGGAACGCACAGACAAAAGCAAAGGATTACTCCGATCGCCAAGCTTCTTGCCGGCTGATTTCTCAACTTTCGAGAGCGCGGATTCGACCTGTTCATTCAGCTCGGTTGGATACGTCCGCTTATTATCGTAGAAATAGGTGCAAACCGCTGTGCTGATTGTGAATCCCGGGGGAACCGGGAGGCCGATCCGGGTCATTTCGTGCAGGTTCGCGCCTTTCCCGCCCAGAAGCGGTTTCATCTTGCCATCGCCGTCGGCTTTGCCATCGCCGAAATAGAAGACATAACGGACTTTCTTAGAATTAATTACTGGCTGCTGGGGTGGCTTCTTTGCCTTGGCTGACACTTTCTTCGAAGGAGCCTGCTGCACTTTTCTTGCCATAAATTGATGTTCGAAACCGAGCATTGGAGGGGAACGCGCGGCGCGCTGTTCGCTGGAGATCTGAAACTAACGAAGAGTGATGCTGTGTCAACGCCGGATTCAGAGGCAATTGGCGTCTCGGCGCAAGGAACGGTTTGCGCCGCGATCACTCGGGAGTGCCAGGCGTCTCCCGCTTTCTTTTAGAGAAACAATTGCTATCCGTGTGCGGCTGGAACTCGGTCGGCGGACTGTATCACCTCACCGGCCATGGCCATGAATTCATCCAAGCCCGTACTTGGGATGATGATCGTGTTCCGACGACCATGTGCTTCCTCGGTGATACGCATAAAGCGCCCTCGTTCATTTTCGCGGAATTCAATATAAAAATGCTTACGTTCGACTTGAAGTTCTTTCGTGATAATTACGTTATCCATGATGCTTTGGAGGGCTTCCACTTAACCATATTACTTCTTACCAGCCACCATCGGAGGAGGGATTCTGCTAAATGACACAAAACCTCTTTGCGGTAAACTGTTAAATTTTTTTACGCGGAGGCGGACGCTGTGGATCAATAGGGTTTTGGGTTTTGCATTGTGGGTTTTGCGTTGTGAGTGAACCCCTGGCGGCATACCGGGACTCAAAACTCAAAACCCAAAACTCAAGACCCAAAACCCAAGGTTTCTCACACAAAGGGCACGGAGGTCACCGAGGTTTTTGTCACTGTTTTGCTATAAAACCGAAGTCAATCTGTTGCTTGAAGGGATCCACTCCCGCAACCCGAACGACAATGCGATCGCCCACCACAAAACTCACCTTGGTCCGACGCCCCGTGATCCTTTGACGCGCCTGGTCAAAGACAAAAAAGTCGTGATCAAGCGAAGAGATATGAATTAGCCCCACGACCAGCGCCTCTTTCAGCTCCACGAGCAGTCCGTAGTTACGAACGTCAATGATCGTCCCATCCAGCCGATCTGGCTTCCGAACGAGTCCCGCAAAGTACTCCAGTTTCTTAAGGCGAACGGCTTCCCTCTCCGCGTCGGCTGCCACGCGTTCGGTAATCGAAATGTGCTCACATATCGATGCTAGATCGAGTGAACGAGGAGGTTTTCCGCTCCGACGCGATAACATTGCCCCAAACGCTCGATGAACCAGCAAATCCGCGTAACGGCGAATTGGGCTGGTGAAATGCGTGTAATCCGCTTTGGCCAAGCCGTAATGGCCGATTGAGTCCGGCGCGTAAACCGCCTTTCGCAGACTTCGCAACAGGCCGATTTTCAAGGCGCTTTCCTCAGGTCGGCCGACAATGGTTTTTAAGAAGCGCTGCATTTCACGGCGTTGCGACAAATCGCCCACCGCAATGCCATATGAAAGAATTTGCTCCCGGTATTCAGCAATCCTCTGCGGGTCTGGATCCTCATGAACCCGGTAGACAGAGGGAATCAGCCGTACCCTCGTTTCTTTGGCGATCAGCTCATTCGCCAAAAGCATGAACTCCTCGATGAGCTGATGCGAAATATCGTTCTCTTCACGGACCAGGCCGATCGTTCTTCCTTCGCTATCCAATTTTACGCGCACCTCGGGCATGTCGAGTTCCAGCGCGCCCTGCTCAAACCGTCGTTTCCTGATGATCGCGGCAAGGTGCCAGGCGCGATGGATGTGGTTCTCCAGCGGATCTGACGGTTTCCCCTGCAGAATGGCGAAGGCTTGCCGATAGGTAAATCGGGCCACGCTCCGAATCACCGTCGCCGCGAATCGAAAACCTTTGATTCGCCCCGCTCGATCGCACTCGACAAAAACGCTCTTGGTGAGGTGGTCCTCATTCGGCCGCAAGCTGCAAACTCCATTTGACAATCGCTCCGGCAACATCGGTAGCACCCGATCTGGCAGATAAACACTGTTACCCCGGCGAAACGCTTCACGATCGAGGGCGGAACCCGGTTTCACGTAATGCGAGACATCCGCGATATGGATCCCGACGGTCCAGCCTCCATCGTTTTCCACCACATGGATGGCATCATCAAAGTCGCGCGCGTCGTCCGGGTCGATGGTGAATACGGAAGCGGACCGGAGGTCTTCGCGACCCCTCAATTCTTTGTCCGATATCTCAAGCGGAATCTGTTCCGCTTCATTCAGCACCGGGTCCGGGAAAGCGACTGGCAGATCATGCTTTCGAATGATCGAAAGGATATCAACCCCCGGCTTCTCAGCCGGGCCCAGAACCTCGATGATTTCGCCTTCTGGATTAACGTGTCGGTGCTCCCACGACTCCAAGCGAACTACCACCTTGTCATTGACTTCCGGCGCTCGCGGGAGCTGAGGGAGGGTGACATAGATATCGTGAACCAGCGCCGGTTCATCAGGCACGACGTAATAAAAATTCTTCGACCGCTGCAGCGTCCCGACAATGGTCTGGTTTGCCTTAACCAGAATTTTGATCACTCGGCCCTCCCGATTCCCCCGATTGCGACCGCCGCGTTCCGGAGCGACACGTTCGCGAATAATCCTTGCCACCACCCGATCCCGATGCATCGCCGTACTCTGATTCTCCGCCGAGACGTACAAATCTCCACGACCGTCCCCGGATTCGTTCAACAGGTAGCCGAACCCCCGCGGATTGACCTGCAGGACGCCCACCATCAGGTCCGCCTCCTTCGGCAGGACATAGCGATCTTTTCGGATTTTGGTGATCTTCCCGCGGGTATCCAAATCGCTCAATAAGCGACGGAACCGAGAGCGTTCGTTGACCGGTATTTGCAGTTCCTTAGCCAGGTCAGTTTTGTTCAGCGGTTGATACCGAGTCGATCCCAGCAGCTCGAGCAACCGCTGCTCTGTTGATTTCTCTGTGCGCGCAGCCATTCTTCCTGAACCTTGAATAGTAAAGGGGTTCTGGCGCTAAGTCTATGCTTCTGAGTTGCGCAGCCCACGAGATGCGCTACTATCCGAACCAACCCATATCGCATGCCCGGCCAGCAAACCCTTGGCGGGCCCCGATATTTGCGACATCTTTGAAATTCTCGAACGCGGGTGTAGTTCAATGGTAGAACGTGAGCTTCCCAAGCTCAACACGAGGGTTCGATTCCCTTCACCCGCTAGTCTTTGATAATCAGGAACTTACGCGTAAATTACGCTCGGACTAATAACGGAAATAATAACAAATCCGTAGCTTTCCGAGGATTTCTCCGGTTGTCTTTTAATCCTCCCAAAACAATCGTTCGGACGGGTGTGCCACATACCACGCAGGGTCCGTTTGTGAGCAGTGTCGGACGTTATTTCAAACTGGTCTGCCGGCCAGGCATGACAAACTTGCAGCCAGCCCGGTTTGCCATGCGATTCGGTCAAAAATTCCTTGCCCGTGGAGATCAGAAAAACGTGGCCAATCATTACCAAAACAAGAGAGACAACGATAGGCGCTGGAGTCGGGTGGCCGCAACTCGCGACTCACCCACAATCGCCTTTTTCCGGGCCGGCGCGCTGCTGCGACGTAGCGTACCTGTCCCAGGCATTCTCGCAGCCCCACCGGCCCGGGGCGATTATGGATAAGCCTGGGCGCCATTTTGTTGCTCGCTCCGATTGGGGGCAAACGCCCCGCGAAAGAGCCTTTCTAGGAGCGGCAGACTTGTCCAGGTCCTGAAGCGAAATCCGCAAACCGCGAACGCCCACTTTTTTGATGAATCCTGAACTGCCAGATTCCTGGCACTCCTTTACCAAGCCGCCGCCTCGCCGCGCTCAACCAGAGGAGACGGTGGCCCTCGATTTCGGTGCCCGAGCACAAGACTTCCTCAAGCGCATCACCCCTCTCTCCTGCCGATCTCGCCGCACGCGGCCGCACTCGCACCCTCGCCCTCCAGAAACTTCACAGAATCTGCCTAGCCGAAGTCCGCACCCTCAAAGCCCGGTACACCCTGGCCACCGTCAAACTCGCCCTCTCCAAGTACCGCAACGCGATCCGCGCCGTGGACCCCGACCACTTGGTCTTGCGCCCAAGAAAAATGCGTTCCGGTCAACGCTTCAGCTATCTTGCGCTCGAACCCGAAGAAACCCGCGCGCTCAACGCCGCTTACCACGAGCGCATCCAACGCGATCAATCCGATCTCATCCCGCTAGGGTCCGGAGGCCTTCATCCAAACGGCGCTCGAACTCCTGGCCAGCGACCGCTACCTCCAAAAAGGCATGGGCCTCATGGCCCTGACCGGGCGCAGGCCTGCCGAGATCTTCTTTAGCGCTTCCTTCAGTCTCCCTAGAGAAAAACTCCCCTTTCCCGCCCTCCTCTTTGACGGCCAACTCAAAACCCGCCAAAGCTCCCGGTACCAGCTTCGAGCCCTACCTCATCCCCGTCCTCGCCGACCCCAAGAAACTTGTCCAGGCCCTCGACCGACTCCGATCGTTGAAGAGCTTTCCTTCCCCCGAGGCCGTCAACACCACCACCGGCCCACAACTCCCCAAGTACGTTTCCGCCGCCTTCGGCTCCCTCGACCTACCTTGGAAACCCGGCCATTTCCGTAGCGCCTACGGCGCCCTCTGTTGCCACAAGTTCAAACCCAGAAACCAGACCGACGATATCTTCCTCGCCCAGATCCTCGGACACAAACTCCTCGGTCCAAACGCTTCCCTTTTCGTAGGACAGAGTTATAAGGATTTTTTAATTCGAAAGGCTAGGCGCGCCTTTACCAAGCCGTCGTCTCGCCGCGCTCAACTTAGAGGAACCGGTGATCCTCGATTTCGGTGCCCGAGCACAAGACTTCCTCAAACGCATCACACCTCTCTCTGCCGATCTCGCCGCCCACGGCCGCACTCGGCACCCTCGCCCTCCAGAAACTTCACAGAATCTGCCTAGCCGAAGTCCGCACCCTCAAAGCCCGTTACACCCTGGCCACCGTCAAACTCGCCCTCTCCAAGTACCGAGAGCGCGATCCCGCGCCGTGGACCCCGATCACTTGGTCTTGCGCCCAAGAAAAATGCGTTCCGGCCAACGCTTCAGCTATCTTGCGCTCGAACTCAGAAGAAACCCGCACGCTCAACGCCGCTTACCACGAGTGCATTCACCGCGACCAATCCAATCTCATCCCGCTAGGGTCCCGAAGCCTTCATCCAAAACGGCTCTCGAACTCCTGGCAAGCGACCGCTACCTTCAAAAAGGCATGGGCCTCATGGCCCTGACGGGCGCAGGCCTGCCGAGATCTTCTTTAGCGCCTCCTTCAGCCTCCCTAGAGAAAAACTCCCCTATCCCGCTATCCTCTTCGACGGCCAGCTCAAAACCCGCCAAGCTCCCGGTACCAGTTTCGAGCCGTACCTCATCCCCGTCCTCGCCGACCCCAAGAAACTTGTCCAGGCCCTCGACACTCTCCGATCGTTAAAGAGCTTCCCTTCCCCCGCAGCCGTTAACACCACCACCGGCCCCATGCTCCCCAAGTACGTTTCCGCCGCCTTCGGCTCCCTCGAACTGCCCTGGAAACCCCGCCACTTGCGCTCAGCCTACGGCGCCGTCTGTTGCCACAAGTTCAAACCAAAGAACCAGACCGACGATATCTTCCTCGCCCAAATCCTCGGCCATAAACTCCTCGGACCAAACGCATCCCTCTCCGTAGGGCAGAGTTATAAGGATTTTACATTCAAAAGCTCTGAGACAACCCTGTTAGGTTAGAGGGCCATTACCACCTCTCCAGACGGTGACGTGATCGGCGCGCAGGCCCCGCTCGGGCGAGCAACTCCTCGACGGCGAACTGGGCTAATATACCCTGTCGGTCACCTCAGAATCACCGCAGGTGCTGGCGGTGGCGGCATGAACCCCCAGGTTCTTTCCGTTCCCGATACAACTGCAATCGACACCCGGCTGGTAATATCGATCCCCCCCTTAAGCTTCAGTCCAACCCGACAGTACTATTTTCCGCATGGACATCCGTCGACCTTTTTTTCCGCAGGATCTGATGGCTTTGTCGCCATTCCCACGTCTCCAGAGGCTTCTTGGACTAATTGTCTCTGACTATTTCTACCTAGCGTGAAGAAATTCCTTGGGGTGAGAATAGATGGAGTCTGTCCAATTTGCCGGATTGTTTTAGCGCCTATTCCAGCGCCAACACCCCCGGAGAGTGAATCTCTTATAAAAGATCTCGTATTAAAAGGTTGGCCGGAAGCTGCCTGCTCCATCATATTTGTTGCCCCTGCTCCAAACGTACCCGCGATCGCTGGACCAAAAACAGGAGTCATCCCCATGGTTATTAAAGTACCGCCAGCGCCTAAGACAAAGCCTCGGCCGAAAGCGGTATACCATTTTTCACAAGGGCCACGGTGCAAAGCATCGTATGTTCCGTTTATGAGCCCACCTATAATTGGAAGGGCGAAGATGAGAGGCACAAGGATTTGTCCGTCTGGGTCAGTGCGAATAATCGGATTTCCATTAACATACCCGTAGGTATTGATCCCGGCTTCAAGACCAAGCGGATCGCTCTGGACATACCTTCCAAACTTCGGGTTGTAATCCCGCTGTATGTTGTAGCTAAGCCCGTTCTCGACGTCGTAATGCTGTCCGGGAAAACGCAGGTTGTATATAAAGGTCCCGAGACCCAATGGGTTCTGGTTCGGCAGATTATCGCCAAACGCGTAGTGGTCCCAGGTCCAAATGTTCTGCTTGTTGGCGTTCTGGAGGATGTGCGGCGCGTCAAGCCAGTCGGCGGTAACGGAAGTGACGGTTGTACCGGCGGTGCTGGTGAGGATGGCGACCGGGGTGTCGGCGAGGTAGACGGTCTCGTTGACGATGCCTCCGGTTGAGTTGTACTCGCCGAGAAGGTGGCCTTGTTCATCGTACATGTACTCATTGGCCGCGCCGTTCGGTACGCTGCTGCCGGTTTTACGGATGCGCTCCCCGAACGCGTTAACGGCGTAGCTGGTGATAACGCCAGCAGCAGTGGCTGAGCTCATCCGGCCGCGAGCGTCATAGCCGTAAGCAACAGTTCCATCCCCAGTCAGGTTGCCGGAGGCGTCGTAAGCTTCGGTCTGGGTGGTGAGCCCGCTGAGACTGCTAAGGCGGTTACTGGTCGTGGGGTAGTGGTAGGTCGTGGCGCCCGAAGATGCGGTTGTACCGCTGCGGTTGCTGTCGGCATCGTAGCCGTAGGAGGTCGTGGCGGTGCCGTTGACGAAGCTGGTGAGCCGGTCGTTGCTGTCGTAGCCGTAAGTCTTGGCACTGAGGCCGGTCTCGGTGAGGCCTGTGATGCGGCTGGCATTGTCGTAAGTGAGGGTCTGAACATTGACCGTGCCGCCGAGGGCGATGCCGGTGATGCGCCCGTCCTTATCAAAGGTTCTGGCGTAGGTCGCCCCGTTCGGTTCCGTCCAGCTCTTGGCCGGACCGAAAGGGAAGTAGGCGATGCTGCCGGGGCCGGTCGAAAGCGCCGCCACGCGGCCACTGCAGCCACAATCGACACCAGTAAGCGCGATCGGCTTTACCAGATTGAATTGCGTGGTGAGCGTGTAGGTATGCGCGTTGCCCCGCGCATCGGTCACCGTCGCGCTGGTGCCATTATTGTAGGCAACCGTGGTGAGATCTGCCCCGCCCGCATGCTGGAGGTGGCACGGAGTTGGCCGTCGTAAGTCCAGCTTGCATACGTATTGCCGTCCTCATCGACCAAGGCGGTGAGAAGATTAGGAAAGCTCGTATTCCCGTATTGATAGGCTCGCACTTTGGTATCTGGACGAGTCAACGAAGCCAAATTGTTGCGCACATCATAAGCATAAGTGTATACGCCACCGTCAGGGACGGTCATCGTAGCGACACGGTTAGTGTTATCATACGTGAAGGTAAGCGTATGGCCGAAGGGACCGGTTACAGTGGCGAGGTTTCCATTCGCATCATAAGAGAGTTTTGTCGTTATTCCACTGCGCGTGACGATCGATTGCAATACGCCATTCAAGTCATAATTTTCCGTACTGTCGTTCGCCGTCACCAGCGCGAATCCGGTTTGTGTTCCCGCCGAAGAAATGGGACTGAGAGTGTCTGTTACGTCGGGATCCGCCGTATATAGGTATCCGCTGGCATTCCATTATACGTAGCGGTGAATACTTCCTGGCGTCCATCCGCACGCGTGTACGTTGGATTCGATGACTGCGCGCTCTTCAGAGAGCGATGCCACATGTCCTGCCAGCCGGCACCGAATGCCCCTACGGTATTGCTTTGGCTGTTATAATAACGTATCAGCGACAGGCCAGTGTTGGCTGCGCCGACAAAATCCGTTTCGGCCTCGTACAGATTTCCGGTTGCCACGTCGATCGGGTCGCCTACTTTGGTACTGGCTAGCGGGCGGGTGCAAATACTGGTGTTGATCGCGTCTACGGTATTCAAGGAACTGCCGAGGTTTTTAGGCGATAGATACAAGGGGCCAATCCAAGTACCTCCCTCCGCGTTATTCTGGGCCTGCATTCCTCCACCGAAGATAGTGTCCCCGCCGGTATCGCTGCCATAGTAGAGGGTATCAAGACCTGCGCCAGAAGCATTAGTCATGCATTCAAAATCCCACTGAGAAACGTGGTATGAGCTATCAAATCCACCAAGCCAAAACGATGAACATCCCGATGGGATGCTGTTGCTAAATACATATCCGTAAGCAGTAAAGTTAAACCCCTTATACAGTCCGCTGCTGAGATCTAGTGTCACGCTCCCCGTTATGTTTCCCGCATCTCCATGTGCAGGCAAGCCTCCTCCGGGATTGTTTCCACCATACATATCATGACCAATATAGTAATAAGTAGCTACCTGTGCCGACGTTGCACTCATCCACGTACAAAGAAAAAGGATTGAGGCCGCGAGAACCAGCGCGGGACGTATTTTTGTGGTACCTTGAGATGGGATGTGCAAGCAGATCGAGTGGCACTGACCAAGATGCAGAGAATTTTGTGATGATTTAGTTCCGAAGAGCGTCGCAATGATCTTGTCGCGCTGATTGTACGAGACATATATCCTCGCCATTTGTATGCTCCTCACTTTCAACGATCAGTTCAAAACCGGCCAGTGGTGATCGATTCAAAACTAGCCACTTTTGATTAGTTAAAGGATTTAAGGTGGGATGGCAAGCTGCGTCTGATTGGGCGCCAAACGCCTCCTTGACGCCGAGAAAGAGCCTTTCTAGGTCTAGGGGTCCCCTGTCCGAAAACCGCGCTCGCCCATCTTTTTATGCCCAAGGATTCTGAACAACCCTGCTTCATGGCGCGCCTTTACCAAGCCGACATCTCGCCGTGCTCAACGGGAGGAACCGGTGGCCCTCGATTTCGGTGCCCGAGCACAAGACTTCCTCAAGCGCATCACCCCTCTCTCTGCCGATCTCGCCGCCCACGGCCCCACTCGCACCCTCGCCCTCCAGAAACTTCACCGAATCTGCCAAGCCGAAGTCCGCACCCTCAAAGCCCGTTACACCCTGGCCACCGTCAAACTCGCCCTCTCCAAGTACCGAGAGCGCGATCCGCGCCGTGGACCCCGATCACTTGGTCTTGCGTCCAAGAAAGATGCGCTCCGGCCAACGCTTCAGCTATCTCGCGCTCGATTCAGAAGAAACCCGCACGCTCAATGCCGCCAACAACGAGCGCATCCACCGCGACCAATCCAATCTCATTCCGCTAGGGTCCAGAAGCTTTCATCCAAACCGCTCTCGAACTGCTCTCCAGCGACCGCTACCTCCAAAAAGGCATGGGCCTTATGGCCCTCACCGGGCGCGGGCCTGCCAAGATCTTCTTTAGCGCCTCCTTCAGCCTCCCTAGAGAAAAACTCCCCTTTCCCGCCATCCTCTTCGACGGCCAACTCAAAACCCGCCAAGCTCCCGGCACCAGTTTCGAGCCATACCTCATTCCCGTCCGCGGCGACCCCAAGAAAATCATCCAGGCCCTCGACACTCTCTGATCGTTAAAGAGCTTCCCTTCCCCCGCAGCCGTTAAAACCACCACCGGCCCCCAGCTCCCCAAGGACGTTTCCGCCGCCTTCGGCTCCCTCGACCTTACCCTTGGAAACTAGGGCCTCCATCGCACTTCCTGAACATCTCAAAAAACGAGCAGCGGTGTCGTATACCAAAGACCAGGAGGAGACTTTTCGGCCCCTCATGAACCTGTAGCTGGCCTGCAGTAGATCCGTTGCTCGCAGCTATGAAAGCGTCAATTCGAATCGATTCGATAATCGCGGCGAATAATTCTAAAAAATCTTTATTGCGCTGAGAAAGCGAACATGTTTAGATACTAACAGTTTCACATGAAGCATCGCTTCCATAGTCTCACCGCAATAGCGACAGTCTCCCGTTCGGGAAGATTAGCTGATTGGTGTGATTATGCCCGTATGATCGAACCGAAACCCAATCAAGGGAGGACGTCACAGCCCGAGTAAGGCAAACTGCTTTCAGAGAAAACCCGATTTCAGTTTAACCCTACTCGATAAAAAGAGTGGGGTTTTTTATTTTAAGGACACAAGTCTCCTGAAGCACTTGAAGGACCGCCAGCGAAAAACCTGCGGCCAGAGTCAATCTGAAGGTGTCTGTTCTTTTTTGGTGTTTGCGGTCGTAGGTCAATAGCAGACTTTCTGCTTGCCAAGCAGACGATCCGGGTGCGACTCCCGGCGATCGCACCAATTTTATACGGCGGTAGCTTAATGCAAAGCCACGGTCTCCAAAACCGTCAGATGAGCGTGCAAATCGTTCCCGCCGTGCCATCCGCCTGTGGCGAAATGCAGACGCACTGCGCTTAGAACGCAGCGGTCGAAAGACCATGAGGGTGCAACTCCTTCCAGGCGGACCAATTTAGGCCATTGGCTCTAGCGCAAAGGCGGTCCTGTAAATCGCCTATTTCGGTGCAAATCCGAACGATGGCTCCAGTTCCATTGCAGGACGGATGAGTATCCCGACGAGTCTCATAAGCTTGTTTCCGGTGGCGCGACTCCACCTCCTGCAACCATTTGTAGTTTGCGGCGGTATACCGTTAAAGAGGCGGGCGAGCCTGTAGAGCTCGCGGGAAACCTCGCTAGGTGCGATTCCTAGACGCCGCACCATGCATCGCAAGGTAAAGAAGCCGAACCGTCTGGCTGCAACCCAGATCCTACTCAGTGCGAGTCTGAGGCGATGCTCCATTTTTTTATTACCCTCGTAGCTCAATCACAAGAGCACCGCACTTCTAATGCGGAAGATCCGGGTGGGAGACCTGGCGGGGGTGCCACCTTTGGGGGTGACAGTCATAGCGACGGCCAATCCTTGCAAGATTGAGCGAGTGGGTGCGATTCCCTCCATCTCCACCAATTTCCTTCGGGGGGAAAGCGCCTGTCACATTGGATGCGTCCGGTGATCTGGCAGGCGTACCCTTTACTTTAATCCCGCGTAGCTAGAGCAGAAAGAGCAGCGGCTTGCGAAGCTGAAGGCCGCTGGTGCGATTTCAGCCGTGGGAACCAATTTATGGATAGTGATGCTGCCGCAGGCGGTACCTGTCTTGAAAACAGATGGAACTCCCTTGTAAGGGGTTTGGGGTGAAAGCCCTCCGCTATCCGCCATCGGGCATGAGGAAGAAAGAAATCCGCTTCGCTTGGGACGAAGAGACACTCGGGGCAGTACCGAGATGCCCGACCACTTTTTATTCCGAGGTAGAATCAAAGTAATTCGTTCGCCTGTTAAGCGAAAAGATCTTGGTGCGAGTCCAAGCCTCGGAGCCACTTTATGACGGCGAGCGCCAAGTAGCCGAGCGGTCGGTCTTTCAAACCGAATATCTAGCGGGTGCAAGTCCCGTCGCCGTTGCCAATCAATGCCCGTGAAGAGGATTAGCCGACTCGTCGCCCTCTCAAGGCGAAGACAGCCGGAGCATAACCGGCCACGGGTGCCAATGGACTCGAATCCACAGAAGACCGGTAACGGACTTTTAATCCGTCATGGTGAGGTTGCAACTACCTCCGGGTCCACCACTTTCCCTCCTGTAGCTCATGGAGTAGAGCACGGTCCTGATAAGACCGAGAAGCTGACGCAAGTTCAGACTGGAGGACTTTCGGCCTGCAAGCATTGCAGTGATGCAGTCGCCTCTTAAGCGACAGAGCACGGCGCGACACCGTGGCGGGCCACTTTGCGTGTGAAGTCCAACAGCATGGACGTTCGCCTGTCGAGCGAAAGATAAAGTCGGAGCAACACCGATCACACGCGCCACTTTCGCTGGATAGCTGAGAAAGATTAGCGCCGGTATGAAGAACCGGAAAGGTTGGCGCGATACCAACTCCAGCGGCCTTCCCTTTCATGCGCCAGTCATTCAATAGCAGGATCTCTGTCTTCCAAACAGATGACGCCGGAGCGTTACCGGCCTGGCGTACCATTTTTGCCGTCGTCGTTCAATCAGCAGGACCTCGCACTCGTAAAGCGAAGATCCCGATGCAACTTCGGGCGATGGCTCCAAATTATTGCTCAAGTGGGATAACAGTAGTCCACCGGTCTCTGAAACCGGACGGTCTTGGTGCAAATCCAAGCTCAGCAGCCAATCTAATGTGGGCCGTAGCATGTAGAGTAATGTCCTCGCCTGTGAAGCGAGCCAATCGGATGCAAGTTCCGACGGTCCAACCAATTAATGCCCTCGTCATCTAACAGATTCAGGATGCGACGCTTCGAACGTCGTCATGTGGGTGCAATTCCTGCCGGGGGTACTTTCATCGGCTCGCAGCTCGACGTATCCGAGCGCCACGGTCCTAACGTGGAGGTTACAGGCGAAACTCCTGTCGGGCCGACCATCTTATTGCTCCCTGGCGTAACACTAGCGCGGTTGGCTTTGACCCAACAGGACACCGTGGGATTCGGTGGGGAGCAGCCACTGCCGTCAAAGCGTAGAAGTGACGCACTGGTCCTGGTAAAGCAGAGAACTCGGCGCACATCCGGGTGATGGCTCCATTTGCTCCTGTAGCCCAAGAGAAGAGAGGCCATCTGCTTAAGACCCGATGGAAAGTGCAGTTGCAACCACTGCCAGGAGCACCATTTCGCCCATGTAGCCCAACGCAGAGGCAACCGCTTCAAAAGCGGTTCAGTGCGGGTGCGAATCCTGCCGTGGGCACTTTCCTGGAAGGTTAACCGGACAAGCGATGCCGGGACTCTTTGCTAAAGAGATCGTACCGCAATGCGTAGTATGGGGAGCATCACCTCAACCTTCCGCCACTTTTCATCTCCCGCGTGACGTAATAGGAACGTTCCGGTCTTACAAACCGGCCTTCTCGGTGCAAATCCGAGCCGGGAGACCATGCTCCTGTAGTTTAAAGAAAACCGCGAGCCTTATAAACTCGATTGCCCTGGATGAGGGCCGAATGTCGGAGCGTTACCGGCCAGGAGTACCAATTTTGAAAAACACCAAAAAGAACAGACCAGAAGAAATTATTATGTGAAGGAACAACTAAAATAAGATTTTGATGAAAGGGGAAGGAAAAAAAAACTAAATGAGCCGCAGTGAGAGACACGGATACTTCTTCCAGAATAGAAAATTACCGTCCTCGATTTTCTCGGCTCACCTTTTTAAATGCGACGCAGTGAGGAAACGGTTACTTCTTATATAGTTACAGGTTCGAGTCCTGTCGATGGCTTCGGCCATGGTAGCTCAATTGGTAGAGCGCTATGAACACCGTCCCAATTTTCTCGTCGCACCTTTTTATGAGCAAGTGGAATCATGTCATTAGCCCAAGCAAGCCTGACACGGTAAACCGAGCCGGAGGCGAGGCGTTTACTGAGACGCCCGAAGTCGCGCTCGTCAATCTTGTCCTGACTTCGTTCATGAAGGACAAGTTTTACGAGGCGGCCAAAGACGAACAAGCGCGTCTAAGCGGCTTGCTTACACAGGTTGATCCACAATTTGCTGCGAAGGCTGCTATTTACGCTCGCAAGAAGTTCGGAATGCGCTCTATCACGCATTTCACTTCAGCTTGGATCGCCAAGAACGTTCATGGATCGACGTGGGCTCGGAAGTTCTTCGAAAATGTCGTCCACCGAGTTGATGACGTGACCGAGATTCTGTCGTGTTACGCCACGCTGAACGGCTCGCTTCACCCTATTCCAATGGCGCTGAAGCGCGGTCTGGCGGCCGCCTTGAGCGGATTTTCGGAATACGCCCTGGCGAAGTACAGAGGCGAAGCCAAGGCGCTCAAGCTGGTTGACGCAGTTAATTTGCTTCATCCTCGCCACAGCGAGGCTCTCAAGGCGCTTGTGGCCGGCACGCTTAAGCCTGCTGACACGTGGGAGAGTGCTATCTCTGCGGCGGGTAAGACTGAAGGAGGGGAGCAAGCGGTTGACGCCAAAAAGAAAGAAGAATGGGCTCGGCTTATCAAAGAGCGCAAGCTTGGGTATTTTGCCTTGATTCGCAATATTCGAAACATTGCCGAGGCCGGGATTGACGATGAAGCTTTCGCGGAATTGCTGAAACAGCTTCAGAACCCTGAGGCAATCAAAAAGAGCTTGGTCATGCCGTTCAGGATTTTTGTCGCCTACAAGGTTGCCCAAAGTTTGGGACACAGCCACAGGCAACGAGTTCAAGGCAGGATTGCGGTTTCGGAGAAGACGCTTCTCGCCGAGGCTCTTTCCACCGCGCTCGATCTTGCGTTGGTTAATGTTCCTGAACTTCCTGGTCGCACCTTAGTTGCCCTGGATCGCTCAGCCTCAATGACGTGCGCCATTAACAGCCGGTCATTTGGGGCAACCCCTGTGCCGATATTGGTTAGCGATGTGGGGGCGATCTTTGCCGCCGCGCTTGGCAAGAAAGGGGCCGACGTGATGACGTTTCATGACCGGGCAAGGTACGAGCGATTCAATCGGAAAGATTCAATTGTCTCGATTGCCGAAGGTATCACCAACGAGAGCGGTGGAACGAATTTCCATTCAATCTTTGAGTGTGCACAAGCGGCGTATGACCGAATCATCATTTTAAGCGATATGCAGGCTTGGGTCGGCCATGCGACTCCTGCGGATGCGTTTAAGCGATACTGCCAGAAGCACCGTTGCAGCCCTCACGTCTATTGCTTCAATTTGGTGAGCTACGGCGACACCCAGTTTCCAGCGAACAAGGTTTACCAACTGGCTGGATTCAGCGACAAGGTGTTTGATACGATGGCGCTTTTGGAAACAGATCGGCTTGCGCTAGTCAAAGAGATCAACGCTATCGAATTTGGTAAAAAATGATGGTCCTGGAACAGCAGGTATTGGTTTTGAACCGTCAATGGCAGGCGATAAACGTCATTACGGTCCAGGCCGCTCTTTCCATGATGGCCGCTGACGCTGCCACCGGGATGGATTTCTCGGATGGCAATTTCGTTCCTGTGAAATGGAGCGACTGGCTCAACCTTCCAGTCCGGGCCGGTGACGATTGCGTCTCCACACCCAGCCGGCGAGTCCGGGCGCCGAGGGTCATCATAGCTGTGAAGTTCAACAAAGTTCCCCTGAAGCGACCGCGTCTCACTATGAGGCATTTGCGGGAACGGGACGGTGGGCGTTGCGCCTACACTGAACGGTTACTGAAACCAGAGGAGTGCTCGATGGAGCATGTCGTCCCGAGGTCAAAAGGCGGGACCACCGAATGGAAAAACGTGGTCTTGGCCGACAAGCGGATCAATAACTTTCGCGGCAACCGTTCACTCAAGGAAGCTGGACTAACGCTTAAGATTCAGCCAACCGTGCCAACAGCCAAACCGTTCCACGAAAGCCTGCGCAGTCGGCTCAAATTCCCCGAATGGGAGTTTTTTGTGCGCCGATAGCTTAAAAAATTAAATCAGCAAGGCCTGACCGGGCGCAGGCCAGAAGCTCGATCCGGAGCCAAACTCGGGGATTACCGCGCATGGTCTGATATCGCATCCTGACGTGATCTTGTCGGCGATCAGCCCAAGAGTCAGCAATCATTTGATCTGTGCGCCATGCTTGAAAGCTATGATTTCGACAACCTGTTTCTGTTCCATGATCCGGCAATAAATTAGATAATTCCCATGGATGAGTTTTAAGAGACCTCGCCGTTTTTTGACCGCGAACCTCGATACGGCAACGATTCGAGGCTCATCGCTTGATCGAGCAATTCGCGACCAAGGGTTTCTGCTGCATCGGGATTTTCGTTACTGATGTAGGCAACGATATTTCTGAGGTCTTCGTGAGCCGCCTCAAGGATCATGACGATGTACATGCCGATAACTACCGGCGAGCACGCGTGGCGGTATCTCTCACCATTTGGCGCGCCTCATCAAGCGAATAAGTCCGTGCACCCTGATCCAAAGCACGAATACGTGCGTCGAGTTCTGCTAGAAATTCCGGGCTTTCTTCGCCTTCGTCAGCCAACTCCTGATCGAGTATATTCCAAAGCTGCCGTTTTTCGTCTTCGGTAAGCTTGGGCAATTGTTCGAGGATTTCGTTGAAACTCATTCGTGACTTAAACTTTATCCTTATCGCCCCTTCTAAGAAAGTGGTTTATCCACCTCGCCAATTCTCCATCCTTCTGGGCACAACCAAGCCGCTTGCGGTTGTCATTGGTTCCCCCAATCGCCCGCCACCCCGAGTAGTCGGGACTGGTCGCTTCTTCCTGGCGCGCCTTTACCAAGCCGCCGTCTCGACGCGCTCAACCGGAGGAACCGGTGGTCCTCGATTGCGGTGCCCGCGCCCGCCCAAGACTTCCTTAAACGCATCACTCCTCTCTCTGCCGATCTTGCCGCACGCGGCCGCACGCGCACCCTGGTCGCCCTCTCCAAATACCGCAACGCGATCCGCGCCGTCGATCCCGATCACTTGGTCTTGCGCCCAAGGAAAATGCCCTCCGGCCAACGCTTCAGCTATCTGGCCCTCGATCCATAAGAAACCCGCGCGCTCAACGCCGCCTACCACGAGCGCATCCACCACGACCAATCCAATCTCATCCCGCTCGATCCCGAAGCCTTCATCCAAACGGCTCTCGAACTCCTCTCCAGCGACCGCTACCTCCAAAAAGGCATGGGCCTCGTGGCCCTCACCGGGCGCAGGCCTGCCGAGATCTTCTTTAGCGCCTCCCACGAAGCGGAAAAGACCAGAGAGACGGCAGGCACCGGATCAATTGGACCCGAGTGCCTTGAGCTCCACTCGGGCTAGGCGGTATGACCAACTATCTGGGTTCTGGTGCAAACTTGAAAAGCTGGCCTTGTAGCGGTAACGGCCACCGATGACGGGGGGTGGCGGGGACCAAGGGCAGAAGGAACGAGGCGCGAGGGTTGAAACTCGACCAGGTAGACACCGAAAGCCGCGTGTTGCATGTGGCACGCTGCCAACGTACAGCAACTGTCGCTGGCTGACCCAGCCCCGCTGCTAGACAAGGCGCCACAGAACGCGAAGTTCTTCCAGCTTCAAATTCAACTCACTCAGATGGCCGCTTCTTTGCTTTCCCGGAGAGTAGATCGCACGCATGACCTGTTGAAGATAATCGAGCGAGAGATTATCCAGGCGCTGTCCGAAAGTGAGCCGCTGGCTTTTCGGGAAATCCGCGGTCCTATCCAGCGTCCAACCCACCAGTTGACCGACGATTGTGTGAAGTGGCGGCGCATCACGCATAGGTAAAAATTTCGAGCCCGCTTCGCGGCTGTCTCAAACGGTAGTTCCATCGTGACTGTGACGGTGGTAGCGATTCGATGCGGGGTAAACCCCGCGTCGGCAAGCTCATTGGCATGCGTCATGGAAAAGCAGGCCGCATGCGCGGCGGATGGACAACGCGCCTACGTGGAGGTAAAACGGATGATGCGACTAAGACCAAAAGTGAAAGAGCTTCTGCCGAAGATAGCGGAAGTTCTAATGTCCATAGAAATCGACTCCCTGGAACGAAGTGGCAAATTATGAGGATACCCATGTTTCCCTCGCTAGGTGAGCGCTTCCTCCAGGGGCATTTTCACGAAAGCGTGGAAATGGAATAGTAGCTACTACCTATATGCAGTTGCATATATTATATGGATGTAATGCATACTGTTACAACAGTGCGTCGCACCTTGATAGCGCGAAAGTTACGTGCAGTTTGAAGTGACAAAAAACAATATTCAGATCTTCTCCGACCGGATTAATATGAAAACTCAGAAAAGAGCTAGCAAAGGCGTGCCTCGTTTTGGTAAGTTTTTGTATTGAACAGCCTACGCCTGAGGCGTGTCTGAAAAGTCATTCATTCACTCCAATATCACTATCCTCACTCAATCAAACAACAGGACCCCACCATGAACGACACGCATAGATACGAAACCAAAGAATCGAATGCAGACGACCGCGATCTACTCGCGCTGAAGCCAACGGAGGAGCTCGATGCCATCAACGAACGCCAAGTTCAGCGGATCGGGAAAAACTTTATTTGCAGAACCGACTACCGCCCACGCATCAGAACTCCGTTCGAGATCCGCCTCGACGCGACTGAGGGATTCATCCCCCTCTGGGCTGAGAACCTCGTCATCCGATGGAGATTCGACGCGGCTTCTCTCGCTGTTTTTCAAAACACAGATGCCATCAAGGCGAAAATCCGCGACGTGCTGACCAGTGCGGTCGTGGCTTGGAGTGATGCCGCCCCAATTCGTTTCACCGAAGAGGAAGATAACTCCGACTTTGAAATCGTGGTGGAAAAAAATGCAGACTGCACTTCCCAAGGTTGCACTCTCGCTCAGGCGTTTTTCCCTGATGCCGGTCGGCACCAACTTTTCATTTTTCCGACCATGTTCGAGCAGGTCAAAAAGGAACAGGTGGACACGCTGACGCACGAGATCGGCCACGTCTTTGGCCTGCGGCACTTCTTTGCTGGCGACTCGGAAACGCGGTGGCCAAGCGAACTCTTCGGACATGACAACCCACTCTCCATCATGAACTACGGGGCCAATAGCGAGCTAACCGACGAGGACAGGGGAGATCTCAAAAAGCTCTACGAAAGCTGCTGGAGGGGCGAATTGACCAATATCAACGGCACTCCGATCAAGTTTGTCCGGCCTTTTCACTATCTCGGGACGTAATGCCTCAGCGCATTCTGGGAAGTGTTGCAACTTTGCAGGAGTGGTCGGATAAGCTGGACCGATATGGTCCTCGCATCCTCCGTTGCCGGTCTGTTCAAGTGGCGCCAATTTGAACCGGAGGTGATCCTGCTTGCGGTCGGCTGGTATTTGCGCTTTTCGCTTTCCTATCGTGATGTGGAGGAGTTGCTGGCCGAGCGGGGCCTGCACGCCGACCACGTCACCGTCTGGAGGTGGGTCCAACGTTACGCCCCAGAAATTCAGCGCCGATTGCGACCGCAGCTCCGACCGACCAACGACAGCTGGCGGGTGGATGAGACCTACATCCGGCTTAAAGGCAAATGGGTGTATTTATACCGGGCTGTCGACTCCACCGGTGCGACGATCGACTTCCTTCTTTCGGCTAAACGCGACGCAGCGGCGGCCGAACGCTTCCTCGCGAAAGCGTTGGGCGAAGAGAACCATCCGGCGCCGCGGGTCATCAACACCGACAAGCACGCCGGTTATCCGCCGGCGATTGTGCAACTCAAAGCCGAAGGTGCTTTGGAGGAGAATTGCCTGCATCGACCGGTGCAGTACCTCAATAATGTTCTCGAATAGGATCACCGGGCCATCAAACGCCGGATCCGCGCCAGCCAGCATTCCCGTTCGTTTGGGGGCGCTTGGCGCACAATTGTCGGCTATGAGGCGATCCACATGATCCGCAAAGGCCAAGCGTGCTGGAGTGCGGCGAGTGCGAAGGTAGGTCTGCTTCACCGTTTCATTCTCGATCTGTTCGCGGCGACGAGCTAAATTCCGAATCGCCTAGCCCGGATCTTCGTTTCGACTACAAACTTGCAACACTTCCCAGTGGAGCGTGTGGCGTGAGATGAAGTCAACCTCTTCTCGCTAACTCCGTGCCACTTCCTTCAAGCCCTTGCTCTCGCGTCAGGTGGTCACCGACTTTTCCGCAGGGCTTGTCAGCAGCGATGGCGGCCTGCTCTTGCTGCGGCAGATCGATGAAGGTCTGGGTATTTCCCGGTACCTGCCTGCCCATGGGTTTGACGACGACCCGCACTCGCCCGATCGCTTCTGCGCTCAAAAATGTTATGAAGGCTTTTACTGTGTGCGCGGCAACATGGAAAACCAGATCAAGCGATCAAGCAGCAGTATCTGGATGCCGATCGCACCAGCACCCATTGGATGGTCAGCAAATGTCCTGACCCAGAAGTGTTACCGATGTCCTGACTGCGCCGTCTGGATCCGAAGGCATAAGTCGTGGAGGGCAACGTGGGTGAATGATGTGGATGGGAAAGATTCGACGCCAGGAAGAACGAGCACTAGGCTTCGGCTGTGGGGCTCAGCCGCCGCGCATCGCGCGGCTCAGTTGAGCAACACCCAGCTTGCGCTGCGCGGTGCCGGCAGGACCGACGGCGATTTCGCCGGGAGCCGTGTTCAGAAAATTATAAAGCAATGTGCGCTCGCCACGGCTCATATCGCGGGTTACAGGCATGAAGCGGAAGCTCTCGAAATTGGCTGGGTCTGTCAGGCGCTTCACGATGGCCGCATAGGCTAACACTTGTGCGGAATCATCGAGCTTGAGCCAATTGTCCATGCATGGCGCCATGGCATTCCAGTTAGCGAGGACTCTGGCGTAGACGTTTTCCCAGTTGGGAGCCAGCTTTGCGACTGCGGAATCGGCCGGGCGCACACGCACATACATGTAGGTGTTAAATTGAGGATCAACTCCTCCCTGCGGCTGATCGAACGTGCCGAAGGAGGGAACATAGGCCGTGACCTGGCCGGCTTGCGCGATGAGCGGGATTGTCAGCACGCCGTGCGGATCCGTGGCGATTTGTGTGCTGCCAATCGTGTCGCCATTGGCGTTCAACTGAAACAGCGTGACCGGCAGGCGCGAAGTTGCCGGAATCCCGCGATCGTACACTTGAAACGAGGCCGTCACCCTGGTCGCCTTCGTCCAGGTAGAGGTTCGGCGTGATCGGAATGCCGCGCAGGCGCAACTCCGCCAGCAAGGGGGCGCCGGTGGCGTCGCCCAATCGGAGGTCGCGTGCGGCAAGGGTCTGCGCCGTGCCGGGTGACAGCGGGATGCTCACCAAGCCCGCGCTCGCTTCGTACCCTGCCCGATTGTATTGGGTGTAGCCGAAGGACCCGAGTGGGCTTGCCACCTGGGTGGCCGGATCGAGTGAAACCACGGTCAACTCACCCAGATCCATTTTGGTGAGGTCCTCGTCGATCTCCGGCACGCTGTTGGAGAGATCGAGGGTGAGCGTGTCTCCTTCCAAATCTGCAAAACATGCCAGATTCGTTGAGTGATCGGTATGCGGAACTGTTGACCGGCAGCTACGATTGTGTGGATCGGATCGTATTGAATGCGTTTTTCCGCATGGGGCATGGCCCCGGCGGTTTCCGGGTGTGGTGGCAGGCCCTGACCGGATCGGAGGAGAAGTTGGACAACGCACACCTGATGCGGCTGCGGGCCACTTTAGCCGTCGCATTCACGGATATGCCAAGCCAATGGCATTCCGGTTGTTCATTGTTCAGCCGGGGAGCGCAAGCATGAGTTGGCCGAAGAATACCTGGCAAAGACCAATATCACGCAAGGCCTGTTTCTGATTCTGGTAGGCCGTGCCCAGGCGCCGGTGTGGGACGTCAGCGCCAACCATCACATCGAACCCAAGAGTCGGCATGCTCAGTAACCAAGCTGAAGGCCAGTATGATGCCCGTCGCGCCGCCTATGATCTGAAGAAACTCCGAGGCAAGAAGATCGTTCACCGTATCGGCCAGACACGCCGATATCAATCAACCTCCAGCGGACTCAAAGCGATGGTTGCGTTGGTGGTTCTCAGAAACAAAGCGATCAAGCCTTTGCTAGCCGCCGCCCAAGATCTACACCCATCACGCGGCGCGCAGAATCCCAGACCGCTCGATCGGAACTACGAAACCATTCGCACGGCCATGCAATCTGTTTTCCAGGAACTGGGGCTGGCAGCCTGAACATCGACAATTATTTTTTCAAACTTCGCCGTTAAGCGGCCTAACCCCCAAAAAGCACCTCCGCCACCGGAACTATCCAGCCTTTACTTCGACGACGTCTACCTCGCTTACATCCGTTCGACGAAGGTCGGGTGGCTTATGCGCTTATGGGATCACTTTTTATGATGTTCGCGGAGACGTCCAGGTCATCTCCGTGTGCAACGTCTTGTGACACGCCGAAGATTCCTGAGGGAAAAATTTTGTTCAAAGCACGAGCCTTTGCAAAGTCGGCAACAGGGATCTTAAAGGAGAGAACTGGCGAATACCGATGACAGCGGGGCCAAGCCCTGGAGTTGCAGACGACCAAGACAGGTCGAGCGTTTGGAGCGACGTGAGGTTGGCTAGTGGAGAAAAATCCCTACGCTTCATTTCCACCAGAGGCTTTGACCTCACCGGTTGCCTAGTGCAAGCAACTCCAGTCACTTTCGGCTGGGAGTGATTCGCCATTGTCGGACGGGACGGGATATCGTCCGAATCAACATGTGCTCTTCTCACGGGGCACGGAAAATCATGTTTAGTAGAAGACTCCCACCATAATACCATTTTGGGCCTATATTCGCTTTTTTATTCTTGCAAAAAGCCACTCTTTCGTGTTTCTTGTTCCCTGTTATAGTTCGTATGTAGTTCCTTGTCCGATTTCCTTCTCCCTCCTGACGCCGGTATTTTCCAGACGTCGCTCGGTCCAGGGTTCGCGCGAGGGTAAGTCATTAAACCCGGCCGATTGGCGCTCACGCTACATTGAACTCGCATGACGCCTCGTCCAGCAGAGAAGAAAAGAATTATAGCACTACTAAGCGCGAAAGAAAAGAACGAGCAAGCTTGCGTAATAAAGCACTACAGCCGATAAGATGCTATATTAGTGTATCTTAACTAACTAACTAGCCAAGGGCTCCGCCCTTGATATCCCTTGAAGGCGGGTCGAACGAGAACAAAATTCTCGTTACGACTCGCATAACGGTCTACGCTTTTTCGCGGATATAAACTTAACGTATTGTTTCCCATGAATTCTCTTCCCATGAGTAGCCTATTGCCTCCAGCCTTGCCTCCGCGCAAAGCGCTTCCATCAACGGTTCTGAGCAGTCTTTGGCGGAAGCTATGGCTGCTTACACTCCTGGTTGCGGGATCCCTTTCGGGTCAGGAGAACTCGCCATTTAGCGTCGGCCACGACCCTTTTGTGGGCCATTGGACGTACCGCAGTTTTCTCAATCGGGCCGAACATGACGATGACATTAACAATCTGTTGTTTGGAGAGGCCGAACTCATCTTCGAGAGAGCATCCTTGGGTGAGGTCAAAGGTGCGCTTAATTTGGGGGACGCAGGTTCACTCACGTTAAGGGGCGCAGTAGCCTATGGGAACCCGTTCTCGATCCGGTTTCAAGGTGTGGGCAAGGCATCCGGAAGTCCGTCGGAAGGATGGGTCTATGATTATGTTGGCTGGTATGTTCCTTCTTGGCCAAACGGCGTTGATCAAAAGCCGGCCATTGTGGGCTCCGTCATCCGCACAGTGCCGCATTCGGATGGCCGAGCTAAAGCCGGCGTGGTCGCGTCGTTTATTGCCGTGAAGCGCGTACCCGTGCTGCCACGGGAGAATATTAAGACCTTTAGCCAAGACCCGACGAAGCTCGCGAAACTCAGAGCCGCTGTCGCGGCGTTGAAGGCGCGCGGATTGGATGACGCCACGTCCTGGTTCAGTTTGGCGGCCATTCATGGCATCCGGTCCGACGATCCCGATGCGGGTAGTGTTCCCGCGCCGATACGGGCATTGTGGAACCAATGCCATAGCGATGAGTCTCTTTTCTTTTTGTGGCATCGCGCATATGTCGCCGCAATGGAACGCCTGATGCAGGACGCCATTGACGATCCGGACTTCCGCCTTCCTTACTGGAACTGGTACGCGGATCCCAGTTTGCCGGAGGCCTTTCGAAACGAGTATTTGGATGCACAGCACACCAAGAAAAACCCGTTGTACATGCCGAATCGCAACGACGGGATAAACGCTGGCAACCCGGTGTGGTCTGCTGTAGTCAGAACGAATTTTGACAACGCTGATTTCGCGTCTTTTCAAGACCAATTGAATTTCGGTGAGCATGGAACTATCCATATCGGCGTCGGCAAGGCCGACAACATGGCAAATATTTTGTTCGCCGCACGAGACCCCATTTTCTTTCTCCATCACGTCAATATCGACCGCCTATTGCCCGTCTGGCTTAAGATCGATCCAAATACCCACAGAGTTCCAACGTCATTCCCCGCATGGAACCCGGCGGTGTACCGCTTTCCCGTTCCCGGCGGCGGTGTGGCGACTCCCACCATCCAAGACCTTGCCCTTGGCTCCATTGAGGCGATGGGCTACAATTACGACAATACAGACCGACCCGAAGTTCCTGCACCTGTTTTACCTGCAAGGCCTGAGAACCTCCGATTAGCACCGGCTGCACCTGTGGCACAGAACGCATCTAAGCATCAAACGTTTGCGGCTGTTAAAGCGATCGACAAGGCGATCGAAGTTGGTGCTGCTGGAACGGTGGACCTCACAATTGAGCCCAGCCATAGAGAGAAGATTGCCGCTTTGCTGGATGCGTCTCCAAGGGCCGCGGGACTCGCGATCGTCTTGGATAATGTACAAGTGAAAGAGGTTCCGCCCGGAGTGTTGAGCTACAGTGTCTTCGTGAACCTTCCGAAGGAGGCATCGAATGAAGGTTTCAGAGATCACTACGTGGGTAGCATCAGCCTCTTTGCCCTGCAACATGCAGCGGAGGGCCACGGCAGCACTTCTGTGAAGCTGCGGCTCACGTCTGCCAGTGGTGCTCCAGCCTTGAAGAAAGGGTTGACGAGTGACGTGGAGGCTGCCTCACGCGTCAGTATTTCACTAATCCCTGAGCTGGCACCTGGCGCCTCAGCACCGAAAACCCCCGTTCTGTCGATCGACCAAATTCGTTTGGAAGAAGCTCCCTAGCCTGAATTTCCACGGACAAGTATCGCTCTAATTACCCTCTCACGGACTCCGGTTAGAGCGTTTCAGTCCCGCGACCGGTGGGGGCCGAACGCCGACTGAAAGGTACCTAAGCTGCGCCTTGCTCAATCGGATCACGTATTACAAACTGGATATCTTGCGGCGCTGGGTGCGCAGCGTCCTCAACAGCCTTGATACCGACGTCCCTTATGGGTGGGAGGGGTCGCAGCCGCCGCGCAACAAGGAAGTCCTGCAAACCTGGGATGCCATCATTTAAGCGCCTTGCAGAGCTGGATTTTCCTTAAAATCGATTCGATGGCCTTGTTTCGTGCCTTACCGCCGGCGCGACACTACCAGCCAGGATAGATTCCGAAGATAAAACCTCCTGCGGCCCAGGTGGAGAGTCTTGAATATGCCGAACAAGCGCCACGTCATTCGGCATCCGTTGAAGCTTCGCAAGCCGCTTGCTCATAACAGTTGGTTCTCTGAAGGTGAGCCGCTTACTTACTCGTGGAGCGGACCGCGCAGTGGCCGGTAAACGATGCTGATCGCCTCAGCGCCATTGGCGCCCTCGATGTACTAATCGAGGTCTGATTACAAAATCCAAGCCGTTGCGAGCTCGAGAAATGATTTTTGCGAAGCATGAGGTCATATGTTTGTACGTCCCGCGAAAAAGCCTCAAGCGGACCGGGTCGCTTGGCGGCCGTCCAAAGACATAGAATCAACCGGATCCCAGGTACTTTTGTTTTTGGGTCAGAAACCCATGTTCATCCCTCGTTCTTGTGTTGGATAAAAAGACCGATAAAAAGCAGGCCGATCGCAAACAGATCATTTTTACCGAAGGAGCCAAGGGCGGCGGCGGCAAAACAACCCTCTTAAGTTCGCTGGCTGACTTTTTCCTCGCTGAGAGTATTCCGGTCAAACTGGTCGATGCAGACATTGACAATAAAAGCCGAGGAAGCCTGAGTCACCTTTTCAAAGGCACCCCAAAGATCGACATCAGAACCGACCACGGCCTGGATCAATTTATCGGCATGGTCCTGGACGATAACGCGCAAACCGTGCTGGCAGATTTAGGCGCCGGGAGCTCCAAAGAAACTTGGGCATGGTTCGAGCAGATGCATGACTCGGTTAGCGAAGAAGGTATTCGCTTTCTGGACATCGGCCTTGTGACCAATGATTCTTCGACCACCTCGGCAATCCTGGATTGGGCTAATGCGTTACAGGACCGCGTGGACTACTCCCCGATATTCAGCAAGAGCTCAATGATCGGGGCTTGAGTCTACGACAGGCCCTTGAAGCTTCTGCCGAAATCGCCGGGCCGGTACTCTCAAAGAGCTACAATCGGATGCGTATCAAGGGGTACGTTAACCGGATTGAGAAGCAATTTTCTAAGGTAATCGACGTCCTGCTGCCTCCCTATGAAGCCTTTGCCGGCAAATAACGGGTCAGCTCTCCCGAGCGGTGAAAGCGACATGGAAGCGATCATCGAGAGAATCGCGCCCGAACGCCGGGTCGACTTTCTCAGGTGGCGGGAACGGCTCAAACGCCATGGTGAGAACGACGAGCTGCTCGCCGTGGTTGGTTATCTGGATACGTCTGTAGCGCTCATGGATCTTTTGTCCAGAGAGGCACAGCCAGAGGCGATCAAACGAGCGCTGGCCGCAGTGGAAAAAGCGTCTAAAGACCAAGCGGCGGCTACCGCTCGAATCCCGCGTCTCACGTTGGTTCTGAATACGGCGACGCTGATCATTACGGCAGTGCTCGGAATGGTGATCGGCGTACTAATCATGGTGCTACACCAAACGCACATCGACCAGGAGCACGCGAAAACACCCGAGGCCCGGCTAGCCCGAGACCTCGCTACGATCGGAGGTTCGCTCGGCTATGATGTATCCTCAGATTGTTCCGTCGCACGTTATTCGCGGAAGTTTTCTCACGTTAATTACGACGGAGGTTTTGGAACGGGATCGGGGATTTCAACGGTTTTAAGCTTGTTAGTCAAGGGTTGGGAGTTTTTCGGAGTTCGCCGCCTTGGCCTCCTGACGGAGATTCTGGAGTTGGGCAGGCGTAGGTGGCGGCGGATCGGTCGGTGTGGAGCGAGGGGATTGGGGCGGTGGCGTGCTGCGCAATCGGACTTTGCTGATGTTGAGATCTTCCTCGAAGCGATCCAGTTGCAGAAGGTTGGATATTTCAGGGCGCCGACGTTGCGACGACTGGCGCGGATTTCCTCTTGGAGGTAAGCGACAACGCTCTTGAGGTCCTGGGCGCTGAAGCCTGCCCGGAGGAACTCGTACCAGTTCGCGGTCAAAGCGCAAAGAAAGTTTCTGACCTGTGAGCTGGCAATAAAGCTCGTGAGTGCCTCGGAGGGCGACAAGGGTGTTGGTATCCATTAATGAGTGCGAGTGGTTTGTCTTAAGCGGCGCCAGAGCCCAGCCATGATAAGCGGTCCAGAGCGGCTTGAACGTGTCTCGCGCTAATGGTTGGCGTAGCATTGGCGGCGGCTTCGATTGCACGTTGGGCCAGGTGATTGATGGCGCGGGGCAGTCCGCTCGCAGCCTGGATGAGCAGTTCGAGCCCTTGATCCTCGAAAGGATTGGCATGGACCCCGACGGCGCGAAGCCGTGCACCGACGTATTCACGGGACTGCGCAGGCTCGAGCCGGGTGAGGGCCAAGGCAAAGCCGAGTCGTGAGATCAGAGCGTGATTGATCCCCATCTGCAGCCGAGGCAGCAATTAGTCCTCACCAATCAGAAGCAGACTGAAGGGTGGCCGGGTGTCGGAGCGGGCGCAGGTCAACAAACGCACTTCTTCCAGTGCACTGGCGGAGAAGTTCTGGGCTTCCTCGAGCACCAGCAGCGGCCAGCGGCTGCCCAACTGGCCAAGAGCCGCGTGGATATTGGCCACGTTGTCGCTACGGCGCATCTGGGGTTGACACCGAGTTGACGGCACAAGGCGCGGATGAGATCGCTACCGGTGAGCGAGGAGTGAGCCAGCGAGAGGATTTTATATCGTTTCTCGGGCAGCTTGTCGGTAAAGCAGCCGCAGAGATAACTTTTGTCGATTCCGTTTGGGCCGTGGAGCACCCCGCTGGCGCCGATGTCGCACAACTGTTGTAAACGGCGGGTGATTTCCTCAAAGCCTGGATGCCTAAAAGGTTCGGCACAAGCGTCGCCGAAGGGCATTTCGGCCTCGCCCCACAAGGTTTTTAGGGCGATGGCCAGAGAGGGTTTTTCAGCGTTCATAATCGGCGGAACCATAGGTTTTGGCGTTGAGGTTTTTGTCGCAGCGACGGCCCAGACCGGCGAACTTCTCCTAGTACCAGACCTCCAGGACCGACCACTGGAAGGTTCGTAACGCAGTTGGACATGGCGTCCGCGCAGGTGCACGGGCACTTCCCAGACCAGAGCGTGGCGTCCAGCGAGATAGTGGCGTCGAGCCGTACCCGGCGCGTGGCCCGGGCTAAAAAGAGCCGTCGCCAATCGGTGTCGGTGTCGGAGAAGCTGGCGCAAGGCGGTCGCTTTTTGAGCGAAGCGATCAGCCGGATATTGGCCACCCAGAGCACTGTGGGCCCGGCGATGGTATTCGCATGACCCTTAGTTTGTCGAGTAAAGTGAGCGTCGCATCCACGGATGGCTTGCTGGGATTGGATTTGAGCGCCTGCAACCCGGAGCTGCTTTCGTCCGGCTTGACCACGAGCAGGTCCTCGAGCGTACCCGCCAAGCCGTTCGGGATGGACGCGGTGACCGATTCAGAAAAACCCGGAAGTTGGGCTAACGGCGATAACACTGCGCCGGTTGCGGGTGCAATCTTTTCGATAGTAGTATCGGCACCTACAGCTATCACGTCCAAGGCGAAATACTAACGATAAATGACGACGGCACGATTCAATACGATCCGAACAAACCGTCGATTGGGCCGATGCAGGGCTGGTGTGATACGGCGACTTGGTTCAAAGACGTCGAGAGCGACACGCGGCCCCCGGTATTGACGTCAATAGTTAATCCACCATCGAAATTATCACGTCCGTCGGAGCCTCCGGGTTATTCACGATTTCCTCCAATTTTGAAATCTGGTGCTTGCAGCGATCGATTTCGGAGGCGATTTCGACGAGATTCGCCCGGACCGCAGTCAGATCTTTCGTTTCTCCTTCACCGATGAACCGTAACCTTTCCACCTAATTTTAGAAGGAGCAGTGCGGCGATGTTGTTAGACATCATATTTTCTGGCATTCGCCTGTGATTTTGTGTCATCTTATAAGTCTTATCGTCGACGAACACCTTAAGAACTTCCCAAAACATGACGAACCATATTACTGCTACCATTTCTGCCTGTTCGATGGGTAGAGCCACCTGCGTAGCTATGGCGACGCTCGCCTTCGTTTTTTGCGAGCGCGCCTCTGCTCAGGATGTTAATAACGGCGACTTTAAGATTGATCCCGGACCGGCGCTTACCAAACCCGACGAGTTCAATTGGTCGCTGCTCGTGGGCATCTCGAAGAAGGCACCACCGAATCTACAATTCCCGGCGGGGGCAAACACCACGAACAACGCCGTGTGGGAAACGTGGGCAGACGACCAGTTTACTTTTCCTCGTCAGCCCGATCCGGCGAATCCTCCCAAATGGGAGGACCGAAACAAGCCGCTCGCGCCCCAACCTATAACCCAGCTCCAATTGCGGCTGAAGGCGCTCCGTCGCGAGCGCGCCGGTCCCCAAGCCGAAGCGATCATTCCCGGCGGCGGCGGCGAAGTAGTCTTTCGCAATAAGTCGAGCTTTGATTTCATCGTCAAGCATAACTTATTTTACCAAGAGGGATTGGCCGCCGCGTTTAAACAAGGAGTCAACCCAGGCGGCTTTCCCAGCGGTGTGACGCTGCAATTCGATCTAGCCGCAGTCGAACTGAAAGCGGTGTACCGGCTTTTGGGAGGGGCGCTGACCAAGGAGAATTGTCACTGGAACTACGCGGCTGACGGAAAAGCTTACGGTCTAGTCGCGTTGCATATCATGAGTAAGCAGATTCCGAACTGGACGTGGGCCACGTGGGAGTGGTCCGGCAATACGCCAGATCAGCCAAACGGCAATCCGGGAAGATCGGATTGGTACGGATCGAGAGACTCCTTTGGCGTCGTTTACAAGGATGCCTCAGGAGCGCCGACGCATTTTCAGGCGCCTGCCGCAGATCAGGGGAAACCGTATCCTTCCGGCTCCGTGACCGCCGAGCTGATCAAAATGTTCAAGGACGCCGGGTTTTCGGAGGAATGGCAGCAGGAATGGTCGAACTATCGTCTTAAGGGGTCGCAGATCGATTTCACTGACTCCACGGGTGCCGCCGTGCTCGTCGGTAATTCGGTCACCGAAAACGGGTTTGTCCAAACCTCCTCCTGTATGACGTGTCACGGTAATACCGGCGTCGATTCGACCGGAGCCCCAAACCCGAGCATCGGCTTCACTTTGGACGGACAAAGCAGAAACGGCCCGCTCAATCCGGCCTGGTTTTACGACCTGAATAACTTCGACGCGACTCAGCAATTCGGAAGATACAAGGTGATCTACTACCCAGTCGATTTTATTTGGGCGATATTCAAAGCGCAACCGAAAAAGCGATAGGTGAATCGCGGTCCGCGAATTTTTCGATTCACTTAAAAGTAATTTGCTCCAGTTTCCAGCAATGGGACGTTTTGTAGGTGACGTCAACGCATTGGTGGCCAGCGCATCGCCCGGTGAAGGTCCAAAGGCGAGATTCCGGCCAGATGGATTGGTCGCGGGGAATTCCGCAATCGAACGCTGGTGATCTCAAAATGGTCACGCCTGGAAGGATCTGTCGGTTCCACAGCTTGAGTGTGTATTCACACGCTTTGGTCCTGGCACTCTGGGGTAAGCCACCGATTCGAGCCGCTTCGATACTGAGCTTGATCCTTTCCAGAATTGGCTTGGATTCTTCGTTGCGTAAGACGTGCCGAGCTTCCAGCGTCAAACCCCTCTCGCGCGCCACCCGATCGACTCGGAAGAGTTGGTCCATCTTTTCCACGATCCCAATGGATTCTTTATCCAATGCATTAAGTTTCACTGCATCGATAAATTTCCGGCGAGCGTGTGCC
>CAWBKA010000017.1:0-10258 GCA_963789065.1 uncultured Verrucomicrobiae bacterium | reverse complement strand
TATGTCTCGCTGATTCTTGCTAAGTTAAATCCACCACCCGAGGCGTCTAATCATTCAGGTTATGGCAACTGGGTTGGAGTCACGACGGGCTTCGGGGTTTTGAACACGCTTTTGGCAAATTCGATCGGTTTCTGTAAGAAGAAACCTTAGGCCACAGCATTTATCTCTCTCCTTCGTTCGTAATCTATTCGCAATCCCGTAGTCAAGAAAAATCCTTATTTTTTGCCTTTTAACGCGGAAATAAAAATATTTCGCGACTTTCGTTACTTTCACTTGAAAGCGCGCGTGATAAAATGGATTCTTGGAGGTTTGATACCAATGACGAGGTTTTCTTTACAGGAAATAAAATGAATACTCTTGCTTGCTCTATCTTTTTTTGATGATCTTTTAGCTATATAAACACCCCCCAAAGTCCAGGGAGCACGCGTTTGTATCCGAAGACCAGATCTCCTTAGCTGGAGGTAATTATCCAATGTTTAGCAAATCACGTTTAGGCAGGACTTGCCGCGGGCAGCGTCAAAGCGGATCGCCGATTGGTAATACGTAAATCACCACTAAGGAGGAACCTCGCTAACCTTGAGTATGAAAATCGATACCCGCTTTCCCACTAAGCTCGATACGGTTTCCGACGCGCCTGAACCACTTCGGAGTGAGTTGGTAAAAAGCTTGCCAGCAAAAGATCCAGTCCGTTTAATTGTGCATGCTCCGGCTTTCCCAACCGGGGATGAAAAATCGCCGGCGACCCTGCTGGCAGTCACGAATAATGGTCGGCTGGTAGCTTCGGAGACCGAAGACGGCGGCGCTGCCCTGGTAACGTCCGACTTCAGCAACACCTTGTTTTTTGAACTGACCTCTATTCTTCTTTTGGGCCAGCTAATAATTTACTTTTCCGAGGCAGGCAAGGCGCACTCCGTAACGATAAATTTCGAAAGAGTCGAGGACGAGTTTTATCACGAGGCAATTGATCTGATGCTCGCGGGCATTGATCCGGCACGCCCTGCCGTAGCCGAAAAGGATCGGAACGAGACTTCGATGTTCGAGGCTTGGCCGATGAGATTCCAGAACGAGGCGCAGCGTTATTGGCCCAGGGGGCAGCGGTTGCTGGCTGCTATCCAATGGCCGGCTAACCAACAACAACTTGCTCCCGCCGGCGCACTGTTGATGACCGAGCGCGAGCTGGTCCTGATTTCGGAGGGGAAAAAATCTTCGGCAGAACTCTCTCCGGCAGGTTCTTCTGCAGAGGAACCGAATGAAACGTCGTCTGCGCCCGTGCCACCTCAGGCAGTGAATCCTACTGACACAGTATCGGGTCCGGGAAACGTTTACGAGTTTGCGGAAATCATCACCTTTGTTCCTCGTGTTCGGCTGGCAGACTTTCAGGTGAGCCATCAGGACAGCGGCGTTCTTACTCTCCAGCTACAGGCATCAGACGGGGGAGAAAAACTGGAGATCACCTTTCCCTCTGATCACGAAAACGCTGTATTGAAGGGGATGGAGCAGATGTTGCTTTCCCGGAAATCCGCAAATCAAACTATAAAGAAACGTTAGTGTCCTATGAACCGAGTGAGGATGCATTATGTCGAGAACTGACCTGCTTTGCCTGAACCGGGTAATCAAGCCTCAGATACCGCTGGAGGAATTCCTTCAATTCACGGCCGACCTGGGCATAAAATACGTCGAGGTCCGCAACGACTTCACCGACAAGGGGGTCTTGGACGGGTTATCAGACGCCGCTCTGCAGATGTCCTTCCAGAAGACTGGGGTCAAGGCTTTGACGATCAACGCCCTGTATCCCTTTGAAGACGTCAAGGTCCTGAAGCAGAATATTGAGAAACTGAAAGATCTGATTGCCGAAGCCAAGCGGATCAATTGTCCACAGATCGTGCTGTGTCCGTTGAATGACGCCAACGACAAGCGCAGCCCTGCCCAACGGGCTGATGAACTTGTGACCGCCTTAACCGCCTATGGTCCATTGTTTGCTGAAGCAAAGATGATCGGCTTAGTCGAGCCTCTGGGTTTTGCGATCTGCTCCTTGCGGACCAAGAAGACTGCCCTTGAAGGAATTGCCAGGTGCAATTATCCGAAATCCTATCAATTGCTTCATGACACCTTTCACCATTACCTGAGCGGTGAAACCGAGTTTTTCCCAGAGCAGACCGCCATCGTCCACGTTTCAGGCGTTCTGGCCGGGAAGACCAAGGCAGCGATCACCGACGACGACCGGATTCTGGTGACCAAAGACGATATTATGGATAACCGCGGCCAGGTTGCAGCTCTGCTGCAGGGCGGGTGCACGGCGCCTATTTCCTACGAACCATTTTCGTCGCAGGTGCGGGAACTGCCGCTGTCTGAGCTCAAAGCGCAGCTCCGAAAAAGCATCGATTACTTGTTTGGATGATCATTAAAAGAGAGAGAAGATCTATGGAAGATGAATACGTGCTCAGGATGGAGGGTATATCCAAGCAGTTCCCGGGTGTTCGCGCCCTGAGCGATGTCAAGCTCAATGCCCGGAAGGGAAAAGTGCACGCGCTGATGGGTGAAAATGGCGCCGGTAAATCGACGCTGATGAAAATTTTGATCGGCATCTATGCGCCGGATTCGGGCACCATCACTTTCAAAGGCGAAAAGCTGCACATCACCAATACCAACTATGCCTTGTCCAAGGGCATTTCGATGATCCATCAGGAACTGAGCCCGATTCCCCAGATGACGGTCGCGGAGAATATCTACCTCGGTCGCGAGCCTGTCAGCTGGAACGGCCTGGTGGACATGCGGAAAATGAACCGGATGGCCGCGGAACTGTTAGACCGGCTTCATATCAAAGTTAAGCCAACCGCGAAAATGCACGAGTTGAGTATCGCCAATATCCAGCTCGCCGAAATCGCCAAGGCCGTTTCCTATAACTCAGACTTGATCATCATGGATGAACCGACCTCGGCGATTACCGAAGCAGAGGTGGAAGGACTTTTTAATATCATCCGCTCTTTGAAGGCCCAGGGCTGCGCGATCATCTATATCAGCCATAAAATGGACGAGATCTTCAAAATTACCGATGAGGTTACAGTCTTCCGCGATGGTCAATACATGGGCACCGATGCCACCGCCGATTTGACCGATGCCATCCTAATCGAAAAGATGGTTGGCCGGACCCTGACCGATATGTTTCACAAGGAAACGACCGATATGGGTTCGGTTTTCCTGGATGTGCAAAACTTGAGTGGAAAAGGATTTCGCAATGTCAGTTTCCAGGTTAAACGCGGCGAGATTCTCGGCATCGCGGGCCTGATGGGGGCGGGGCGCACCGAACTGATGGAAGCGGTTTTTGGGGTGACCCGGTCCCATGGTGGATCTACTCATATTGATGGGAAAGCCGTGAAAATCAATTCCCCGGCTGATGCGATTCGAGGTGGGATGGCTTTGCTGACCGAAGACCGAAAGTTAACCGGCTTGTACCTCAATGCCAGCGTTCGCGAAAATATGTTTATCGCGAACATCGATAGCTACATGTTGGGACCCTTTATCCACTTCGGAAAGATCGGGAAGGATTGCGAAAGGATGCGCGGCTTGATGCGCATCAAGACACCCAGCCTCTTGGAAATCATCAAGAACCTTTCCGGTGGCAATCAACAGAAGGTCTTAATTTCCCGTTGGTTATTGACCGAGCCGGATCTCTTGATCCTCGACGAGCCAACCCGTGGGATCGATGTCGGCGCCAAATCGGAAATCTACCGGCTGATGACCGAATTTGTTCGTTCCGGCAAGGCCATCATTATGATCTCCTCGGAGTTGCCGGAAGTCCTGGGCATGAGTGATCGAATCCTGGTCATGCACGAAGGCGACAAGGTCGGTGAGCTTTCGCGCGCGGAAGCCACCCAGGAAAAGATTCTTCAAATGGCGACGGGAATGAGTTTGACTGCATAAAAAAAGGAACATTATGGCCAATCCTGGAGTCATTACTGCCAACAAGCCCGAAAAGCGGCCAGAGACGAGTCACCAGATCTCGAGAATCTTCAGCAAATACGGGATCTTCCTGATTTTTGCCGTGATGATTGTGGTGGCCTCGATGCTCTCACCGGCCTTCGTGAGCAGTACCAACCTGATCAATATCGTGCGGCAGATGTCCATCGTTGGCCTGATCGCGCTGGGGGTGACCGGGATTATCGTCAGCGCCGGAATCGACCTTTCCTCTGGCTCCGTGGTGGGCTTGACGGCGGTGGTGGCGGCCAGCCTGGCTCAGATGCCTGATTATTCAGCCGCCTTTTATCCCGGTCTCCACCTGCCCTTGATTGTGCCGATTGTCGCGGCCTGTGCGGTGGGTGCCTTGGTGGGTTTGATCAATGGCACCCTCGTCGCTAAAGCCCGCATTCCCCCGTTCATCGCGACTTTGGGCACCTTTACCGCGATTCGTGGTGCGGCCAACCTCTATACCGGCGGTCGTCCGATCTCCAATTTGACGGATGACTACAACTTCATCGGCCAGGGGGATGTCTTCGGTGTTCCGGTTCCCATTATCATTCTGGTGGTCATGGCGGTGGTTACCCACATCCTTTACGCCCATACCAAATTCGGAAAATACATCTACGCGATTGGCGGCAACGAACAGGCAGCGCGGGTTTCGGGCATCAATGCCGCCCGGTACAAGACGCTTATTTACGTGTATGCGTCTCTTCTGGCGGGACTGGCTGGTTTGGTGGTTTCGTCCCGCATTGGTTCAGGGCAACCGGGCCTTGGCGTTGGCTACGAACTGGATGCCATCGCGGCCGCGGTGATTGGTGGTACCTCCCTTTCGGCGGGTGGAATCGGGACAGTGGCCGGCACGATTGTCGGTGCGCTGATTATCGGGGTATTGAACAATACCCTTGACTTGATGAATGTCTCGGCCTTCTGGCAGCAGATTGTCAAGGGTTGCATTATTGTTGGCGCGGTTATTCTCGACCAGCTCAAGAATCGCGGCGGTAAGTAAAACGTGACCGTTGAACTTCAAACCAACTGCGAGGTGAGCTGGCATGAGTGATGACTATTTTTTGAGGAACCGATCCACCATCGCGATCATCACCGGCGGCACGCAAGGCCTCGGGCTGGCTATCGCACAAAGGCTTGCGCGAGAGGGAGCGCCCGGCCTGGTCATCAGCGGTCGAAACGCGGAAAAAGGTGAAGGGGCTGCCGAGCAACTCCGCTCCATCGGCACGGATTGTTTATTTGTGAAGGCAGACGTCTCAACCGCGAATGACTGCTACACCCTCGTTGACAGAGCTCTGAAGCACTTTGGTAGTGTGAATGGACTCGTAAACTCTGCCGGCCTCGCGGACCGGGGCACGCTGCTGGACACCAGCCTGGAGCTCTGGGACCGTCAGTTCAACACCAATGCGCGCGGCCCATTCCTCTTGATGCAGGGGGTGGTCAGACACCTGGTCGAAACCGGCCAACCGGGCAGCATCGTCAACATCCTTTCGATGGTGGCTCATTGCGGACAGTCTTACCTGACACCGTATTCGGCGTCTAAAGGGGCATTGGCAACCCTGACCAAGAATGTGGCCAACGCGTTTGCCGCCAAGCGTATCCGGTGCAACGGGATCCTGACTGGCTGGATGGATACGCCCGGTGAGAGCGCAACCCAGCAGAAGTTCCACGGGGTGGGAGAAGATTGGTTGGCGAAAGCGGAGGCTGCACAGCCCATGGGGCAGTTGGTGAAGCCCGACCAGTTAGCCGGACTGGTTGCCTACCTGCTGAGCCCGGAGTCCGGCGTCATGACGGGAGCCCTGGTGGATTATGATCAGCGTGTGGCTGGCGCTTATCCTGAGTAGCGGAGCGTCTTGACAGGAGAGGAGAATCCCGCCGATTTTGGAGATGTGCTTAAGAAGAGTTAGTCATCATTTTGGTTCCGCCGGAGGACTTTTCGGTTCCCCGCCAACCGCAAAGTGAAACGCGGGCACTTCATAAATGATCACCCGGATCGACTGACCAGGAGCACCCAAACTCTTTTCGATGACATCCGTAGTTTAGTTACAGTGCCCGAACTATCTTCATCAGATCATCGATTTTGCGGACGATGGAGGGTCGGCTCGAACTCAGGTTGTGTTCCATACTGAGTCCAGTGAAAAAGGTCAGGACCAATTCCGCCAGGGAGTCTGCATTCATCCTTGGGCGCTCGACCTGAATATTCTTAACGATGAGCTGCTTTAGTTTGCCTCTGCTTCGAGTGATGATGGCAACAGCTTCCGGCGGCAATATCGCAAACTCACGCACCGATTGGTTTTTATTTCCACGTTGAACGAGATTTCGCAACCACTGGGTAAATCGAAGGGAAAAGTAGCAGTCATCATCGGCGCCACGACCGGATAGGGTTTCGAAAACTACTGAACATGGAGAAACAAATGGAAAATACTCTACAAGAAAAAAACAAGGCGCTCGTCCTGGAGGCTTTTGACACGTTGTTCAACAAACGGGATTACCTTTCGGCCGAACGTTTCTGGTCGCCAGATTATATTCAGCACAGTGCACACATTCAGCCTGGTCGAGAAGGTCTCTTCAATCTTATTAAAAGCGCTCCAGCCACGCTGAAGTATGAGCCGGGAGTGATTGCGGCGGATGGCGCTTTCGTGATCGTCCACGGGCGATTTTCAGGCCATGGCAGGCCCGCGAACTGGATTGCGGCGGACATCCTGCGGATCAAAGACGGAATCTTGGTCGAGCACTGGGATGTCATTCAAGACGAAGCGACGAGGGAACAATCCAAAAGTGGAAAGCCGATGTTTGGTGACGCGTTTCCTGTATACCCTTGAAAGGGGGCCACGATGAACAACCTGTTGGACCTGGCGGTAGAAGCGCACGGGGATGCCAAGCTGCTGCGCGGCGCGCACTAGCTACGCTGGTTCATCGGGCAATACACTTGTGGCCCGTCTCGAAAAAGTCGCTCCGCGCCAACAAAAGACAGGCTGGAAGCCTATGCTACCTTGCGTTGACCCTTCGGGAGGTGAAGCTCTCAACTCCTCCTCAACTTGGCCTCATTCAGCCAGGGCCTTTAATTTGTTAATTCTTAGCAAACGCCGCTCGGATACACGGTCGCACCGAATCGGAAAACTCTTACCTGGCGAAACTATGGTGTTCATTCACCGTCCTTACTGACAGTGAGTCAGTGAGTTAGTTTCCAGCATTCGCGAGCGATTTCCCAATCTTCTTCGGTATGAATAACTAACACTCGAACAGTTGAGTCAGGAGCCGCGACATCCCAATCCAACCGAGATTGAGCGTTTTTCTCCTGGTCCAGTTTCAATCCTAAAAATGCAAACGCGTCACAGGCAGCAGCGCGCACCTGCGCTGCGTGCTCCCCTACCCCCGCCGTAAAGACGAGCACGTCCAACCCGCCCAGGCTAGCCAACATTGCCCCAAGATGACATCGCAAGCTATGCACGTAGGTGTCAAACGCGAGCCGAGCGCGAGCATTGCCTTGGGCCATCGTTGTCAGAATTTCCCGCAGATCACTCGATAGGCCAGAGATGCCCTCCAAACCCGATTCCTGATTCAGCATCCGGTCGAGCTGGTCAACGCTGTAATTTGGCTGCCGCAACAAATGCAGGAGCAGGCCCGGATCGATCGAGCCTGAGCGGCTGCCCATCATTAGACCTTCCAGCGGCGTGAACCCCATGGTGGTATTGAGACTGCGACCGCCACGAATCGCTGCCAACGAACAGCCGTTGCCGAGATGACAGGTGACAAGCCGTAATTCCTTACCATATGGCCAGTGGCCTCTGACCGTGATTCTGATTTCAACGCTTCCTCCAGCGAAACGCCGCCAGCAGTGGTTACTTTCAGCTCCGCCAATCCCTGGTGACGCGCCCAATCAATCTCGGCTTCCCAAAGCGGCCGCGAAGGAGCCGCCAGCGTTTCCGCCTCGAACTCATAAAGACAACTCTTTGGCTGCTTGATCCCGCGTTCAAAACTAAGATTTTCATGGCAACGTCGCATGAAGATTCGTACCCAGCGTCTGCTTAAGAGCCTTTTTAAAAATGCAAGAATCGAGCCTGCGTCGCTCAAAAATCTCTAAGGATTTGTGATCGATGCAGGCTAGCTAGGTCCCTGGCGTGGCTGCCAATGCCACCGGGGAAAGAGAACTGTTTAAAGAACCGTTGCATTCCCGCGATGTCTTCCGACTTATCCGGATAGACCTCGGAGTAGGTGCCCTCCAAATACGCCTGGGAAAGCACGGCGGGCGCCCTCGGTCCGCGTTCGCAAATTACTGAAGAGCAGCGTTCCTATCTCCTTGGACTGGGGATCAAGACCTTGTTGATCATTCCTTTGAGCTCGGGTGGTCAGATCAACGGCCGGTTAGACTTTCGTTTCCAGGAGGAGCGTACTTTTGACCCGGAAATGCTCGAAATTGCCAGAGCCTTAGCGACTCAAGCCAGCCTGGCAATTCAGCTCACTCGATTCGCGGAGACCGCTCGGCAATCTGCCGTTCTGGAAGAGCGAAATCGGATGGCGGGCGAGATCCATGATTCGTTGGGCCAATTTTTCACCGGCATCTCGATGCAGCTGGATGCGGCTAAGGAGGTGCTCAAAAAGAGGGACGACAAGGGCCTGATCTACCTGGAACGGGCAGCCGAGTTGGCCCAGTTTGGCCTGGCGGAGGCGCGTCGGTCCGCCTACAGCCTCCAACCGTCGCTCACCGAGGGATTGGGACTAGCCGAAGCTCTGCAAAAGCTGGTCGAGCGTTCCAATGTTCCTGGCCGGTTGCGGGGCAATTTTCATGCCAGCGGTGTACCCGAAGAACGTTTGCCGCGCACGGCCCGGCACGAGCTGCTCCGGATTGCCCAGGAAGCCATCAGCAACGCGGTGCGCCATGCCAAGCCGACCGTCATCAACGTCAGCGTTCGGGGCGAGCCGCCTAACCTGGTCCTCGAAGTCACCGACAATGGCTCGGGCATCGCTGAGCCGCAGTTGGCCAGCGGGGATGGTTTTGGGCTTTCCAGTATGCGGGCCCGGGCAGAAAACCTGGGCGCCCAATTCGACGTTCGAACGGCGCCGGTTCGCGGCACCAGCATCGTTGTGCGCTTACCGCTCCCTTAGCCTGCTCGTCGCTCACAAATCCCTTTTGAGCAGCATCCGCAGCCACTTTTGGGGTTGCAGGGCTTTGCGATGATGGTCCACATCGACGGTCCGTTCCCGCGTGCGACCATGTCCGGCGTTTTCTTTAGCAGTAGCGCCTAGCGTCCGCTTTATGAGCCCCTCCGCTACAGGTTCCGGCAAAACAGCTCCAATACGGATCCTGATCGCTGATGATCACCCGGTCGTCCGTGAAGGGTTGGTGACTATCCTATCGTTGGAAGACGACCTGGAGGTGGTAGGCCAAGCTTGCGATGGGGAGGAAGCTTGCCGGCTTTACGAGCAACTTCACCCCGACATTCTGATCCTCGACCTGCGGATGCCCAAGAAGGATGGCCTGGAGGTGGTGACCGAGCTGATGGCCCAAAGGCCGCGACCGCGAATCATTGTGCTGACCAATTCGCCGAAAACCGAAGACCTCCGGCGCGCGCTCTCCGCGGGCGCTAAAGGTTACCTCTTGAAGGGCGCCCAATCTCAAGAAGTTCGGCAGACGATTCGCGAGGTTTACGCCGGCAAATCGTCGCTCCCGCACGAGGTGGCCGCGCAGTTGGCTGAGTCCATGACGCAGCCGGAGCTATCCCAACGCGAACTTCAGGTATTGAAGCAAATGGCCCTTGGCAAAAGCAATAAGGAAATCGGGCAGGTGCTCTACATCAGTGAGCACACCGTGAAAAATCACGTGACGGCTATTTTGGAAAAGCTCAACGCCGTTGGGCGCACGGAGGCCGTGGCGCTGGCGGCCCAACGCGGGTTGGTCAACATCGGATAAGGCTGCCTCGAAGGGGCGACAGGACTTAGCCCTGGGTTAATGGCGCGAAGATAAGGAGGATTGAGAGCTTCATACCCCTGAAGACCGAAGAGGCGGTGCAATGTAACATAGGCTTCCAGCCTGTCTTTCGTGTTGGCAACAAGCGACGTCTTCGAGGCGGTCGGGAGTATTCGCGGGAAGAAGAAGCGTGCGAATATCAAGTGATCGGCTCGAGACAGGCTGGAAGCCTATGCTACTCTGCGCTAGCCCCGTCGGCGTCTTCGGTGAGAAAACCACCCGAAACAGCCCTTAGTTAGCTTCGCGCCATTCAACCCTGGGTTTCAACCCTGACCTTCTGCAAATGTCAAAATATCTTCAGACACACGTTCACGAGCGTTCTCGTGGCGA
>CAWBKA010000016.1:0-81710 GCA_963789065.1 uncultured Verrucomicrobiae bacterium | reverse complement strand
AAGTTCTGGTTTCGACCCGGGAACGCTCGTGAAAGTGCGTGCGAGGCAACCTTATCCGATGTTGACCAACCCGCGTTGGGCCGCCAGCGCGATGGCCTCCGTGCGGCCAACGGTGTTGAGCTTTTCTAAAATAGCTGACACGTGATTTTTCACGGTGTGCTCACTGATGTAGAGCACCTGCCCGATTTCCTTTGCTTTTGCCAAGGGCCATTTGCTTCAACACCTGAAGCTCACGTTGGGATAGCTCCGGCTGCGCCATGGACTCAGCCAACTGCGCGGCTACTTTGTGCGGGAGCGACGATTTGCCGGCGTAAACCTCGCGAATCGTCTGGCGAACTTCTTGAGATTCGGCGCCCTTCAAGAGGTAACCTTTAGCGCCCGCGGAGAGTGCGCGCCGAAGGTCTTCGGTTTTCGGCGAATTGGTCAGCACAATGATCCGCGGTCGCGGCCTTTGGGCCATGAGCTCGGTCACCACCTCCAGGTCATCCTTCTTGGGCATCCGCAGGTCGAGGATCAGAATGTCGGGACGAAGTTGCTCGTAAAGCCGGCAAGCTTCCTCTCCATCACAAGCTTGGCCTATCACCTCCAGGTCGTCTTGCAACGACAGGATGGTCACCAACCCTTCACGGACGACCGGGTGATCATCAGCGATCAGGATCCGTAGTGCAGCTGCTTTGCCGGAACCTGTAGCGGAGGGGCTCATAAAGCGGACGCTAGGCGCTACTGCTAAGAAAACGCCGAGGATGGTCGTACACGGGAACGGACCTGTCGAGAGTGGACCATCATCGCAAAGTCCTGCAACCCCAAACCAAAGGTGACTGCCAATGCTTGCTCGAAATGGCTTTTTCAGCGAACGCGGCAAGTCCCTCGAGGGAAGACTTTTCCGATTCACTGTCCAGTCTAAGGCCGAATAGACGTTTCGCCTTTCTCAGGAACTAGAAGTTCTTTTCTTCCAACAGATGGCGCCAGCCAACTGGGTGCTCACAAGGAACATGGTGGAATTACGTGTGACGTTGGCGGTGGAAATTGGGCGTTGAGTCGTTGAGTTGGTTGTGAAGATCGTTTTCATGCAGCGATCGGAATGAGTTGATAGCCCATCTGCTGAGCGGCCGAATTGAGGTGGTTGAGGAGTCCTTTCTGATTGGCCTTCTCCAAAGCGACAAAGATACGCCTCGCGGCCTCGCTTTTGGCTGTGCCGCGTGATTTTGTGCAGCACTTTACCAGCGCTGGTTTCGTTATCCGGACACAGACACAGCCAGGAACTAAAATGGTGGGGTGTCTTGAAAGCACATCCCGGTTGCATCCTGGGCTGGGCTAGCTAATCTTTCTCGGGCGTTCGGTCGCTAAACACATACCTCGCGGCCGTGAGAAATGCGGGTTGGCTTCGCCTTGTCCTCTTGCCGCTTCTATCCGTGAGTCGTTGTGAATTCGCGACAAATTCGCGATTGACCGAGACTTACGACTTGTTAGGAAAACCGGTATTTATAACCTTTTCCCCTCGTGGAAAAGCGAGAACCGGAGGGCGTTGGCACGAATCAAGCTAACGCCGCTCCCATGCACCTGGAACTCGCCTGCGAAAGCGAAGGTGCTCCGAACAACCTTATGAATCCGAATATCTACCTCAACGCCATCGTATTTTACCGACTGGCCCAACGTGATCAAAAGCAGAAGGCCCTTCCTGAGCCGGAGTTCAGGCGATTCGATCTCACTTACCTCACGGGGCGCGCCCGGGAAGCGCGACCCTTCGCAAAACACAAGCCGGCCCGGAGATTTAGATATGCGCCCTCCTCGCGCCTTGCGGGCGGCCCATTTTGAAACCAACGGCATTACCATTATATGCGAGACGGTACACTAGTCCTAAAATAAGCGCATTTCCGATGCGGCATAGCGAGTTTTCGGCATGGTCAGGAAAATTCCTAAAAACGGTGTGATTTCAGTTAGATCTGCTCGATTTTGTTAATCGAAGGCTCAAATTCGAATCGTGCTTATAGATATAACTTTATTATTAAATGTTATAATATACCTGAGGCGCCGATTTTCTGCTCGTCAAGGCAGAGCTCTACGCTGGAACTCTCAATCGTTCCTCTGATGGCACTCTACATTGTGAAAGGGTCCTGCGTCAGGCAGGCGCCATACGGCGAAGAAATTCCCAGGTGGCAAAGAAGTCTTTGAGCCAATCGTTGTAACCCATGATCCGATAAATAATCCGCCGACCGCTGCGCACGATCTGGGCCGGCAGCATCACAATGAGGTGCAGGAACCGACGGAACTCCATCCGGAGTAATTCCAGACCTCGTTCCCGATTGGGCATCAGCAATCCGTACCAGGCCTTAAGGTTCCAGGCCAAGGCACTCATCACCATATAAGCCCAGTTACTCAACAGATCGTCGACCGGCATCCGCATGGCATTGACCCCGTTTTTCAGCTGCTCGATCACGTTTTCCTGGTCGCAACGCCCATTGGCCAGCGCCACGATCTGTTCAGCGCTGTAAGCCGTGTGGTTGGTGATGTAGAAGAAGTATTTAATGTCTTCAAAGAGCACCGTTTCTCCTTTCTGGACGGTGATGTTTTTGCGCACCACCACCAACCGGTAGCTACGCCCACATTTGTTCGGCTGGTAGTTGAACTCCGCCACGCTCTCGCCCACCAACTCTTTATTCAAGTAGCCCTTGAAACGCACAATCGCTTCCTTGATCCGCTCAGGCTTGCAACGCGGCTCGGTCGCGATTTCATAGCGTGCCAGCCGTTCCAGCGGGGTCCAAGCCGTGGCTGGCAAGGCTTGAGCCAGTTGGACCACTTTAGGATGAGCATCCATCCCAAAAATGAACTTTATCCCCTGGCCATCCCAACGATCCAGCTCGCCGCTCAGGGTAAAATCGGTGTCCCCGCGCAGCGTGATCTCACCGGCTCGTGGACGGACCAACTCAATGGCTCGATCGATCCAGGGGACACAGCCTTCATGGCTGACCACATTGCCGGGCCGGTTGACCAGATAAAGCACTTCGCGGGTATTGGCCAAAGTGATAATTAAAGGCGCGTAACCCCAGATCCCTTTATAGGAGAGCGCCATCCCTCCTTTGCACTCGCCCAAAGTCCCGGCCATCGTCCCGTCGGTATCGATAAAGGCTTGCGAGAGAAAATCCGGAGGCTGCTTTTCCCACACCTGCTGCCGGGTAGCGTTGATGGCTTCCATCAGCGTCAACAAAGAGTCTTGATCAAAGCGCCGGGTAAAATCTCCACTGGTGGTCGGATCAGGAATCCGTTGCGCTCCCAAACCATTCAGGAAAGCTTCATCATTGCGGCGCAACTCGATATCTTCCAGACGCTGGCCATCCAGGAGGGCATTGTAAGCCAGATTCAATACGTGATCACTCTCGTGATAAGGCAGATGCCTCTTGAGCAGCTGCAGCCGACTATCGATCTCCTGGGCCAGTCCTAGCCTTTGGCCCATCAGGTGGATGGCGCCGATTCCGCCGTAGTTGATCGCCCGGTCACGTTCGGCCATCTCAAAATGGATATTGCTGCCACTCATCATGGGTTCGGGCTGGTCACTCCAGCCACGCTTAGGATCCAGTCGACGCTCAATTCGCTGCTTGCGGTTCCGTATGATTTTGGGGTAAGTTCTTTTCACTCGAAATGCTTTTTTTCTTGGCTGAGTTAGATTAGCTACTTCTCAGCGAACCAAGTATTTAAAGGCATTTCGAGCTTTTTTGTTTCACTAGCGCATCTAAATCACGCTTCCTTAAGGACTAGCTCCTATCGACGATCTGCATGGCGTCTCCTAACCATCCAGCTACTTTGTATATTGACACCGTCGACGGGGAGCTCCGCGCTCGAGCCTTCCCTGCTTGGCCGAGATCATTTTCTCAGCGCCGCCTCTTTCCGCGAGTCGCTGTGAATTAGCGACGAATTCGCGATTCTCCAAGATGTTGTGCCTTGAGGAAAACAAATGTTTTAAGTTTTTCCGCTCGTGGAAGAGCGAACATTGAATGGTCCTGGCATGAACCAAGCTAAGGCTGCTTCCATGCATTCGGAACTCGAACTAACTAGGGAGAGAAAATATGCTATGCCTGAGAGCGTCCCTTGTGTGGTGATTGTAGGCGGCGGCTTTGCTGGCTTAGCAGCCGCCAAGGCCCTCAAAAAGGCTGCGGTGCGAATCATCTTGATTGACCGCACGAATCACCACCTGTTTCAGCCTCTGCTCTATCAAGTGGCGACAGCAGTGCTGGCGCCTGGACAAATCAGTTCCCCAATCCGGGAGATTCTGCGAAGGCAGAAGAATACCACCGTGATCATGGGCGAGGTCACTGGCGTGGACAAGGACCAGCGGTGCGTCTTCGTAAAATCTCCCGATCGGGAGAATGTCCCGGTTAAGTATGATTACCTGATCCTGGCAACAGGGGTACGGCACAGTTATTTCGGGCACGATCAATTCGAGAAGTTCGCGCCCGGATTGAAAAGCCTGGCCAACGCTGTCGAGATACGAAACAAAGTCCTCCGAGCCTTTGAACAGGCGGAGGCTGAGGAAGATGTCAGTCGTCATCGGGATTTGCTGACCTTTGTGCTTATTGGAGGTGGGCCGACTGGAGTGGAGATGGCCGCCGCAATTGCCGTACTCGTACGCAACTCGCTGCGCTCGGAATTCCGGCGCATCGATCCGACGTCCGCGCGTATTGTCTTGCTCGACGCAGCACCGCGACTTCTCGGCAGCTTTTCGGAGAGCCTTTCACAGGCAGCGAAGAAACGGCTTGAGCGCTTAGGCGTTGAGGTTCGCCCGGGACATGCCGCGGATCAGATCGATGAGAAGGGCGTGATCGTTGCGGGTGAACGCATCGCGAGCAAAACAGTGATATGGACTGCAGGTGTGGCGCCTTCGCCAGCCGGGAAGTGGCTTGATGCCGAGACCGATCGTGCGGGGCGAGTCCGAGTCCAAAGAGATCTTAGGGTCCCAGCCAATCCCGAAATCTTCGTGATTGGCGACACTGCATCGCTCGATCAGGATGGCAAGCCGTTACCTGGCGTCGCTCAAGTCGCGATGCAACAGGGACGTTATGTTGGTAAGCTGATTCGCCGGCGGATTGCCGGCAAGAACGGTCAGCGTCCGTTTCGTTACTTTGACAAAGGTAACATGGCTGTAGTGGGGAAGGGCTTTGCGGTTATGCAAAGTGGCAAACTCAAAATGAGCGGTTTCCTGGCCTGGCTCGCTTGGGCGGCGGTGCATCTCGAGTTCCTCGCTCAACCCGGCCTGCGGATAAGCGTGTTTGTGCAATGGATTTGGACTTTTGTGACCGGGCAACGCGGCTCCCGATTGATTGTGGATCACACACGGCTAGAGGCCGATGAAGTCAATACCAGCGATGGCAGCTTCAACTGCAGCAGAATCTCAACCGCCCGTCACGGCCGTGGTTTCGAGCAAATGAACTCTCAACACGAAAGGACTCAATGATCTATGTTCATTCGCTTGGTCGGGCCGTTCGCTATTATGGAGAACAAACAGCGCTTTCCATCGGTGGCAAGCGGCTGACATTTAGTGAGCTTCACAATCGCGTCGAAAGGATCGCCGCCGCCTTAAGCCGGCGTGGCCTGCGAACGGGTGATCGACTGGCAGTCCTTCTTCCCAATGGCCCCGAGTACATCGAATTGGTGTACGCCTGCAGCCGGCTCGGAGTGATAGTGGTTCCTCTAAATGCTCGATACTCATCCAGAGAAATCGACCGAGTACTTAAGGACGCAAGTCCACGTGCGCTCGTGCGGCACTCCGGTTCGGCGCCGACCAGGGCGAACCTCGAATGGCAGCTAGCACTCGATAAAGAACCTCTCGATGCCTCAAACGGATCGTGCCCGGAAGTCTACTACTGTCCAGAGGCGATTCTAGCGATAATCTACACCAGCGGCACAACCGGTGAGGCAAAGGGCGTTATGCTCACGCACACGAATGTCCTGTCGAACGTTTACTGCTTAAACTACTGGATGCGGTACCGGCAGGGCGGAGTCTATCTACATGCCGCGCCGATATTTCACGGCGCCGATTTCCCGGCGATGTTCGCCGCTCCGGCTTTTGGCACTTTGCAGGTTACGGTGCCACGTTTCAGCCCGCGGGCATTCTGCGAAGCGGTTGAGAAAGAGCGGATAACGCACACCCTTTTGGCGCCGACGATGCTCAACACGTTGACGAAGTTTTCGGGCGCCAAACAGTTCGATCTTAGCAGTCTTGAGGTACTGGCCTTTGGCGGATCTTCGATGCCGGTTGAGCTCTATCGGCGGACTCGCCGATTGCTGCCGGGCATCAAATTGGTTCAATTGTACGGGACGGCTGAGACGGGCTTTCTCACGGGTTTGGAAGCCCCAGAAGACATTGCGGGGCGATTCTCCTGTGGACAGCCTTGTCCCGGAATCGACGTCCAAGTAGTTGACCCATCTTCGGGTGAACCAGTGGCGGCTGGGCAACCTGGCGAAATCGTCGCTCGCGGGGCGAATGTCATGCTCGGCTACTGGAACCATCCAGAGCGCACCGCGCGCGCGTTTCGGAACAACTTTTTTTGGACCGAAGACATCGGTTACCAGGATAGCGCTGGGGACTTGTTCATCGTAGATCGGCTGACAGACATGATCATCACCGGCGGAGAAAAGGTTTACTGCGGTGAAGTCGAGGCGGTCATTTACGAGATTCCTGTAGTTCGAGAAGCGGCAGTTTTCGGAATACCTGATCCGAGGCGGGGTGAACTGGTCGCAGCGTGCGTAGTTTTGGAAGCGGGCGTATCTCTTTCCGAGGAGGAACTGATCCGTCACTGCCAGCAATCGTTACCGGATTACAAGATTCCACGGCTGGTAGAGTTTCGGAAGACGGACTTACCGAAGACTGCCGTCGGCAATGTGCTGAAGCGGACGCTTCGTGAGCATTTTCGGTCTGGTAGCGACCAGGCTGTGGGATGAATCTATTGAGCACCGAATCTGATAGCATGGCAACCATCGAGGTTCCTGACGACGTTTACCGGGGAGCGCAAACTGCATGTTCGCTCACTCATTATCAAAATTGGAGAGAATCGAATTCCACCCGACCTAATTCGGGAAATTGGGATCTTGAAGAAGACCGCCGTTCTCGTAAATCAGGATCTGGGAAAGCTTCCGAAAGAGAAGTCGGATCTTATCCTTGCGGCCGCGGACGAGGTTATCGCTGGTAGACTTCATGAGCAGTTCCCGCTGCGGATTTGGCAAACTGGGAGCGGCACTCAGACCAACTTGAACGCGAATGAGGTTATATCAAATCGAGCGATCGAAATAGCCGGAGGTAAGAAAGGCAAAAAAAACCGATTCGTCCGAGTGAGGAGGTGAACATGTCGCAATCCTCCAATGACGCCTTTCCGACAGCGATGTACGTCGCCGCGGCAATTGTTCTAACCGAAAACCTTGCTCCTGCGTTGAAGGAACTACACGAGGCCCTCGAGACCAAGTCGCAGGAACTCGCTCATCTCGTTAAAACCGGACGAACTCATCTGCAGGATGCCATCCCGCTGACCGGGGATCAACAAGTCTCGGGGTGGTCCTCGCTGATCGAGCACGATCTGGGGCGGATCAGACTGGCAATTGACGGCTTCTACGCTCTGGCGATAGGCGAAACAACGGACGGAACCGGCCTTCATACGCATCCGGAGTTTCCTCAACGCAGTGCCAAAACATCACGCACATGAACAGAACTCGTTGGCCTTTCGCCGTCTCTTTGCGCGAATGGCGGTGAATTCGCGACGGATTCGCGATTTTTAAGATGTTGTGACTTGTTAGTCGAACGCCTGCTTCAAGTGTCTTCTCCTCGTGGAAGAGCAATATCGGATGGTGTTGGCACGATCCAAGCTAAGGGCACGAGCATGGGCTTGGAAATTGCATTGGAAAACGAAATGGGCTCCAAACAGGGGCAGAATAGCATAGAAGAATCACTAGCGTCTATTGGGTCCGCCGGTCTTCCCTGCAAGAAAAGGACAGAGGCCGCAAACAATTCGTGGTCCGCTGCATATTCAATGCAATGGACACGGAGATTTAAAGTACGTAAACCAATTAGTCGACCAAGTCATAACCTGGCCTCACGTCGAGTCAAGTCCACCACCTGTTAGCCCGCCGAATACAATGCGAATCCGGTTGACCGAGATGGTGGCCATCGACGAACCCTCGGCATTTCTAACTGCCAGGGATTTGGCCGGATACTCTTGGGAGTTCCGACGATATATCTAGCTTTGCCCTTGGTATGCGCTCACTGGGCTATCGTCCGCGGGTGGGCCGAGCCGCACTACCTTGCATCTTTTGACTTAATGCCGGCTGGAGCGGTAGTCGTATACACGCCAAGAGACGAAGGGGAGCTCGGAGTCTGCTATTTCCTTTTTCTCTCAGTCGTACCGTTTTGCTTGCGGTTTCCTGTCGCGGGGAAGGGCAAGTCGGGCGGACTGAGTTCGGAATAGGTAAACCTTATTCTGGAAGTCGCATCATGCAAGCTGACTACTGCCACCGGTTTCTGCCCGCCGTTTCCCTTTGCGCTCTGCTTTCCGGATGTGCGTATCCAGTCAAGATCTCCTACCCTTCAGAAGCGAACATTCACCCGGCCTTCAATCAGCCGTTCACGACCTGGGCAGGTGAACGTGTGCGGGTCGTGCTAACGCCTTCCTTACGAGGCGAATCCCTTAGATACTTGGCTAACTATGATCAGGTTTTCCTGGCGAATTCACTTCGGCAACGGGGGCTGAGCCATGAATACAAAATAAACGGCAAAGGTACACCGCTCGTCGTCTACGCAAAGAATCCTGAGAGTACCCCGCAGGAAAAACATTATCCTTCAACCGGCATTACCCTTGGCCTGACCGCGGTAGAAGAAGAGCGCCCAGGTCAAGTGCCGCTACTGAAACTTTATGATGCGTTCGATCCGACCATAGTCCGATCCTCGTCTGGGCCGGACCCGATTGCAGCCAACTACACTGCGACTTTGGCGGTACTGGATTCGTATGCGCGACAAGTGGCTGGCAGCGCTGCTGGATCGTTCTTGCGGCCCGATAATCCGATGTTCGCGACCGGCATTTATCTGCTTCATCCGTATGACCCCAATAAGATTCCGATCCTGTTTGTTCATGGACTTATTTCTTCGCCACTCTCTTGGCAGAATCTGACCAACGATCTCTGCGCGGATCCGAAGATTCTCGAGCATTACCAACCCTGGTTTTTTCTCTATCCAACCGGCCAACCAGTGTTGGAAAGTGCCGAGCAGCTTCGGGAAGATCTGCAAGCAACCCAAAGATTATTCGATCCGAAAGGCACAGCGATTGCATCCCACCACGTTGTTGTCATTGCTCATAGTATGGGAGGCCTGTTGGCTCACACCTTGGTATCGGATAGCGGTGACGCCCTCTGGAATGTGTTCGCTGACAAACCGTTCAATAGTGTGACCCTGTCACCCAGCGAAAAGAATTTGATTTCCGGATATTTCTTTTTCCATCATCAACCATCGATCGAGCGCGTTATCTTTCTCGCGGTACCGCATCGTGGAAGCGGTCTCGCGAGCGGTATTGTCGGCAGCATCGGCAGTCGAGTAATCCGGCATCCTAAAACCGTAGCTGAAGCAATGAAGGAATTAGCCGTTGAGGATCCGGGTATACTGCACCCGTACTTCACCAGAGTGAACGCCCGTGGCGGTCCGACCAGTTTGTTCTCACTGGCACCGAATCCGTTGTTGGATCGTATGGCTGCCTTACCGATCAAAACCCCTTTTCATAGCATCATCGGTGATCGAGGGCTTGGCGGCGGCCCCCGAAGTTCCGACGGCGTCGTGTCGTACAGCAGCTCGCATCTAGCTGGAGCGGAATCCGAAAAGATCGTACCTGCGGGTCACGGCGTTTTTTCGAACGAATCTGCTGTCTTGGAGATTAAGCGGATTCTAGAAGAAAACATCGAACGACCCACAGAGCGCGGCAAGCAGAACGGCAGAGGTTCATGAGAGCAAGTGGATTCCGCCGCTTGCCGTTAAAAATCAGAAGTATCGAAGAACCAACTGCAAGTGAGGCCGGTGAGAAGCTGTTTTGGAAATTTTGGAAGTAGGATCGCCCAACTCATGCTCAATGAAAGTTTACGAAGTGGAATATCGGGCAGTAATCACACTGGCAGCAGAGGATATGCAAAAAGCTACATTATATGGCGCGGCTGTTATTAAAGATAATGCGCATCTGATTTATGTGAGGGCCGTTCACGAGAGGAATGTCGAGCCAGCTTTGGAAGATCCTTCGGGGACGTTCGGCTTTCGACGGCCGGCAAGTCGACCGCGCTTGGCGTGATCTCAATCAGCGGAGTGCTCTTGGTCTGTTCGGCCACCGATAATTCTCTTGGGTTAATCAACGTCCCTCACCGGTCAAAAATCCGCAGCGGTTCAGAGCTCACGATCTCCGCGAGTAGGTGATGAACTGGCATTTCAGGCTCCTTGCCGTCTTTTGCGTGGAGTCTCAGCCTCCGGCGCGGTGACACTGTCTCTGTGCGTATGAAGAAAGAGGATCAAGTCGGCCGGGCGATTCTGAGGCTCGATATACAGCTCGAGAGATAACCGGTGTGTGAGATCCTCATGAGCAGTTTCCGCTCTCGTTGGTTGTTCATGGCGGCATGATCTGGTTCAAGCATGAATGATCGCATGCCAGGCCAAAAATACCGCGCCGCAAACCTTCATTACAACCTCTGAGTTCGAAGATCCTCACCTTGGGGAGCTTCGCTCCTGAACCCGATCAGTACGGGCGGCGCCGCTGGCGCGCCACGGCATCGACGTCGTCAAGATCCTGAGAAAGACTATAGTTTCTGCCTCAGCATAACCAAAAGGCATACTGAAACCGGCCATGGAACTGAGGCATCTGCGCTACTGCCGCGACGGTTTCCTCGATGCGCCACTCGCAGCCAAAAGCACGGCCGCCGCGTACGGGCGGCAGCGTTCCGAGGATGAACTGGAGTTCCGGGACGAGATCGGCCGGCTTTCCCGAAAGCGATCGATGCGTCAGCAAGCTTCCGTTCTCTTGCTAGCCAAAACCGATTTCGAAGAGGGGCAAAATATAGATCTCCCTGGTTACGTGAATACTCATTTAAAGTCGGTGGTGTCATCTGAAGACGCGGGCGCTCTCCTGCAACAAATCCTCTGGCGGACCATCTCTAGAATGGCCTAGTTCTCATTGCGCCTACCGGGAACATATCAACTCTTCAGTCAGTGACGCAAACTTAGTTTTCAAACATCTTCGGATAATTTTCGCTCAAGTGGACTTGGCAACTGCAGATGTTCTTTTTTACCTTGGCTCTCGTCGCGGGGTTGAACCGAACTCGGATTACCGATGGACCGCGTGCACTGAGGCCCATTTTAAGTTAAGGGTATTTTGTTTGATTGTGCGCCGGAGTATTGATCCGGAGGAGAAAGGGGGCGGTTTTGCCAACTTGTTGAAGTTGCTCGCTCATCTTGAGAGGCAAGGAGGGAATGCGGCGGTTGTCGTCGCGCTGAAGGCGCCGGAAGGGGCAAAGCGTCCCTTCTGGATGCGGAAACTGATTGGACTGCATCGGAGAAGTGGATCGGCTGTGGAGGAGACGGATGTTCGGGTCGCGCGAAGCAAAGTTTACCGTCTCGGTTTGTTCTGGGATGGGCCAGGCCCAAGTAATCCGGCATGTTGCGTTGCAACTGGAGGTCGAGCAGGTGACGCCGCATGAAGCCCGGGGTCGGAACCTATCTGAGCCGGTTCGACGCCGTCCTTTTAATTAAGGGATCGTAGGTGGCTTTATAGTGAGGCATTTTTAGTCAGCAGGGCACGTAATTGCGAATTTGGAGACACGAAACCGCCCGGAAGGAAGAGGGAGACGAAGTACGCTCTTTTGCCGATCCTCCGAAATGGATGTGATGTGCCATCGACTTCTCCCCTCTGATGAAGGTGAGCTCATGGCGAGGACCCATTGCCACTGGTGGCGGAACCACTTAAACCCCCGGTAGAGTCCTCCAGCGCGCAGCAGATCCTCCGATCCTCAGCAGATTCCCCAGGCAGTGGATGGCGAGCTAAAGAGCTTCACATCTCACGTGCCTGAAAGCCCAATCGATCCGGTATGCAGGGTTGATAGCGACGGCATGTCCGCTCGAGGGTCAGGAAGACCCGATTTGAGCAGGCACGGCCGGTTGCCAAGGCCTTTAGACGCTGAGATTGAAAAAAATCAGCGACCTTGGCGTCGGAGCCATCAACACGCAATTGTGAGCTCCGGCGACACAAAGGTATGAAGTATTGGGTATTGATCGAAAACCTTGTCCATTTTTGGAGCGGCGTGTCGCGAAAGTCGCGACAACCGATTCGTGACTTTTACGAGGGCAAGGGCGGCAAAAAGGTGTGAAGTCGGACAAAATTTCCGGGACCAAAAAAGGTGTGAAGTGTGAAGTGATTGAGTGTGAAACGACTGGAGATTGGCTCTGGGAGACGCTTTACGAGCAACTTGGACAAATGGACAAATATTCTAGTAGGACACAATCGTTACAAAGCGGGGACGCTTCGCTTACTTTTCTATTTTATATGACATTTATTGTATGATGTTATGGTTATCCCGTTCAGGGGCAGCTTGTTCCCTGCCTGTGAATAACCTGTGAACTATTTACCTGCGTACCTCTTTGCCAGGCGCGCCGTTTTTCGATACTTGTTTCACCGAGCCTTGAGTAAGGGATGAACCAACAGATGAAAGAAGACTATATCGCACGCGGTTTTCAAAAAATTCACGATGATCTTGCCTTTCTGATGAATTGTTTCCGGGAGGTTCTCGAGGAACTCGGCGAAGATCACCTGGCAAGCAATCTGCCCTGGATCAACCAGGTCAGAATCGATCTGGCACCCAATCCGCGACTCTGCCAAGCCTATTCAATTGCGTTCCAGCTCTTGAATATGGTCGAGGAAAATGTCGCCGCGCAGGTCCGCCGCTCCCGGGAATCCGAAATCGGTCTGGCCGGCGAACCGGGTCTCTGGGCAGATCACTTGCATCAACTCCATGAATCCGGGATTTCGGAGTCATTGGTGGCAGCACAACTCAACAAGATCCGGGTCGAGCCAGTACTGACAGCTCATCCGACAGAAGCCAAGCGCCTCGCGGTCCTCGAACAGCATCGGGCGCTCTACAGCTCGATGGTTCGACGCGAAAATCAGATGTGGACGCCCCAGGAGCAAGACGCCATCCGGAACGAAATCAAGGTGACCATGGAAAGGCTCTGGCGGACCGGCGAAGTGCACCGGACCAAACCGGGGTGGCCGAGGAACGGCGAAACGTGATCTATTATCTGCAGGAGGTTTTCCCGAGCGTCTTGAATGATGTCGACCTGCGACTCAGACAAGCCTGGACCGACGCAGGATATCATGCCGATACGTTGGTTTCGCCGAGGACCCTGCCGAGGATCCGATTCGGTACCTGGGTGGGCGGTGACAGAGACGGCCACCCGTTCGTGACGGCGGATGTAACCCGGGAGACGTTCCGGGAATTGCGCCGGGCAACTCTTCAGGTTCTGCACAATGCCGTGGGCGCCGTTTCGCTGCAGCTGACCATGACACGTCACGAACAGAAGGCCTCGGACGAACTGCAGTGAGCAAATCACCAAACTGTCTGATGAGTTGTCAGCCGAGACAATCCTGCAGTCGCGCCCGGAAGAGCCCTGGAGACAGTTTTCACTCCTAATTCAGAAAAAGGTCGCCAATACCCTTGAGAACCAGGGGTATACGGCTCCGTCACAGCTGCGAGCAGATCTCTGGTTGCTGGCGCGTTCCCTGGACGAGATCGGAGCCTCGAGAATCACTCGGGCGGAGATATTACCAGTCATCCGCTTAGTCGATGTTTTCGGGTTCCACGGAGCGGTCCTGGATATTCGGCAGAACAGCGCGTTTCATGATCGCGCTTTAGTACAACTCCTGGATCGCGCTGGCCTTGCGGAGGCCAATTCGTTCGCTGAATGGGATCAGGAGCAAAGGCTCCCGTTTCTGAACTCGGAACTACTTTCGCGGAGACCTTTTCTCGCTCCGGGAACTTCGATCGGACAGGAGGCTGATGCGGTGCTGGATTGTTTTCGGGTGGTCAAAGAGTATCGGGATCAGTTCGGAATACGCGGCATCGGCTCGCTGATCATCAGCATGACTCGAGGAGTGGCCGATCTGCTAGTGATGTACCTGTTCGCCCGCGAAGTGGGACTCTGGATTGAGACTCCGGACGGGCCGGCCTGCCAACTGCATGTGGTGCCTTTGTTCGAAACGATTGAGGACCTGGAAATCGCTCCTGAGGTCACCCAGAAATATCTCTCTAACGCGTTCACACGGAGGAGTTTGGAATTGCAGAAAGAGGCGCGGGACGGCTCTCGCCTGGTTCAGCAGGTGATGCTCGGGTACAGCGATAGCAACAAAGACTCGGGAATGGTGACGAGTCAGTGGGCGCTCCATTGTGCCCAGGAGGCGATCAGCAGCGTCGGGGACAGCTTAGGCGTGCAAGTCCGTTATTTCCATGGTCGCGGCGGAACCATCAGTCGCGGCGCGGGACCGACTCATCGTTTTCTGGAATCGTTACCCCCCCTGACGATTCGTGGCGATGTCCGGCTGACTGAACAGGGTGAAACGATCGCCCAAAAATTCGCGAATCGGACGACTGCTACCTATAATCTCGAACTCCTGCTGGCCGGAGTGACTGGGATCACGTTACGCCAGCAAAATATCCGGGAGCCGGTCGACGACGCGGCGGCGTTGGTGGGTAAACTCTCCGAACTCAGCCGTCAAACTTACCGCGGCTTGCTGAAGATGGAAGGTTTTATCGACTTTTTCCGTTCAGCAACACCGATTGATGCCCTGGAGCTGAGTAGTATCGGATCCAGACCAAGTCGCCGGACCGGGCGACGTTCACTGGCAGATCTACGCGCAATCCCCTGGGTATTCAGTTGGACGCAATCGCGATACTATTTGCCTGGTTGGTACGGAATCGGCAGCGCGCTGAAAGGGCTCCAAGAGATCGACCCGGCCGGATTTGACCAAGTGGTGGAATTGAGAAAATCATCCCCTTTCCTGCGCTTCGTGTTGACCAATGCGGAAACGAATATCTCGAGTGCCGAGCGGACGATCATGGAGAAATATGCGACCTTATGTCCTTCTGGGGAACATGTTAGGTCCGTTTTTCGGCGAATAATGGAAGAATTCGATCTTGCGCAATTAATGTTGAAGGAATTGCTGGGCGGCGATTCTGCGTTGCGACGGCCACGCTTCACGATGACCCACCAGATCCGGGCGGACGCGTTATTGGCATTGCACACGCAGCAGGTCACTCTCTTGCGGGATTGGCGAGCGGCTCTGTCGACGGATGACCATAAGTCAACTGATCGCCTTCTGGTTGATCTTCTGGTTTGTATTAATGCAATTGCCAGCGGCCTGAGGACGACAGGGTAGCGGGGGCAAGTTTGAGTTTTGGGGTTTGAGTTTTGGGTTTTGGGTTTTGCGATCCCGGCGGCTTAATTGGCGACCGGCTAAGACGCGATTTTTGCGTATTCACGCTCGCCTTTCGGGTCCATTCGTGTTTGGCGCGGCGCAACCCCAAATTAGGAGAAACCTTTAACCGCGAATGGACACGAATGGACGCGAATAGAAACCGCTTTGGAAATCTAATCCCCTTTCGCATCCATTCGTGGTGGTTCCAATCTTCAAGGGTCACCAAGGCTATTAGATTAGGGGATACCGATGCGTCGACGGGGTTCAGTCTGCCTGCGGCGGGAAGTATCTGTGGGAAGGTCGTTGCTGACGGTTGGGACCTGGCGCAAACGCATAGGCCGGGAGACGTTGGACGGTTCTGCGCGAAGGAAAGGTTTTCTCGATAATCTCGTCGGCGACGAAGATGGCTTGCCGGATAGGCTCGAGCCGGCGGGATAGCCGCTTTCGCTCCATTCGTTCAAGCCAGGCGGTGGATTGGTCGGCTTCTTCGAGCACCAGGCACATTTTGGAGGCGAAACCGGCTTGACACCTGGTGCGCCGGAGGGCCCGATATTTGGCGGCGGTGGAGGCGACACTGTGAATCAGGTGGGAAGCGAGCATCCTGATTCTGAATTCCGAAACAAAATCATCGATCAGATCGAGCAGTTCGTCCACGAAGCGTGCGGTAAAATCAAGTATCATATAACAATTATTGATGATGTTATATTCTTGTGGTTTGTTGTCAAACGGAAAAAGCGTTTGGCGTTCGGCGCTCGGCGTTTGGCGGGAAGAGGCCTCACACAAAGGGCGCGGAGGTCACGAAGGTTTTCTAATGTACAAATGAAAAGCGGGACGATTCCGCTACCGTTGATCACGGGCGGGGTGTGTGTTTAGCGCCGGCATAGGTCGAAAAGGAGCAGCCTTTGACCCCGAATTGACACGAATAGAAAGACGAAGATAGGAAATTCTCGCACGGAGGACACGGAGATCACGGAGGTTTCTTGTCATTGTTGACCAATTGCCTGACGCCGCTTTTAAGCCGTGCCTCGCCATAATCCATCGAGCAACCCAAAATAACTCCAAAATTCTCTGAAACCCTCCGTGCCCGCCGTGACCTTCGTGCGAGCCATTCCCTTCGAAACTACACGGCCCTTAGGGCCGGATGACCGACGCTATACAGATACCGGGCGGGACGGCAGGTCACTATCGGGATGCTTTGGCTATCGTTGACGTTGGGGGCAGTTCGTAGTTAACTACATGGACGCAGGGGAGCCTCTGGCTGAGAACTCCGAATATTTCGGAGGACCCTTTGAACCTGAAGCGGATAATACCGTCGAAGGGAGCAACCTCCAGAGTGGTCCTGCAGAGCAATTGTCATGACCACTACTGATTCATTTTACCCAAACAGCCGTCGGATTTACGTTCCAGGCAAGATCTACCCCGAATTGCGAGTGAGTTTGCGGGAGATTTCCCAGTCCCCCACTCGCTTGCCGGACGGCAAAACCGAAGAAAACTCAAAGGTCGGCGTTTACGACACCAGCGGGCCGTGGGGCGACCCAGCCTTTCACGGGGATGTCGGCGAAGGGTTGCCTCCGCTTCGACGTGCCTGGATCCTGGGTCGGGAAGATGTGGAGGAGTATGAAGGACGCCGGACCCTTCCTGTCGATGATGGGTACCTCAGCGAAGTCCATGTCGAGAGCGCCACGCGCAACGGTCGCCGTGGACAACTGGAACTTTTTCCCGGCCTGAAACGGGCAACCCTCCGCGCCTCCGGAGGACATCCGGTGTCTCAGCTCTGGTACGCGCGACAAGGCATTGTCACGCCGGAAATGGAATATATCGCGATCCGGGAAAATCTGGCGAACGATCGAGACCTGGTCGCCGGCAACGGTAACGGGCATCGGCACAACGGGATTCCGGAGTACATCACGCCGGAATTTGTTCGCGAGGAAGTCGCACGCGGGCGGGCGATCATTCCGGCGAATATCAACCACCCGGAGCTGGAACCGATGATCATCGGGCGCAATTTCCTGGTGAAAATCAACGCCAACATCGGGAATTCGGCGGTGGCCTCGAGCATTGAGGAAGAAGTGGAAAAGATGCGCTGGGCCACTAAATGGGGCGCGGACACCGTGATGGATTTGTCGACCGGAAAGAATATCCACGCGACGCGAGAATGGATCATTCGCAACAGCCCGGTACCGATCGGAACGGTGCCGATTTATCAGGCGCTCGAAAAAGTCGGCGGGCGCGCGGAGGAGCTGACTTGGGAGATCTATCGGGATACGTTAATTGAACAGGCAGAACAGGGTGTGGACTATTTCACCGTTCATGCGGGGGTATTGCTGCGCTTTATTCCGCTGACCGCCAAGAGGAAAACCGGGATCGTATCGAGAGGCGGATCGATTCTTGCCAAGTGGTGTCTGGCGCATCATCAAGAGAATTTTCTTTACACCCATTGGGACGAAATCTGCGAGATCATGGCAGCCTACGACGTCAGTTTCTCGATCGGTGACGGGCTGCGGCCGGGTTCGATCGCGGACGCGAACGACGAAGCGCAGTTCGCGGAATTAAAGGCTCAGGGCGACCTGACAAAGCGAGCGTGGGAGCTGGGTGTTCAGGTCATGAACGAGGGTCCCGGTCACATCCCGATGCACATGATTCGGGAGAATATGGAGAAGCAGTTGGCCTGGTGCTATGAAGCTCCGTTCTATACACTCGGGCCATTGACGACAGACATCGCTCCCGGTTATGACCACCTGACGAGCGCGATCGGAGCCGCGATGATCGGATGGTATGGGACCGCGCTGTTATGTTACGTCACGCCAAAAGAGCACCTGGGCTTACCGAACCGCGAAGACGTGAAGCAGGGTGTGATCGCTTATAAGATTGCTGCTCACGCTGCTGACCTGGCCAAGGGGCATCCGAGCGCACAAATCCGCGACGACGCGTTAAGCAAAGCGCGCTTTGAGTTCCGCTGGGAGGACCAATTTAACCTGAGCCTTGACCCGGAGACGGCAAGGTCGTTCCATGACGAGACGCTGCCTCAGGACGGGGCCAAAACGGCACACTTTTGTTCCATGTGCGGTCCTCATTTCTGTTCGATGAAGATCACCGAAGATGTTCGTAGATATGCGGAAGAGCACGGACTCAATCGCTCGGAATCGCTCGATGCTGGACTGCGGGAAAAGGCGGACGAGTTTGTCAAAACCGGCGGCGAGATATATCGGTAACCGCGAAATAAATTGTGTTGAGTTGAGGTAGGAGCAGCTGTCAACCGCGAATGGCGCGGGCACAGGCCGCATAGGAGAACTTTTCAACCGCGAATTGACACGAATGGACGCGAATGGAGACTGCCTTTGGGCCTGATTTCTTGTGTCCATTCGTGGCTTTCCAATCTTCAAAGCAACAGCGCTAAACAATGTCTTTGGCGCGGGCACAGGCCGCATAGGAGAACTTTTCAACCGCGAATTGACACGAATGGAGACTGCTTTGGGTCTGATTTCTTGCGTCCATTCGTGGCTTTCCAATCTTCAAAGCAACAATATTAAACAACGTGTTTAGCGCGGGCACAAGTCGAATGGCGCCAAAGCTAAGCAGGATTTGGTTTCCTTGCCCCGAAGGGACTGTAGAATTCAACCCAGGTTTCAACCCCTGGGAAATAATGTTATGATAGTGAGCCCTCAAGGGGCTTAAGAGGCAGAAGCAGGACGAATGTCTTTCTGGCAGTCGACGTCGGTTGGGAATCCAACCGCTGCGAAACGCTCACCATCAGACGTTCCCTTTCAGGGCCGCGAAGCCAAGAAATCAGGATTGGCAGTAGGGCGAGGCTCCGTCGGAGCCGGAGGCTTGCGCGTCGGCGTGGGTATGGCGGAGCGACAAGGAATGCTTGAGGACGCGGCACGCCCAGAGTGCGGAAGAGCGTCCCTATCGCGCCGCGGCGTGCGCCCTCGGGCGATCCGGACGCGCCGTGCCGGAACGTGAGCCAGCCTACCGGCTCGGGCGGAGCCTCGACCTACCAATCGATGACCCCTTGGGCGCCTGACGTGATTCTCGAGCGGAATGCAGGTCGCCTTGGGGGATTTCCTTGGGCTGAGTCCTGTAGCCCTTGCAGGGCAAAGAAACGCTGACGCTCAAGTACAGGCTGGAAATCTGTGCTAATTTGCACAGTCTTGCCGCCTTCATGGCATGAAAGGCAAATTTAATTCTTGATTACCTTCCCTCGTTCTCCTAGCCTCGCGCCGTTCGAGATTCGCAATTCTTAGAATTGCGAGTCTCGATCTAATAAGCGACGGGCTTGTTTCGCTCGAAACACGGCGTCATGTCACCCAAGCGTGGCGTGGCAAGCTAACCCGAAGGCGAGGGTTTCGAGAAACGCGGGGTTCATAACTAGTCGTAATGACTATAAATTCTCAATTTTTATTGTCGATTCTTTGTGGCGTGTCGCAAAACGCGGCTTGGGGCGGAAGTCTGAACCCTGCCCTACCAAGGGCCCCATGAAAGGCATTCCAACCGTAAAAGCGAGCAAATTTTGATAGCATGATCCAACCTCAACGCGAAGCTTTGGTCGATCTTCTCCTGCTCGGGATGTTTGCCGATCGCAGCTTGAAGGTGAGTGAAGACCAGAAAATTCTATCTCTGATTCAGGAAATTGGCTGGCAATCGTATCAGGCGCCAGATTTATATTTTCATTCGGCAATTGCCAAGGTACGTGATGCGTCCGAGACCGACGCAAGGACACGTTATCGACTTCACAAGATTAGTGAAGCTTTAGGGGACGCTGAGACTCGGGTGATGGCTCTGAATCACCTGGCTAAGTTTCTGGCGCTCGACGGAGCGGTCGACTTGGACGAAGCAAATCTTTTGCAGGCCGCGAAAACTGAATTCGGGATCCTGGACTAAGCAGCTACTCGGTGGCTTCAGTTCGCAAGCCGATGCGGCGCGCGTATCGATCGTTACTCTGGTGTCGCAGAATGACGAAGGTGTTGTTATCGCCGTACATGGCCCAGGGACCGGAAGTAGGCACTTCGCGAAACTCGACGAATTTCCAATCGCAAGGATCTTTGCTGCCAAGGCCCAGGTAGTCCCGGACGGCAGGTGAAACATCCAGCCCGGCACCTTGATTCAGGTTTGGTCTTGGACGCTCGTTACCAAAGACATACTGCCAGTGGTCGGTACGGAAGGGGCCGCAGTCTTCCCACTGAGCGTAACAAACTTTATTTCCGTGGCGGATGGCAATCCATCTGCCTTTGAGCACGGTTTGGCCATCGCGAACGAATGCCTGCTTAAACCAAGGGATCACCTGGCTCGCTTCATATTTGGTATGTCCGCCTTCGACATCGTTGTAGGGAAGCGCGACGTAGAAAGGATTCTGGCGAGGCACGAAACCTACTGGAATGAAATTTCTACGGGCTCCGGGATCGGGATTGTCGTAGCCACCGTAGTTATAATACCAGGCTCGGTCCCAGGAGCTGCGATCATTAGGCACGGGGTTATTACCGCTCGGGCGCTCGCCGATCCAGAAGATGGTGGTGATGATGCTACTCTTCCAAGGATATCGCCCTGGCCCGACACTGAGGGCTGCGCCTCGGCCCATCAGCGAAGGCCCGGTGACGTAACGAGGGCCGTCACCCGTGAACACCGTTTTTGTCGGTGACATGATTACTTTGGGTTCGATTTTGAGCAGCGCGTTTTCGCGGAGTTTCATCGCGTACTTGGCAAAGTCGGTACTACTTTCGTACTGAGACTGCGCCCAAGTCTTTCCACCGAAAATCGTAAACACACATACCGAAAGAATAAGTGACAACCTCATGGCAACTTGAATTGCTGTTCTACGGGCAATGTAGTCGACAGAGCAAGAGCTTTTTGCACTTTAGGCGGCAAATTGCTCAATATTTCGACAAAATCGGAGATCAGGGGCTGTTTTTTCGAAAAATTGCGACACAGTTTAGCGAGGTGGCGCTCAGACCAACGAGCGGAAGTCGATTTCAGCCAACGATGTGACCGGTATCTGTTGGGCTAAGGTGTCCCAGTTCTCGAGGACTTTAGTAGCGCCTGAGGATGGTGTCTTTCAGGAAGCGCTGGTCGTCGATTGCCGGATAATCGAGCGTGAAGTGCAGGCCTCGACTTTCGCTTCGTGCGAGGGCGCTATCGACAATCAGGCTGGCAACCGTGCAAAGATTCCGGAGTTCAAGAAGGTCTGTCGAAAGCTTGAAGTCCCAATAAAATTCCTGGATTTCACGGTGAAGATTGCGCAACCGGGTACTTGCCCGTTGCAACCTTTTATTGGTGCGTACGATTCCCACGTAGTCCCACATCAGGCGTCGAATTTCGTCCCAATTATGATAAATGACGACGACCTCATCGACATTTTGGGCGTGACCCGGGCGCCATTCGGGGAGATTAAACGCCTGATTATACTTCGCGTACTTGGGCTTCAAGAGCGCGCGTGAACAACGGGCGGCCAAGACGAGTGCTTCGAGGAGCGAATTGCTCGCCAGTCGGTTCGCTCCATGCAGTCCGGTGCATGCGACCTCACCGACGGCAAAAAGACCGCGAAGGGTGGTCGCCCCCTGCAGATCGGTCTTTATACCACCGCATTGGTAATGGGCGGCAGGAACGATCGGGATCGGCTGCCTGGTCATGTCGATCCCAAGATCGATACATGTCTCGTAGATGTTGGGGAATCGATCTCTCAAGAACGCGGCAGGCTGATGCGTAATATCGATGTACATGCATTTGGCGCCGGTCCGCTTCATCTCTGCGTCGATTGCGCGCGCGACAACGTCGCGTGGGGCCAAGGCGGCGAGCTTGTGATATTTTGTCATGAACTCGCGCCCGGAAGCGTCGACCAACTTGCCACCCTCCCCCCTCACCGCCTCGCTAATCAGGAATGATTTCTTTTCGGGATGAAACAAGCAGGTCGGATGGAACTGAATAAACTCCATATTGGCCACGGCGGCTCCGGCACGCCAAGCCATGGCCACTCCGTCGCCGGTCGCGACATCAGGGTTGGTGGTGTAGAGATAAACCTTGCCGCAGCCGCCGGTAGCAAGGATAACTCGATCGCTCCGAATTGTTTCAACAATTCCGGTAGCGTCATTGAGAACATAGACGCCAATCACCCGGTCCTCAGTGGTGTAGCCAAGTTTGCCGGTGGTGATCAGGTCAACGGCCATATGATTGTCGAGAACTTGGATATTGCGTTCCTGGACAACCGCATCAAGCAAACGCTGTTCGATCTCCCGACCGGTGGTGTCGTGAAAGTGGAGGACACGTCTCTTGGAGTGCCCGCCTTCTTTACCGAGATCCAGCTCTTTTTGGCCGCCATCCAGAATTCTCTCGTCGAAATGGACTCCGATCCGCATGAGTTCCCGGACAGCACCGGGCCCTTCGGTGACGATTGCGCGAACCGCTTCCTGATCGCAAAGACCAGCACCTGCGATCAAGGTGTCGTTTATATGCAGGTCGAACGAGTCCTCGGCGCTGGTGACGCACGCGACTCCGCCTTGCGCCCAAGCGGTATTTGAATCGGCCGGCTTGCGTTTGGTCACGATCGCGACGGAGCCATGTTCAGCGAGCTTTAGTGACAAGCTCAGCCCGGCAACGCCGCTGCCGATGACAATGAAGTCAAACTCGCTCATTTAATTCGACGGTCTCGGATTCATCGAGAAGTCCCAAGATGCCGCGCAACGGTATAGCAACCCATTTCGGACGATTGTTGAGTTCGTACCGGAGCTCATAGAGGGCTTTGAGAATCAAGAAACTTCTCAGCAGGAGCCTGAGGTCCCCTTGATCCGTCGGGACGAAAACCGCGCTACCGGCCTTTTCCAGGTAGGCGGTCAGGAAGACCTGGCTTGCCCGCGTCGACCAGAGATCGGCGTAGGCTTCCAGGGTAGTCTGGTCAACCGGTCGAATGGTCCGGGACTCAAGCAGTTCGTGATGGGCGGCGTAGTTAAAAGAACGTAACATTCCGGCGACATCGATCAGTGCGCTGCGTTTCAATCGACGTTCACCAATCGGCCTGGCCGGTTCTCCTTCAAAATCGAGGATCACGAAGTCTTTACCGGTGAACAGAATCTGACCCAAATGGTAATCTCCATGAATGCGGATTTTCTTGGTGTCGATCGGGTCGCGAAGGAGGTAGTCGTGACAAGTTCCCAACTTTTCCGCGTGCTGAAGGACCTTATCCGCCAAGCTTTTTGGATACTCTTCGAGAATGCCCAGGCATCGGGTAAGCAGAGCCAAAGTTTGTTTCGTTTCACTTCGAATCGACTGGAAGACTGAGCGCTGATGCTGCAGCGAAAAGGGCTCGGGTGCGAAATCGGGCGATTCGCTATCCTGGGCTAAAGCGGCGTGCATCTCCGCGGTTCGTTCCCCTAACAGGCGGACCGTCTCAAGGTGCACTCCTTCAATAATACTGGCGAGCGGTGCCGCGATAGGTTGCCAAAGACCGACCACCGGTGCCGGCGGCAGATGAGGTTCAGCCAAAACCCGATCAAAGTATCGACCGACGGCACCCAGCGTGTGGGACCACCCGTCCTGTTCGCTCGGCGTGTACGCTTGAAGCATGACGAGCGAGGCCGGATCCTGACCAGGCACGACGTACTGAATATCGCCAAGATAGGTGGGTACATGCTGGAAGCCGCACTTGTCACTCAGCTGCTTAGTTAATTCCAGATCGGGATTGATACCTTCTTCGAGCTTCCTGAATACCTTCAGGTAAATCTTGTCATCGTAAATGATGGAGCTATTGCTCTGTTCGACCTTTAAGATCCGGGAGACCAGCGGTGGACCGCTCTTGAGAACCTCAGACAGAAGCGTCGATTTGTTAGGCACTAACCGTCCTGGCCTACCGGCCAGGGTGCGACCTTCAACGACAATATCTAATAAGGTGCGCTGAAAAGCCTGCGAGCTGGTGGCGTCAATCATCAGATCGCCGACCTGACCCGTTCGAGCGATAACCGTGGCCGGATACTCGACTTCGATCGTGCGAGCTTCGTCGCCAGAGACGACGCGAACAGGCAGGGCATAGAGGTCGCGCGGACCCTCGGCATAATTAAAAGCGATGACCAGGAGATGACCGAGGCCCTCGCCCGGAAAATTGACGAGATCGAGCAGGCTGACACTCAAGACCGGACGTGTTTTACTTCTGAACCAACGGCAATTCCTGATGTAGTTGGCTAGATCCCGATCGACAAAACGTGACCCGGTCGGAGTAAACCACCAGGAAGGATCGCCACTATAATTGGTGACGGGTAACGCCCGCTCGCCATCGGCGACGCCCGTCACATCCGGCGGGGTAAGAAGGAGCCAATAGGAGGTATGAGCCCCCAGGGTGACGGGATAGAGACCGTCCCGGATTACCGCGAAACGAGCGTGACCAAAGGTATCCTCAGGCACCCAGCCAATCCAATTCCGGAGGTCCAGATCGACCGCTTGCGAAAACCGCGACAGATTGATCACGACCAGGATCGTCTGCTTGTCGTAGGTGCGGGTAAAGGCCAGCACTTTATGGTTGGACGGGGTGAGCAAGTTAAAATCCCCGTGACCGAAGGCCGGGAAACGTTTGCGAATCGCGATCACTCGACGCATCCACCAGAGGAACGAAGACAAGTTCTCTTCCTGAACATCCACGTTGATAGTCTCATAGTGGAATTCGGGATCGATATTGACCGGTAAATAAAGCGAATGCGGATGGGCGCGGGAAAATCCCGCGTTCTTGTCGGCGTTCCACTGCATTGGGGTGCGCACGCCATTGCGGTCGCCGAGATAGATGTTATCACCCATCCCAATCTCGTCTCCGTAATAAAGAATTGGACTTCCCGGCAACGAGAATAATAAGGAATGAATTAACTCCAGCTTCCTTCGATTATTACCTAATAGTGGAGCCAGTCTTCTGCGAATTCCGAGATTGATCCGCGCACGAGAATCTCGAGCATAGACCCGGTACATGTAGTCGCGCTCTTCTTCCGTGACCATCTCAAGAGTTAGCTCGTCATGGTTACGGAGAAAGATCGCCCACTGACAATTATCGGGAATAGCGGGAGTTTGCTCGAGGATGTCGACGATGGGATAACGGTCCTCCATATGAAGCGCCATGAACATCCGCGGCATCAGAGGGAAATGGAACGCCATATTGCACTCGTTCCCTGTGCCGAAATAAGCGACCGCGTCCTCGGGCCATTGATTCGCCTCCGCCAAGAGCATTCGATCGTTGTGTTTCGAATCGATGCGGGCACGTAATTCCTGCAGGATTCGATGGGTCTCCGGGAGATTCTCGCAGCTGGTTCCTTCCCTTTCGATAAGGTAGGGGACCGCATCAAGCCGGAGGCCGTCGACACCGAGATCCAGCCAGTAATCGAGGATTTTGAACGCCGCGGCCTTCACTTCCGGATTGTCGTAATTCAGATCCGGCTGATGAGAAAAGAACCGGTGCCAGAAATAGGCTTCGGCAACCGGATCATAGGTCCAATTGCTGACCTCGTAGTCCTTAAAGATGATGCGCGCTTCCTTATATTTATTGGGATCATCGGACCATACATAGTAATCCCGCCAAGGGTCTCCCGGGGCCGCTCGGCGAGACTTTTGAAACCAGATATGCTGATCACTGGTATGGTTGAGGACGAGCTCGGTGATCACTCGCAGACCGTTCTCGTGAGCGGCATCCAGAAATCTTTTAAAATCATCCAGTGTCCCATAGGAAGGATTTACGGTATAATAGTCGGCGATATCGTACCCATCGTCTTTGAGGGGCGACGGGTAGAACGGCAATAGCCAGATCGCCGTCACACCGAGATTTTTCAGGTAGTCCAGCTTGCTCAGCAGTCCCTGAAAATCGCCGATGCCATCGTTATTCGCATCGCTAAAGGTCTTGATGTGCAATTGATAAATGATCGCTTCCTTGAACCAGAGCGGTGTCGGAGGCTTAGGGACTTCAAGGTTCTGGGCATCGGTTGTCTGAATTTGCATAGAGGAAGGTACGTTTGGCGTTTGGCGTTCGGCGTTTGAGTTTGTTAGTCAGGGGAATAGCCCGCGATCCTGACGAGCTTTGACTACCCTTTCGACTCCGATAGCCAGAGCGGCCAGACGATGGGGAACTTTTTCCGTTCTGGCTCGTTTGATCACAGCGCTGAAGGATTGCTCGAGGACTCGGAAAAGGCGATCGACCACTTCTGTCTCGTTCCAGAATAAGCTCTGGAGACTCTGAACCCATTCAAAGTACGAGACGATGACGCCGCCCGCATTGCAGAGAACATCCGGAATAACAAAGATCTCTTCCCAACGGTCGAACAATATTTCATCGGCGTCGACCGTCGTTGGACCATTGGCGCCTTCGGCCAGGATCCGGCACTGAATTTTTCCGGCATTGCCGGAGTGAATGACTCCACTGATAGCTGCCGGGACCAAGACGTCGCAACGCGAGGTGAGGAGATCGTCGGGCGGGATCGATTCTGCGCCTGGAAACCCTTTCAAATCTCCGTGTTGCAGAGAATATTTTTCGGCAGCCCGGACGTCGATCCCATGTTCGTTGTGGTAGGCACCTGAAACATCGCTGAGGCCGATAATTTTCATCCCATTTTTATAGGCCAATCCGTGAGCGGCGACCCCACCGACATTACCAAAGCCAAGGATTACAGCAGTCCCGCTGTGGAGTTTGATTTTTAACAAATGCGCCGCGCGCTCGATGAGATAAACCACCCCGCGCCCGGTCGATTCCCTGCGTCCGTAGGTCCCTCCGACGCTGACGGGTTTGCCAGTGACGATTTCTGGGACGGAGTGCCCTATATAAGCGGAGTAGGTATCCATGAACCAGGCCATCACGGCCTCGTTGGTGCCCATGTCAGGTCCCATGATGTCAGTGTGCGGACCGATAAACGGGATCAACTCCTGCATATAGCGCCTGGACAATCGCTCCAGCTCGCCCGCCGAAAGCTTGCGTGGATCGACATAAACGCCACCTTTGGCGCCGCCGTAGGGCAAGCCGACGAGGGCGCACTTCCAACTCATCCACATCGCCAAGGCGGCCACCTCACCCATCGTTACCGTAGGGCCAAAACGGGTGCCTCCTTTGGTCGGGCCCATGCCCAGAGTGTGCTGGACCCTGTAACCCTGGAACACCTGCGTCGAGCCATCATCCATACGGACCGGGACGGTGACGGCTATCGACCGTTTGGGGTACATGATACGCTCGCGCAAATCTTTCGGAATCTGCAGATGCTCAGCGATCAAACGAAACTGATCGCACGCCATTTCGAACATTGGATCGGAGTAAATGTGCTGCATTGCAGTCTGGGGGCCTCAATGAGCGCGACTTTTCATCTGGGTTAGGCTCTCTGTCGACCGTTCGAAATCGAGACGCGCCACGAACTTTACGATGTCTCGCATTTCCCGGATACGCAAGGCGAACGTCGGATTGGAGCAATTCCTTGCGAGGATGACCGGATCGAATAAAGATGCGGGCGCACAACTACCAATGCCGATGCCAGCAAAAGCAGCAACACCCAAGACAGGCAAGTCATCGGGTAGTCCCGCTTTTGCGGTGGCGGCCGGTATCATGCTCAGCCGTATCGCCGGCTTAGTGCGGGAGCGCGTTTTAGCGCATTATCTTGGTACCTTACCCGCGGCAGACGCCTTCCGCGCGGCGCTGAGGATACCAAACTTTCTCCAGAATCTCTTTGGCGAGGGCGTTCTATCAGCTTCGTTTATCCCAGTCTATTCGCGTCTTTTAGCTGGTTCGAATGAAAAGGACGCCAATAATGTGGCGAGTGTCGTCGGGTCTCTGCTTGCGGTGCTGACGTCCGTCCTGGTGGCGCTCGGAATTCTTTGCGCTCCCCTGATGATCGATGCGATCGCACCCGGCTTCACCGGTGAAACGCGGCGGCTCACGATCACCCTGGTCCAAATCCTCTTTCCCGGTGTCGGCGCGCTGGTGATGTCCGCGTGGTGCCTGGGCATTCTGAACAGCCACGGCAAGTTTCTTCTTTCGTATTCCGCACCTGTGCTATGGAACTTATTCATCATTACCGGCCTGTTCGCCTTTGGCGGAACAAAATCTCTCTCGATGCTGGTGATCTATACCGCGTGGTGTTCGGTGCTCGGCAGCTTTGCCCAGTTGTTGGTGCAGGTTCCAACAGTGTTACGATTGAGCAGGCGGTTACGCTTTTCACTCGACACTGCATCGACCCATGTGCGGGGTGTTCTCACGAGCTTCGTTCCGGTGTTCCTAAGCCGGGGAATTGTCCAGGTGAGCGCCTACATCGATAACCTGCTGGCAAGTCTGCTGCCGTCGGGCTCGGTCGCTCTGCTCACCTGCGCGCAAACGATTGGCCTGCTCCCAATCAGCCTGTTCGGAATGTCAATCTCCGCGGCCGAGCTGCCGGCGATGTCGCGCGCTCTGGCCGGCGACGAGAAGGAAGTAACGGTCGAGCTCTCAAAGCGATTGGCCGCGGCGATGCGACGGATGGCATTCTTTGTTGTCCCTGCCGCAATGAGCTTCTTTGCTTTCGGCGACACCCTTGCTGGCCTGCTGTATCAGACCGGTCGATTTACAGAAATCGACACTCTGTACGTTTGGGCGCTCCTGGTAGGCTCGGGCGTGGGTTTAGTGGCTTCCACCTCGGGCCGACTTTGTTCTTCGGCGTTCTACGCGCTCCGTGACACCCGCACGCCCCTTCGGTTTGCCATTGTCCGCGTCATTCTGACTATCGTTCTTGGTTATGTGTTCGCGTTTCCCATCCCAAAGCTTTTGCGGATGGATCCGAGCTGGGGGGTGGCAGGATTGCCCGCCTCGGCCGGCATCGCCGGCTGGATAGAGTATTTGCTACTGCGCGGCTCCTTGCGGAGGCGGGTGGGTGCCTTTTCGGCTCCCGGGACGCTTCTATGGCGCCTCTGGAGCGCAGCGGCTTTCTCCGCGGCTCTCGCCTACCCGCTCAAACCCTGGCTGAATGGACATCCCTTGGTCGCCGGCATGGTCATTCTACCTTTGTACGGGCTGCTTTACCTCGGAACGACCTTGTTATGGCGGATTCCGGAAGCCAACTCACTGGTCGCACGATTGAGACTCTGGAAATGAAACGGGAATTTGTCACATCCAACCTTGCGCGCGACATCGTTTCCGGTTAACCGAGACAGACCCGCATGGCAGAGAAAGACGGAAAGGGCCTTCTGAAACGCTGGCACGAAGTGCTTGATGCGCGCGGAGGGCAACCTCGCGCCGACTATTCCGGCGTTATCCGTGAGCTGGAACGAGCGACTTCAGCGGACTTGAGGGAACTTGAGGAACGGTTAGACGCCACCCTGCGCGAACTGGGAATCGCGTTCGAAGTCCCGTCCGGGGATCATCATAACACTTGGTTTTGCGACCTGTTGCCGCAGATTTTTTCAAGCGAGGAATGGGATCAAATCGTGCGGGGCTTCCAACAAAGGTTCAAAGCGTTCGACCTCTTTCTGGAAGACGTCTACAGCAAACGGGAGATTCTGAGACAAGGTACCATTCCTATCCCTGTCGTTCTCGGAAGTCCGAACTTCCAGAGGAGCGCAGTCGGCCTCCGGCCGGCCGGCGGGCATTTTCTGCAACTGAGCGGCCTTTGTATCTGCCGCGACGCTTCTGGCCGTCTTTTAGTCAAGAATCACTACCTCAGCCACGCCTCAGGCCTTTCTTACATGATTCAGAATCGGCGGCTATTGGCCCGCGTTCTCCCAGAGCTGTTTCAGAGCCAGCCGGTCGAATCGATCGCCGATATACCGACTGACATTCTCCTCAGGCTGCAAGCGGTCGCGGAGCGGCCTGGACCTTCCGTGGTCCTGCTCACGCCTGGAGTAGAGAGCGCGGTGTACTCGGAACACGGTTTTCTGGCCAGAAGAATGGGGATTCCCCTGGTAGAAGGCGGAGATTTAGTGGTCCTGGATCACGGACTTTATCTGAGAACGGTCTCCGGCCTCGAACGGGTCGATGTCGTCTATTCCCGGCTGGCGGATCCCTGGCTGGACCCGTTAGTCTTCAAGAGAGAAAGCCACTTCGGGATTCCCGGTCTTGTCCAATGCGTTCGAACGGGTACGGTGACGATCGTCAACAGCATCGGATCACAGCTTGCTGATGACCGTAGCCTGGTTCATTTTTCGAATGCGATCATCCGTTTTTACCTTGGGGAATCGCCTATTCTGCCCGCTCTGCAAACCTATTGGCTGGGTGATTTGGACCAGCGGGAAATGGTTTTTGAACAACCGGATCGCTTCCAGCTGCGGACTTTGACTGGAGAACGCTTCTTGCAATTCACCGGAAGCGAAAAAGCCTGGAACGAGATCCGGACGGAGGTACGCCGCGCACCACATCTGTTCGTTGCTCAGCCAATGGAAGATTGCGCGGAGACCATTTGTTTCTCTCAAGGAAAAAAAACCACGCGGCTCCAGGATCATATCGTGTACGGAATTCGCGACGGTGATCGATTCGAAGTTTTTCCCGGTGCTCTCACGCGCATTTCGGCTACCGAGAATGGACGGACAGAATCGCAACACGGCGGCGGCGGCAAAGATACCTGGGTACTTCAGGACTTGTCGACTGTCACCTCCGAAACGGAGCCATTTCGGCGACCGAAGATCTTACCCGCGAGGCCGGTTACCAGCCGAGTCGCCGAAGGTTTTTACTGGCTGGGACGCTACCTGGAGCGAGCGATGAATATATCGAAGATGATCCAGGTGATCGAAACGATCGAAATGGAAGAACTGACTTCGGCCGAACGAAGGCTTTATCGACCGGTCTGGAACCGGCTGCTGCCGCCCCTTGAGCATGCCGGCAAAAAAGGGCGACGCAGCATGGCCAGTCCAATCGAACGGTACCGGCTCTTGCTAGACTCGAGTGAGATGGGGTCGGTTTTTTCCATTGTAAAAAAGGGCATGCGAAATGCCGACTCGTTACGGGAAGCCATCAGCCCAGAAGCATGGTCGGCACTGGCCACTCTTCGCAGCTTTTTCATGCGTAGCCGCTTTCGGCTGGAAGCGACCGACCAGGAGGCGCGCAGGACCACGCGGCGCCTTTCAGATACGGCGGTAGCCATCATTCCACAATTCTTCGCGACCGCGCAATTATCGATGCTGGCCGATGATGGGTGGCGATTTACCGAACTGGGGCAATTCGTCGAGAGAGCCGTCACCACGGCAAACGCGACCAGAAGCGTGGCTCAATCAATCATCAAACGGCTAAACTCGTTGCACTCTATAGAGATCGAGTTGTCTGCCTTCTTGCGTCTGCTGGGTTCGCGAGACGCCTACCGGCGGATTTACCAGACCAGAGCAGAACCACCCCAGGTCCTGGAATTTCTCTGGCAAAACGCTGAAATGCCGCGATCGGTCACCTACTCACTCCGGCGATGCACGGAGCTGCTGCAAGCGTCGCTCCCGAACAGTTCTCCGCCCGCCCAGCAAGCCCAGTCATTTCTCGAAGAACTGCTCAGAACGATCCGGCGAGTCGATTGGTACAATTTTTTCGTCAACGAGGATGAAATGAATTTTCGATTACTCCGTCACGAAGAATTGCTTGCGCTGTTGGATCAGTTGCTCGCTGAGACCCAGGGGCTGCATCACATGATAACGGACAATTTCTTAAGCCACCAGAGCATCATTTCCGATCCGGAGCCGACGCTTTTCTAGGAGTCAGAAGTCAGAAGTCAGGAGCCAGGAGCCGAGTAGATTCGGCGTGGCCGCGCGTGTTGCTGAGCGCGTGCATGGGCATGGTAGGGACGCGCTCCCGCGCGTCCGGCGTGGAACGTCCAAAGAGCATCGTATCGGCGTGTGACGTTCCCTCGCCGAATCGATCGCCCCGTGGTTGCTTAGATCCGCCGCCGCCGCGAGCACGTGCCACGCCGGACGCGCAGGAGCGCATCCCTACCGCGCTGTTTGCGCATCCCACGCCGGACCGCACGTCTCACCAAGCTCCCGCGCCGACACGCCGATAGGTTCCCTAGGGATGTCGCGCTGTTCGAAAACGGAGGCTTCGAGACGTACCACGCCGGACGCGCAGGAGCGCATCCCTACCGCGCTGTTCGCGCATCCCTTCGTGCGCCACACGCCACACGCCCGGACGCACGGGTGTTGTTTGACTTGGAGAGCGAATTAGCTCGATATTAACCTCAACCCCCCATGAGCAAGCCCACCCGGTCACTGGAATTTTGTCGTCGTGCGTTGGAACAACGAGAAGATTTTTGGGCGGAGCAAGCCAGGGCGATTTATTGGCACAAACCGTTTGACCAGGTTTGCGATTTCAGCAGGCCACCTTTCGCGAGATGGTTTGCCGGCGGCGAAACAAATCTTTGCTACAATGCGGTCGATCGGCATCTGACATCTCGAGCAAACCAACCGGCACTGCACTACATCTCGACCGAGATTGATGCACAACATTCTTTCACCTACCGTGAGCTTTACGAAGAAGTATGCCGGTTTGCGGCCGTCCTCCAATCGCTCGGATTGAAGCGCGGAGACCGTGTCGTCATTTACCTTCCGATGATTCCGGAGGCCGTTTTTGCCATGCTGGCCTGCGTCCGACTTGGCCTGGTGCACTCGGTTGTCTTCGCCGGCTTCGCTCCGGCCAGTATCGCGACGCGGATAGATGACGCGGAAGCAGGGCTGGTGATTACTGCCGACGCGGGACTTCGCGGCGGGAAGGTGATCCCTTTAAAACGATTGGTCGACGAGGCGATTTCGGTTGGGAAGTTTAAACCCGAGCACGTGCTGGTCTGCAACCGGCAGATCGAAAAGGGAATGCCAAAATCCGCCGGGCGTGACCTTGATTACGCTGAACTTCGCCAAGAACATTTAAGGGCTGAGGTTCCGGCGACCTGGCTGGAAAGCGGCGACCCAAGCTACCTCCTGTACACCTCCGGGACCACCGCCGTACCAAAGGGTATTCAGCGAGATACGGGCGGCTATGCGGTCGCGTTGGCGGCTTCAATGCGATACGTGTTCGCTGGTCAGCCAGGGCAAACGATGTTCACCGCGGCGGATATCGGGTGGGCGGTCGGGCATTCCTATGGAGTTTACGGCCCTTTGCTTCAAGGGATGCAGACGGTCCTCTATGAGGGCCTGCCAATTCGTCCGGATGGCGGCATCTGGTGGCGAATCGTCGAAAAGTACAAGTTCTCGGTCATGTTCACCTCTCCGACGGCCATTCGAGTCTTGAAGCGGCAGGATCCCGACTATCTCCGCAAATATGACACCAGCAGTCTAGAAAGGCTCTACCTCGCCGGTGAGCCGCTCGATGAGCCGACCTGGGAATGGATCGGCAGCGCGTTGAAGATTCCGATCCTGGACAACTATTGGCAGACGGAGACAGGCTGGCCCGCGCTCGCTCTTTTACCCGGATTTGAACCACCTCAAATTCGGCCGGGATCTCCGGGTATAGCGTTATTCGGATACGATGCAAAGATCGCTGATCCAGCCACTGGCGATCCGATCCCGCGCGGGGAAAAGGGCATTCTCGCGTTTGGGTTACCGCTGCCGCCCGGTTGTATGCCGACGGTTTGGAAAAGCGATGAGCTATTTGAGCACCATTATTGCGGAAGGTTCCCGGGCCACCAGCTTTATTCCACGTTCGATTACGCGACCCAGGACGAAGACGGCTACTTTTTTATTCTGGGACGTTCGGACGACGTGATCAATGTCAGCGGGCATCGACTCGGTACGAGGGAAATCGAGGAGACCGTTAGTTCACATCCCGCGGTGGCGGAAGTCGCCGCGATTGGCGCTAAAGATGATCTCAGAGGACAGGCGATCCACTGTTTCGTGGTCCTGAAAAAGCGGGGAGATTTTTCTTCAAATGAAACGGAAGCCGCACTGAAGCGGCAGATTGAATCCACGGTGGTGCAAAATCTCGGCGCGTTCGCCCGCCCGGCCGCGATCCACATCGTGCGGGGACTGCCCAAGACCAGGTCGGGGAAGATCCTTCGTCGCGCGATTCACGCGGCGGCAGAAGGGCGCGATACGGGAGACCTGAGTACATTGGAAGATCCGGTCGCGCTCGAGGCAATCAAGGAACTGCTCGAGGGGGGGTAGGTTTTGAGTTTTGAGTTTTGAGTTTTGAGTTTTGCGTTTTGCGTCGTCAGTGATCCTGAGCGGCCTAGCAAAACTCAAAAGTGCAAAACCCAAAACTCTTTTGCCTTTTGGCGCTCATCCGAGTAAGTGTGCTGCCGAAAGTGAGAAGGGATGCTTTTCCGGGTCACACACATTACCGACTATCGCTACGGGGAACCGGTCGCCGAGGCGTACCTTGAACTGCGGCTTAAACCGCCAAGTCGTGAAGTCCAAACGGTTCACGAGCATCGCTTAACGATCGAACCAGCAAGCCGAACCTCCGGGTACCAGGATTATTTCGGCAACGAAGTGGCATTTCTGTCGCTCCCCTACAGGCACACCCGATTGACGATTCGCAGCGAGGCGCTGGTGAACACTATTTCCAGTACCCTATCCCACCAGAGTCTGGATCTGACAATCCAGGAATCGCGCCAGATCCTGACCGGAACCTTACCGTTCGTTTTCGATTATCTGCAACCAACCGAAATGGTGAAGATCAGCCGAGAATCCATCCAGTGGGCAAAACGCTACCTCAGCGGCCGAACAACGTTGCGAGACGGCTTGGAGTCTCTCAACCGTGCGATCCACGAAAACTTTCAATACAGAAAGGGAGCGACGAATTTTTCGACGGACGTTTCCTCGATCTGGCGGGACCGGATCGGTGTCTGCCAGGATTTTGCTCACATCATGCTCAGTGTGCTTCGACCGGCGGGGCTTCCTTCCCGTTATGTCTGCGGCTACATCGAGACATTCGCCGCCGAGAGGAGAAAACGGCGAAAAAAAGAGATTGATCGGTTCGGTAGCAACCCATGCATGGGTCGAGGTTCTGTTACCGGGACAACATTGGATTGCCCTTGATCCAACGAACAACCGCTGGTGCGGAGAACAGCATATCTCGGTATCCTTCGGCCGCGATGCCAGTGAAGCCTCGCCCATTCGAGGAACCTTCAAAGGCACAGGGGAGCAAACGCTGAAAGTTCAGGTCAAGGTAGTCAGATTGAAAAGGTAGAGGGGCAAGAAGATGCCGATGCGAATTAAGATTGCGAACTGGATGCGCTACACCTACGAGGAACCGGTGAGTTTTTCGACTCATGCGATTCGGCTCTATCCCCGGACGGATCAGGCGATCGTCACGCACCAGACTCGCACACACGTTAATCTTGATAGTGACATTCAATATCGAAGGGACATCTTCGATAACCTGGTAGCGAATTGCTTCTTACCGAAACCGGGCCAGGTTTTGGAGATACGTGTTGAACTCGAACTCGAACTCTGGCCAAAGAACCCTTTTCATTTCCTGCTCGCGCCGCAAGCGCTCCAGCTTCCATTTCAAATACACTCCGGACGAAGAGCGGGTACTTGGTCCGTTCAGGATCGTCAATCCTGAGGACGAAGCTGATACCGAAGGTCTCTGGCAACTGAATGGGAAAAGAAACACCGTTGACGCGTTGGTTGAACTCGCTGAGACACTTCACTCGGAGATAGCGTACGAAGTACGCGCCGAAGGAGAAGCGCGCCAACCGTCCAAGACAATCGAACTCCGATCCGGCGCCTGCCGGGATACCGCGTTGCTCTGCGCCACCATCCTCCGGAAAATCGGTCTCGCAGCCCGGGTGGTGAGCGGTTTCTTGTGCGAGTTTCATGTTGACATTAAGGATCGGAGAGCGGAAAGCAGCCTTCACGCATGGGTTGAGGTTTTTCTACCGGGAGCCGGATGGGTTGGAATCGATCCGACAAATGGTACCTTTTGCGATCATCGTTTTATTCCGACCGCGGTCGGTGCACAGATGACGGACATCGCTCCAATCCAAGGATCCTACTTCGGTGAGCATCATGGCGAGTTCGACTCGCATCTTGATCTTAGTCTGCTGACTGAAACAGACTTGGCCAAAGTTGCCGAGCGCGTGGAGAAGACGCTGGCGAATGAGCGGATCACCTTGACCATGGGCGGAGAGCCCACCTTCATACCAATGAATCCGGAAGGTCCCGAGTGGAGCTTTGCGGCGGTCGGTCCAAAAAAACTCGAGTACGCCAACGCTTTCGCGGAGAAGGTCGTGGAAGCCGTTTGCCCTGACGCGCTGATTCTCTATACGCCTGGGAAATTGTATCCCGGAGAAGTCAATCCGCGATGGGCTTTGCAAATTTTACAACCTGGTTCTCGGAAACCGCTCGGGACTCCACGCGGCGGCAAGAGTCGGCCTCCAGATGGCAAAACCCTGAACACGATCCGAGACCAGGTGTTCCGCGCACTGGGCCTGGAGGACCGCTGGTTGCGGGCCACAGATCCGCACACGCCGCGAAAGCCGGTTTGGGTATTACCTCTTGATTTCAAGGATGACAAATGGGTCTCAGAGCGTTGGAGCGTCCGCCGACTGGAACTGCTAAAGATCGACGGGCCGGCTGGACTTCGACTTCCGCTCAATCTATTGCCCGAAGAAGCAACCAAGCGAGCACTGGTTTTCGAAGTTCGCGAACATCAACTGATCGTCTTTATCCCTCCTCTCTTAACTGAACAATGGAAGCAGCTGATTGATATCATCGCGGCGGCGATCGGTGATCGGTGCGCAGTTGATTGGCAGGGATATTTGCCGGTCGATCTTCCAACGGATTGGACTCGGATCGGTTTTAGTGCGGACCCTGGGGTCTTGGAAGTCAATCTTCCGCCGTGCAAAACGTGGACCGAATATCAACAGTGGTTGGTGACGTTGGAAAAGCTCGCGGAAACGATAGGTCTCCGCACCTTCAGAAGCGGACCTCACCCTGCGGGCACCGGCGGAGGCTCGCACCTGCTGTTCGGCGGAATTTCTATTGAAGAGAATCCGTTCTTCTCGAGGCCAGAATGGCTCGCATCGATTCTGCGATTTTGGCAACACCACCCTTCGCTCTCTTATTTCTTCACTGGATGCTACGTGGGAATTTCTTCACAGGCGCCCAGGCCCGATGAAAGCGGAAATACCCTTTTGGACCTGGAGCTGGCTTATCGGCAACTGGAAAATTTGCCGGCTGGCGATTGGCGGCTGGAAATCCATGAACTCCTCAGGCACCTTCATACCGACGTTTCTGGAAATACGCATCGAAGCGAAATGAGCTTTGATAAGTTCTGGAATCCGCCCTCAGGGTGTTACGGTCTCATTGAATTCCGAGCCATCGAGAGTCTCCCGAGCGCCAATTGGACCGGGGCCGTTTCGCTGCTCTGGCGCGCCTTGCTGACCTATCTTCTCAAGGAGCCGTTTCGAGCAACGTTAAAAGATTTTAATTTTGAATTGCACGACAAGTTTTTCTTACCAACGCCACTCTGGGAGGAGTTGACAGACGTGCTGAGCGAGTTGGCTCAATTCGGGTTTGGATTCGATCCAGCCATTTTCCGAGAGATCTGGGAGTGGCGTTTCCCAACCCTGCTGGTTCATGAGGGATTGACGATCCGAAAGGCCTTGGAGGGCTGGTCGTTGCTCTCTGAAACCCCGACCAATGGAGGCAGTACCAGCCGATTTGTTGATGCTTCGATTGAACGTATCGAGATAGCGGCAAAGGACAGCTTCCATCAGCGATACACCCTCTTCGTTAACGGGCGCGAACTGTCACTTCGGTCGATTTCGTCCAAGGAATTCATCGCGGGACTTCGTTACCGGAAGTCCGCGTTGTATCCGTCACTGCATCCGCATATCACCGTGCAATTACCTTTATCGATTGCACTGGTTGAGCGGGAGACGGATCGCGTGGAAAAGCTATTTATTCTGCGCGCGGATGCCGCCAGATTCGTCGAAGAACCACCCGGAGAATTCCAACGAGGAAAGCCTTGCGAGCCGCCGACCCCGGGGATGTACACCTGCGATCTGCGAATTGCCTGAGCCTGCAGCGCGCCCAAATCTCTAAGATTTGAGTGCGCTGCAGGCTGATTAGTATTCTTTCGAGAGCCCCCTCTTCTTCTTCACAGGGGGTGCAGGAACTGGCACGTTGTCCTCAGAAGGATGAGCCATCTGATAGGCATCCGCGCCAATCTTCGTTCGGCGCTCCTCTTTCAGGCTGGCTCGGAGCGTTTGGATATCATCATTAACCACTGTTGGTTGAATAAAGACCAACAGTTCGTCTCGTTCGCGGCTGGTGGAAGAGAACTTAAATAAATTCCCCAGGTACGGGACGTCCATCAGGTAGGGAATTCCGTTGTTGTCTTTAGTAACCGTATCCTGGATGAGCCCGCCCAGAATGACCGTGGCACCGCTGGGGATCGTTACCGTGGTGGTCAGGCGCTGGCTATTAATTTCCGGGACCTGGTTTCCGGAAATAACAACATTGGTGCCAAGGGTGTCATTGATCTGAGCGATCTTCAGCGTTACCTCATTATTCGAATTGATCAAAGGGATGACTTCGAGCCGAAGTTCGACGTCTTGGTAGCTGACGGTGGCGGCCACCGCGGTACTGCTGCTGTTGTTAATAACGCCGCCGGTCGTCCCGGTCGTTAGATTGCTAAGGGTAGATTCGGGGACTGGAACCTTCTTACCGCTGGAGATGACAGCCCGCTTATTGTTGGCGGTGTAGATCGCCGGGCGGGCCAGGACTTTGAAGTTGCTGCGTTGATCGAGCGCTCGAACAAAGACGTTCAGAGCATCGCCGATCGCGCCATAAATGGTCAATCCCGACAGTGCGGGAGTGGTCGCCGCGGTGAGAAACCTACGAGGGTCGCCGACGATTTGCCCGTTGCTGCCGATCAGTTCCGCGGTATTCAAGTTAGAGGAGGCCGCGCCGCTATGGCCGCTGATTTTCTTGAAGGTTTGCAGCCAGTCGACTCCAAGTTGAAAATCGTTGGTCAGGGTCAACTGACCAATCACCGTTGAGAGATAGACCTGTTGCGGTCGTCGGTCGAGACGATCCAGAATGACCTTAACCTTGAGAATGCTTTCTGGTGGGCCAATGACCAGGATCTTATTATCTTTGGCATCCGAAATAATTCGTGATCGGCCGACGATGACTGCCTGCGGCCCCAATTGCTCATTCGGTTCCTGAAGTAAATCCTGCCCCGCTCCAACCGAGCCCGCTGAGCCGCCTCCGGAAGAGGCGCCGCCACCGAGGTTAACGGCTCGATTTTGTGGTGGTTGGTTCTGTTGCGCCTGGCCTTGGCCCTGATTGGACTGAGTCTGGTCCTCCGCGAGCAAATCCTGAAGCACCGGCAGGACTTCTCCAGCAGAAATGTAGCGAAGACGGTATTCTAACGGTTCCGCGGCGCCGACCGCTTCGTCAAATTGCCCAATAAGTTTGACGAAATAGCGGATATTTTCCGGCCGTGCCAAGACCAGGATTCGGTTGGTCCGGGTGTCGGAAAGAACCTGAGCTTGAGTTCCCAGCAGACCGGCGTCCGAGGCACCGGTGGAGATCGGTTGGGCCGCACCGGGTTGACCAGGCACCGCAGCACCCTGTTCCCCTCCCGCGCGCTCCTTCCGCTGATAATCCATCAGTTTATTGATGGTGTCGGCGACCCGCTCCGCGTCAGCGCGAATAAGCGGGACGAATTCGGCAACGGTCCTGGCGGGCGGAATATCGATTAACTGTTGAAGTGCCACGAGTTGGCGAATGACGGTGGTGCTTTCAGTGATCAAAAGGGCCTGCACGCTATTGATCGGGACGAAGGACGTGTAGGCTCTCGGAAGAATATGGGTTTGAAAGACGGTCATCGCTTCGCTCGCTGTGATGTACCTGAATGGCATGTAATAACTGATGACCTGTTCCCCCTCTGGAATGGACTCGGGCCCGGCAAACAGACGAACGCCCTCACTGCGCGGGTTTTTGCCGGTGTTGATGTTAATGACCTTGACGCTGTTCGGTTCCTGAGCGGGAACGAGGACGATATTGTTGAGTAACAGCGATGCTTCGATCAATCGGATTAGCTCCCCCTTCGGGACTGGCTGTGGAACTGAAATGGTGATCGGCAAGGCATTCGCGGCCAGATTACTATCTTTGATCAAGATTTTGTCGGTCAGTTGCTCGTATTGCATCAAGATCGTGTCAACACTCGCGTTGATCGCTTGAAAGGAACTCAGCGATTCCTGTTCGGTGGACGGTTTCGGCGTCGAATGCTCAACGGTCTGCTGGCCCCTGCCCGTTGTTAGATTGTTCATCAAACCAAGGAACAGGAAATAAAAAAGGCGAGGATGCATGAGATTACTGTGGCTGAGACAGGTTTGAGGGATTCTGGAAAGGCGCGGGCACACCGACGGGCTGCTCGTTTGAAGGCGGTGGAGTTATTCGCTTCCGGCGTACTTCGGAGGCCCGTGGAGGCATCGTTCCGTTCTCCGGCTGCGCTGGTCCGGCGCCCTGTTGCACTTGAGCGGTTCTGGCCCGTTGCAGAGCTTGCTGCGGATTCGGCTGCATTTGCAGTTGGGGTATTGGGGGCCCAGGGCCAGGCTGTCCGGCCACCCCTGGAACGAGGCCGGGAATCTTGCCCTGGGTTCCGGTGGCGGTGCCGGGCGGCGGTTGGCTGACAGGAACTGGCGAGCTGACAGTTGGCATGTCGAGTCGGAACTTCACAGACCCCTGCTCAGGGCCATTTGAAAGAACCACTTCGGCCTTTTGCGGATCTGAGTTTCTATGGATTTCTACCAATCTCAGGTTATTTGCATTGGGATCACTGGTAACCTTCTGAACCTCGCTGGTGTCTGTGTTCTGGACAAACACCACGTCCTTCCCGCCGTCGTTGAGCCAACTGACAAGAACCAATTTATCAAAAGCCGTTGCCCGCACCTGCGGCGCGGCAGGGGTCACGAGCGTGAACGGATTTCGCTCCCAGACCTTCTGATAGCGATCTGCCTTGAAGCCAGCCGGAACGTCGGGGTCACCTCTAGCAACTGGGATCGTTATCGCTGACAGCAAAGTCAGGATAAGTAACGGATACCAGCCGCGACACGATTTACGGATTAGGAGCATACCAGCGGGCAATCTCCAACTCGAGGTTGACAGTAGGAGGCTCATTCGCGCTTTTCAAAGAAAAACTAGTAACGGCTTCGAATAGCTCCGGTTGTTGAATTTGGACAAGCCACTTTGTCACGTTCTCGAGAGTACCCGCTATCTTGAGTCGGACGGCAACCGATTGATAGTTTGGGGTCGATTTGTTCTCGCCAAAACTTTGCTCCTGGATTTCCAGTTGTTTGGCTTTCGCGCTGGTGGTCAGAGACTCAAGCAACTCCGATTGCGGCACCTGATTTAGATGAATGCGAGGCTGGGCCGTGGCTATCCATCGCTTCCGATTCAGCCACAGATCCTTTTCCTGCAACCAGATTTCATCGGAGTGCGCCTGGCTCCGAAGATCATAAACTTCTTTTGAAAGTCCCGACTGCAGGTCGAATAAATAACTAAGGCCGTAAAAGTTCGCCATCGCAAAGGCGGCAACGATGAGGAGGGTCGAGAGCCGTTTTTCGGATTTAGTCAATTTTCGCAATTTTCGGATCCCCTTCGATAGTAAATTCCGCTCTGCCGTCTGGTCTCAATGTCGGGCTGGGCATTTCCCAGTTAAAGATCTGCAAGTCGGGCTTGGCTTTAATATCCTCGCCAAACTTGAATGCGGCCGGCGCCGAGCTGGCTTCACCGTGAATAACAACCTTTCCTTTTTGGATTTCCAGCGCCGTAAGCCGGAGACCATCATCTGGCAACAAACCCGAAATCTGGTACAGCAGCTCGACGGGGTACAACTTCGGATTGACGGCCCATTCGACCTGGCCCCACCGCTCAGCAGTGCTCTCAATCGCGGCCACGGTCGGAGCCTGTTCTTCAATATGTCGCCTGAGGTCGTCGGCGATCAGGCGTTGCGAATAGATGTATCCGACCAGCGCGAGTATGCCGAGAACGTAGAGAGCGGCCAGCACGCCAATCGCCGAGCGGATCTGGCGACGCCGACGTTTTCGAGCATGGAGAGCAACAAGTTCCGGCGGCAGAAGCTTTGACCGGATGGCCGGTAAACTTGGCGGCGGTAGCGCATCGTGCACCACGCTCAATCCAAGGTACTTTCTCAGAAGGTCGCTCTCCTCCGGCTTGAATTCTCCCCACAGGGTGATTCCGAGGATCCGGTCGCACAAATTCTGGGCTTCCAGCTGAAGCGCGATACATTTGAGTTCCAGCGCGGCCGTTTCGGAAAGCTCGTCATCACTCAGAACCTGAGCAACGACCGGATCTGGTCCGCGCGTCGCCGCGACTGTCAATCGACCCTTTTCACGCCAGACAACCAATCGATCCTGGGGCAACGGCAAGGTGTAGGCGGACGGCTCGAAGCGACTGACACGTTCAAAAGTCAACTCTGCCGGAAACTCTGGCTGCAAAATTGTTGCCACCGCCAGCGTCTGGTTTTCCCGAGTATCGATCACACGGTAATCCACCGCGGAATGCCCGCTGTTCTTATGGACCAACCCGCGTTTCTCCAACTGCAGATTTAGAATTTCGGGAATCACCGTACGGTCGCTGGTGGCCAACCAGGCAGAGAAAGTAACGGTGCGTTCGACGGGCAGAGCGACCACGGTTTCTCCCGGTACTTCGGCTGGGGTGGAAAGACGACGGACCAGCTGCGCGCTTTTATTTTCTGAGAATGACCAAAGCTCCCATTCGTTGCCATCGGCAGCGCGCAAAAAATAGGCGTGCGATTTGTCTATTTTTCCTGCCATGCCAAATATCCAACCGGCGTCGTATTTCGAGTGGCCGTCACCACGACTGTTTTTTCGTAGCCAGCGATAATTCCGGTGCTTTCGATTCGATCAACCGCGCTGGTCAATGAGAGCAGGCTCTGAACGACTTGAAATTGCTCGGTGTTCATGCCAAGCGCGCCGCGAACCTCGTCGATGGTTTTATAAAGACGATCGTCCAGGGTAAACGGCTTGCCGTCGGGGCCCCAGCGATATTTTACAAATTGATTGGCGGTCGCCGGCGAAACACCAGTGATTAGTTCGATGGTATCGGCGTCGGCGAGATTGACATCAATGGTGCCATCTCCCCAAGTTGTAAAAAAATTGCTCCAGTTCGGCTGCTTTTCCATGACCGGGCCGAATTCCGGTACTGAGCTCATTTCCTCGACAGCGATGAATCCTTGACCATTCTGGACGGCGTTGGTCCCTGGTGAAGGCGGTTGAGCGGGGTTGGCGCTTTGCCCAGCCGGTTGAGTGGCATTAGTGGTTTGGCCAGCCGGCTGGGTGGCGTTGCCTTGGGCGACCGGCTGGGCGGCGTTGGTGATTTGGGCGGCCGGCTGGGTCCGCAAGGGATTGGCAAGGTACTTGTGCATACCTTCCACGGCCGCGATGGAGTCTTTTGGAGCCACTCCCCAACGATCGAAGAGGTTTTCGAGGAGATCATCGCGACCGGCTTGGAGAACAAAGTTAATGTTCAGTTTGGTTGATTCGCTCGAGATTCTGACTTTAAACCGACCTCCGTCAGGCATCTCCTGTTCCAGGAGCGATCTGTCCTCATTGCTAACCTGAGGATGAATGCCGAAAGCCAAACCAGACTCGGCGAGTTGACGAGCCCGAAACTCTTTGTTCAAGGCGCCGTATTCGTCTACATCATTCTTGACGAAACCGACGGTCGCGGTAATCAAGCCGGTGAGGAGAATGATCGCAAACAAAACAAGCAGGAGCGCGGAACCTTGACTCCCGCGGCGGAGGACCGTCGCGCTACATTCCGTTGGATATTCCGTTAAGAACCTGTTTGAGCGATAGGCCATCGAAAAACACCGCGCTCCAAGTGATCGCGTCCGGCGAGTTTGAAACTAAGTTCAATTAAATTTGGTTTTAACCCGGTATCCGGCCAATCCGACGACCACTTACCGGTGCGCCCATCGTAGAATCGCCAACTCAGCCGATCGACATCGGAAATCAGCGGCACCCAATCACCCTTCCGTTCGACTCCTCCGTCGACGTAGCTTCCTAAACTATTTCCAGACTCCTCCAGAACGCTCAGGGAAAATCTACCATCCGCCTGCAGCCGGCTCCCGATGACCACGGTGCCAAATTTCGCGCCCGGTTTTGCCCAGGAAAAGCTAAAAGGAGCATAACGAAAGAGCAGCTCCATTGACCCGTCGTGATCTCGTGTCTGGAAGAGGCACGTTTGCGGCATGCTAACGAAGTTGCGTCGAAGCAACTCGCAGATTCCATCAACTTTTCGTTGTTGAGTCTGTAAGTAATTGATATCGGAGGTTATTCGCAGCGCCGTCTGAATGATCTGAAAAACTATGATCACGACCAGGCTCAAAATCGCGATCGCCAAGAGCACTTCTAAGAGCAGGTAACCGCTGGTGACAACCGTTCCTAACGCCTGTTTTCTATTTTCCTTCGCCTCGTTGCTGGTTGTTTCCGGCCCGCGCCGAGTCCGTCGCCAACCGCATCTACCACCAGACCCCTCGGGCAAGAAGCGAGAGATGGGAAAAACAGAACATCTTTTTCTCATGGTTGATAAGCAATGGGAAAAATGAAACATCTTTCTCTCATGGTTGATAGACAATGAGAGCGGCACTATCGACCCGGTCCCGGCCAGACGATTTCCAAGAGGCTTGAACTTTGATCTCATAGAGGCTTGGCAAGAGCTCTCCTTTAGCCGTTTTTGCCTGAACGGTTCGGACTTCCCGTTCGTAGCGCACGCGCCCGTCCCCTATTTGGACCTCCGACTTCCCGGGTGTCAACTTCATTACGCTGGTTTCATCCAACAGATTTTGGATTTCGAGTCGCACCTGAGATTCGTCGCGAAGGATAATGGAGGCCTCGACAGTCTGCTGGAGAGCGCTGGTGAGGGCCACGGCGACCACGCAGAAGATAGTCAGCGCCAGCATCACTTCCCAAAGAATAAATCCATAACAACGTTTTAATTTACTGTTTTTTCCGATAAGATTTCGCAGTTGTTTTGCGCGATCAAGCCGTCGTGGAGAGGGCACCGGTTCCAGGTGTAACACTAACATTTTGAATCTCACTGAATAAATGATTCCTCATTCTCAATCGTGGCGGTGAGCGGATCGGCCCGGCATCGCACCCAGTCGCTTTTGCGTTGAAAAAGAAAGACGATTGGTTCACAAAGACCATTGGGGGTGAAGATCCAGCGGGCCTCTGCTTGCGTGCCGAAGTTGCGGTCGCCCATCCGTTTGATCGAGAAGGTCACGCCGGACGGCAGTCCGTAGGTCACGGTCTTTTTTTCCGAGTTTTCAGCGTCATCCACCGGACGCAAAACGTACGAGTCATTCAGCAAAAGCACTTCGTAGGAGTGATCCTCCATCATCGCTTCGCGCCGAGCTGTCCTGGCGAAGGTCTGCAATTCCCGGATGGGCTTGCGCAGCCTCTCTTCATCCAGAAGATGCGAAGCCACGGGTGCCGTGACAATAAAGAGGACCGCAATGATAAAAAGGACTACGCAGACTTCAAGCATCGTGAAGCCTGCCATTCGGCGTTGGAGGTGAGGCAAGACGAAGCTTCGCTCGAGCGGGCGGTTGCTCCAACTTCTCATGATGAGAGAGTCAATTCACCCGACGGTAGATGTTATTAGGTCCTTCTTTCCGATCAGCTCCAAATGAAAAAACATCTACCCCGGAGGGATCCTTCTTTCCTGGATTGCGATATTGGTACGGCGTATTCCAGGGATCGACCGGCACGCTGTCCATTAGCTTCGTCCAGTTCGCCGGTTTTGCTCCGACCGTCGGCATACTGACGAGAGCATCTAATCCCTGGTGCTGGTCCGGCATTTGATAATTGCGCGCTTCGTATAGCTTCAACGCACTGTAGATGTTGTTGATATCTTGTTCCGTCCGTTGAATCTTGGCGACATCCAGGGCTCCTGTCATCTTGACAATCACTCCGCCGGCAATTACAGCGATAATGGCGACGACCAACATGATCTCCATCAACGTGTAGCCGCTCGCCCTTGTGCTTAAAACTAGGGGCTTTTTCATAACACTGAAAACTCAGTCTCCCAACCTAGAGCATAGGATAGGCAAGTCAATTCGGTAGGTACTCGATCTGCAAGACAAAGTCTCTGATAGCGACCTGCGCACCGGGCGGAGTCTGAAATTGGAAGTGATTTTCACCGACCAGAAGTTTATCAGCCGAGAGAATCAGGACGCCTTTTCGCCAGCCGGTGAAAAGCATGGTTCCATTCTCCGGCTTTTCGTAGCCTGGATCGGTCAAGTCCGGGACTTCGAGCGCCAAGGCGCCAACGGTGCTGCCGTTGACCCAAAGAGTCAAAGTCTGGTCTAGCGGCAATCCATTGACCTGCACTTCGAGCCGGGCGCGGACCAATTTCTCCGGAATTGAGATCGCAAAATCGATCCCCTTTTCGATTCGTTCCGTCTGGTCGGTCACGGAGGTTGTCAATATTCGGCCCTCCCAGGAGTCAGCAATGGGAGTCAACTGGCTGCCATCCACTTCTTCGGGAGCGAATATCTTCCCTCCATTCGTGACCAGAGCGCCGTTCGGGACGCTATCGACCAGTCGTACCACTCCGGGGCGCGCCCAGTCCAAACGGACGCGCAGAACGTTGAGGACCGCCTGGCTCGATTTCAAAATAACCTTTCCAGGTCCGGCCATCGTTGGACGTTTGATCAGCAAGGTTCGCTGGTTGGTCAATCCAATGTTTTCAAACAGATTGGGCGCTAGCAGTTCACGCTTGCCAAGCGCGCTTTGCCAATAAACGCTGAGAAATCCTCCAGGCTCTTCCTGAAAGACAACCGTCAGCGCCAGGTCATCATCGTCTGAGCCGGGCACGACCGGAAATGAAAGTTCTGACTCTGACTTTGGAACGGCTAACGGCCGGTCGGGTATCCAAGCGGGGAACTCCAGCCGACCAGTGGCTCTGAGATCAAAGGTGAAGGAGTCAGCAAGACATTGACCAGCCGCGGCAACACAGCATATTCCGGCAACAATCGTGACGTAACTTCGACTCATGCAGCGAGGTTTGTAATTTCTGTAATACTAAGACCAATAAGAGGCAAGAAAATCTGCCAGTTTCCCCTCCGTCGATCCTATCTCCTTAGAGATTTGCCGGCGTTTCGCGCCGGCACCGTCGCCCAGGAGCAGATTTCAACCGCGAATGGACACGAATTAACGCGAATAGAAAGGCGAAGATAGGAAATTCTCGCACGGAGGACACGGAGATCACGGAGGTTTATTGTCATTGTTGATCAACTGTCGCTCAGAATACACTCCAGGCCACAATTGGAGAACCTCCTTAACCGCGAATGGACACGAATTGATGCGAACGGTGACTCAATTGACATCTTCGGTTCCATCCTGAGATTGATCCGCATGAATATCACTGATCTCACTCAACGTCCTCCAAGAAACCCCCGTGCGAAGCTGGGTGGATACGTCATTTTGCCAAGAATGCTCGACAAGGGTCGGGCTCAACTCGCCGGTAAAAATGGGGAATACCACTTTGCCTGCCCATTGGACCAACGATTTCTGTCGTTCACCGGGTTAAACGCGGAAGACATCTTAGATCTCTTGAAACAGGGGAAATCAGACACTGAGGTGTTGGCCTGGATCCGTGAACGCGTCAGCAAGAACGAATGGGATATCGCGGCCTGGTCTCAATATCAAAACGGAAGGGGCCCATCGGACTGTGAAAGTCGTGAATTCTTCAACGAATCGATCCAGAAAATCGCTCCGGGTCGAGACGATCTCCTTGCCTGGTTCGATCTTCTGGAAGTCGACGACTACGTGAGTTTCGGAGGAGCAGCCTGAGAAGAAGTAGTCGAGTAGCCAGTAGTCGAGTAGCCAGTAGCCAGTAGCCAGTAGCCAGTAGGTACATCGGTGGTCGGGAAATCGAGAAGTTGAGAGCCTTCTGGATGCACTGCCGCGTATTGGACCAAGCTCTTGCGGTGCCGTGGCAAGGTGCGCAAGCGGCAAACGGAATCTTCAGGACGAAATGCCGCTCGCAACAACCCGCAACTGATCGGGCTAGAGAGCTCGCATTCCTGGCACCAGTGTCTTATCGGCCATTACTTCCGACGCTCCTGCGTAAAACACACTTCTGCCGCGGGAACTCCCTCACCGCGAGTTTCTTCTCGAATCTTCACCCGCTCTCCCGTGGGTATGCTCCTGGTTCCTCTGAAAACGCTGAGGTCCGCCGACCTGGGAGGCTTCTCTGAAAATAGAAGCGCCGAGAGAGTTGTTCGTGCGGGCAAAATGAAGACCTCATCGGCCGGCAAGAGATCGAGGACGAGGGCGATGATAGGGACGATTGCGAGGAAGGAGAACCGCGCGACTTCAGCTCGCCGCGATGGCCGGGTCACCATTCATCGCCTCCGATCGTCCTAGTCCTCGATCCGAGTGTCGAGTTTCTTCTCAAATCGTCACGCGCTCAGTCCGCGGGGTGCTCCTGACTACTGACTACTGACTACTGACTACTGGCTACTGGCTACTGGCTACTGGCTACTCGGCTACTCCCCTCGATAGACACATCTGGCGGACGATGTCTCGTGAACGACGATCTCGCAAAGGCCGGCGCACTGAGGGGCTAGCTTTCGCCAGAACCATGCCGCCATCAGCTCGATCGTGGGATTCTCCAGTCCGGGAATATCGTTGAGATAGGCATGATCCAACTGCGCTACCAGCGGGTTCATCGCTTCGCTAATCTGCGCGTGATCGTAGAGCCAACCGGTGGCGGCATCGACCTCGCCCTCTACCGATACTTCGACTTTGAAACTGTGTCCGTGCATCTTTGCGCACTTATGGCCTGGAGGCACCTTCGGTAGTGTTTGCGCCGATTCGAAATAGAAATCTTTGGTAAGCCGGGCTTTCATACGCCCTTCATCTCCGGCGACCAAATAAACTTGTGCATCTGGAGCTGGAATCTGACGGCGAGTTGGTCCTCGAGCAGCCACTCGACGATCGCCCGCGGTTCAATTCGACCGAAGATCGGAGAAAGCAGCACCGTCCCACAGCGATTGTTCAGGTCAAACTCCCTGATCTTTGCACGAGACCAGACGTAATCCTCGCGCGACCCGATGACGAACTTGACCTCGTCGTTCTCGGTTAGATACGGAATGTTTTCGTAGCGATTACGTGCCGCCTCACCGCTTCCGGGCGTTTTGAGATCCATAATTCGATGAACGCGCGGGTCAATTTCTGAAATGTCATGCGCTCCACTGGTTTCGATCAGCACTGTCTCGCCCAGATCGCATAGTTGTTTCATCAGCGGCAAGACGTTCTTCTGGAGCAGCGGCTCGCCTCCGGTTATTTCCACCAACGAGCAATTGAGGGCTAAAACCTGCTCGATGATCTCGGGCACCGTTAACTTATTGCCGGCGTAAAACGCGTACGCGGTATCACAATAGCTACAACGAAGATCGCAGAAGGTGAGACGGACAAAAACGCACGGCAAGCCCGCCCAAGTGCTCTCGCCCTGTATCGAGCGATAGATTTCGTTGATCGTAAGCGTCGCCGTTTTACTCCGCACGGAAAAGAATCGAGCAGGACGGCGGGATGTCAAGACGGGGAGTATGGGGAGTAGCCAAGAAGCCAGTAGCCAAGAAGCCAGTAGCCAGTAGCCAGTAGCCAGTAGCCAGTAGCCAGTAGCCAGTAGCCAGTAGCCAGTAGCCAGGTAGCCAGTAGCCAGTAGCCAGTAGCCAGTAGCCAGTAGCCAGTAGCCAGTAGCCAGTAGCCAGTAGCCAGTAGCCGGTAGCCGGTAGCCGGTAGCCGGTAGCCGGTAGCCAGTAGCCAGTAGCCAGTAGCCAGTAGGCGGTAGCCGGTAGCCAGCAGGCGGTAGCCCGTAGGCGGTAGGCGAGTAGGCGGTAGGCGAGAGCGGAGAATCGAGGAGCCAGTATTCGAGAAGCGTCGGGAGCTTGCCGGCAACCGGCCGAGAATACTCTGGCTACTGGCTGACTCGGCTGCTGGCTACTTGCCTGCTTCCCCGCCCGGGTCAAAAAACCGTCGCTTAAGATCTCGGCTCTCAGCCCTCCCCGACCCTGCAGCGCAACTTCGGTTCCGGTCGCGAACGCCAAATCCATCCAGTAGCATGGGCGACATTCTTCACGCCCGAGAAAGCGCACTCCCTGAAGCTCGAACTCTCTCCCGATCAACTCATTTAATCGGACACCACGCGTGATAACGTTCCGGCGGAAAGCCTCGGGGTTGCGATCCCATACCCCAAACTGCAAACAGAGATCTTGATAAACCTCTTCCTCAAAGAAGGTGATTTGCCCTTTGTATTGCTTTTTGAAGCCAAAGAATCTGTCACCCGCAATCCCTTTCGAGGTCACGCATTGAATCCGTTCCACTTCTATGATCGGGTGGCCACCAGGAGGCTTCCCATGCTGACCGAAGTAGTTGTGGCCGGCAGAGATGAACAAATGACGGATTTCAAAATCAACCACCTGCAAAAATAGTTCGGACGGATCTTCGCGTAAAGCCGAAGCCTGCATCGCTGACTAATCTTTTAGCGTTAGTCGGCAATGCAGGCTCTGGCGGCAGAATTCTCCGGCTATGCCGTAGCCTCCGCTGCTTTTTGCTAGAGAGACGTCAGGCACTCGATTTCTCGGCTCCTGCTACCCTCGGCCGTTCGGCCACTGGCTACCGGCTACTTCCAAGGAACTTGAGAGTTCCTCCTGCCTTACAGATGGCGCTTAGGCCAAGTCGGAGGCTTCTCTGAAACTAGAAGCGCCGAGCGAGTTGTTCCTGTGGGCAAAGACCTCATCGGCCTTTAAGAAATCGAGTTCGAGGACGATGACTTTAGGAACGATTGCGAGGAAGGAGAGCCGCCAAAGGCTTCTTGTGGCAAAAAGAGCCGCAGGCGTTCCGAGGAACTGGCTGGCTACTGGCTACTGGCTACTGGCTACTGGCTACTGGCTACCGGCGACCCGGATTTGCCAGGGACGCGGGTCGAGCTTAGCTTCGCGCAGCACTTGGAAAGGCAAGACGACTTCTGTTACATGGAGTTCGCAGGCATTAGAGATTTTGGTATTCGCAGGTACAGCGCCGAAGCCCGGTTTGACACTGATCTTGATCAACTCGCGGTGGAGGAACCGCTCGAAATCATTCTCTGTTTTCGCCGTCGCGGCATGCTCGTTCGGAAGCCGATTTCGATCACCATGCGCACTCCAGGGCAAGACCAGGAGTTAGCTGTCGGGTTCCTCTATACCGAGGGCATTTTACATCGACGAAGCGATATCGGGGCGATAGAGCGAGGCCCGGATTCCTCGATCTCGGTGACAGTTGCCGGTGACGTTGATTTAAGCCGGCTCGAGCGGCATTTTTACACTTCGTCGAGCTGCGGAGTCTGCGGCAAGACTTCGCTTCAAGCATTGCGAATGAATCGGGAGGTCCATCTCGACCGCTTCCGGCCGAAACATGCGGTCGAATTTCTATTGCGAACTCCATCTCTGGTTCGCGAAAAACAGCCCATTTTTGAACACACGGGCGGACTTCACGGGGCTGCGCTTTTCGATCCGGAGCGGAATCTGCTGCGGATTTGCGAAGATATTGGTCGCCACAATGCGGTCGACAAATTGGTCGGGGCGGAGTTATTGGGTGGGCGGAGCGATTTTTCAGACCTGCTGCTCTTCGTGAGCGGCCGAGCCGGATTCGAGCTGGTGCAAAAATCGATCATGACAGGAATCCCTTTCATGGTCGCTGTGGGTGCCCCGTCAAGTCTTTCGGTCGAACTCGCCCGAGAGTACGGCTCGACGCTGGTCGGGTTTTTGCGCGAAGGGCGGTTCAATTTATACGCCGGGTCAGACCGCGTGGGAAGGTTTTGAGTTTTGAGTCTTGGGTTTTGGGTTTTGAGTTGCGGTCAACCGCCAAGCTAGCGGCTCCAGCCAAAGCGCTCGGGAGATTTTCGCGCTATGTTTAGCCAATGCGCCTGCTGATCCTTCTCTTTTCTGTCACGATCCCTTTCCTGTCGTTCGCCGACGAGGTCCCTCTGGAATCGCTGCCGCAGGCCGTCCGCGAGACAATCGATATGGAAAAAGGGGAAGGCGTGCCGCGAAGCGCAGAAAGTTACGGTTGGGGCAATATAGTCATCTTCAGGGTAGAGATCGATTTGGAAGGTGTTCCCGATCTCGAATTGCAGATTGCTGAAAACGGTAAACTGATCCGGGTCGACCGCCTCAGAGATGAGCCAGAAGATAACGAGAAGGACGACGACGATGCTCCATAGGCGGCTTGCCCGGCGTCCGCGGAATGGTTTTGAGTTTTGGGTTTTGGCGGCTCGGGAGCCAAACATAAGGAAGCAAAGAAATTTTTGAACAGAAGGCAGCAAAGGAAGCAAAGATTATTTAAGAAGATTGGCGCGCCCGTGTGTTACGGCCTCCGGGTTTTGGGGTTTGAGTTGCGGTGAACCGCGAGCCTTTACTTCCGGCCGGCTTCAGCGGTCTCTCTAACTTCTTCGCCCACTCGCGAAGCGACAAAGCTGACTACGGTCAAGCCTCCGTGCCAGACCGTACGGACCAGCGGATCTTCGGAACCGCGGGCCAGCTCGCCTCAAATGAGAACCCGCTTGGTCCCCTCTCCAATTGCCGTGAGGTGCTCCTGGCGAAGATCCGGCGCGGCGCTACCAGAATCCGGCAGAAACCAGCCATTCCGGAAGCGTCCCATTCCTCGACTTCGGGCTCGCACAGAGTGCACGCCGCGGCACGGAGGGCTTCGAGAGAATTGTCTGCTACTGACTGCTGGGGCTGGCCGTCGGGGACGGTGGCGCCGCCGGTGCCGGGGTTACATTGTACATGTCCAGTCGCTTCTTCCAAGTGTCGCCCTCACGACGATAAATCTCTAACCAATAGCCCTCGAATCCTTTAGGACCCCAGTCCTGACCCTTAAGAGTCACCGTCCATTTCCCACTGCTCCACGCCTCGTTGCCAGCTGTTCCTATAATGTGAGGCGAATATTCATCGGCCTTGTCGAGATGGTTGCTGAAATGAACTTGCTTGAACGCGTCTGCCCAATGTTTCTCAATGGCATCCCGGCCATAAATTGGTCCGCCGTCCGTCACTAGAATCGCGTCCTGGGTGTAGAGCGCGGCCAATGCGGCGGCGTCACCGTTGTTGAATGCCTGGTCAGTGCTCTCGCTAAACGCTTTGAGCTGCGCGATTGTTTGGGGATCGGCCGTGTCTTTTGGTTGAGCATAGACTGGCATCCCAAAGCCGACTGTCAGCCATATAAGGGCACCTAGTAAGTGAATTTTCATTGTCTCTCCTGGGGGATCTAGGACGATCGGTCATCAAACGACCTGTGGCGGGATTTGCCTAGGCTTTGTTGGTCGCATCGTCCGTTTGTAATGTTTCCCCCTACATTCTCCTGATATCAAGCGCTACATTGCGTTTCTTTTTGTCCTCTGCGCAACCCGCTTGGTCGAAAGCCAGGAAGCGGCGCCCTCGTATTGCCCTCGCGCCTCCGCAACCCAAAACTCAAAACCCAAAACTCAAAACCCAAAACCCAAACTCAGATCCTCGGGGCTATTCCAGTTCTCAAACTGAGACTGTTCGCTGGTTTCGACTTCGTAGCCGGTTACGAGGCCCTGCTCCAGCAGCAGATCTGCAAAATGCTGGAGGGCATAGTCACCTTTGCTGAGTTGTGCGACGGCCAGTGGGAGCGCGGCTTTCGGGTAAACGGCAATCAGTGGTTCGAAATGTTTGTTCAGGATGGGAACGATGCCGCAGGCCGCTTGCGTTCCGTCCAGTAGCCTCTGCAGAAATGCAGGCTGCACTCGCGGCAGATCGATCGCCAAGACCAGGAGGAGGTCGTTGCTGATCCGATTTAGACAAGTCGCTATCCCGCCTAAAGGGCCCACATTGTGCCACTCGTCAGCAAACACCGGAACTGATGCCGGATACCCCTTCTTGCCCGGACCAGAAATAACGAGCTCCGCCGGCGCAACGACCCTTAGAATCGACAATTGCCGCTCCCATAGTGGCATAGATACTCCTTCCCATTCGACTGGGAGAAAAACCTTATCTCGACCCATACGCCGAGATTTGCCTCCGGCTAACAGAGCTGCTGCAAAAGGGAGTTTCACGATTAGTTTTGAGTTCCACAGGCCCAATCAGTCAAAGGGGCGGGAATTCAGGCGTCCTTGAATTCGTCGCTCCTTGGCAGCGTGCGCGAGTGAGACTATTTAGAAAGGTATGGTTAACCGGATTGATCAGAGGTTTTTGCAACTTCAAAAGCAAGGCAGCAGCGGATTCATCGCCTACATCACCGGCGGAGATCCAACGCTGGAGCGCACATTCGATATCGCGCTCGCTTTATCCGCGGCGGGAGTCGATTTCCTGGAAATTGGCGTTCCGTTTTCCGACCCGTTGGCGGATGGTCCCGCAAATCAACTCGGCGCGCAACGGGCTCTGGCGGCGGGAACGACGGTTTCGAAATTGCTGAAGACCATCTCCAGAATTCGGGAAAAGGTGGAGTTTCCAATCATCTTATACAGCTATCTCAATCCGCTGTTTCAATACGGATTCGAAAAGTTTGAGCGCGACGCAGCCATGGCTGGAGTCGATGGCTTGCTGCTCCTGGATTTGCCTCCGGACGAAACTTTACTGGCCAACCATTACGAGAAAATTCTTCACCGGATTTGCCTGGTGGCGCCGACGACATCCGAAGAACGCATTAAGCTGATCGTCTCCAAAGCGAGCGGGTTTGTCTACTACGTATCTCGTGAAGGAGTCACGGGCGAACGGGAAGAACTCTCACAAACCATCGGCGAACATGTGGAGATGATTCGCCGGGCAACGCATCTTCCCGTCGCCGTCGGTTTCGGGATTTCGAATGCAGCGCAAGCCCGGCAAGTGGCGTCTATGGCTGATGCGGTTGTCGTAGGCAGTGCAATCGTTCGCCGAATTGGCGAGTTCGGAAACGATGGCCAGCTTCCCCGCGTATTTTGGAGTTTGTTCAGCCCTTGGTCGAGGCAGTAAAACGGATCAGCCTCGCGAGTGACGCCAACCTCCGAAAAATCATGGAATTTTCGGCTGGGCTAGAGGTTCGGAAAATATTTTTTCCCCTGTTGGGATATGATCGGGTATTCCCACCTCTGACCCTGGAAAGCTTTAATAATTCCGATGATCCAAAGGATGACTCCGCCGAGCCAGACGATGAACCATAGCATGGCAAAAAGTAGGGCAAATATTATGCCGATACCAGGAATGTGACTAAGGATTCCCGATAAAACCGAGATAACGAGGAAGGCGCCAGTCCAGGCCGCGCCAAAATAGATGGTCTGGACGGCCCAATGACGAACGAAGAGATCTTTCTTTTCGATGAAGTAAAAGATGATCCCTCCGAGTAGATGAAAAATAGCGCAAAGTCCGGCGGCCACGTTAGAGGGCAGCCCGGTATCGCTTCCGGTCGGAGAATGTATTTGCTTCAGCCATATCAGTGATTTGATTCTGGCGGGATCGTAGAAGGGGCTCTCGGAAAGTCAAGATTTCACGTGCTTAGGCCCAACTGCCGCGCTACGTTCCGCGCCTTATGTTGAGCGCAGGAATCGTCGGGTTGCCGAACGTAGGAAAGTCGACCCTTTTCAACGCGGTTACGCGCACCCGGAACGCGGAGGCAGCAAACTATCCGTTCTGCACGATCGAGCCGAACAAAGGAGTGGTTTCAGTGCCCGACCCACGGCTTGATGCATTGGCAAAGCTGTCCAATTCGGCCCGAATGATACCGGCGGCGATCGAGTTTGTCGATATCGCCGGTCTCGTCCAAGGCGCGAGTGAGGGTGAAGGTCTGGGTAACCAATTTCTTAGCCATATCCGCGAGGTCGATGCCATCGTGCAGGTCGTCCGCTGCTTCGAGAACAATGACATTCATCACGTGAGTGGGTTGGTCGATCCGACCCGCGACATTGAAGTGGTCAATACCGAGTTGATCCTGGCCGATCTGGCTTCGGTTCAGAAGCGTTCGGAGCGATTGCAGAAGCAGGTGCGAGCCGGAGACAAACAGGCCAAAGCCGAGACCGCTTTGCTGGAAAGGCTGATTCCGCATTTGAATGACGGGAAACCTGCCATCACGCTCGAGCATCAGCCCGGAGGAACGGACTTTGTTGCGATCATTCTTTTTGCTGACGGCAAAACCGACGATTTTTGCCTGCAATGTTGCGGAATCGGATCTCGCCGAGATTTCGGCAGATGGCGCAGGCAGCGCGGCAGCCAGGCATGTCGCGGCAGTATCCAGCTACGTTCGCACCCATCTGGCGACCGAGGCGGTGGTGATCAGTGCGCAAATTGAGAGCGAACTCGTCGACTTATCGCCCGAAGAAGCTTCCGAATATCTGGCAGGTATCGGGGTGAGCGAGAGCGGTGCAGGTGCCTTGATTCGGGCCGTGTATCATCTGCTCGGCCTCCGCACTTACTTCACGACGGGAGAAAAAGAGACGCGAGCCTGGACGATCCACGAGGGTGATAAGGCCCCGGCGGCGGCCGGCGTCATCCACTCAGATTTTGAGCGCGGTTTTATCGCCGCAGAAACCGTTCACTTCAATGAGTTGATGCAACTCGGTTCGTTTGCGAAGAGCCGGGAAGCCGGACGACTTCGGATCGAAGGCAAAGAGTATGTAGTAAAAGACGGCGACGTGCTTGAGTTCAGATTCAATGTGTCAGGATAACACACGGCAACGAACGTTATGCAAAGTCTGACCTGCCTTTTTATTCACCGGCGTTCGTTTGACGAGCAGGCGCTTCTGAGCCACTATCCCGGCTCACAGATGACTCGCAGTTTAGTTCTCGTAGTCTTTTTCATCGTCACGAACGCTGTTGCCCAAATTCCGAGAGCAGTCGACATCCGGAAGAGTCTTGTTCGAATCACCGCGTCCTCGCAGGAACAGGACTACAAGGTGCCGTGGAATCCCGGATCGATGACTGTCGGGGTCGGCGCGGGCTTCGTCATCGACGGCAACAGAATTCTTACCAACGCCCACGTTGTCAGCAACGCGCGATTCATCGTGGTCGAAAAAGAGGATGATCCGCAACGCTATCCAGCGGTCGTACAATTTGTCGGCCACGACTGCGATTTGGCCGTACTGCGCGTTCTGGATAAGGGCTTCTTCCAAAACACGCGTCCACTTGGTTTTGGAGGAATACCGACCATTGAGTCGCCAGTGAGTGTCTACGGGTATCCGATCGGAGGAGAGCGACTGTCGGTGACACGCGGGATTATTTCGCGAATCGACTTCCAAACTTATACTCATTCCGGGATCGATTCCCATCTGGCCGTGCAGCTCGATGCCGCGATCAACCCGGGAAACTCGGGTGGTCCGGTGATGCAGGAAGGCAAAGTCGTCGGCGTAGCGTTCCAAGGATATAGCGGAGACGTTGCCCAAAACGTCGGCTACATGATTCCGACGCCGGTGATTCGAAGGTTTCTCAAAGATATCTCGAGCGGCCACTACGACGGCTATGTGGACCTTTCGATTACTTATTTTAAATTGTTAAATTCTGCTGAGCGGCATGCCCTTGGGCTTCCGGATGATGAGCAAGGGGTCATGGTCAGTGCCGTCTCCTCTGAGGGATCCAGTGCCGGAACTTTGCGGCAAGGCGACGTGCTGCTGGCGATCGATAACCACCCAATCGCCAGCGACGGATTTGTTCAACTCGACGGTGAGCGGGTCGAAATGCCGGAGATTGTCGAACGGAAGTTCAAAGACGAGACGGTGAAATTCAGTATCTGGCGGGACAAAGCAAAGCAGACGGTTGAAGTGCGGTTGAAGGGAAATTGGCCCTACCTGATTCAGGCAAATCATTACGATTCACCACCCAGATTTGTCCTGTTCGGCGGGCTCGTCTTCCAGCCTTTGTCGAAGAATTTCATCGATGCCTACCAGGTGGAAGATCTGCGACTGCGCTACTATTATGATTTTTTCGTCACAGACGAGATCTATAAAACGCACCCCGAAGTCATTGTCCTTTCGAACATTCTTCCGGACCCGGTAAACGCTTATCTGTCAGATTTGCGGTTTCAAATCGTCGACCAAATCAATGACCGGAAAATCCGCACGCTCGCGGACGTAGCGGAGGCATTTACGCAAAAGTCCGACTATTATGTCATTCAATTCGTCGGGAGTGTTCGTCCCGCGGTCTTGGAGCGTTCCGCCGTCGAACAAGCCAGAGATCGGATATTGAGTAACTACGATGTGCATAAAGAGCAGTATGTCCAAAAGGGTCTAGGGCGATGAGATCACTTCTAACGATCGCGCTCGCTTTTGGACTTCTTCATTCCGCTGTTGCGGCGCCGGAACAGACGCCGAAGGAAGCACCCTTGCCTCCTGAACAAAAGGGATCGGTGGTTCGGGTTAATTCTACGAACCAGTCCTATGATTTTCTGCGTCCCTGGAGCAAAGGGGCTCCCTTTAGCCGGCGGGGCCTGGGAGTCGTGATCGATGGTCGCAAGATCCTTGTGACGGCTGAACTCGTTGCCAACAGTAACTATATCGAGTTGGAGCGAGCTGATAGCGGAGAGAAGTCTGTGGCTACTGTTCAGGTTATCGATTACGAAGCGAATTTGGCCACGCTCAGCTCGCCAGATCCGAAATTTCTTGAAGGGATGCAGCCCCTGCAAATTACGACCGACGTAAAGACCGGCGACGAGCTTTCGGTTCTCCAGTTGGAAAGCAATGGAACCCCGGTCTCAACAAGAGCTCTGGTTACCAGCGTCGAGGTCGGCAAGTATGCCCTTGAAGATTCGGGTTATTTGATGTTTCGCATGAGTTGCCCGCTGCAGTTTCGAGAAAACAGCTTTACCTTGCCGATCGTCAAAGAGAACAAGCTGGCTGGATTCCTGATGCGGTACGATACTCGATCGCAGACCGTTGACGCGATTTCCAGCCCGGTGATTGAACATTTTCTGGTCGAAGCCGAGCACCAGCCCTACAAAGGCTTCCCTCGAGCCGGGATCGGATTCTCCCCCACCCGCGATCCTCAGCTTCGCAGATACATGAAGCTCCAGGATTCCGATGGCGGCGTTTATATCAACCAGGTTGATCAGAACGGTCCAGCGGCAAAGGCTGGCGTTAAACAGGGCGACATTCTGGTCGCCATCGGGGATAAGCAGGTCGATCCAGATGGAAACTATCTGCACCCAGTCTATGGCAAGCTTTCTATTACGCATTTAACCACCACTGAGGCCTACGGCGGACAAAAGGTGACGATGACCGTGATTCGGAACGGAGAACGCAAACAGCTGGATGTGGAGTTGTTCCGGCGAGCTGCCGAGGATTATGTCGTCGAGCCGTATACGATCGGGAAGCCGCCCCGATTTTACATTCTTGGGGGCCTGGTCTTTCAGGAATTGACCCGGCAATATCTTCGGGAATGGGGAACGAACTGGTTGAAAGATGCCCCCCAGCGATTGGTCTATTACGATCGATTCCAATCCGATCTCTTTCCCGAAAAGCGAAAAATCGTCTTCTTGACCCAGATCCTGCCGACGCAAGATACCGTTGGCTACGAACAGCTAAACAACCTGGTCGTGAAAAAATTAAATGGCCGCGAGATTCTTACCCTCGATGATTTCGCGGCGGCAGTAAAAAATCCGACGAACGGTTACCACAAGATCGAGTTTCAAGAGGATCCGCACGAGATCTTTCTGGAGGCCAAGCAGGTTGAAGAGGACGCTGCTCAACTGCAAAAGACCTACTCACTCCCAGCGTTGCAGCGCCTTTAGCGCACTCGCAGTCTGACTCTTTTCAGATCGTCCGTTCAATAGGTTCCATAGGCGCAAAGCTGAGGAGCTGGCGCTCCTCAGCTTTGCACGCTGTAGAGCCGCTTCGGAAGCGGCTCGGGAGGAAAACTGGATTGGGGAGAAAACGCCAAGTCTGCCGAGCGCGAGTTTCTTCTCAAATCTTCACGCGCACTCGCCCGTGGGATGTCTCTGACTTCTTGTATTCTTGACTTCTTTGCTTCTTGACTTCAAAAGCGTTCACTAACCAACTGGCCTGCAAGCGTACAACCATTTATGCGAGACGAGACATTGGGAGCGATCTTCGATTGGGACGGAGTCATCGTCGACTCTTCTTCGCATCACGAAGAAAGTTGGGAGCGCCTGGCCAAGGAGACTGGATTGATGCTGCCGGAAGGCCACTTCAAGAAAGGGTTTGGGATGAAGAACGAATTCATCATTCCAAATGTGCTGAATTGGTCTAAAGACCCGGAGAAAATTCGACAATTTTCGCTCCGAAAAGAGGCACTCTACCGCGAAATCCTGCTTGAGTGGGGTATCCACCCTCTTCCGGGTGTTGCCGAATGGCTTGCGGAGCTCAGGCAGCGCGGAATTCCTTGTGCCGTGGGGTCGTCCACCCACCGCCTAAACATCGACACGATCCTGAGCGTTCTCGGGTTTGGAGATTTCTTCGAGGCGATCGTCACAGCCGAAGACGTTTCCCACGGAAAGCCTGATCCCGAAGTGTTTCTGACGGCCGCGAAACGAATCGGGATAGGCCCAAGTCATTGCGTGGTCTTCGAAGATGCGCTGGTCGGGATCGAAGCGGCACACCGAGGTGGAATGAAAGTTGTCGCGGTGGCGACCACGAATCCTATCGAAGCCTTGAAGGAAGCCGATTTAACCGTGCATCGCCTTGACGAACTCAGCGTGGACCAGTTGGTTGCGTTGGTAAGCGCCTCGTAGGAGAACCATATCGGCGTGCCGCCGTGTCGCCAAGCGATGTAGGCGAAGCGTCTCCGCTTTGCTCCTCCAGAACCGAGCAAGGCCTGTTCTGGGAAGGGCAGGCCCAAATGGCACTACTACAGCCGGAGGCTATCCTCTCCTAAAGCTTTTGCGGCAGCGTAGTCGGCTTCGGCCTTGTCGTTTTCGCCCTTCTGGCCGTAAAGGGCTCCCCGGTTGGCTAGCGCCCGAACCACCTGCCCGACCGGAGCACCGGGCAGTTTGATCAGCTCCGAGTAATCGGCAAGCGCCTTGTCATTTTCGCCCTTCTGCCGGTAACAAACCCCCCGGTTGGCTAGCGCCCCAGCCACTAGGTCGACCGGAGCATCGGGCAATTTGATCACCTCGGAGAAATCGGCAAGCGCCTTATCATTTTCGCTCTTGTACCCGTGACAGACTCCCCTGTTATAAAGCGCCGAAGCCAGCTGCTCGCCATGAACATTGGGCAGTTTGAACACTTCGGAGAAATCGGCAAGCGCCTTGTCATTTTCACCTTGCTGCCCGCAAAGGATTCCCCTGTTGACCAGTGCGCTGGCCACCTGCTCGACCGGAGCGTTGGGCAGATTGAACACTTGGGAGAAATCGGCAAGCGCCTCGTCATTTTCACCCATATGCCTGTAAAGGAGGCCCCTGTTGACAAGTGCCTTGGCCACCTGCTCGACCGGAGCGTCGGGCAATTTGATTACCACAGAGTAATCGGCAATCGCCTTTTCGATTTCTCTCTTGATTCCGTAGCAATAGCCGCGGCGAAAATAGGCTGTCGCTTTGCTTGAGACCTTCCAATCGGCTCTGTTGAGAAGCGCGTCGTAAGCAACGAGAGCGGCTTCCCAATCCCTGTTGGAATAATGCAGGTCAGCTTGCCGTTCCAACTCCTCTAAGCCGCCGTCGCGAGTTTGCGGGGCCTTGAACTTCGATTCCATCGCAAGCAGGTACTCAACAACTTGTTTGCGCAGTGGCTCCGCCTGCTCCGGTAAATCAGTATTTGATCTTTCCGTTTGTTCACCCGCGGCGATCGCCGTAGCTTCAGGTCTTGCGCTCCCGGTGGCAATGTCGAATAGCCTGATCGCTTCAATCTGTTCGCGGAGAGGGCGCATCGGATTGTGCAAAAGCTCGGTATTGGGCGCTCCCGGGCACAAGAGCGCATGCAAATCGGCCATGAATTTTCCTCCGTCCTCGATGACGACCCAGAAAGCGTTGGCGTGGGAGCGGAGAAACTTTCGCACCGGTTCGGAGAGACTTTCCTCGCCGCGGGCGAGCCAATAGAGGTTGTTGGCAAAGCTGCTGCTTTGATTTAGGGCATCAAGCAGACAGTCGTCCCATCCGCTATAGCCGAGAACAATTACTCCGTGGGTGCCGAGGTATGCGGCAATATCGCGCGCGTTGCGGTTCTTGAGCAGCGAGATTTCGTCTTGAGTATTGGCCAGGTAGGGTCGGTGAACGCTGCCATGAGCGTAGAAGAGGTGGACCGCCGGATGTTCGTCCGTTTGCAGGGCATCGGCAGCCAGGGACTCGGGCCGGTCCGTCATGTAGTAGAGCAAGTGGAAAAGTCCCAGGGAGGTCTGGAGCAGCGGGTCAAAATTGGTGGTAAAAAGCGTGCGAGCAAAAGGACGGCGTGCGTCGTAGAGGAGTTTGTTGTTAACTCCAACATTGCCCGCTCGACTTTGTAGCGAGAGCAGCGAAGCGAGGTAGAAATGGGTCGCGTTCAGCTGCATGGGACCTTTACGCGAGAGAGTGACATCCCGAAGAAATCCGCGCGCCTCTGCCGGGCTGTTTAGGCCGCCTACCCGACGTTGGTCGAAAAGGGATTTGTAAGCGTCGGCGATGGAGTCCAGTCCGGGAAGACCATCCTTCAGCTCGATTTTCAAGCGCTGATCACGGTCAGCTCTAGCGGCTTTGAGGTCGGGATTCGCATCGAGAAAATTGCTCCAGAATTGGCGGACGAATTTCTGTTTCTCGGCATTCGACGTTTCGGCGGGATCAGTTCCCGATCTGCCGGCTTGCCTGGCGAGCCAGAATGGAATGCAATTGGCATGTAAACTGCCAGACTTGTCTGGCAGCCCAAGCAGTTCCTTGGCAGTTGGCACTACTCCAAAACTAGCGCCGGCACCGAGGATCAAGGTGTAAGCCGGCGGGTGCTGAACTTCTCCCCGCTGCAATGTCTGACGAATCTGAGCCAGCATAACGGCCTGGCCCATCAGTTTCTTGCCAAGAACCTCATCCACAAAATTGGATGTTGCCGATGATAGTAACAGTTATCAAGTCGCGCGTGTTTTTTGCCAATCGTGCTAACGTGAGCAGTAAGAAGAACGCCGTGATGCCAACCCGCAACGTCAACTTGACCGATGAGCTTGACCATTTTGAAGCGAAGGCTTCGGGACGGGTCAGAAGTGTTTGCCCCGAGGAAAAGGCGTGCGGAGAAGAAGTGATCCGCCCGAGACAGGCTGGAACCTCTGTGACTCTCTTCACCACGCTTCTTTGACGTGCCACGCCGGTCGCGCGGGAGCGCGCCCCTACCATGCCCATGCAGGCGCCACGCCACACCGCCGATACGCCACACGCCGATACGATGCTCTAGGGACGTGCCACGCCGGTCGCGCGGGAGCGCAACCCTACCGCCGATTCCCCACAAAGCCCGAGGCATTCACCGCCTGGCAAAAAAAAAAGAGTAGAGCTTGGGGAGCCGCCCAGTGGAGGAAAATCAAGCTGCTCGTTTCGCAATCTTGCGACTGATAATGTCTGTAAAGGGTAAAATTTCTGCCTTTTGCACCGTTTATCAGACCCAAAAATCTCTGTTATCGGCGCAATCTGCGGTTCAAAATCTTCGGCTGAATTCAACCAAAGAGCCTGACGAGCGGAAATCTCATGATCAAAACGAATTGACCTCCTTCGATACCGCCCTTGACCTCGACGTTGTTGCTCAGATTCTTCAGCAGCTCAGGAGCGTGCTCGCGCAATTTTGAAGCAGAGAGCACAGTGGTACGATAGACAATCAGCACCCTTTCCCCCTCCCGGGCGCAACCCAGCTGGATGATTCCCGAAGGAATCCGCAGATTGCCCACGTCCATCGCGACGAGAGCCAGGATTTTACGTAAGAAATCACCACGCAAGACGGAGATAATGTCGTTGTTCCGCTCCATCCCGGTGGTCTCCAGCTTTATTGAACGAGGCAAAAGCAGAGACAGCATTTTCGCTGATTCTTCGATTAAAGCTTGAGCCTCGACCGGTTCTTCCTCTGTTTCAGCGGGTTGCAGTAGATCGCCGACGGCCATCAACAGGACTCGTGACTGCTCAGCACTTTCGCGAATCAGGCCTAAGCTTTCCTCCAAACCGGAGTCGTTTACACCCGAACGCAAGTGATAGTCGCTGAGCGAATTGATCCCGGAAATTGAGTTGCCAAGATCGTGAACGACGCGTTTGAGCAGAAAATCCAAGTAGACCCGGAAGAAAGGGCCCATCCAATCTTCGTTTCCTGTCTGATCAGATTCCACCGCACCCTGTCTCTCTTCCATGACGCTCGCAGACGCCCCTAAAAAGGGGTTCTGTCAGTGTTTGTCAAAGAGATCCAGTAATTTCCCGGCCACGTCGAGGAGAATCTCAAAGCTGGGGTAATTCGGATCCGAAACAAGATCGGTCTTTCTTTCTGCTGAACTTTCCATGGATTTATCCGTAGGACTATCAGGTTGGTTCAAATCCGAATTTCGAGACGAAAGTTCTTCGATAGCATTCTGCCCATGTTTTTCCGCTTTACTCTTCGGGTCCAAGACCAATCTTCTGTAGTTATCGACCGGAACTTTCTAAAGTTTAGTAAAGAGTCGCAAAAGCGCAAAAGCTTCGGTTGCTGAGCTCTAAAAGGCTGAAGTCTGGCGCAGCTTTTGGCTGCCGGTTTTAAAAAGAATTGCGGGCAGTACGGATAGCTCTTATTGTTCCAGACACGCTCCGGGTCCCTGAGCGGTTGAATCCGGAAGCATTTCATCAGGTGAGGTTTCACATCGCATGGCTATTGAAAAGGTAATCGTCATCGACGATGAACCGGTAATCCGCCGATCACTTGAATTGCAGCTTCGAGGTAAGCGTTTGTCGGTCGCGCTTTGTTCCACGATTGCAGAGGCCGAAAAATATATTGCGAAGGATTCGTTCGATCTCATGTTCGTCGATGTTCGGCTTCCGGACGGGGATGGAACCGATCTATTGAACCGCTTGGCGCCGAGAGCGGAGCGACCGTTGATCGTCGTCATGACTGGCTACGGAACTATCGAATCGGCGGTCAGCTGCATTCGGGCAGGCGCGTTTGATTATATCATTAAACCGTTCTCCGCAAGCCAGATAGACGTTATTTTACGTAAAGCGGATAATTTCAATCAGGCTGTCCGGATCAGCCAGATCCTCGCTCAGGAGTCGATCGATGCCGCCCCCCTGATCGGCGATGGTCAGGCGATCCAGCAGCTCCGTCAAATGATTCAGAAGGTCGCGCCAACCGAGGCGACGGTTCTGATTTGTGGCGAGAACGGAACCGGAAAAGAGCTGGTAGCCACAGAGATCTTTCGCGCCAGCGCCCGATCTCAGGCGCCGTTTATCAAGGTCAACTGCGCTGCGATCTCTGAGACCCTGATCGAGAGCGAATTTTTCGGCCACGAGCGAGGGGCTTTCACCGGAGCGACCGAGAAACGGGAGGGACGGTTCGAACTTGCGAATAACGGTACGATTCTGTTGGATGAGATCAGCGAGATTTCGCTCAAGTTGCAGGCCAAGCTCCTCCGGGTTTTGCAGGAGCTGGAGTTTGAACGAGTGGGCGGGAACAGAACGATCAAGGTGAATGTCCGAGTTCTTGCCACCACCAATCGCGACCTGCAGAAGTCCGTCGAGCGGCAGGAGTTCCGCCAGGATCTGTACTATCGCCTGAACGTCTTTCCGATTGTCGTGCCGCCGCTCAGAAAGCGGAAGGAAGACATCGCGGGATTGGCAAAATCATTTTTGTCTCGCATAGCGAGGCGAAGCGGCGCGCAACCACCGGTGCTAACCCTTCCAGCGATGAAGGTTCTCAATGCTTACGAATGGCCGGGAAACGTCCGTGAACTACAGAATGTGATGGAACGGGCCGTTATTTTGACCGAGCCAGGCCAGGAAATTACTCCCTACCTCCTCGAGCCAATGTTTCCGATGGAGCTACTGGATCATTCATGGCAAGAGGAACAGGTCGAAGCCGTTGATCGAAATACCACCGGAATTGTCTTCCCGGAGAACATCGTTCCGTTGGAAGAAGTTGAACGAAAATATATTTTGCACGCGCTGCGAATTGCCAACGGAAACCGAACGCACACAGCTCAGATGCTTGGCATCAGTATTCGAACATTACGTAATAAACTCAACGAACTGAAATTGGGCGAGGAACAGGTCGTCTAAGGCTTTCCGCTCGGTGGATTTGAGCGTGGACACTGGGGCGACCGGTCCGCGCGTTAAGCACGGACCGGCATTTGCCCCCAAAGAAAGCCTTTCGTTTTGGATCGAAGCGTTGCTTCTTTCCTATCGCCAAATACTCTTCAGCGTAAACGCCTCCAGGTCTTGGACCAGAATGGGGTTATTGGTCGCCACCCATTGCATTTCTGTTGGAGGTCCTTTGGCCATAAAGAAACTGGTCGTACAAACCTGCACGCCATCATCCACATAAACTTCCAGGACGGAACGATCTACCAGGACATGAAGTGTAATAGAGCTATCTAAATTAGATTCCTGCATCGAGAAGTCGTTCGTGAAATAGCGGTTACTGAAACCGCCCGCCTGACCTCGTTCGACATAGACCTGCCCATTATTGTCCCAATCCACCCCTACCGTTACTTTTTCGCCGGCGGCATTGAGTATGTTAATATCTAATCGTCCGTTACCCCCACCCACCACCGTCGTTTCGAATTCAAAGCTGGAATTGCCTTGCGAAGAAATCGTGACGGGGCTGCCTGGGCTGACCATGGTCGAACCATTGAACAGCGTTTTGTCATGCAATTTCACTAGCGAAATGGGCGTTTGCACTAGAAGCGCACCGGTTTGGGTTGGGTTTTGCCGTAACGACAAAAAACGAGGCACGGTGAACACTCCACGCCAGGGAAAGGTTGGCACCACTTGCGTGTATTGCCAATTGCTCATCCATCCCACTGCGATGGCGTCGGGAGTATTGTTATAAGTCTGGACCGCGTAGAAGTCTTTTCCAAAGTCCATTAGGCGAGCCACACCGTCGTCCGCCGTAAATTTAGTGCCGTCAAAGTCGCCGACGAAGTATTCGTTCATGCTCCCACCTAATGGAGCCCCGGGGTTAATTGCCACGATGAGAACCCATTTCTTTTGGTTCGTCCCCTGAACCGGAACCTGGAAAAGATTCGGACATTCATACTGGAACCCCTCGAGACCGGCGGGACCGAAGGCGCTCAAAAAGGTCCAATTCTTCAAATTCGGGGACCCGTAGATTAATACCTGGTGGGCCTGCGGTAATGCGACTGTCATAATCCAGCGACGACCAGGCGCATACCAGAACACCTTCGGGTCTCGAAAGTTAGGGTTTAGCAAATCCAGGACCGGGTTGCCTTTATATTCGATATAGCTGATGCCATTGTCCAAGCTGTAGGCCACGTTTTGCACTTCTTTGGTGGGTTCGTTCAAGGTATATACCGCCACCAGGCCCCCACCTTTAACGCCATTGAAAAAACCTGAGGTATTATTTGCGTCGACCACTGCGCTCCCGGTAAAGATCTGGCCGGTGGTCATCTCCGGGATGGCAATCGGCCGGTTTGTCCAATGAATAAGATCCGTACTTGTGGCGTGACCCCAGCTCTGATTGCCGGCCACCAATTGGGTAGGATTGTATTGATAGTAAAGATGGTATAGGCCATTGAAGAAGACCAGGCCATTGGGGTCATTCATGAAGTGCATAGCCGGCGAAAAGTGATACTGGGGCCGGTACGGCTCGTCATACAATGGGAAGGTTGCCGCTTGCGCAGTCGCTTTTGGACTGAATGATAGTGCGATTGCCGAGACTGCCAGCAAAAGTGCCGGCGCCTGAAGGAGTGGTTGCCTTTTCATGTGCAGTTCGCTGAACGGGGGTTGAAGACTCTTAGTCGTACCGACCTGTTACCGTTACCTGGTAGGGGTTTCTGGTACAACTACCATATCTTTTTAAGATAGGACGCAATACCAAAACAAGAAAAAAAATAAAAGAAGCGCCAATATATTAAAAACGCCTTCGTTGAGGGATGTTCGGAATTCGCGCAACGGGTATTTCCCACTGTAGCGCCAGAGGATTCTTCGAGTGCGCCGCAAAAAAGCATGCGCTTAGCGTCGGTTGCAGGCCCTCGGGCCGGATGGACGACGCTAGACAGTTACGCAAAAAAGGGGCGGCCCTAGAATGATCCCCGGCCGACAAAAGGACACGCGACTCGGTAGATGCGCGCACGTTTTCGCCGGCGGATGATATGGAGGGCGGCAGCCTTCCCGATTTCGTCGTGAGGGAGGTGAATAGTGGACAACGGAGGCAGAAAGAGTCCGCCAATTCCAACCATGTTGTCGAAGCCAAGAATGCCTATATCCTTTGGAATGCGCATGCCCAGGGAAAGCAAATGCTGGTAAGCGACAAAGGCCACGCGATCGTTCCCGCAAATCAGACAGTCAGGTCTCGGGCGCTTCGCGAGTGCTTCAATAAGGAATTGAACGGACTGCATGTAATCCGTTTCTTCATTTAAAACAAAATGGGTTTGATCTTTTGCTAAAACGTTGAACTCTCGAAACGCTCGCTGTATGGCCTTGAATCGTAAAGGCATGGCCACGTCTGCTCGTGGCAAATGAATGCAAACGGGGCGGCGATACCCTTTCTCAAGGAGTTTACGTACCCCTTGATATTGCCCCTGCTCATCATCCGGAACGTAGCAGGCAACGCCCTTCTGAGTAGTCTGACAGTTTGCCAACACCACGCCCGTCCGGATCAAACGTTGGTGGACGTTAACCATCCGATGACCCATCGTGGCAAAAATAACCCCCTCAGGGCGCATGGCGAGAAGCGAATCCAAAATATTGGCCGACGGGTCATTTGAGAACGTATTGACTATGTAGGTCCGCCATCCGTGGTCGCGAGCGACCTGTTCTATCGCCAAGGTCATTCCCACTGAGTACGGTGTAGTAGCAAGATTGAGGGCCAGAATGGCGATCCAAGAGTGTCTCCCCGTTCCAATCTGGCGAGCCATCTCGTTCGCCACGTAGTCGAGCTCACGGATGGTCTCTTGAACTCTCTCTCGCGTCGACGCCCTCACCCATTGCTGATTGTTGAGGACACGCGAAACAGTCATGGGAGAGACTCCCGCTGCCTCGGCGACGTCTCTAATCGTGGGATGCCTGTTGGTTGGTTTCACTCCAGAAAAATCGTGCGTTGGTATACGAGTAGAGAACGCCAATCGAAATTCCCTGCGATCGGCGCTTCTTGGCACTGATGCCGACCTAATCCGAAACAGCTTGACCCAACCCCTATGCCTCCCCTTCATTCGACTTCATGAAACGGTTTGCAGACCAGGTGGCGGTGGTAACGGGCTCTGGAAGAGGGATTGGCAAGGCGGTGGCTCTCCGACTGGCCAAGGAGGGGGCTAGAATTGCTGTTGTGAGTCGGACCGAGACCAATTCTCAATCGGCCGCCGGGGAAATCAATGCACTCAGCCCGGAAAGCGCGATCGGGTATGCGGTCGATGTTGCCAATGGCAACGCTGTCGCAGATCTCTGTGCGAAGATCGTCAAAGATTTTGGGAAGGTGAACGTCCTCGTTAACAACGCCGGGATCACCCGGGATCGGCTCAGTATGCGGATGTCACAGGAGGATTGGGACGTTGTCCTTGACACGAATCTTAAAGGGGCATTTCACTTCGTGCAAAACCTGCAGCGGCCGATGATGAGACAGTCGTATGGGAGGATCGTTAACATCAGTTCAGTCAGCGGTCTGATCGGCCAGGCTGGACAAGTTAACTACTCGGCCAGCAAAGCGGGGCTTATCGGTCTGACAAAAGCCTTGGCTCGGGAACTCGCTGGACGAAACGTTACCGTAAATGCCGTTGCTCCAGGGTTCATCACCACTGACATGACTGATCAGTTGCCGGAGGCCGTAAAAACACACGTCCTTCCTCTCATCCCGTTGGGCAGATTTGGCGAGTGCGAGGATGTTGCGGCGGCAGTGGCCTTTATTGCGAGTCCTGAAGCAAAGTACATCACAGGCCAGGTCTTAACGGTGGATGGCGGAATGGCGATGTGAGGGGGGAAGAAGCCAAGAAGCCAAGGAGCCGAGAATCCAAGAAGCTGAGGGGCGCTCATCGCGCGATCACACGTTTGCCAAGAACCCTCCTTCGCGCTGCTCAGCGCTTCTTGGATTCTCGGCTCCTTGGCTTCTTGGCTTCTTCTCAGTAGAGCATTGCCTCAGCCGGCGGGTCAGTAGATTCGACTTTGTCCGCTTGCAAAACGACGTGCGCACGGTCGCCCTTTTGGGTGAACGTCGCCTTTCCGACGACCTTCACCCATCCCATCTCGGCGGTGGTCATCGGGCCGGTGACCTCAACCGGTACCGCTAGCGGCCGGGCGTCAGCCGCACAGCAGACAATGAACATGCGGACCAGCTTGAACTGTTTCGCGTCTGATCCTGGAAGGTATTGCCCAACTACCTCGATCGTCTTGTCCGCGAACATCCTGCGCAGGCTGTCCTCTGACTCAGCATAGAGCAGATCGGTCACTTCCAGCGCCACGTTCCCGTCGGCGGCTTTGGGTAGGTATTGGGAGCTCCCGTCGTCGGGCGAAGGAACGCCTGGATTCGCCTGACCTGTTCCGGTGTTGACGGCTACCTCCGGTTCTTTTTGCGAGTTGGGTGTATTTTGAGGCAGAGGTTCGGACGCGCGTTCATCCAGGTCTGCGCCCAACGCTTCCGACGGGATCACCTGATCATTCGTTGGTTTCGCGGTCGGTGAAACTGAGCGACTCTGCAATTTGGTAATGTCCTGAACGAAACCACGATTTAACACCGCATGTTGATCGTAACTGTCTTTCGAGAGCGCGACGCCCGCGGCTAAAGGCACAAACAACACGAAAAACGCCACCACGGCTCGGAGCGGACTGTTAGCGTTCTGATGCGCACATTCCCCTTCAATGCAGCATTGCGCGGTGCTCTTCGCCGCGGCATAGACGATTCCTGCCACGCAAAAAATCACCCCCGCAACGAACGTCCAAGGCCGGAATTGAGGATGCAGATATTGGTCGAGTCGACCGGTGAAGAAAAAATCGAGTAGCACCGCACCAACGCCGATAAGGGTGATTCCATTGACGATATTAAAGAGCTTGGCCCGCATAAAGGTGAACTAAAAGACGACTGCAGATTAGAGCGATCAGCACAAAAAGTCCAATGCCCAGGCCGATCACGAAGCGCTTTTTAAACAGGACGCTGTAGAGGAAGAACAGCTTCAAATCAAACATTGGGCCAAAGACCATAAAAGCCATTCGGGCAAAGATGGGAAAACTGACGAAGGTAGCGGCGATGAAAGCGTCCGAGGTACTGCACAGCGTCAGGATCAATGCCATAGCCATCATCGAGACGGTGGAGAGCGTAGGGTCGAGCGCCAAAGGTAGAATAACCTCTTGATCAACAGCCGTGTTGAAAGTAGCGGCTACCGCCGCACCGATCATGAAATAAATGGCCGTATCAATAAAATCGTCGCAAGCCATTCTGATCGCGGCAATCAGCTTCTGTGGGAATGTGGTTTCGAGTCCATTCGATGCGGCATCCGGCAATGGGCTGACGCTAAACGCCAACCGCTTTCGGGCAGGAATTTTTACAGCGCCCTTACGCAGGATGGATTCGGGTTTGAATTGGCGGACTATCAACCCGGCTATCACCGCGACGACGTAGCCAAGAACGAGCCGGGTCCACATGTTCAACCAAGGCGATTGACCTCGAAAAGCGGCGAAGGTGCTGAAAGCCACGATCGGATTGACGATCGGTGATGCCAGCATAAAAGTGACACCGCAGGAAACAGGCAATCCCTTGTTAATCAAGCGGCGGACGACCGGCACGATGCCGCATTCACACACCGGAAAACATAAGCCGAGCAAACCGCTGACCAGGGTGGCTAGAAATCCGTTTTTCGGCAGGATTCCAGTGATAAATTTCGACGGCACGAAAACGGCAATCGCGCCGGAAATGAGGGAACCAATAAGAACGAACGGCAATCCTTCGAAGGCCAGCGCCAGAAACGAAAATAAAAAGTTCTGCCAGGTAAAGGTAAACCAGCTCATCTGGGAATGTTCAGACCCGATCTAACTTGCCTCAGATCGAACAGGAGCAACTTCCGCGAATGGACACTCATTGACACGAATAGAAACCTCTTTTGAATCCCATCCCACTCGCCTCCCTTCGTGTCCATTTCTGGTTTTGCCAATCCTCAAGGCCAAAGCGCTGAGCATCAACAGGCGGCTCTCCTCCCTCGCCACGTAAAATGCCTTCCTTTGGACCTGCCTACTTTTGAGCACGGTCTTCTTCCTTCCAACGGGCCAATGAAGCTTCATGAAGATGATGCGGTCTCAAGAGCTTGGTCACAATTCCGTACTTTGGGCTGAATAGATATGCGAGTAGAAAAATAAGCCCAAGAACAAGGACAATACAGGGCCCCGAAGGCAGGTTCAGCCAAAACGAGGTGAGTAGCCCGGCGCACGATCCCAGACATCCAAGGATTCCACCCATCCAAAACATGGTGGTGAACGAGTCAGAAAGCAGATAGATCGTCGCTGCGGGCGCGATCAGCATCCCCAAAGCCAGAATCACACCGACGGCCTGCAAAGATGAAATCATCGAAAGGACCAGTAATCCCATCAAGAGATACTTAAGCGTATTGACTGGCACACCTTGACTTGCCGCGACCGAGGGTTCGAACACGGTCAGCAAAAGCGGCCGCTCCAAAGCTACCAGCATCGGCAACACGATTAAGCTTATAAGATAGATGATCCAAAGATCCGCGTCTCCAAGTCCCAGGATATTGCCAAAAAGGTAGTCGGTGACGTTAACCCTTAAACGGGAGAAGCTTATAAGAACCAGCCCTAATGAAAAAGAACACGCAAAGAGCAATCCAAGTGCGGTATCCTCTTTTATCCGCGAACTGTTGGAGATGATTTGCGTTCCAAACGCCACCAGAAGTGCCGCCACGAGCGCTCCAACGAAAAGGGTGCCCGGCACCAAGCCAAACAACAGCAAGGCCACTGCGACTCCCGGCAAAAGAGAATGAGCCATCGCGTCGGCCATCAGGGCAAGGCGGCGAATTACGATGAAAGCGCTCAGCGCTCCGTTCGTGAAGCCAATTAAAGCGCACCCAAACAGGGCGCGCTGCATGAATTCGTGGCGAAAGGGTTCAAACAGCCAGGTCAGGCTCATGGGCGGTTCCAGAAAAGATATGGGTCTGAAAGGTTTTTTGGATATTTTCCGCGGTGAAAACCTGTTCTGTTTCGCCAAATGCCACCAACTCACCGTTCAGAAAAATCACGTGGTCAAAGAGGTCTCGGACCGTTCTTAAATCATGGTGAGATACGACAAGCAAATTGCCCGCATTGGCCAGCCGGCGGATCGCGCCGGCGAGGAGGTCTTGCGCTGGCTTATCCAGGCCCGAGAATGGTTCATCGAGCAAAAAGACGTGGGCTTCCTGGGCGAGCGCACGAGCCAGAAACGCCCGTTGTTGCTGGCCGCCGGAAAGCTTGCTGATCTGGCGATTTCCGAGATCTTCCAGTTCCATTGCTTCAAGGGCCTGATCCACTGCCCGATGGTCCTCTTCCCGAAACCTCTTCCGCCAACCCAAGGCCTGATATCGCCCCATCTCAACCATGCCCCGCACCGTGATCGGGAAATCCCAGTCAACCGTCGTGCGCTGCGGCAAATAGGCTATTTCCGAGACGGCTGAACGTCGGCTGTGACCATGGAAACTCATCGATCCAGTTTCGAGCGGCACAAGTCCGATCAGAGCTTTAAAGAGCGAAGTTTTGCCAGCGCCATTTGGTCCAAGCAATCCGACACAGGAACCGCATCTCAGTTCGAGACTCAAATGATGCACAGCGGGAACTCGCCTGTACGATACAGTCAAATCTTTGATCTCGAGTCGATGGTAAGACATACCGGATGGCCCCCCTATTTTGCTTCCTGAAATGTCAACACCTCGCTCACAGTCGTGGTCCCCCATATCGTCTTGGCCATCATGGTCGAGTCCTGAGCTATCAACGCAAGCCTCAACGCTGTCTGCTTATTCTCCGTCCAAGAGGCGTCAACAACCAAGTCTATCCCTTCTGGCGGAAAATTAAGTTCCGTGTCTCTGGTCACGGTTGTCAAATTCGATTCACCGCTCCAGATCGTCTCTTCTCCGCTGGTAATTCGAAATTTGAAAGGGACTGTCGTGGAGGTGAGTTCCAAACGAAACTTCTTTTTAGTACCCTGACCAGCCTGCTGAACAGGAATTGATGCCTCGCTTCGTCGACTGGTTAGGGTTCGCAGGGGCATCAGCAACGCCAGCAGCCCAATCACGACCAGAATCGCGCGAATCAATGGCGAGCCCCTCATGGTTGCTGCAGCGAATCGACCATCGTCGAGATGTTATGCCTGGACCTTCCTCCGCAGGTACTGCCATCTGCGCCTCCGAGGCCGTCAGCAAAGAGTGAGTTGCCTGTTCTCGCTCCAGTTTCTCTGGTGATCACCGGGTTCATCGTGAATGGGATTCACCGACGATTGTTCGATTGATGCAATCCATTTGCAATAAAAATGTTCGGCTGCTTCGTCCGGTTGTCATCCGGCCTCAGAATGCTAAAGGTTTCGGCAGGTTCCTATGAAGCATATCGTACTCAGCCTGTTCTCTTTTATGTTGACCCTTTCATCAGCCCCAGCCCAAGACAGTGTTTCGCCGACTATTCCATTGCGGGACTTTTTCCGGAATCCTGAAACAACAGGTTATCAACTCTCGCCCAGCGGGGCATTGATCGGATTTTTAAAGCCAGTCGATAACCGGCTCAACATTTGGGTTCAACCGAAATCGGGTGGAGAGGCCAAGCAGATCACGAGCGTCAAAGACCGGGACATTCGGGGATTCTTCTGGAAGGGAGATCAACATCTCTTGTACATGAAGGACAATGGCGGCGACGAAAACTATCACCTCTATGTCGCCCAAAGTGATGGAACCGGCGCGCGAGACCTGACGCCATTCGAAGGCGTCAGAGCGGAGATGATCGATAACCTCGAGGACGACCCGACCGACTTGATCATCGGACTGAATAAACGGGACAAAGAAGTCTTTGACGCCTATCGGTTGAACGTTGAGACCGGTGACCTAAAGCTGATTGCCGAAAATCCAGGCAACATATCGTCGTGGACGACCGACCACGATGGGAATGTGCGTGTGGCCACGACCACCGACGGTGTCAATACGACCTTGCTTTACCGCAAAGCGGAGAAAGACGCCTGGAAGCCGGTGATTACGACAAATTTCAAAGAGAGTTTTACGCCTCAGTTTTTCACCTTTGACAACAAAAATCTCTACGGGGTCTCAAACATTGGTCGCGATAAAGCCGCGATCGTTGAATTCGATCCTGACACTGGAAAAGAGATCCGGGTTTTGTTTGAGCATCCGGAAGTTGATGTCTCCGATCTGCTCTATTCCAAAAAGCGCAAAGTGATTATCTCCGCGACCTACAAGACCTGGAAAGAAGAAAGGAAGTTTTTCGATCTGGAAGCCGAGAAACTTTATCAGACTCTGGAAGAAAAGTTGCCTGGATACGATGTCTACGTGGTTTCTACCAACAAAGCCGAAGACACCTTTGTCGTTCGGACAATCACGGACCGGTCGCTGGGATCGTTTTATATCTATGACTCGAATTCCGGCGAATTGAAGAAGCTGGCGGATCGAAATCCATGGCTGAGAGAGGAAGAACTGGCCGAGATGAAGCCGGTAGCATACAAATCGCGCGACGGCCTGACCATCCACGGTTATCTCACTTTGCCAAAGGGCAAGGCGCCGAAGAATCTACCGATAGTGGTTAACCCACACGGGGGCCCATGGACTCGAGATGACTGGGGATTCAATCCTGAGGTGCAATTTCTTGCGAACCGCGGTTTCGGAGTACTCCAAATGAATTTCCGCGGGTCTACCGGGTACGGTCGGAACTTCTGGGAGGCCGGTTTCAGGCAGTGGGGCCAGAGCATGCAGGACGACATCACCGACGGCGTCAAATGGTTAATTGATCAGGGTGTCGCTGATCCAAAACGGGTCGCCATTTACGGAGGTAGCTACGGCGGTTATGCTGTCCTCGATGGTCTGACTAAGACCCCCGATTTGTACGCAGCCGGGGTGGACTACGTGGGTGTCTCCAACCTCTTTACTTTCATGAAAACGGTGCCGCCTTATTGGAAGCCTTTTCTCGAGATGATGTACGAAATGGTTGGCAATCCTGAGAAGGATAAAGCCCTTTTCGAAGAAAATTCCCCCGCCCTGAACGCCGATAAGATCAAGGCCCCTCTCTTCGTCGCCCAAGGCGCAAAGGATCCGCGAGTGAACATTAACGAATCGAACCAGATCGTCGAGGCGCTAAAAAAGCGAGGGATCGAAGTGGAATACATGGTAAAGGAAAACGAAGGCCACGGTTTTCAAAACGAGGAAAACCGCTTTTCATTCTACGAAGCGATGGAGATTTTTTTGGCCAGGCACCTCAGCTCGAGTGCGAAGTCTTAGGACGGGACGGGGCAATGTATCGGCGTGTCGGCGTATCGGCGTTTGGCCACGTGACATGGCCGCGCGCGCGGCGTGGTAGGGTTGCGCTCCCGCGCGACCAGCGTGGCACGTCCAAAAGGGAATCGTTTGGGCGTATCGGCGTATCGGCCGTGTGACACGCAAAGAGACGCGCGCGGGAGCGCGACCCTACCGCCCACACGAGACGTGCCACACCCGCGCCAGCGGGATGCTTTGCTTACCTGGCCAGCAATTCCGCAATCTGGACCGCATTCAAGGCTGCGCCCTTTAAAAGTTGATCGCCGCAGACCCAGAAGGCCAATCCGTTGTCCAGGGCGGAATCCATCCGGACTCGACCGACCTGGCAGTTATTCTTGCCGCTCACCAGGATTGGCATGGGATACGTGTTCGAGGCCGAGTCGTCGACAAGTTCCAGACCCGGAAATTTTGCCAGAACGTCGCGCGCACGATCAACGGAAACCGGTTGCTCAAACTCTGCGTGAACAGCCACCGAATGCGCACGGAAAACAGGAACGCGGACACAAGTTATCGATGCGCGCAGTGTCGGATGATGCATAATCTTCCGGCTTTCGTTGACAAACTTCACTTCCTCTTTGGTGTAACCACTCGCGAGAAAGACATCGACCTGCGGCAAGACATTGAACGCGATCCTGTGCGGAAAGACCTCCGGACTGGAAGGCTCCCCGGAGAAAAACGATTTCGACTGGTGGGAGAGTTCGTGAATTGCTTTGTAGCCTGCCCCGGAGACTGCCTGGTAGCTGGAAGCAATCACTCGCTTCACGCTAAAGGCTTGGTGCAAAGGATAAAGCGCCATCAGCGCTATGATGGTTGTGCAGTTAGGGTTAGCAAGGATACCTCGATGCGCTTGAATATCCGCCGGATTGATCTCGGGTACGACCAACGGAACGTTTTCTTCCATCCGGAAGGCTGAAGAATTATCAACCACCACAGCTCCGGCATGAACAGCATGCTTCGCGTACTCCTTCGACGCATTGCTTCCGGCGCTGAATAGGGCAATATCGATCCCTTTAAATGATTCCTCGGAAAGAGCTTCGATGGGAATCTGTTCGCCCTTGAATTTGAGCATTTTCCCGGCAGACTTGGGTGAAGCAAGCAGTTTGAGTTCTCGAATAGGAAACTCTCTTTGGTCGAGAAGTTGGATGAACTCAGCCCCGACGGCGCCAGTTGCGCCAACAATTGCCACGCGAAATCCAGTACTCATGAAGACGGCGTTACTCTAGGCGAAAAATAACCGTGCACAAGATTGTCATTGATAGCAAAACACAGAATCTGCATTTACTTCGAGGTAACGAACTACTCTTCGCTGCCAGAGTCTCCACCTCCCGGTTCGGGCTCGGGTTTGAACCCGGCAGCCGGAAAACTCCGACGGGTATTTTTCGCGTTTGTGAGAAGATAGGCGGAGAAATGCCGATCGGCACCGTTTACCGCGGCCGACGCCCAATCGCCACTACTGTTGACAGGTCAGCAGAAGCTGACTTGATCACTTCAAGGATCCTCTGGCTCGATGGCCTGGAAGAGAGCAACGCCAACACCAAGGAGCGCTACATCTACATTCACGGCACGAATCATGAACATTCGCTCGGGCAACCGGCAAGCAACGGATGTATCCGGATGCGCGACGCGGATGTCGTTCACTTGTTCGACTTGGTAGAGGTCGGCGGTCTTGTCGAGATTGTTGGGTAAAAGCTCCGGTGTGAATGTCGGGGGGGCTTTCAAGTCGACCTTACCAAAAATCCTCTTCGAACGAAATTTCTGAAAATACATTTGTGTCTGCGATGTGTTCAGCCTAATACGGTGGTGCTGCTAGCTAAGAAAGGAGGCGAGACTGATGAACATTGTGAAAAATTTCACTTTAGTGGCTTTTGCCGCTGCGGCGCTTGGCGTTTCTGCCTGTGCTAAAAAGGAGGCTCCACCGCCACCACCACCGGCGCCCCCAACGACCGGTTACTCCAAATAAGGTCTCGACCTTAGGAGGATTTACACCCGCCTCAGTTGGTTCTGAGGCGGGTTTTTCTCTTCGCGACACTGACAAAGTCGGATCCGGCCAGGAGAAAGCGCCAATCAAACTCCGCAGATTTGGTGATCCCGACACGTCGGTCAATCTCGACCACAACGCCTTGTCGGCGGGTCAAGAGGCTCGCATGGCCAATGGTAAAAAAATCCCGACCATGAAACTCATTCTGGATCGAGAGCGCCTGCGTTAATTTACCGGGACCAGAGCAAAGGTTGCGAATGTCCACCGTTCCACGGCGTTGGGCCATCACGTGGCAACCCTTGGTCGGTTCAAGCGCGCGAATAAGTACGAAGCCATTCGACCGACCGCCCTTCACGAGAAAATTCAGCAGCCAGTGGACTCCGTAATTCAGGTAGACGTAAAGCGTTCCAGGCGGATTTATTCCAATGAACTCTCGAGTGCCACGCCGCAGAAAGGTGTGACTTGCCTGATCGCCGTGTTCAGCATACGCCTCGGTTTCGACGATCAGCCCGGCAGTCTCTCCCCAAACGAGTTCGCATCCAATCAACGAGCTCGCGCAGGTCAAAGGATCCGTCTCAAAGAAGCTCCGGTCGATCATCGATCATCGTTTGGCGTTTGGCGTTCGGCGGCGTTCACACAAAGGACGCGGAGGTCACCCAGGTTTTTGAAAATTCAATGAATGGACGAATTTTGCAGATTTTCTGTTCTGAAAACCCCTGAATCTACTTTATGATCTTGGCGACCTCGGTGTCAGTCTTCTTGGCGCCGCCAAACGCCGAACGTTCTTCAGATAAGCGCTCGCGGAATCTCTTTGTCCGCATAAAGGATAGAGAGCTTCTTAATTCCTTTGATCCGCTTGGCGATCGAGCGGAGTTGGGTCAGAATCCGAACGAGCACCAATTCGTTCTTGTAACCGATGGAGTAGCAAAATTCCGGGCGAACCGCCATGTGCAAAAGCACTAGCGTGTCGAAGTGGATTCTGGTGTAGACCAAAACTCCGGCAAGATCCTTTATCACACCCCGGTCAACAAAAGCGTATAGCGTTTGGACCTCCAGTCCTTCGATGCCAATTCGAAGAGCGCCTTTCTCCTCAATCACCTTTGGAAATCCGTAACTGCTAATCGAGGCATTAATGCTTGAGATATGTTGCCCCTGCTCCGGGTGAAAAAACATCAGCGACTCTAATTCGTCGCGCTGGTCTGAATTCAAAGAAGAAGAGAACACCAAGGGCAGCACGAGACATCTCCTTAGGACGTCCGCAAATGATTGTCAATGGAATGCACTCGACTTGGCATTTCTGGCGCGTATGCTGAGCAGAGTTCCATGGCGCAACTCTCCCCCCAGAAGCGCAAGAAACGCAGAGTCCAGCTTCGTGAGGCGCAACGTAGGCGACGCGCCAGATTGAAGGAGGACTCAAAGAGCTTTCTGCAAATAATCCTGGATCAAGAAATACTGTTGGCTCTTCGGAACTACAGTGACTTAGCTGGAAAACCGTTACACACCTGTGCCACTGAGTTGATCGAAGCGGGCCTGGGCCTCCATCGGAAGCTCCAGAATCGGCAACCGGAAGACCCGCGGCAAGGTCCGCATCCTGAGGAGGCGCTGGAGCGCCACAGCGAATCTGCAAAAAAGGCCGGGCAGACAGCGCCGTTGGAACGGTAGCGTAAGTACCGCGGCAAAATCCAGCGGCCAAAAGGACATGCTTGTTGGGTAGGAAGGAGCTTCCGCCGGTGGTTTTTGGCTTTAGGACACGCCCGGGTTTGACGTCTGGTGTGTACCTGCTCTAGGTTCTGCGAGCGATCGCGGCAAGTCGTCGCTGGTTCGCATACAACCGTTTTAACCCTCTGAACCCTATGGCTTACGAACTACCACCTTTACCTTATTCATTTGACGCGTTGGAGCCGCATATCGATGCCAAGACGATGGAGATCCATCACGACAAGCATCACCAAGCCTATATCACCAACGCAAACAATGCCCTGAAGGATTTTCCCCTGCTTGCCGCGAAGCCGGTTGACGAATTGATCGCCGATCTGAGCGCGGTGCCTGAGGCAATCCGGACCGCTGTGCGCAACAATGCTGGCGGCCACGCGAACCATTCGTTTTTTTGGCTGATTCTTGGCCCAAATGCCGGCGGATCGCCGAAAGGAAAGCTGGCCGACGCCATTACTTCAACCTTCGGCAGTTTTGACCAATTCAAAGAGAAGTTTCAGGCTGCCGGCGCGGGTCGATTCGGCAGCGGCTGGGCATGGCTGGTGGTTAACAAAGCGGGCAGCCTGGAAATCAGTTCGACCCCGAATCAAGACAGTCCGATTACGGAAGGACTAAAGCCGGTCCTTGGTGTCGACGTTTGGGAACACGCCTACTACCTTAAATACCAGAACCGACGGCCGGATTATCTGAAGGCAGTCTGGAACGTCGTAAACTGGGATGCAGTCGGAAAAAACTTCGAAGCGGCAACCTGAGGAGCAACTAAGGTCAACCGAGCAAGTTCGTTCGAATGGAGCCATTCGCGGCTCTATCTTTTAGCTTTATTGGCTATCGCTCACAAAACTCCAAGGATTTGTGAGCGATGCAGGCTATGGCGTACATTAACGATCACTATTTCAAACTGAAGGGCGGATACCTCTTTCCAGAAATCGCGCGCCGGGTTCGCTCCTTTAGCGAAGAATTTCCGGGGTTAAGCAAAAGGTTGGTCCGGTGCGGGATCGGAGACGTCACGGAGCCTCTTCCGATCGCGGTAATCCAGGCGATGCATCTCGCGGTAGATGAGTTGGCGCATCGAGACTCCTTCCGCGGCTACGGCCCGGAGCAAGGTTACGAGTTTCTGCGTCACGCAATAGCGGAAAACGATTAC
>CAWBKA010000015.1:0-124829 GCA_963789065.1 uncultured Verrucomicrobiae bacterium | reverse complement strand
TCGAGCCAACCAGCGATCGCGAGCTGGAGTCAGCCCATGGGCGGTTCAATGCAATGCCTCTGTGACGCAAAAACTGAAAGACAACGAAAATGAGCTTGTTTGACCTGACTGGAGAGGTTGCCGTGGTCATGGGCGCTACCGGCGTGCTCGGTGGGGCCATCGCCGAAGGTTTCGCAGCGGCGGGCGCCAAGGTGGCCGTGCTGGGCCGCAACAAAGAACGAGGCGAAGCCAGGGTTCACTCAATTCAAAAACAGGGGGGCATCGCTGGATTTTTTACGGCCGATGCCCTTGACCAGGGCTCGCTGAATACAGCCCGCGAAGCTTTGTTGAGCCGTATGGGCGCTCCAACCATTCTGGCGAACGCCGCGGGCGGCAACGACCCGCGGGTGACCGTTACCCCCGAACACCCCTTCGAAGAGATAAGCCCCGAAGATTGGCGGGAGAGTTTTGATATGAACCTGGTGGCCGGCGCGGTACTCCCTTGCCAGGTCTTTGGCCCACCGATGAAAGAACAGCGCAAGGGAAGCATCATTAACATCGCCAGCGTCTCCGCCCACCTGCCTCTCTCACGCGTCGTGGCTTATTCAGCCGCGAAAGCCGCGCTGCTGAATCTCACCCAATTCCTGGCCCGCGAATGGGCTCCGTTCAACGTCCGCGTCAATTCGATTACGCCCGGATTTTTCCCTGGGGAGCAAAACCGCCGGTTGCTGTTCAACGAGGATGGAACTGCCACGCCCCGTGGTCAGTTGATTCTGGGTCATACGCCGATCGCACGTTTCGGAAATCCCAACGAACTAGCCGGCGCGGCGGTCTTTCTCGCCAGCGAGAAAGCCAGCGGCTTCGTGACCGGCATTGACCTTAGGGTAGACGGCGGGTTCCTGTCCCAGACCATATGAGAGACAGAAGTCAGAAATCAGGAGTCAGGAGTTGCGCTAAACCGAGGAAAGACGCCAGGCCCTCGCTGGCGCAACGTCTGTATAAGCGCGAATAATCAATAACGCATTGCCAGAGAGGAAAACCTATGTCCCATCATTTCGATACCAAACTCGCGAAAGAGGATCCAAGCCTGAACGTGTGTGATTTCTATCTGTTTCAGGGCGCTCCCGACACAACGGTGATGGCGATGACCGTCAATCCTGATGTTGTCCTCTCTGCACCGGATACCCTTCACATTGAGGGTTTGTATGCCTTCCGCCTGGACCTGACTGGTGACGCTCGCGAAGACGTTGTCTTCAAGTTCAGGTTCAACGAACCGAGACATGTGAACGGGGACGAGCATGTCCATGTTCAGAAGTTTCAGGTCCGTAGAGCGACTGGCGAGGCTATCGGCGGGAACAAGGGCGAGCTTCTGCTAGAAGGCGATACGGGCAAAGTCCATAGCAAGTCTGGTATTCGCGCCTTCGTCGGAATCGCTCCCGAAATGTTCGCCGCCGACGCTGTCGCAATGCGTAATCTTCAGAATGCCTTCTACAACGAACACCGGTATGACAGCGATGCGTTCCTGCGCCATCGTCAGAACTTCTTCGATAATCGCAATATCACTGCGATTGTCCTCGAGGTCCCAAACCATCTGATCGGCAAGGGAACGGTCCACGCCTGGGCCACCGTGTCACTTTACGGCCATGCTCCCGAGATGCAGGTGTCACGTTGGGGCCTTCCGATGATCACGCACCTCTTTCTCAACGATCCCGGCAACCAAGAGGTGAAAGAGACCTTTAACAAATCGGTGCCATCAGATGACATCGCCTTATTCTCGGGATACATCGCGGACTTTACCCAGAACATGACTACCTACGCGGGATCTGCCATGGACCCGGAAGAATACGGAAAGCAAATGGTCTCTCGACTATGCCCGATCACCTTGCCCTATGAATTAGGAACGGCAGCTGCATTTGATCTCGCGGGATTCAATGGGAGGCCACTGGGTGATGATGTTCAGGATGTGATGCTTACATTGGCGTCAAACAGGCCCCTCCAGGACGGCGTTGCCCCTGATCGCAATCGGATCCGTACCGAGTTCCCATATTTTGGTGAACCCTACTCGAAAGAAGAACAGAAGGATGTCGTACCATGGCACCCACGTCGTAGTCATTGAGATTCCGGAAGGTGACATCGAGAGGCCCGCCGCACGCTTCGCTCCCGAATTCCGCGATTGCAAATCTGTCCCGTTCCGTCTCTACACCCAAAGATCTGGAGAGTCGGAATTCCAATCTAGTCGGATTGCTCGCGGGTCATGTACTCGGCATACCAGGCCGGCCAGTTGGGGTCGGCTTGTCCAATCCGCTTCTCGTGCTGCCGATGCGCCTCCGCAGCGCGAATCATCGCCTGGGCAAGATCAGCCGCCGAGGCATAGGTCGTGTAGCCGGCGACGCGCCCAGGAAGCCGCTTCGTAACCTCCTGCAGCACCCAGCTGTTGCCATCCGGATCGCTGAAAGAAACAAAGGAGCTATAACTAAGACGCTCCGGCTGTGCCCCATTCACTCGCACACCGATGTCCGGAAATCTGCAGGCAGTCCCCGTTTCGCAGTGAAAGACGCTGCTTGCCTCCACGCCCTGCGCTACGAGTTGCTGGCGCGCCGCTTCGATATCGGTGACGACCAAGAGCATTCCCTGGGCCGAACCGGGCGCGGCCGATGTGAGGTTCACACCGAATTGAATTGAGCTGCCGGAACCAGGAGGCGTGAACTGGACCAGACGGAAAGCGTTGCTCGCTGCGCGATCGACATCGAGCCGCCACCCCATCCTTGCGTAGAATTCCTTGGCGCGATCGACATTCGAGACGGGGATGATGACCACTTCGAGTTTCATGGCGGCATTGGCGACGTTCGTCCTTTCCGCCGCTTCGTTATTGCTTACTTCGCTCGTGCTCATTGAAATGTTTTGAGTGACCCCCGATTAAATTGCCCGCTCCCCCGTTCTTAAGCTTCTGACTTCTGAAGAACGGCACGACGTAAGGTCCTTCGGGAATCACTGCCACCGCGCGGTCGCCGCTCGCCGTAACACTGTCCAAGACCGCGGACCGCACCGATTCGATATCCGCGACACCCGTGAGAGCATGCTGCGCCGGGCTAAGGCCGGTACTGTAAAGTTGCAGAGTGCCGATCGCCATCGGCTTGAGTTGCATCTGAGTCTGCCATTCGTCGATCGCCGCGTGCGATTTGGACAAGATGCTTCGCAGAAACTCAGTGGGTCCAAGTCGAATGAGGGAACTTTGCGCTTCGATGAACTCCGCAGACCCAAGACCCTCCGAACATTCGGAAGCAACAATGAGCCGGCCGCCCGGTTCCAGAATATCGATCGGACCTACCATCCCCTTTACTGTCTGATAGTAGGTGCTATCCAGCGGATAGCCTGCCGAACTAGTCACCACGGTCTTGTAACGATGCTGGACGGGGACTTCGGCGTAATTGCGTGCGAAGGCGACGGCGGCGTTGTGGCTGGCAACGATTTCACCAAAATTGATGAAGGAGAGCCTGCGTTCCTCATCGACCACGGTGTTGAGCGCCAGCGCGCCACCGAGCATCCGGACAATTTCCAATTGCTCTTCGTGAAGCGGATTTCCTTCGAAATTGCAATTGGAAGCCTTGGGATCGGCCATGAAGCGGGCACTGTGAAAGGTAGTGATCGTCTCGGCGTGGGCCAAACCGGGAGCGATTACTTTGCGCCCGCCGGAATAGCCGGCCATAAAATGGGGTTCCACCAATCCCGTAGCAATCCTGAGGTCTGCCTCCACGAAACGCTTGTCGAGACGCACCACGGTGCCACGGGTCCCGGTGCGACCGAGGAGAACGTGGTCTTCGTCTCTGGTTGCGTAATGGTTCTCGACTCGCACGGTTCGCCGAACCCAGGGATCCCCAATCAGTTCCTCCAACTCGGACCCCAGGTTGGGTCGATGCAGACCGGTCGCCACCAACACCCGAATGGCTCCGGCCGGAATCCCTCCCTGGAGTAAAACTTCGATCAGCGGACGAAGGAATGTACCGTTGGGGACAGGTCGGGTGATGTCGCAAATCGCGATCGCCGCACTGCGCGCACCGAGTGCCAGTTGGCCAAGAGGCGCAGTGCCGACCGGCTCGCGGAGCGCTTTTTGCACGGCCCTGGACGGATCCGGCAACACCGGCATGGTCGGCTTGCGCAGCACCGTGACTTCCAGGTCATCTGGCAATTCGAGGGGCAGTTTTCGGCGGCCGTAGTTAAGTTCTATCTGCATAGTTACCTCTTTACATTCGAAGGATTCCGTCGCAGGCAAACGATACACCAGATGGCCATGACCGCGTGGAGAACCACCGCCGGCCAGAGCGCCACGCCGCGCAGCCCGAAGCCAATCCCGGCGAAAGCGAGGATCGCGACGGCGCCAACGTCGTATACCCACAGCGCGGCGACCAATCCTCTTGAGGCGCGGCTTTGGGTGTCGCCTCGCGCGAGCCAGCATGCGACACCCAGAGCAAGCAACCCTGCCCCGCCGACGCGCGCGACAGTTAAGGCAGCAGGCGCCTCCAGCGGCGCGCCAACCATGAGTGCCACCGTCGCCGAGGGGCAAATGAGGAGCGCGAGACCGGCTCCCAGCTCAATCACCGCAGTCACGGTTTGCAGAGTTTTCATGGACAAGGAAACCTTGCACGGCAGCCAATGGGTGGGCAGGATGAAAGGGCGATCACAGCCGCATGGTAGCTTCGCTGAAAAACGCCGCTACTGTCAAAACTAACCGTTGGCGAGCGGCAAACTGGATGCGGCAATCTCAAAGGTCGTCCGCTTAAAAGGTGTACAATTCCGCGACAACGCCTATTTTCCACAAAACCCGCGTACCCCGAGGTGCAGTAAAAAGCGCGAATCGCATTTTACCCGACGATCTCATCCGCGGCATTTCCCTCCTCTATTTAAGAGCTTGGGATTAGCTCTCGCGTTACCAACAGTCCCGAAACGAATGAAACACAAACTCAAACTATTCGATAAATGTCCCTCCTTCGTAGTGGCCGCCGTGATCACATCGGCCGCCACGATATGCGCGGTCTATCCTGCGCGAGCCGCGGACAAAAAGCCCAACATCGTCTTCATCATGGGCGATGACATCGGTTGGAGTAACATCGGCGCATACAACCAAGGAATCATGTCCGGTCGGACGCCGAATCTCGACCGATTGGCGTCGGAAGGCATGCGCTTTACAGACTATTACGCGGAGGCCAGCTGTACGGCGGGTCGCGCGAACTTCATTACCGGTGAGTTGCCGATCCGTACCGGCCTCACCACCGTTGGCCAGGCCGGCGCCGCTCTCGGAATGCCCGACGAGGCGCCGACTATCGCCACCGCGCTCAAATCCATGGGCTATGCCACCGGCCAGTTCGGTAAGAACCACCTGGGCGACCGGAACCAGTTCCTGCCGACAGTGCACGGTTTCGACGAATTCTTCGGTTACCTTTACCACCTGGACGCGATGGAGGACCCATGCCATCCCAACTATCCGCAAGAACTCAAAGACAAGGTCGGGCCGCGCAACATGCTCCACTGCTGGGCAACGGACGTGGACGACCCAACCGAGCAGCCGCGTTGGGGAAAGATTGGTAAGCAGAGGATCGAGGACGCTGGCCCGCTTTGTCCGGACCGGATGACAACCGTGGATGACGAAATCCTCGATCTCGCCCTTAAGTTCGTTGACAAGGCTAGAAAGGACGACAAGCCATTCTTTCTCTGGCTCAATCCGACTCGGATGCACGTCATAACTCACCTCTCGGAGAAATATCAGAAGATGCGGACCCCGGAGAACGGTTGGTCCATCCAGGAAGCGGGAATGGCCCAACTCGACGACATCGTCGGCGGGGTGATGGCATATCTGAAGGAGAACGGTCTCGAGGAGAACACTATCATCGCGTTTTCGACCGATAACGGTGCCGAGAACTTCACCTGGCCCGATGGCGGTCAGACGCCATTCGCCGGCGGCAAGGGGACCGGGCTGGAGGGTGGATTCCGCGTACCTTGCATTATCCGCTGGCCGGGCAAGGTGCCGGCAGGCAAAGTTGAAAATGGGATCGTCTCCGGCCTTGATTGGTTTCCTACCTTCGTCGCCGCTGCTGGTGACCCGGCTATCGTCGAGGAGCTGAAAAATGGCAAGCAATTGGGCGATCGAACCTACAAGGTTCATCTGGACGGCTACGACCAGACGGACATGCTTACCGGAAAGGCGCCGTCTAAGCGCCACGAGATCTTTTACCTTACCGAAACTACCCTGGCTGCCGTGCGGATCGATGACTTCAAATACCGCTTCACGGATCAGCCCAACGGCTGGCTTGGCGCCACCGAGAAGGTCGATTGGCCGATCCTGGTAAATCTCCGCCTGGACCCATATGAGCGGACAGGAATGCCCGACGGCAAAGGTGGATCCATTGCCTATTACAACTGGTTTGCCTACGAGTTCTGGCGCTTCGTCTTCGTGCAGCAGGAAGTAGCCAGAGCCGCCCAAACCCTGATCGAGTTTCCGCCGATGCAGAAGGGCGCGAGCTTTAACATGGAAGCCGTTAAAGCGCAACTCCTGAAAGCAATGAGCTCTCACTCTGGCGGATAGCTGGGGAGACGTATCGGCGTGTCGGCGTGTCGGCGTATCGGCGTGGGCACGCAACCAGCGAGATCACACGCCGATGAGCCGAAACGGGCCGCTCGCGATAGCGCAGCGGCCTGCGCGCTTGGCAGCCGAATCGTGAGATCAATCGACCCGGTACGCTAGGACTAGGGTAAGATTTCTTGAGCTAGCTAGCTCTTCAGCCACCTTGGCTGCGACTCGCCACCGCTTCATCTTCTCTTCTAAGATCCCGAATAATGACATTAGGACGGGAATCGCTCGGCCCTCAGCTGAGTCCGCGTTTAGCTCCCACGACCGACGACGAAGAAAATCATCTCAACCCTTTATAAGGCCCGTTAGTCCGCCCAGCCAGAGCGTTGTAAGAATCCACCCGGCAATAATATGGAACCAAAGATAGAGCCGAAAGAAACCACCAACCGCGACTAGCGCGTAGCCATTGTACCGAACCAAGGCAGTGCCCCGATTTGCATTCGGAATCCAATACTCATCAACCTTAAGCTTTACCAGCGGAACGAATGTCTCAATGGAGTAGAACAACGTGTTAAATTTTGGATAAGTCTCTCTTAGCTGGCTGGTTCCCGGAAAAAAAGCCTCCTCCTTTGTTGGCACCATAAACTTCTTAAGGTAAGCAATTTTAAAGACAATTGCGCCCAACCCGATGACTAGAAGGCTCGCGTAAAGCGCATTCCATGGGCGATAACCATAACCGATGACCTTTCCGAACCACCGATACCAAAAGCGATCCCAAAACTCCTCCCATGAGTTCCGCGCCTCGTGGTTCTCCATCACGTGATCTCCACGGTCCTCATTTTTTTTGATCAAGACTTTGACCGCTTCCTCTTGAAGTCCCATCGTACGAAGAACGGCAGCCAATTGCTCGTACGGTTGAGATAAAAACTGTTCCTGTGGCTGACGGCGAAGCCAGCGAACCTGCGTCTCAGCGTCCGGAGGGGTTTCGTTGCCGATATGCTCGTAAGCAAATCCATCGAGAAAAAGGTTACCAATCGTTGGCCAACTCTTCTCATCGAAGTTGATGAAACTTCCGACTTTAACAGAACTTAGATCCAGGACCCCTGTTCCCGCCAGGGCTACGTCCCATCGCAAATCTCGAGCGATCGACGTAAACATAAAATTCACGTCTCCCTCCACCTCCGCTTGCCAAAAATGAACTCCACCGCCGATTGTCGCCCAGGCAACCTCGAGAGCCGGTTTACCATTCCCACTACAGAACTGCCCGCGGCTAAAGTCGACATCCCCGCCCACAGTAGCCTCCGCGAGATCCACCTCTCCATCAGCTCTGAAATCTGTGTCACCTTGCAAGTGGGATTCATCTTTCGATGCTGTGCCCATTGATACGTTACCATCAATTTTTGCGCCGCGAACGTACAAGGCCGGATCTTCATCATCGGTGAGAAAGTGCCCACCATCACACTCTAAATCCTTGCCAATTTTTGCAATGGCTAGATCGACTCCCCCTTCGGCCCTGAATCCTGCACGCAAAAAGACGGATTTCTCGATATTCGCGCCATTAGCGCTCAGAGCCTTTCTCTTATCCCACGCGAGAAACCGACCACCGTCACACTCCAGGGATTGACCAATTTTTGCCTGCGTGAAATCCACTCCACCCGAAGCGTTAAAGTCAATATCAGCTTTCATTCCCGTCTCATCTTTAAGCGCTGTTCGCATCAAAACCGCTCCCTCAGTTCTAACGCTGTTAGCATTGAGCGCCGGTATACTTCCATCGCTCGAAAATTGACCACCGTCACAGTCCAAACTCCCCCCGATCACTGCACGTGTGAAATCCACTCCTCCCTCCGCCTTGAGTCCTCTACCCAAAAAAACTGAGCCCTGAACTCGAAGGCCGTGACCATCGAGGGCAAGCGTTTTACCTTTGCGAACGAACTCGCCGCCACCGCAATCAAAAACTCCGCCAATTCTCGCATCGGTAAAGTCAACCCCGCCTTCAGCTTTGAACTTTACATCCTCTGGGAGACCTGTGTCGGCTGCGCGCGCAACGCCCGCAAACGCCGAACCCTCAATTTTCGCATCGGAAGCATCCAAAGCCGGTTTCCTCCCATCGCTGAAAAACTGACCTCCGTCGCAAACTAACTTCCCGCAAATTCTTGAACTCGACAATTCAACTCCGGCCCTAGCAATAAGGCCTTCGCCGAGGACGACGTTATCATCAATTTGCAGGCCATCAGCCTGCAGACTTTTGATTGACCCACCAACCAAATACAGGCCCCGAAGGTGGCTGTTTCGCAGAATGATTGATTCGTCGAAGGCGCATTGCCGGGCGCGCAAAGGAAACGGAATTTTTGCCCACTCCAAGTTCACTTCCCCCTTTATCTCCGCACCAATAACCGAAACCCCACGCGACGTCACTTCCGCCGAAGCCTCTGGATTTGTGCAAATCCATGAAAGAATTTGCCCGCAGATTACGTGATCAACTCCTGAAAGGTCTTTACAATCAGCTTCTCCCCCGTTGGCCGCTGCCTCAAGAAGCTTCTGCTCCGCGCTCGAAAGTACACCAAATTTACTCACCGCCAATTCAGGCAGTGGCGTTTTTGTCGCGCCTTCCGCCACTTTATCTATGGAAAGATTGCCTGCGGCTGCCGCAAGCAGCAGGATCATTGTTCGCACGCTGGTCCACGTGCACCTCCTTCTATCCATGTTTCCTTCGGTTGGTGACCTATATACCTTAGTTACTTCCGTCTAACCGCGGAGACCTGTTTGAAAAACAAACCGCCCGGCTGGAGCGAATAGAATCTGGAACAACAGTATGTTGAACAACTACTGCGTTCGGAAAACAAGCCAAAGACGCCCTGTTTGACACCCCAACCCGAAATGGGTCACACGGGGTGCAACTTCGCCCACCCGCCGCCTAGAGTAGCCAGCCTGCAAAAAAAATCACGCAAAGTCCGAAAGCGACCAAGCCGGCAATTTTCACAAAACCTCGGAAGTACCCTGCATCTTGTCTCTTGCCTCTTTAAATTCAACCAGCCTTCCTGGCTGACAAATCTCTTAACTTAAGGATTTGTCAGCCAGGAAGGCTAGGTGCGCCTTTTCAACATTCCATGCTCGAGGGCATATTGGACCAGTTCGGCGGTCGTCTTCAGGTTGAGCTGTTCCATGATCGTGTATTTGTGAAACGCCACCGTGCGCGCAGTCACATTGAGAAGGCCCGCGATTTCCTTCATCGCGCGACCTTCCGCGAGGAGTTGCAGGACTTCGCGCTGTCGCGCCGTGAGTTTCTCCACCCCAGGCTTCACCGCCTGGCGGAGGAAGATCCCGAGGGGTAGGCCCTTGGTGACGAGCGGCGTGATGTAAATCTTGCCCGCGAGCGCCAGCTCGATGGCAGTGAACAGCTCAATCGCCGCGGAACTCTTCAACAAATAGCCCGACGCCCCGAGCCTGATGGCTTCAGCAGCGAGGTCCGGATCTTCGTTGACGGTGAGAAAAACAAATTTCAGGCCGGGCAACCTGCGCCGGAGTTGCGCGCAGGCGTCCATGCCGTTTAACCGCGGCATTGAGATATCGAGGACGACGACCTCCGGGTTCGAATTCAGGGTGAGTTCAATCAAAACGCGTCCATCGGAAGCCGTGCCGACGATTTCGCACCGCGGCTCCAGCAGCCGCCGGAAGGCGTCGAGGAGCATCGTGTGGTCGTCCGCCAGCAGGACGCGTGGTCGTTGGCTCATAAGGACGTTGATTTAAGTTTTGGGTTTTGAGTTTTCGGTTTTGGGTTTTGGGTTTTGGGTTGCTCAAGCGTTGGCACGAGCCCTGGTTGAGCCTAGCCCGCAATGAGCTCGTCGCTTCACCTTTGGCGTGATTTTTGCGGGCTAGATCCCGTGCTCCGCGGGCAGGCGGCCGGACTTGACAGCCTGCTGAAGGGCTTGGTGGTCAGCCTCCGTCTGGTCGGCGTAGGCGCGCGCGAAGCGAGCGAATGCCCGGTCGGCGACGTCGCTCTTGCCGAGGTAGCCGGACAGCATCGTGGCACCCGTAGAGCGGGCGTGGCCCTTGGCCAGCAGAGCACCACAAATCCGGCCGTAGTCCAAGAGAGCGGAGCCATCCATGCCTTCCACGGTAACCGCGCCTTTCATATCGCGGAACTGCCGGACATAATAATCGCGGTTGTCCACCGTGGTCCACCCCAGCAAAGGGTCGCTCACCGTTTGCAGTGTCTGTTGGTACTCGACGACTCGCTGCCCCTGATGGGTGTGCCAGGCGGTATCACCGTGCACGAACGAGGCCACGCACGATCGCCTGGCCTGCTTCAACTGCAGGAAGAGCGTGTCGTGAGCACCATTGCCTTGAAGCAAGGCAACGAACGCTCGCAGCCCCACGCTGCCCACCCCGACCACTTTATGGGCTACGTCGATGACCACATAGGAGCCAAGGACCCGATGCCAGTGCGGTGGAATTGTTTTCAAATAGGCCTCCAGTCCGTCGATCAGACGTTCCTTTTCCTCATTCGAGACGTGGGTCACGACGGGCGGTTGGTCCACGATGTGCCGGACACCATCGTGCTCGCGGGTCAGCTTCGGCAATGCACGGTCACTCGTCCGCAACCGTGCCACATTCGCCGATCGCTCGATCTCCGCTCGCAACGACCAGTCGGCCATCTCCTGCCGCATCCTGTCGATATCCATCCGGTCGAACGAGCGGGCCAACAACGGTTGACCAGCGAGCCGGGCAATCTGCCGGCGGTAGGCCGCCGCGCACCACAGCACGGCATCTTCGCAGGTCCCTTCAGCGAGGCCGTTCTGCCGACCAGCCACCCAAATGCTGGTCGTCAGCCGCCACAGGTCCCACTCCCAGGGGCCTGGGTGTGCCTCGTCGAAGTCGTTGAGATCAAATACCAGGTCACGCTCCGGCGAAGCGTAGAAGCCGAAGTTGCCCAGGTGCGCGTCGCCGCAAATTACCGGCTGGATCCCGGTTCTGGGCATGCTGGCAAAATCCTCTGCCATCAGGGAGGCTGAACCGCGCAGAAAGGCATACGGCGAGGCTACCATCCGGCCGACACGCACGGGGACCAGGCGCTCGAGACGCCCCGAATGTGCTTCCTCGACGAGATCGATGGGGTCGGACCTGTTCTCTTCAGGCCGCCAGCGACCCAAGTCACCGCGCTTTACCCGATCGCGGAGCGCGTGGCCTGCCGCCTTTCGCTCTTCGTAGGTTGGCAACGGGGTACGGAATTCGTTGGGCATAGGTTCCTTCCTATCTGGAGTGACTTACTATACATAGCGGAGCGCGCGTTGGAGCTTGGAGTTTTGGGTTTTGAGTTTTGGGTTTTGGGTTTTGGGTTTTGCGTGGCGGTAAGCCGCTGGCATAAACGGCGCGGGTGGGGCCATACCTCTCACCTCTCACCTCTCACCTCTCCCTCGGCTCTCACCTCTCCTCCCCTGCACTCAGGAGGGCAACGGCTCGCGGGCATCTGCCGTTCGAATTGGATGGTCACATGGCTGATACCGAAGCGCTCGCTCAGCTCTTGATTTACAGTCTCCAGAAGATCGTCATCGCCTTCCGTCTGAGGTTTAACTAAATGCACGGTCAGAGCGGCCTGGGTGGTGCTCAAAGACCAGATATGCAAATGATGGATCTCCGTCACGCCGGGCAAACTTCGAAAGTAGGTTTGCACGGTCGCGATATCGACCCCGGGCGGCACCGCGTCGAGCGCCATGCTCACCGAATCTCGCAGCAAACCCCAAGTTCCCCAGACAATGACCACGTTGATGATAAGGCTGACTACGGGGTCGAGCCACCACCATCCCGCCAGGAGGATCACAATTCCCGCCACGACCACCCCCGCTGAAACAACGGCGTCAGCCGCCATGTGAAGGAAGGCTCCTTTGATGTTCAAATCGCCCTTACGCCCGGAAGCAAAGAGCATCGCCGTAAACCCGTTTACGACAATTCCAGCCGCCGCGACGCAGATCACTGTGAGCCCGGCAACGGTCGTTGGTTCCCAAAAGCGGCGGATCGCCTCCCAGGTTATTCCTCCGACGGCCACCAGCAAAAGAATCGCGTTCGCCAGCGCAGCCAGGATAGAACTCCGGCGCAGACCGTAAGTGTACCGTGAGGTCGGAGCACGCTGAGCCAGCCGGCTTGCCCCCCATGCTGCGAACAGGCCTAGAACGTCACTGAGATTATGACCAGCGTCGGCCAGCAAAGCCAGCGAGTGCGCGAAGAGCCCAAAGAGCGCTTGAACCGCGACGTAGGCAATGTTGAGCGTTATACCGATCGCAAAGGCCTTCCCAAAAGTCGTGGGCAAGTGATGCGCATGCCCTGAGCCGTCATGGGAATGTTCGCCGTGCGAATCGTGATTTTTCATTTTCTGTCTAATCAAGCTGGTCAAGGCCCGGCGCAAACGCCCAGATTCCACGGACGATCGAGGCCAAGAGGTTTGCGCTGGACCGTTCGAAGAATTTGTCCGCCAGTTCACGTTCCCTGGACGTGCCACCACGGTCGCGCGGGAACGCGACCCCGTCCCGCGCCGATCGGCGCTTTGGAACCCCCAACTCCCTTCTCCTCCAATCTGGGTAATCGGTGAAATCTGCGGTTAAAATTAGCGGTCCAGGCCACCGAAGCAGAGATATTTAACCTCGATAAAATCATCGATCCCGTAATGAGAGCCTTCCCTTCCAAGCCCGGACTGCTTCACGCCGCCGAACGGAACGACCTCGGTCGAAATTAACCCCGTATTGATGCCGACCATCCCGTATTCCAGTTCCTCAGCGACTCGCCAGATACGACCGACGTCGCGGCTGTAGAAATAGCTGGCCAGGCCAAATTCGGTGTCGTTGGAAAATTGAACCACATCTTCATCCTTGTAAAACCTGAAAAGGGGGGCAACCGGTCCAAAAGTTTCCTCCCTGGCAACTTTCATTTTGGAGGTAACGTCCGCGAGTACGCTCGGCTCGAAAAAGGTTCCGCCCAGGCTATGGCGTTTTCCACCGAGCAACACGCGTGCGCCTTTGGAGACAGCATCTGCGATGTGGTCCTCGACCTTCTCGACCGCAGCCTCATCAATGAGCGGGCCCTGGAGCACGTCGGGTTCGAAGCCGTTTCCGACTCTCAACTGTTTCACGGCCGCGACCAGCTTCTCCGAGAATGCGTCATAAACCCCGTCCTGGACATACAACCGATTTGCGCACACGCACGTTTGACCCATGTTGCGAAATTTTGAGATGATCGCGCCTTCGACAGCCGCGTCGAGATCCGCATCGTCAAAGACAATCAACGGGGCATTCCCACCCAACTCCAGGGAGACCTTCTTGATCGTGTCCGCACTTTGCCGCATCAAAAGCCGTCCGATTTCTGTCGAGCCGGTGAACGTTATCTTGCGCACGTCAGGGTTGGAGGTCATTTCGCCGCCGATGGCTCTCGGGTCGCCAGTCAGCACACTAAACACTCCTGCGGGAATGCCTGCCCGCTCAGCCAGCACGGCAAGCGCGAAGGCGGACAAGGGTGTTGATTCTGCCGGCTTGACCACCATGGTGCATCCCGCGGCAAGTGCCGGACCGGCTTTCCTGGTGATCATTGCTGCCGGGAAATTCCAAGGAGTTATCGCGCAACAGACGCCGATTGGCTGTTTCACGATCACCAAGCGGCGATCGTGCCAGGGAGACGGGATAGTATCGCCATACACGCGTTTGCCCTCCTCCGCGAACCACTCGATAAAGGAAGCTGCGTAGCCTATTTCCCCTTTGGATTCAGCCAGTGGTTTACCCTGCTCGGCCGTCATGATCCCGGCGAGATCATCCAGGTTTTCCATCATCAGGTCGTGCCATCTCCGCAGGAGGTTGGCACGCTCCTTCGCCGATTTGCGCCGCCAATCGGGCCAAGCTGCTTTTGCAGCTCCGATTGCACGCCGAGTTTCGGCCGCTCCCATGTCGGGAACCTGAGCCAGCAACTCGCCTGTAGCCGGATTGGTTACCTGAAAACTTTTGCCGTTATCCGCTTCGCACCAGTGACCGGCGATATAGGCCTGATGGCGAAGAAGTTCCACATCATTCAATGAAAGCGTCATCATATCTTCAGCAACTCCCGGTCAACATCACGCTATCCGAAGGAATAGGCAACGCCGTTTAGCCTCCGAGCAAAAGTGAGATTTTTTCACGTGAGATTTTTAACCGCAGATTACGCCGATGACACAGATTGAATTGGAATTGAAGGCTGGCTTAGAACTTCAAAATTCCGGCCAGGAACTGCTTAAGCCGTTCGCTCTTCGGTCGACCAAAAACTTCGAGAGGCGAACCCTCTTCCTCAATCTTGCCTTCATGGAGAAAGATCACGTGGTTGGAAACGTTTCGGGCAAAACTCATTTCGTGCGTCACGACCACCATCGTTCTCCCTTCTGACGCGAGCTGTTGCATCACTCTGAGCACCTCGCCAACAAGTTCCGGGTCCAGGGCGGAAGTAGGTTCGTCAAAAAGCATCACCTCCGGTTCCATGGCAAGTGCTCGCGCAATCGCAACCCGCTGTTGCTGGCCTCCTGAAAGATGGGCCGGATACATCGTTTCGATCGCCCGGCCCAGTCCCACCTTTGCCAGATTGCTTCGAGCGCGTTCGATAGCCGCTCTCTTTGAAAGGCCAAGCACGTGAACCGGCGCTTCGATGATATTTTCCAGCGCGGTCAAATGCAGCCACAGGTTGAAGTGCTGGAAGACCATTGCCAATTTGATGCGCATCTGTCGCAATTGGCTTGGATCCGCGACAGTCAACGTCCCGTCCTTCTGCCGCCGCAATCGGATCTGTTCACCGTTTAGAACGAACCGGCCAGCGTTTGGCTGCTCCAGAAAATTGAGACAGCGTAAAAACGTGCTCTTGCCGGAACCGCTCGAACCGATAATGCTGATCACGTCGCCGGCCTTGAGCCCGTAGAGACACTCCTTTCAGCACTTCGTTGTTACCGAATTTCTTGTGGAGATCCTCAACGATTAGCTTGTGCACGAGACTATGCACTTTCTGCGGATTAGCGCGAAAGTCTCGCGAGTGCTTCGGCTGGTGAGATTCTCGAACTAACCAATGTATCCCTCGACTGTCTTCGCGTCTCGAACCTGGGCTTCTTCGGGATCAAGCCCGGCCGTCCGCCGAGCTTGTCGCTGGCGAAGCAAATCCCAGCACTGGTCCAACATAACCTGGATCCGTCGGAGTCGGTCGCGGTCGGCATCAGTGGCGCTTCCGAGCGACTCTCGCTCGAAAAGTTCATGCTCTTCTCGGGCGAGTTCATTGATATGGTCAGTGACCTTCTTGTCGTCCATAACGTCTCCTAGATCTGTTCGTGCGCCGATGCAATTGTTTTGTCTTTGGCGTTCACCGTTTGGCGTTTGGCGGGCGTTCACCGTAAGTAGGCCAGCCATTTGCGTTCGGCCTTTCGAAAGGACCAAATGAGCGCGAAAGTAATGCACAGATAGAGCACGGCGGCGATTCCATACGCGACGAAGGGAAGATAATATTCGGACGATGCATTGCGAGCGATCTTCAGGAGATCGGGTATCGTAGCAGTGGCGGCTAGAGTTGTCGCATGGAGCATCAGGATCACTTCGTTGCTGTAAGCGGGTAATGCCCGGCGCAAAGCTGACGGCAGGATGATGCAACGGTAAAGAGTGAAGTTGGACATTCCGTAAGCGCGAGCGGCTTCGATTTCACCGTGCGGCGTCGCCTTGATCGCTCCGGCAAAGATCTCGGTGGTGTAAGCGCCGGTGTTCAGGGTAAAGGCCAGAATCGTGCAATTGAAAGCATCCCGAAAAAAGGCGTTCAGAAACGGTGTCGCCCGGACGGACTCCAGAGTATAGATCCCGGAATACAAGAGCAAAAGCTGGACGTACAGTGGCGTCCCTCGAATAACGTAGGTATAAAGCAACACTGGAATAGACAACCATCGATTCATCGACGCCCTGGCAACAGACAACGGCACGGCCAAAATAAATCCGAGGCCGACTGAAGCTGCCGTTAACCATAGAGTGACAACCAGTCCAGTCAGATGACCCGGTGTTCCGAAGAGATATTCTCTCCAGTATTGGCGGATTAGCTCGGTCATCGCTCAGACCGTCGGACCCCGATAGAGTAGTGCTTTTCCAAAGCCATAAACCCGAGGTTCGAAAAGGTGGTCAGCACCAGATAAATCAAACCGGCAACGGCTAAAAAGAAAAATGCATGGTAGGCCCCTTTGGAACTTGTTCCGGTGATCGCATCCTGAGCGGCCTTTACGATTTCGTGTAACCCGATAATCGAGACTAATGCTGTCGCCTTGAGAATGACCTGCCAATTGTTGCTAATCCCCGGCAGAGCGAAACGCATCATCTGGGGAAAGAGTACCCGACGGAACATCTGCCAGTGAGTGAGCCCGTAGGCAGCTGCCGCTTCGAGTTGTCCCTTCGGAACTGCCAGAACCCCCCCTCGGAAAGTCTCCGTGAAATAGGCGCCATAAATGAACCCGAGAACGCAAACCCCAGCGACAAACGGATCGATATCAATCTGCTGTTGGTTCAGGGCGTCCGTGAGCCGATTCAACCAATCCTGAAAGCTGTAAAAGAGGAGGAGCATTAGAACCAGGTCCGGCACGCCGCGAATCAGAGTCGTATAAACCGTGGCCGGAAACGACACCCAGCGGTTGCGGGAAAGTTTAGCCCCCGCCCCGACAAGCCCGATTACGAACGCCAACAGCAGAGAAAAAAGAGCCAACTGGATCGTCTCCAGGGTGCCATTCCAAAGCTGTTGACCGTACCCTTCAAAAAGCATCTAGCCTGCTCATCTTATTTGCCGCAAATGCCTTCGCCAAGGCATTTGCAAGCTACGCCGCCATCCGCGTTGCCGGCTCCCCACGAATGACAACTACTTTCAGCTTCGCATCGCAACGTTCTTAGGACATACAACGCCGGACGCGCGGGAGCGCGTCCCTTGCTACCGCGGATCATTCCCCATAAATATTGAAGTCAAAGTACTTTTTCGCGATCGTCTGGTACGTCCCATCTTTCAATAGCTCCGCCAGCGCATTGTTGAGGGCATTCTTGAGCTCGGTATCCCCCTTCCGAAGACCAATGGCTGCTGCATTGCCCAGAATTTTCGGATCCTGCAGTTGCGGACCGCAAAACTCGAATCCTTTTCCCTCCGGCGTCTTGAGAAAGCCAACGCTCGCCTGTGCCTCATCCTGGAGGGTCGCATCCAGACGGCCTGACTTGAGGTCCGCATAGACCTGATCCTGATTCTGGTAGGACACGAGATTCACTCCGTGCGGTTCGAAATAAGTCTTGGCGTAAGTCTCCTGGATCGTTCCTTGCTCAACACCGATATTTCTTCCTCGCAGCGATTCCGCCGTTGGCAGCAGGTTCGAGCCAGCCTTGGCTACCATGCGGGTCGGCGAGTATGAGATTTTTTCGGTGAAGTCGATCTGCTGAAGTCTCTTCTCGGTGACCGACATATCCGACAAAACAGCGTCGATCTTGCGGGCTTGAAGAGCCGGGATCATCCCGTCAAAGTCATTCTCCACCCAGACGCATTTGGCGTTTAATTTGGCGCAGAGGGCGTTGCCCAGGTCGATATCGAATCCAACAAGGCTGCCATTCGCCGCCTTCGATTCGAACGGGGGATAACTCGGATCAACCCCGAAGCGAATCTGTTTCCAATCCTTGGCGGTAACGCCCAGAGACCACGTCATGAGAGGGACAAACAGTAACGCGAAGAACTTTTTCATTGCATGAACCTGCCTTTTGCCGACGGCCAGTGGCTATTCGAGAGCTTTTGAAGCCAAGAGGCCAAGAAGTCAAGAAGTCCACCGGCTTATCGGATCTGCGCTGACGGGATTTGCTAGGCAAGCGGCCAAAAGACGGAAAACGGCAAACGACGGGATCAATGTTCTTTTTGACTAGTAGATTACGGACTCACCGCGATCGAAGACGCAACACCCGCGTTGGAGGAAAGACCGCCAGGCACGGGAAACGGCGAACCTGTAACGGCTCTCAGTACCCCTTTTTCACTGATACGGTAAGCCGAGATAGAATTATTAGCCGGATTCGCCGCGTAGAGGAATCGCCCGGAAAGATCCACGGTCAGTTGGCCGGTCGCGACCTGGAAAGGTGACCCAGCAACTGGCTTCAGGGTCCCATTCGTACCAATGCGGTAGACCGCGATGTTGCCCGAGTTGGCTACGAAAAGAAACTGGTCCCATGGATCGACCACCACGGAAAAGGGCTGGTTATTGACAGAAACGCCCCCATTGGAGAATGGCGAGCCGGAGATGGGCGTCAGTGTCCCATGGTCGCCGATACCGAAACCAGAGACGTTGTTATTGTCCGAGTTTGCCACATAAAGGTACCGGCCCCAGATGTCGACCGCCAAAGAATAGGCCAATAGCCCTGTCGGGGATTGCCCGCGGACGGCCAGAGCCCCGTTACTTCCGATGCCGTAGACCGTGACGTTACCGGAGACGAGGTTTGTCAGGTAGACGGATCGGCTCACTGGATCTACCGTCACGGCGGACCCGTTTGTCCCATTATTGGGGAAAGGTGAGCCGGGAACCGGCTTCAGAGCGCCATTAGCGCCGATGCTGAACCCGTCTACGAGTTCAGGCTCACCGGGACCCTTAGCCCCATGAGTTGCCACGTAAAGGAACCTGCCTAAGACGTCTATCGCTAAGTTCTGGGGTTGGCTCTCCGTTGCGAAAGGCGAGCCGGGAACTGGCGTTAAGCCGCCCTTTTCATCGATGCTCAACGCCGTGACAGAACCCGTGACACTGCCACTCAACATATAGACAACCCGACCCACGGGGTCCACGGCCACGGAACGCGCACCCCCTGCTACTGGGTAAGGCGACCCGACAGCCACCAGTGCCCCGTCTTCACGGACCTTGTAGACTGAGAGGGAGCTGGGTCCTCCGACACAGACAAACTCCGCTTGCAACGGCGCGGCCATCGAAGCCATTAAAGCAAGAGCACCAAACAATGCGTTTTTCATAACCGCCCTAACGACCAGTGCTTGCCGAAAGAAAACTAAAGATGCGGCTAGCGCCAGCAATGCTGTAAATTCCATAGTGGCGATATGTCCCGATAATTAAACACGTCTCGGCACGAATGGAAACGAACGGACGCGAAGGGGATCCCGGATCCAAAAGCGATTTCCATTCGTCTCCGTTCGCGGCTAAAGTTCATCCTACTCGACCCTTGTCCGCTCTACACATACAGGTTGAACAGGTTGAAACCGTGGGCCGGTTCTTGAGTGGCCCCTTCGTTTCGGGGCCAAAAACCATCCCAATCTCGCTCCCGAATCAATCGACCGGCAGCAGCGTAGCATAGGCTTCCAGCCTGTCTCTCGATCGCCCGTTCGCACCAAGCGGATTCGTCTCGGTGGTTGCGAGCCATCCATGTTTTTTCTCTCTCGCGCCCAGAGGGTCAAGATTTGTTCTGGGTATGCACTTGACTCCACCAGGCACTAAATCCTCCGGCTTGTGAGCTTCGAGTATGTCGCCGGTTCGGCGTTGATGGCCTGTTGAGCCAAACGATAGAAAAGCTTTCCGCGTGAGGCAGATCTCCGTCTATTAAAGCGAAACACGAATTCATTGAGGTAATCATCGAGATATTTGTCCGAAGCGCTGCCTTGAAGGGTTCCGAGCAGCCACCGTTTCAGCAAGGAAATGACCAAGTGAACGCGCGGAAGCAAAGGCTCGCCTCCCTGCCGAAGGTTTTGAACTTTTCGATTATGGATATAGCCATTGAGTTCCCGGTAGGAGTTAAGACCATCCGTGCAAACCATGCTTCCCAGCTCAATATTATCCTCAATGAAGCGGTGGAGGGTTTTTCGATCAAAGTCCTCGATAAGGGCCATCCGGATGCGCCCGATCCTTTTGCCATCGGCTTCTGCGGCAACGATGATCAACACTTTGCTCAAGGTTTTTCGGCCAGTCGCGACCTCCGAATTCCCGCGCCGCCCCAATAAGTTTCATCCACCTCAAGCACGCCAGACGATTTCTCCCGGCCTGGCCTCACCATGGCCTGCCGAAGTTTGATGCAACATTATCCAAGCCGTCCGGTGAGGCTGCCATGAGCCGAGAACATGGTTTGCACCCCGGAGCGCTTAACTCCATTTTTCGGACTCAATGATATATCACATCGTCGAAAAGTTCTCACTTGGCAGGGAGGCGTGCCTTTGAAAACCTTCCAGCCAGACGTACACTTGCTCACTTCCTGCGAAACGGTGGCCCCCGCGATGATCTCCAAGTCAGCGCTTGGTCAATTAGGACAACGATTACCTCAGGCATTCGCGTCGCGCTTTAATAGTCGAAACATCTCCTTCTTGAGGAAATCGGCTTTCCTATCGTTTGGCTCAATAGGCTTCAACGCCAATCTGCGACATCTGCATTTCACAAGCCGGAGGATCTAGCGCTGGTGGAGTCAAGTGCATACCCAGAAGATTTGTTGACTGACCCGTTGGTGGGGCGAGGCCCCGTCCGAGCCGGAGGCCGGTCTTGCCTACGCAACTTTGTCGCTCCAAGATCCACGCCGCGACCGCCGTGACCCGGATAGCCCAACACGTCTCCCCCAGGGTTCGCGGATCAGCCTCCGGCTCAGACGGAGCTTCGCCCTCCTGACGGAGCTTCGCCCTAGCCACAGATCCCTTGATTCCCATTGGTTCCTCGGGTAGGTGCCGGCTTTCGGTTGGACAAAGCACGTTCAGGGATTATTTTTATCTCCCTTAAATAATCAGTAGTCCCCCCACCCACCTTTTTGAAATACCCCGCATTATGAGTCCGAAAACGACTGCTTTGGTCCTGATCGAATACCAGAACGATTTCACCACCCCCGGCGGCAAACTTCATGACGCAGTTAAACCGGTCATGGAGTCGACTAACATGTTGGAGAACACAGTCGAAATGGTCACCGAGGCGCGTAAAGCCGGCGCGACAATTGTCTATGTCCCTATCCAGTTTGCGCCAGGTTTCGGGGAGATGAGTGCCAACCCTTATGGGATACTTAAAGGATGCAAGGATGGCCAGGTCTTTGAAAAAGGAAGCTGGGGTGCACAGATCGTTGACGTTCTGAAGCCGCAACCGGAAGATATCGTCGTTGAAGGCAAGCGAGGGCTGGACGGCTTCGCCACCACCAATCTTGATTTCATCTTGCGAAGCCGGAAGATCGACACGATCGCGCTGGGAGGCTTTTTGACAAACTGTTGCGTGGAATCAACGATGCGCACAGGCTACGAATTAGGGTACAACGTGATCACCATCAAAGATTGTGCGGCAACGGTCAGCGAACAAGCCCATAACGGCGCGATCGAACACGATTTTCCGATGTTTTCGCATCCGATGACTCACGACGAATTCGTGTCGTCTCTAAGGGAGACGGAGGGAAACGTATCGGCGTGACGGCATGACGGCCGAGGGGCTGGCGCTCCCGCACGATAGGGAGCGCGGCCGCACGCGCGGCGTGGGTATGGATGCGCGCCCCCGCCGTGGCACCTCGCAGAGGATCGCTTGGGCGTCTCGGCGTATCGACCTCTCGTTCCTCAAAGCCCCGACGATCGACGATCGTTCCTAAATATCGTCCTCGTCGTCGCTCTCGTTCTCGATTTCCGATGGGCATCGGATAAACCACGCCGTTAGGTTCCGCCGATCGCGTTTTTCTTCGCCGCATGCGCTCCGGCCGCGGCGGTCGGAAAACGAGAACGATTCTAGGAACGACAGCGAGAGAGGAGCGTAGATGCGGATAGCTAGCCCGACACAAACGTTCTCGACCCGTCATGCGATCCGAACGTCCGGGAGGCACCCTTGCAATGCGTTGTGAGTGCAGGAGAAGTCGCCAATTTCATCCTCCAAGACTCCAGCCCACCCTTGAGTTCAACGAAGGGAGCTGCTATCGATGTCGCGGAGGCGTTGTCCGCTCAACTCTTTAGCTTTAGCCTCTCTTTAAGTGCGGCCTTGACTGCTCGCTTCCAGACCGATTTCCCCGCCTTGGCTGCACGCTTGGCCTTTTTGTGTTCGTCACTAGACGCCACCAGACGATTCCCGTTTTCACGCCTGATCTCGAAGACAAATCTTTTCTCACCGCGCCTAATGACGTCCAGTGAAATGATTTCGTCCTCGATCTTCACCCTGTCGACCGTAACCCGCTCAAATATTTGTTCGTCGATCGTCTTGGAATCTAGCTGCCTTTCGTCCCGAAAACAACTCATAGCGCTCCCGGCTTTGGCAATCCGACCTGGGTTGCACAAACCAAGCCGATTCTCTCAAAAGATCTCCGCAAGGTCGATGGTCACATCAGGAAACGCCTGAGGGGCGATAACTCCGTGTGCGTGAGATTCTTGGGTGTAATTATGCTTTTGGGACAGCAGCTTATAGATTTTCACCACTTGGTGACCAACATCAAAAACCCAGTATTCCTTGATGCCACCCTTTTCGTAGGCCCGCATCTTATCACCCGAATCATAGTCCAGACTGGCATCTGCGACTTCAATGACCAAGTAGATGTCTTCGGGTGTTGGATGCCTGTTCTCGACGCCCCGTCTATAGAGAACAACGTCTGGTTGAGGTTCGTTGAAGTTCTCAATCCGGATTGGCTGATCTATCGAGACCTGGTAGCGTTTTTTGGGTTTGTCGACAAAGCTGTACGTTAGTTTGTCGACGATTGTCCGATGTCTTTCGCCTATTGGAGCCATACGTATGATTTGGCCATTGAGCAGCTCGACTCGTTCGGAAGGCCCAAGGACTCCCGTCTCAGCGAGTCTGTAATACTCGGCGATCGAGAATTTTCGCAGTTCGGGTTGGAGAATGGTGATCATATACAATGCCCTAACCTAAGGCCGCCCGCCGTGAAGTGGAGTTTAGACAAAGAGCGGTACCATCTCGAGCCGCGTCCTCTGCTCGCGCATGGTCTCCTCGCTCGGCGCCGAGGCGAATCGGTTGGCCGCGTCCAGCACTTTTGGGAGGAGATGGATATCGCCAGTGCTGGCGAGAAAGATCCCAGGGCGCGCGAGGACCCAGTGCACGGCTGGATCAATGTCGCGCTGGTCGTCGAAAGGTTCATACCAGGTGGCCCGTGTGTGCTCCCGACCCCACCAAGGGCGACGGGCGATCGACTTGATCGTCAGCACCGCGACGTTCCGCTCGGCGCACTCGGCAGCGACTCGCTCGAATGCGGCGGCATAATGCGGGTCTTGCATCATGAGGTAACTGTACGGAAGCAAGACTGAGTCAAAGTCGAAACGCTCCAGGCTGCGCAGATGGGTCGCCGCAATCTGGGTTCCGTGGCCGGTGACTCCGATGAACCGAACCAACCCCTGCTCGCGAGCTTCGATACACGCTTCAAGCGCGCCCTTCGGGCTCAGCGCGGTGTCCCATTCGATCGGATCGGCGAGGCTGTGGAGCTGGATGAGATCCACCCGCTCGACGCCCATCCGTTCGAGGGAAAGATGGATTTGGCGCTTGGCTTCGTCGTAAGTGCGGAGACCGGTCTTGGTGGCCAGGAAAAAGCGCCCGGGGTGCTTTTTCAGCCACGGGGCAATCCGCAGCTCCGCGTCACCGTAGCCTGCCGCAACGTCAAGATGGTTAATACCGTAGCGCAACAATACTTCTAGCGTCTGGTCCGCTTCGTCCTGGGTGACTTTTGACAAAGCCGCGCCTCCGAAAACCACTCGCGTACTCTCGTGTCCCGTGCGTCCGAAAGGTTGCTTGGCAATCATGGGGTTAATCAGTAATCAAGTGGCCGAGTAGTCAAGTAGTCAGTAGTCAGTAGTCAGTAGTCAGTAGTCGTAGTCAGTAGTCAGTAGTTCGGAATTCTCGGCGGCCGCGTTGCTCGTCGGTTACGTATCGATTCAGATATGCGCCCTTGGTGCCAGTCCGGCTCGGGCCGCCTTGCCGGCGGCCCATTTTGAACGCAACGACGTCACCATTATTTGGGAGACGGTGCACTAGGAACTAGTGACGACACGAACTTTCTTGGGCGGATTCGGCACCCGCCACTTTCTCTACTTGTCCACGCAGCGTTGCCTTCAGGCTTCAGCCTACTTAACTACTGGCTACTTGACTACTTAAGTCCCAAAGGCTGGACCCCGATTGTGCCGTGCAGCCACTCCAGGTAATCGGAAGACCGCACCCTCTCAAGCGTCCCCTGAGCGTAAGTAAGGCGATCCACGACGCCGAGGCGCGCGGCTTCTTCGGCGTAATTTGCCTTCGCTGAGAATGCTTTCAGACTGCGAACATGGCGAGTCCAGAGGTGAATATCAGCGCTCTGTTTGGCTTTAAGACGTTCGGTATACCAATCGCTGGCGAGCATACATTCGCGCGTGAAGAGCTTACGGATCTCGGGATGATCGAGGCCCTTCCCCTCGAACTCGTCTTCCAGCATAATGTGGAGAAGCGCCCGTAATGGAGGGCATGCCAAACTGATGCTCCCGTCGCTAAAGTAGAGCTGAGCAACTCGTTTTTGCGTAGAGATAATGTTGTCCAGACCGTCAACAAAGATTTGTCTGTCCTGCAGCTCTGGGCGGAGCATCTTTTCGGTAAATAGTGCGTCAGGGTGGTTAAACATTTGGCCGAAGAACGCCAGGACGAATCGCATCGTGATGCGGTAGCCAAGTCGGCTCGCCCGGATTTTGCGACCATTGAACTCGAAGTCAACGCACCGCTCCAGGTGCCCGCCGGAGATAAGATACTCCGGGTCCCGCTCGGCGACGGACATCCGCGACCAGATCTCCGGAACGAGCAAGCTGATATCGTGATCGACTCGGAAATGTGGACCAACGTAGCCGGTAGCCGTGACAAAAACGGCGTTCCCAGTTAACAGGTAGGAGACAAGTGCGGCGTTGAGATCGATGATCGGCGGCAACGAATTGAACGGCCCCTTCGTGAGCGCACCCTCAGAGCCCGCGCCGGTCGTCGAAGGCGATCTTCCGGTCACGCTGCAGATAAACTCCATAAAGAGCTCTGGCAACTCGAGGTAGTGAATCGGATTAAAGACGGCCAAAGGACGAATCTCACCCTCAGGTGGATTGTTGCGGCGACCGGGTAGCACGGCGTTAACCGGCCTCTGAATCGGCTTGCCAAGCGGAACACGTCGCCGGAGACGAGTGCCCATTTCCGCCAGATGTGCGTCGCGCGGATTCACTAAATCAGGCCGAAGCTGCAGATACCGAGGATTCTTCGAAGGCTTGCCGTCGACCACCCGAGGTTGCGCCGAGCAAACAAAAAATGTGCCGTTGTCTCGTGTGGCCATATCGCGAATCAACTCCTGCATGGGCTGGGTAAACTTGTCGAAACCGATTGCGTCCTCCATTATTTCCCTGGCATCGTTCACCGTCAGCGGTTGGTAATTTGAGAAAAAATTACCCGGAGCCGCGAAGTCGCTTTCGGTCTGCTTGTCATAGCCGGGATGAATTGCTTCGTCCGGTCGTTGAAAAAGACGCTGTTCGCAGTTTTTAACGAACTTTACCGCCAGTTGTCGGTATTCCGGATTGAGGTCTTCCAAAAACGAACATGGCACGGCAACCGAAGCGGTAATGTCGTCCTCGACCGCCAGCTTTGACGCCGGATAGTAATCCTTTCGCAAACCGAAAGTCCGCCAGGCGCCGTCCTGATCGTAGCCCACCCGCAGGTAATTGGTCACCAGTCGGCGATTGTCGCATTTAAGTTCGTGACCGGGCACCCCGTTAATGAGATCTACGCTGAAATGTTCGCGCCAGTTTTTTCCCCATTCCGGCTCGTAAAACCGTTTGACGACAAAGACCAGTTCACGTTGATATTGGGGAATCGAGTCAAGCCATTTCGAGTACTCGTCGCTATAAAGGTCAGGAGCCGGCGTGAGAAGCTTGATCACCGAGCCGAGTGACCTCTCCACACTTAATATCGGCCGGCTCATGGGAGTTTTTCGACCGTCGCGAAACCGGCCCGCATAGGCGCGGTTTATTAGCTCTTCAACCCGGTCAAAGTCTTTTTTGAAGTCCGCGACAAAGACCGGTCCCTGGATAATAGCGTCCGTAATTGGTTTTGAGATCTCGGATTTTCCTCCGCCGGAAACGGTAGACGGCTTATGACAAAGCGTTCCCTCGGCAACCGTACCGACGAGTCGCCAGGAACGGCCACCTGCGGGTTTGATCATTTGTACCTTGTAGCCAGTCGGCAAGACGTAGATTTGTTCCGGCAAGAGTTTGAGCCTGCTTTCGGCGCCGTCACGGAGCCAACTCACCGTCTGTTTGTGGAGATCGAAGCGCGCATCCTCCGGAACATACAAGATGTCCGGAAAACGCTTATCGGCCGCGTACCCTTCAGGACGAACTTCGACGAGTTCGGAATAGGAGGACACCATTTCGTCGAACCGGTGCGCAAACCGGCCGGCCCGCAAATCCGGTCTGAGCTCTTCGCCGAGATCGTAGCTAGGGAAGACCAGCGCGCCGCCGGCGTGCTCCTCCTCGCAAAGCCCAAACAGGTTGGCAGAATAGCTGATCTGGGTTTTGACCTCTTTTTTGCAGTACCCGAAATAATTGTCGGCGATAACGGTGACGATCACGCCGCTTTCGTCACGGCATGTCAGTTTGAAAGCCACGCCATCATTGTAAAGTTCGTGCTCCTCTTTCCAGCAAGTAAGGTCGCGGCGCTGACGGTCGCTGGCCTCCTCCCAGCGCGGCAGCCCCAGATCTTTCTTGGTCAACTTCGTGAGGTGGGGCGCCAGGATGACGCAGCCAGTATGCCCAGTCCAGTGTTCCGGATCCAGCCCGGCATCATTTTCCGGAAGAAAGGGGTTGCCAGCATTCCCAAAAATGCTTTCGACGAAATCGAGGTTACTGACCAGGCTGCCCGGCGCCAGAAATCGAATTTCCATCGACTTCTCCGGGGTGAACCCTGGCACTTCCGGACAGACGATCGGTCGGAGCAGCAACGATACGAAGCACTCCGCCGCTTTTTCTTGCGCCGAGGTAAAAGGAAGACGGAGCAACTCCGCGGGTGGAGCAAACGCCAACTGAAGCAAGCGACCAGCGACTCGCTTCGGCACACAGATCTTGTCATCCGGGACTGGCAACCCCCCCTCCGCGATATGGAATATTCCCTCCGTTGTGCGACGATCGCTTTTCGGGTTGTGCAGCACACCTTGCCTGACCCGATAGGAAGTCACAATGTCCGACGCGAAACTGTCGCGCAGCGGCGGCAACGAAAGGACGCGTGCCATCCCGTAGCGATCCAGGACAAAGGTGCGGGTCGGCAATCTGGCTAGGGTAGCGTCCTGGAGAAAATCGGAAACAAACCTCTGAATTCGTCTGTCGGCCGGGCAAAGATAATAGGCCAGAAGACGGTCAATTTCGCGCTGATGCGCCAGTAAGGCCGACATTTCCTCAGATTGGGAATCTTCGCCTGATTCACATGTCGGGCAACCTAGAGCAGCCAATTTCAAATTGATATATTGAAGTAACTTTGGGCTCGGCAGGGTTGTTTGTTCTGTCATCGTTAAGGCGTCCCGGGATTGAAGTTTATCGTCGGTGAAAAGGCCCGTCCTTGGACTGTTGTCGATTTTGCTTGTCGATAATTCAAGTGTTCGGCCATTGATGAGCGCCCGTAAGCTTTGAGCATGCGGGATGCCCATGAAAACGCCAGTCACGATTTTTGAAGTGTTGACGGAGCGAAACAAGCATCAACTTTCGACGGATCGGTGCTTCTGATGGACTTCGGGGTGGCTAAAATTCGTCAGACCGCGCGAAAAGTGACCGCACCAAAGAAAGAAGCCAAGAGGCCCAGAAGCCGGGGAGCCTGGAATTGGGAAATTCCAGATGCAGCGATCGGCTCGCGGCTCCTAATTTCTTGAATTCCTGGCTCCTCGGCTTCTGGGCTTCTTTTTTGCGGGTGTGCATTTCGGAACGGCAAATGCTAACAATGGGTGTTAAAGCTCAAAGGATTTTATGACTAATCATCAAACGCAAGACTGTCGTCCTCAAACTGCGTGCGTATGAACACCGAACGAGGCTTGGCGAGCCCAGGCGCAACCCGCAGCGCATGCGGGGTTGGCGCCCTGGTGGATCTAAATGGAACAAAGACCCATCGTTTGGTCGAGGATGGCTTGCGTATTTTATGCAATCTCGACCATCGCGGCGCACGCGGCGCGGAAGAAAAGACGGGTGACGGTGCAGGCATCCTCCTGCAGAAACCGCATGACTTTTTCCATGCGGAAATTCCTTCTCTGGGAGACTTTGATTCCTACGGCGTGGGGCAGCTATTCGTGCCGAAGGATCAATGGAAACAGATCGCGCTGAAAAAGCTGATCAAATCGGTCTGCGCCGGTGCCGGTTGCAGAGTGATCAAATGGCGTGATGTGCCGACGGATAACGCCGACCTTGGGAGAACCTCTCTCCAATCCGAACCTGCGGTTCGGCAAATGTTTATTGAACCACTGGACCCACTGACTCCTGAACAACTCGACACCCGGCTTTACGTGTTGCGCCGCTTGATCGAGAAGGCCGTAAGGAAATCCGGCATCTGTGGTCAGGAACTCTTTTACGTCTGTTCTCTCGACCGCCGAAAGATTGTCTACAAAGGTCTCCTCACTTGCGTCCAGCTCCAACTTTACTATCCGGACCTGTCGAACCCCCGAGTAAAATCCAGTCTTGTCTTGGTGCACTCGCGTTTTGGGACAAACACCTTGGGGGCCTGGGAACTGGCGCATCCTTATCGGACAGCCGTTCACAATGGCGAGATCAATACATTGCGGGGAAATCTGAACCGCATGAGAACGCGCGAAGCCGCGCTGGCCAGCGAAAGATTCGGGGACGACATCGAAATGCTCAAACCGATAACGGCAGACGCCCAAAGCGACACCGCCGTCTTTGATAACGTGCTCGAGCTCTTGCTGGAATCCGGCCGCAGTCTGCCACACGCGCTCCGAATGTTAATTCCAGAAGCATGGAACAAAGACAAGCTGATGGACCCTAAGCGCCGGGCCTTTTACGACTATTTTTCGACGATCACCGAGCCTTGGGATGGTCCCGCACTCATCGCCGCGACCGACGGATACCGAGTCGCGGCAATCCTCGACCGTAACGGCCTGCGACCCTGCCGCTATTGCGTCACGACAGGGAATATCCTGATCATGGCCAGCGAAACGGGCGTGCTCGACACACCTCCGAACGAGATCGTTTTTCAAAGCCGGCTCAAGCCCGGTGAGATGTTTCTCGCCGATACTCTCGAGAAGCGCATCGTACCGGAGCAGGAAATTTTCGATGAGTTGACGACACACGACTATCCGGAATGGCTGGCGGAAAATCGGATTCGACTGAAGGAGATCGTTGACCCGAATGCGAAGGCTGAGGAGATCGGGGATATCACAGCTTGCCAGCGGGCATTTGGTTACACTTTGGAATCGCTGCGTTGCCTGGTTCAGCCAATGGCTGAAGAAGGCAAAGACCCAATCGGCTCCATGGGCAATGACACGCCGCTGGCTATTCTTTCGGCGCGGCACAAGCCGTTGTTCCAGTATTTTCTTCAGCTGTTCGCTCAAGTCTCAAATCCGCCACTCGACTTTCTGCGCGAAGACCTGGTGACTTCTTTGGAAAGTCACATTGGCCGCCAGCGCAATCTCCTCGAGGAAACACCTGAGCATTGCCGGCAGCTTTTCCTGGAATCGCCCATCCTCACACATGGGGATATCGCGGCGATCAAGCATCTTGAGCGATTCCGCTGTTGTGTGATTGATGCGACCTTTTCCAGAGACACTTCGCTTGCCACGGCCATTGGCGAGCTTCGCCAACGTGCGGTCGACGCCATCATCCATGGCAGCGAGATTCTGATAATTTCCGATAAAAACATCGGCCCTCATCGCCTGGCTGTGCCAAACCTTTTAGCCGTTGGCGCGCTGCATCACCACCTGATTCGAGAAGGTCTGCGCACGCGGGCAGCGCTTGTTCTTGAGGCAGGACAGCCTTGTACCGTCCATCATTTCTGCACGCTGATCGGATATGGCGCGGATGCGATCTATCCATGGCTGGCATATCAAAGCATCGCGCAAATGGCGCGCGATTCCTGGTTTAGCAGTGATGTGAGTGAAGCCACCGCCAGATTCAAGAAAGCGATCGATGGCGGCATTCTCAAGGTGATGTCGAAAATGGGCATCTCGACACTGGAAAGCTACAAGGGCGCTCAGGTTTTCCAAGCCATCGGTCTTGATCGCGATCTCGTGCATGAGTATTTCTCCGGCACTACTGCCCACCTCGATGGCGTCGGCCTGGAACAAATCGAGCGCGAATTGTTCCAACAGCACGAATTGGCGTTTGGCGACAAGATCGCCGGAAATCTCCCGCTGGATGCCGGCGGCGATCTTTACTGGCGACGCGACGGCGAACTGCATCAATGGAATCCGCTGACGGTCGGTAAACTGCAAGACGCTGTCCGCACTGGAAACTATGAGGCTTATCGCGAGTTCGCGAGCTATTTGAACAACCAGAACGAACGTTTGCAAACGATCCGTGGCTTGCTCGATTTCGAAATCGTTGAACAGGAGTCGATCCCGATCAGCGAAGTGGAGGCCGTCGAGGAAATCTGGAAACGCTTTTCGACGGGATCCATGTCACTCGGAGCATTGAGCAACGAAGCACATGAGGCTCTGGCGATCGCGATGAATCGAATCGGCGGCAAAGCGGGCACAGGAGAAGGGGGGGAGCAGGTCAACCGTTTTGACACTGAGCGGGATTGTTCCATGAAGCAGGTGGCCAGCGGCAGATTCGGTGTGACGATCAACTATCTTGTGCACTCGAAGCAGATCGAAATCAAAATGGCGCAAGGGGCGAAGCCTGGTGAAGGCGGGGAGCTTCCCGGCCCCAAGGTCAACGAGGAGATTGCTTCGGTGCGTTTTACCACGCCTGGCGTCGGACTGATTTCCCCGCCGCCGCACCATGACATTTATTCGATCGAGGACCTGGCACAGTTGATCCATGACCTGAAGTGTTCGAATCCTGAGGCAGAGATTCATGTGAAACTTGTTTCCGAGGCCGGTGTCGGGACGATTGCCGCCGGCGTGGCGAAAGCTCGCGCCGATGCGGTGTTGATAGCCGGCGATTCCGGGGGCACCGGCGCAGCCGTCAAAACTTCGATTAAATCTGCTGGCGCACCATGGGAAATCGGCCTGGCCGAAACACAACAGGTATTGCTGGCCAATAATCTGCGATCACGCATCCGCGTGCGGGCGGATGGCGGTTTGAAGACCGGACGAGACGTCGCAATCGCGGCGCTGCTTGGCGCGGAAGAGTACGGTTTCGGGACCGCGCCTTTGGTGGCCCTCGGCTGCATTATGCTGCGCAAATGTCATTGCAACACCTGCTCGGTCGGGATCGCCACTCAGGATCCACGACTCCGCGCGAAATTTACCGGCAAACCAGGGCACCTGGTCAACTATATGCGTTTCGTCGCCCATGAAGTTCGCGAGATCATGGCCGCGCTCGGATTTCGCACCATGGACGAGATGATCGGCCGGGTCGACAAGCTGCGACAACGTGGAATTCGGCATCCCAAAAACGGGCGGATCGACCTCTCGCAACTGCTTTACCAACAGCCATCGAACGATGCTCCGCGAAAAATGCGGAACCAAAACCACAAACTCGAAGACAAGCTCGATCATCGGCTGATTAAGTTAGCAGCTCCGGCAATTGACCGCGGGGAACCGGTCTTTATTGACGTTCCGATCAAGAATTCCGATCGAACAGTCGGCACCATGCTCAGTTCGCTGATCGCGAAGAAACATGGCGCTAAAGGACTCCCGCCAGACACCATCAATATTCGTCTCACCGGGTCCGCTGGTCAGAGCTTTGGTGCTTTCCTCGCCCGCGGTATCACTTTGCACCTTGAGGGCGCCGCGAATGATTATGTCGGCAAGGGTCTTTCTGGCGGAAAGATCACCGTCGATACACCCAGAGATGCGGCATTCGTGGCGTCACAAAACATCATCGCGGGCAACGTAGTATTGTATGGAGCAACCAGCGGCGAGGCTTACTTCAACGGAATGGCCGGCGAACGATTCGCGGTTCGCAATTCCGGCGCGATGGCCGTGGTCGAAGGTGTCGGCGATCACGGATGCGAATATATGACTAGCGGTGTGGTGGTGATTCTTGGCAAAACCGGGAAGAACTTCGGCGCAGGCATGAGTGGTGGCGAGGTGTTCATCTTCGATGAGGACGGAAGCTTTTCGACCAGGCTTAATCCGGCAATGGTGCATATCGAAGCCTTTACCGAGGAACGTGACATTGAATTGGTGAAGCGGATGCTCGAAAATCACGTCGTCTACACCAACAGCTCGCAGGCCAAGCGGATTCTCGCGCAATGGAGCGAAAGCATCCAGAAGTTCAAAAAAGTGATCCCTGCAGCCTACGCCGAGGTTGTCGCGCGTCATCTTGCCGCAGGCAAAGATGTCCGCTGGCCCCTCCTCCGCCAGCCACAGAAGAAAGGAAAGCCGCCTAAGGTCTGATCGCCCGCTAAGGAGAATTAAGAAGGGATGCCCGCGAAACACGCTAAACAACGCGAAATTAGACAATGAAAGAGGAAACATTAGTGCTGTATTCCCCTTCCAATTTTTCGCGTCTTTTCGCATGTTTAGCGGGCAAAAATTTTCGGAAATGGGGCCCGCGAAACACGCTAAATAACGCGAAAAGGAAATGCCAAAGGATGCGCTGATTTTCAAGGATGAAGCTTATTCGATTATGGGGGCATGCTTCGCGGTCTATCGCGACAAAGGGTGCGGATTCCTGGAGGCGGTCTATCAGGAGTGCCTCGAAATCGAGTTTGAGTATTGCAATGTACCGGCGAAAGCGAAACAGCCACTTTTACTGAATTATCGAGGACGAACTCTCCGCCAGGTGTATCAACCGGATTTTATATGCCACGAAAAAATCATCGTCGAAATCAAAGCCCTTTCCGCGGTCGCCGACGAGCATCGGGCGCAAGTTTTGAACTACCTCAGCGCCACCGACTTTCAACTTGGTTTGCTGGTCAACTTTGGTCACTACCCCAAGCTTGAATACGAACGGCTTGCCAACACCAGAAAGGCTTATCGAAAAGCACGCCAAGAACCCGAAAGCGAGGACATCGATCTGTAAATTTTTAGCAGGCAAAAGTCTATGGCCATGTCCGTCAAACACGCCAAACAACGCGAAAAGTTAAAACAAATAGGAAACTTCATCTCTGATCCTCTCTGAAATTTTCGCGTCTTCTCGCGTGTTTCGCGGGTAAGAATCTTCGGAAAGGGGCCCGCGAAACACGCTAAACAACGCGAAATTAGACAATGAAAGAGGAAACTTACTGCTGTATTCCCCCTTCCGGTTTTTTCGCGTCTTTTTGCGTGTTTAGCGGGCACCGATCTTTATAGCCAATGTCATCCAAATTTACTGGTTAATTTTCGTCCTTTCTCCAAACTTGGAATCCCAGCGACCCTCTCGCAAAACACCTGTAAATGAGGACATCACTGTTTAAAATTTTCTTCCCAGATTTTCACGTTCTTTCGCATGTTTAGCGGGCACTAATCTTATGGCAGACGATCATCCAAACGGCTTTTTGAAATTCACCCGTAATCCGATCGCCTATCGTGATCCGGGCGTGCGCATTGGCGATTACAGGGAAGTTTATGCGCAGGAATGGGACGACGCGGATCTGCGAGAACAGGGCACGCGTTGCATGGATTGCGGGGTGCCGACCTGCATGGGTGGGTGCCCGATCGGGAATATTATACCCGATTTCAATGACTTAGTTTCGCGTGGAAACTGGCGGGCGGCGCTCGATCGCTTGCATGCGACTAACAATTTCCCGGAGTTTACCGGGTACACCTGTCCCGCACCGTGCGAGCCAGCTTGTGTTCTCGCGCTAAACGCACAACCGGTCACGATCAAAAGCATCGAGCGAGCGATCGTGGATCGTGGTTGGGCGGAGGGCTGGATCGTCCCAGTGCCACCAAAAACGCGCACCGGCAAACGGGTAGCCATCGTCGGAAGCGGCCCGGCGGGGCTGGCTGCCGCGCAGCAGCTTAACCGCGCCGGACACGAAGTGACAGTTTTTGAACGGGACGACGAGATCGGCGGGTTGATGGTTTACGGCATACCCGATTTTAAATTTGGCAAGTACCAGGTCACACGCCGGGTCGATCAAATGCGGCGCGAAGGAGTGATTTTTTGCACTAGCGCAAACGTGGGCGTGAACATGCCGCTGCAGGAGTTGAGAGAGAAATTTGACGCAGTCTGCCTCGCGATCGGCGCCCAACTCCCGCGCGAAGTTCCTATCCCCGGTCGGCAACTCAGCGGGATCTTTTGGGCGATGGATTACCTGATAAAGGAAAACCGGCGCCAGGCCGGCAAGCGCGTCGAAGCAATGATCGACGCGCACGGGAAGAACGTGATCGTGCTTGGCGGCGGCGACACCGGCGCCGACTGCGTTGCCACCGCTCACCGACAGGGTGCTAAGCAAGTCGTTCAGATCAGCATTAATCTCAGGGGATCCGCAGATCGGCCGGGAGACAATCCGTGGCCGGAGTGGCCGCTTATTTACCGGAAGACCTATGCCATCGAAGAAGGGGGTGTCGAAGAATTCAACGTCAACGCAACTTCGTTTGTCGATACCAATGGCGACGGCGCCGTCGATTTCCTCACATTCGACCGGGTTGAATGGACCTATGAGAGAAAAGAGGGTCGTATGGTGCGTACCGGTCTGAAGGTCATTGAACAAGGTTTGACGATTCCCGCAGAGGTGGTCCTGGTCGCGATCGGCTTCCAAGGGGCGGAATCTGCACCATTTGCGAACACCGGGCTCGAACTCACCTCCAGGAGCACCATTAACACGGATCGCAATATGATGACCAATTTGCCCGGCGTCTTCGCTGCGGGAGACGCCAACCGTGGCCAATCTATCGTGGTCTGGGCCATCGGCGAAGGTCGCGATGCAGCCCGTTGTATCGACTCTTACTTGATGGGCAGTTCCAACTTGCCGCCAAGTCTTCGCACACCCAATCCGCCTGTCGGAAGGCTGTGAAATACGAAGCTCGATTTTCCGAGGCCATAAGTCGTTTCGACGAAGAGAACGGACGCGACCCACATATCGTCGAGTATCAAGGTGTCGGTCAGCCCCACGAATTGCTTTACGCAAAAAGGCTGACCGATTGGGTTCTTCGCCTTTGTCCGGAAGCCTCGGAACCCCTCCTCTTAGCGGCGAGGTGTCAGCATATCTGCCGGTGGCTTGTCCCGCGCAGCTCGTATGAGATGACCCGCAGCGGTTATCTGCGTTGGAGAGCCGATCTAAAACAGTTCCACGCACGCAAATCGGAAGAAATACTTCGGGAAGTCGGCTATGATGATTCGACAATCGCCCGTGTCCGTGACTTGAATTTAAAGAAGCGACTCGGCCAAGATCCCGATTGTCAGACCCTGGAAGACGCGCTTTGCCTTGTCACACTTCAATATCAGCTTTCGGATCTGGTTGCCAAAACTGATCCGGCCAAGATGATTGGCATTCTGCAGAAGACTTGGAAAAAAATGTCGGAACCGGCCCGCAACTACGCTTTGGCGCTGCCGTTCTCCGAGACCGAAAGACGGATCATCGAAAGCGCGCTTGCCGCCGGAGGATAGCCAGTGGGGGAAACGTTTCGGCGCGGTAGGGATCGCTCCCGCGCGTCCGGCGTGGTCCGTCTCCAAGCTCCCGCTCTCGAATGGCGCGGGTAGGGATGCGCGCGCGTCCGCCGTGGGGGAGAGACGTATCGGCGTATTGGCGGGGCTCGTCTCCAAGCGTCCGTTTTCGAACGGCGCGGTAGGGATGCGCTCCCGCGCGTCCGTCGTCGCACGTCTCCAAGCTCCCGTTCTCGAATGGCGCGGGTAGGGATGCGCTTCCGCGCGTCCGCCGTCGTTCCGTCTCCAAGCTCCCATTCTCGAATGGCGCGGGTAGGGATGCGCGCGCGTCCGGCGTGGAGGAGGAAGGTATCGGCGTATTGGCGTGGCTCGTCTCCAAGCGTCCGTTTTCGAACGGCGCGGTAGGGATGCGCTCCCGCGCGTCCGGCGTGGCATGTCTGAAAGCGTCCTTTCGCTGATTTTGCCCACGCTGTCCCTGATCCCTAACCCCTTTTTCTCAACCCGGACGCGCGCGCATCCCGCCATTCAAGAACGGACGTTCGGAGACGTGCCACGACGGACGCGCGGGAGCGCGTCCTGGAGCGCGTCCCTACCACGCCATTCGAGAACGCACGCTTGGAGACGTGCGACGACGGACGCGCGGGAGCGCATCCCTACCACGCCATTCGAGAGCGGACGCTTGGAAAACGAATTACGCCGACACGTCTCCCCCACTTCGCCGGCACGCCCCCAACGCCGACACGTTTCCCCAGCTAGCTCTCCTCTTGGACAAATCGCACCGCTTTCTCGTAAATCGCCAAGACGATACAGCCATCCTCACTGCTCACTTTGTGCCGGGTTCCGGGCGCATTGATCACTAATGATCCTACGTCATAGGTCCCATTTTCGTCCCGCTGCGAGCCGGCTAGAATCAAGAGATGTTCGTATCCGATGTGCTCATGCATGGGTATCTCGCCATGCTCGCGATATCGAATTAAAGCGGCCGTCGGTCCGGTAATCCCGTCCCCATAAAGCCGGAAAATCTCTACCCCCTTTTTGTAGGGTTGCCATGGGAGTTCATCCTGGTGATCGGCAAAGTGAAAAACGTCCTTCATTTCGATTGGGAACGTTTTGGAAAAAGGTTGCGTATCCATGAAGCTTATTTTGGAAGAGGGACTCACATCTGACCTGTGCGATCTTGGTGTGATCGCAGACCATCAGTGACTTGCCATCTTCTCTCCAATTAGCTGGCGGTCAATTTCGTTGATGGGTGCCGAGTAGACAATCTTACCGGCAGCCATCACCACCAGGCGATCCGAGAGAGTGACCAACTCATCGAGATCCTCGCTGATAAGTAAGACAGCCACGTCCCGGTTGCGGGCTTCCAGAAGTTGTGAATGAATGAAGTCAACAGCACCGAAGTCGAGACCCATACATGGATTGGCTATTACCAGAACCTTTGCGGTACCGGGGCCGAGCTCACGCGCGAGAACCGCGCGTTGAACGTTACCACCCGATAAATTTGCGATCGGCGTCGTTTCATCACGGGTTTTCACATTAAATCGGTTGATCCAATGGCGGCCGTTCTGCCGAATCTGACCTTTGTTCAGCCACAAATATTGCCAAGCCAACGGAGGACGATCAAATGTTCGCAGCGCCAGATTTTCGGCGATACTCATTTGCGGCGCACAAGCGCTCCGCAACGGTTCTTCTGGCAACACGTATATGTGATGTTGCAGTATTTCCTTGCGAGTCATCCGATAACGGATCCCTTTGACTCGGATTTCGCCAGCCGTGGCGAGCCGCTGCCCACCCAGTACTTCCACAAGCTCACGCTGACCGTTGCCAGATACGCCGGCAACGCCTACGATTTCTCCGGCCCGAACCGCAAGATCAAGTCCGGCAATCGCTCTTACGCCATTATCCCGCTTTGCTTCAAGACCCTTGATCTGGAGGAGCGGCGAGCCGAATTCCTGAACTCTCTTTTCGATCACCTTTTCAGACCGTTGTTCTCCAATCATCATGGTCGCCAAGTCCGATATGGTAAGATCTTTGACCTTGCCCCGGCCTGTCACTTTCCCTTTCCTGAGCACTGTGACTTCGTCGCAATAAGTTGTCACTTCTCGAAACTTGTGCGTAATGATCAGCACGCTCACTTGCCTGGCAGCGACCATTCGACGAAGCATTCCGAGCACTTCGTCCGCCTCGACCGGAGTCAGCACGGAGGTCGGTTCATCCAGAATCAGGATCTTGCTGTTAAGGTAAAGCTGCTTCAGAATTTCGACTTTCTGCTTTTGACCGGCCGCGAGATCGGAAATCTGAGCGTTCAGGTCGATTCTAAAAGGCGCGTGAGCGAGAAAGTCGGTCAACTTTTTGCGCTCGGAGGACCAGTTGATCAGATGAGGCAGATCGGGCCGCGCCAAAAGAAAGTTCTCCGCCACGGTCATAGAGGGAACCACCGTGAAATGCTGGTACACCATTCCGATACCCAGCTTGTGAGCGTCGTAAGGGCTGCGAATCTGCCGCACACTTTGGCCGACGACGATCTCACCCGTATCAGCCAAATGATATCCCATGATGCACTTTACCAGGGTGCTTTTTCCAGCTCCGTTTTCACCCAGCAGCGCGTGAAAAGTGCCGGGCTCGAGTTTCAGAGAGACGCTGTCATTCGCGACAAAAGTGCCAAACCGCTTCGTGACGTCGACCAGCTCAAGTCGCGGCGGCTGAGTCTCGGAAAAGTCTGCCCTCATGAAATCGCGGCAAGAAACGACTCGGAGTTTGAGACGGCGCCGAAGACTCCGCCCTGCATCTTGATCATTTCCAAGGCCGCCAGATAGTTTCCGTAGTCCGTTGCTCCGGTGCAATCCGAGAGCAGAAGGCATTCATAGCCCCGATCATTTGCTTCTCGCATAGTGGTGTGCACGCAGACATCCGTGGTTATGCCGGTTAGGACAATGTTCTGAATGCCGTTACGATGCAGAAGCATGTCAAGGTCCGTGGCGTAGAAAGATCCTTTTCCAGGTTTGTCGATCACCGCTTCGCCCTGCCATGGAGCAAGCTCCGGAATGATTTCCCAGCCAGGTTCTCCTCGAGTGAGGATCCGCCCACAAGGTCCCGGATCCCCGATTCCCGCGCCTATCCGTCTGCTGCGCCACTGCTTGTTTTCCGGAAGATCTGAAAGATCGGGCCGATGGCCTTCGCGGGTGTGCATGACATGAAAGCCGCGTTCACGTGTCGCGGCCAGAACGTTTTGAATTGGCTGGATCGGTGCCCGCGTCAACGAAAGATCGTAGCCCATCTTGTCCACATACCCTCCCCTCCCGCAAAAGTCGGTTTGCATGTCGATCACTAGAATGAGCGTATTCTGCGGCCGCAAATCACCGTTGTAAGGCCAACGGTACGGATCAGCTTCTACATAGCTTTGTTTCATGTTCGTTCGGTTAATGCTCCTGGCACTCCAGAAAGACTGCGTTTATTGCTGCAGGTCAAAATCATCACGGCAAGCGTAAGAATGAACGGAGAGGCATTAAACAGATAGTAGTAGCTGGTGACACCTACGGACTGGAGAGCAGGACCAAGTGCTTGGGCGCCCCCGAAAAGCAAGGATGCCCACAGGCAGTGGATCGGGTTCCACCGAGCGAAAATGACCAGCGCCACGGCAATCATCCCCTGACCGCTCGACACCCGTTCATTCCAGCTGCCCGGGTAAAATAGTGAAAGATACGCGCCTCCAATCCCGGCGAACGAGCTCCCGGCAACTATACTCGCCGTTCGCACCCACCAAACAGAAATCCCCAGGGCACGGGCGGCATCTGCCTTGTCACCGACGGCGCGGACAAACATTCCCCAACGGGTCCCGCTAAAGAACCAATTGAGAGCGAAGGCGAGGGCGACTCCGATAAAAAAGAGCGGGCAGATATCCAGCGGCGGAAGCTGATTCCCCAAACTGATTCTGATCGTCGGTAATTGAGGCGCGAGCGGCTGGATAAATGGTTTACCCAGGAAGAAGGCGATTCCGCTGCCGAAGATAATCATCGCAATGCCGACCGCGATGTCGTTTACTTTTGGCTTCTGTGTAAGCCAGGCATGAATCAGTCCCAGAAGGGCGCCTGCCAAGGTGGCAGCTAACACTCCTAACCAGGGAGATCCGGTTTTATACGATATCGCGTAACCGCTCATGGCCCCGAAGAGCAGGACTCCTTCGAGACCGAGATTGATCTTGCCGCTCTTTTCCGTAAGACACTCTCCGAGACTGACAAACAGGAATGGGGTGCCGCCCCGAAACGCTCCGGCAACAATTGCCACGGGTACCCCTAACCAACCGATCCCCGCACTCGCACTACTCATCAGTCAATTTTCAAACCTCCTTCTCGCGGAAAAGTTTCCATTGGCCGTAAAGACTTTCACTGAAAAGGATAACTAAAAAGACCAGCCCTTGGAATACCATGATCGCGGCGTCCGGCAAATGCTGGTCACGTTGTAAAATGCCCCCGCTGGCCAGCAACCCGCCCAGCAAAGTGGAAATCAGGATGCACCCCAGCGGATTGTGACGCGCCAGAAATGCGACGAGGATGCCGCTGTAACCGTACCAGGCATTCAATGACTCATTGGCGCGCCCATGGATGGCCGCCACTTCAACCATGCCGGCAAGGCCCGGACACGCACCCGCCAGAAAGCAGGTGATCAGAGTAATGCCGCCCACCGGAATTCCCGCAATCTGGGCTGCTCGTAGATTTCCGCCAATGGTCCGGATCTGGAAACCAAGCGTCGTCTGGCTGAGCAAGAGCCATGCGACGAGACAGGCAACCAAGCCAAATACCAATCCCCAATGGATCGTCGTGTCACCGAGCGGCTGCAGCATCTGCTCATCCGGTATAGGATAGCTTGCCGGCTTGTTCAGACTGCTTGGATCTCGTATCCAAGTATTAATTGCCTGGTTGAGAATCGCGATGGCGATGTAGTTCATCATCAAACTACTGATCGTTTCGTTAACGCCACGATAGTATTTCAGAGCGCCACAACTGGCTAGCCAGAGACCGCCCGCCACCATCCCCACGAGGGCCATCACGATCTGGACCGTGAGCGGACTGGCGCTCGGCATTTGCAGTCCGACCATGGTGGCGGAAAGTCCCCCGATGACCAATGCGCCCTCATTCCCGATCATGACGAGTCCAAGTTGAAAAGGGATGGCGGTAGCCAGCGAACAGAGCATCAGCGGAGCGGCCCGGACGAGCGTATTCTGAAACGAATACCAACTGCCGAACGCGGCCTTGTAGATCGAAGCATAAACAGCCAACGGGTTGGCTCCAGCCAATGCGCAGAACGCACCAAACGCAGCCAGCGAAACCAATATCGCGCCCGTTGGAATGACGATCGATTCCAGCTTGCTCCGCCACCTGAAATGACCACTTTTCCCAGATAAATTATTGCTCGTGAGAGGTTCTGAGAGCGAACCAACCTTTTTCACTTGAGCATTCTCCATCATCAGCCTTTCAGGATGCGACGATGGCTATTTTCCAGGAGAGAGGATCGGCTTAACCTTGGCAGGGAACATACGCTAGCTTGTCGTGCTCCCAATCACACCTTCAACCAGCCAATTCATCTTTTCGAGTTCGGGATCCTTTTGTGGCATCTCGGCCCCCGCAGGGATGACGACCTTTCCGGCGTTATCCTTTATTTCGCCCTTGTAAATCACCATCGTCCCGTCCATGAACTTGGCCTTGCTCGCTTCCGCAGCCTTCTTTGCCGCCTCGCTGACGGCCGGACCGTAGTCGGACAACTTGACGAATCCATCTTTAAGGCCGCCGCGGACCACATGCGGAATGGAGCCGCCTTGCAGCGACTTCCCTTCCTGCACTTCTTTGACATACATCCCATAGACGTGCGACCAATCCCATTCAGCGCCGGTCAGGTAACCTTTCGGCGCGATCGCAGCTTGACTCGCGTGATAACCGCAGCTGTAGATCCCACGAGTTTCGGCTGTCTGGATAACCACTTTCGGACTGTCAACATGACAAGTCAGCACATCAACGCCTTGGTTGATAAGGCTGTTAGCGGCTTCGGCCTCCTTGACGGGAAGCGACCAGTCGCCAGTAAAGACGACCTGGACCGTCGCTTTCGGATTCACGCTCCGCGCGCCCAGAGCGAAACTATTGATATTTCGCAAGACCTGCGGTATCGGCTTGGCCGCGACAAATCCGAGCTTACTGCTCTTGGTCGTCAATCCAGCAACGATCCCGGAGAGGTATTCAGCCTCGTCGATATAGCCAAAGTAGGTACCAACATTGTTCGGATGTTTACCTTCAAGATAAAAGCCGCCACAATGAAAAAACTGAACTTTGGGAAACTGCTTCGCGACCTTTAAAATGTGCGGATCGTAATAGCCAAAGGACGTCGGAAACAGGACGGTCGCGTTATCCTGAACGATCATGTCACGCATCGTTTCCTGGACCGCGACCGTCTCTGGGACGCTGGCTTCCTCTACGGCCTTGACGCCCGGCAGTTTCGCGACGCTGGCCGCTCCCAGTGCATGTGCCTGATTGTAACCGTAATCGTCCTTCGGGCCAACATAAACAAAGCCGATTGTCACGTCGCCAGCCAAAGCGTTTGCGGTAAGAAGCGCCAGGCAAGCGGCGAGAATAATAAGCGATTGTTTCATCGTCAGTTTTTGTGTTTGAAAAAAGGCCCGGTCGACGAAGATCGACCGAACAATAGTGGAAATCGGATCAGACCATTTATTCGGTGACTTGGCTAAGCTCTCCGTGATGTTCCACTTCAGCGGTTCTTTCTGTAACAATGGCAAACTTGGCGCAATAAACGAGCACCGCGGCAACCGCCAGGTAACTGATTGAAACCGTTGGAGTCTGCGCCAGACCGATCTTTTCGCCGTGGATAAAGCCAAAGAACGTCAAAACCGCTCCGGCAGCTGCGAACGCCGCCGCCTTCATGAACTCACGCTCGATGATGAATACCCCGATCGCGCCAAGAACCAGTCCCGCCAGGATTGCGCCGCCTCCCATCACTTCCAGACCATGGTAGAGAACGCCGTTCTCTACGAGCTTATCAAACCCGATCGCCGATGCGCTCGTCCCAGCCGCGGCCAGAGAATTGTCTATCTGGAGCTTGCCCCACGCGGCAAGGTGCGGTGTCAGTGCAAGAATAATCGCCGGGGCGTGTGACTTAGGCGTTTCCTGAAAGGCCTGTGCGCCGATCAGCATGCCGATATAAAGAAGAATCGGCGAGATCGCCACCACGGGAATCAACGCCATCATGACAGAAATGATTCCGAACCAGGAAAGCACGATCACCATGATTCCGGTCGCGGCTGAGTAGCCAATCCTGCCGCCCATCGCTTTCCAGCCCGGATGCCCAATGTATACCGCGTTGATGAAAGGATTTCCCATCAGGCAGCCAATCAGGCTGACAATGCCGTCCGCGGTCAAAACCCGCGTCGTCGGGAAGCTATCACCGGCGACCGCCGCGCTCTCCACGTTATCCATTGCCTCGACCAGATCATAGATGCCGAATGGGATCGCCGTCACCAGAATCACCCCGATGAATTGGAAACCCGAGAAAACGTGACCCACCGCCGGAATTGGAAATGAGAAACCGAAATTGGAAAATGCCTGCGAAAAGCCCGCCGCGCTCATTCCACCCAGATGCAGTCCGAACAGGGTCGACCCCCAGGCGATAATGCAGCCTACGGCAATTGCGACCAGGCCCGCTGGAACACCGCCAAAGTAGCGCACGCCCCCGAACCAGCTGGCGAGAATGATCGCAAAGCAGGTGACACCGATCAACGGCGTGATGAACATATCCTGCGCCGGCCGCATCGAGATGAAGGCAATTGAAACACCGGCGAGCGTGCCAAGAAGAGCCGCGCGCGGTGTGATCTTCCGAATAACTGGCGCAATGAATCCTCCCACCATCAGGACGAAGCTCTGAATAAACACCCAGGTCAGCCCCGCTTCCCAGCCTTTGACCGGATCGCCCGTCCTTACGGCAATCGGCAGCATGATCACAAACGTGACGACAAACATATGCGGCACGCTGGTACCGGAAGGAAGCGCGCAAACGTCGTTCCGTCCTGTACGCTTGGCCAATCCGTAAGCAAGCCACGCATAATAGAGCGTGCTGAGAAAAAGCATCATTCCAGTGGCTGGGAGGATACGCCCGAAAACGAGCTGATCTGGCATTTTCAGGACGAAGCGTAACAACCCGCTCAGCGTGAGCAGATTGACCAATATATTAGTCCCGAAGCCGAAGAACGCGTTCCAGTCTCCGGCCACCCAGATGGCAGGTTTCGTATTATTCATAACCTTCTTTCAATCTTGCTAGTCTTACTTTTGTCGCTATCCTCCCTACCCAAGGGCAGCAAGAATTCGGGGCGAGTCCGATACCCAGCCGAATATCCCACCCTGCGCCTTGATCATTTTCAGCCCCATCTCCTGAAATTCCGGAAAGTAAGATCCAACGCAGTCGGCCGGAACAAGACACTCGTACCCGCGGTCGTTGGCTTCGCGGACGGTCGTGTTGACACAGACTTCGGTGGTAACACCGGTGACGACGAGTTTCTGAATGCCGAGGTTCTGCAGGATCGCGTGCAGATCGGTGGCGAAAAACGCGCCTTTACCGGGTTTATCAATGACCGGCTCGGTGGGAAGCGGGTAGAGCTCCGGAATGATGTCGTGCCCCGCTTCACCCCTGACCAGGATGCGGCCCATCGGCCCTGGATCGCCGATCGAAGTCTTGCTTCTGCCGCGCACTTTTTTGGCCGGTGGAAGATCGGTCAGGTCGGGCCGGTGTCCTTCACGCGTATGGATCACCTTCAAACCCTTCTCACGCCACGCTGCCAACAACTGCCGATTGGGTTCGATGGTGCGTCGAAGCTGTGAAACATCGTTGCCAAGCATCTCGCCGAATCCCCCTGGCTCCAGGAAGTCGCGCTGCATGTCAATGATCATGAGCGCACAGTGGGCCGGCTCGAATTCGTAAAGGTACGGTTCAGCATCAACGCTGACGGTGCGATTGACGTTCATGAAGATTCCTCTCTGAGCGCTCGAAGTGTGGGGTTGGTCGTGATCGATATCGCTTAGCACCACCCGTGCCAGCCTCGATCATTGTCTGTCGCTCTGGCACGAAAGGACCCGCGCTCGACAAGGAAATCCTGCCATGGTGGTCCCTTTTAGAGTCGGTCATACGCCCGAAGGGCTCTGCGGTTTGGAAGTTCCCAATCTCTGGCCCGAAGTGGCCAAAAAAGCATAGCCCAGGGTTTACCCTGGGTTAAATTCCCACCCGAATTAACCCTGAAGGGGTCACCAGGCACAGCGAGAATCGGGTCCGGACCTTTGAACCAGATCGCGCGCGCATTTCCAGCCCCTTCAGGGCGAAACGCTTATTTTCGGCGAACCCAGGGTAAACCCTGGGCTAAGCTTTCTTGCCCCTTCGGGGCGAGCCCGTCGGGCCGTATGACCGACGCTAGCCGTTCGTGGTTGTCAAAAAGTTGAACAATTGAGCCGAGTTTTTCAGGCAGCTTTGCGGAGTGCAAAGACTACCTGTCGGTTGAGGTCCAAGACTTCGCTAAACACATACAAACCCTGGGCTATGCTCTCTTGGCCCTTCGGGCCTCAGATTCGGCTTGCCTCGTGAAATTTTCGCTGCAGCATTCTTTTCGTGGAGAGCGACGATCCACACCCGCCAGCTATTAAGACGGCGTCGTTCCCCCAATCGCCCCAACATGGGCATAAACCTGCACGAGACTGTATAAATACCGCCAGCCTAGCCCGCAAAAATCAAGCCCGGTGTCCGTCGGCCGAACCGACAGGCTCTTTGGGCCGTTTTGAAATCGATAAAATCGAAACGAACTTTTTTATGGACTCTTGTCTGCGAAAGCAGTGGAATTTTCCGGCGTAGCCGGACGGTTTCGTGGCTAAAGCCTCCTCCGCAGACAAATCTCTAAGGATTTTTCAGCGGCGCAGGCTAGGCAGGCTTCGTGCTCAAACGAGGATGGGACGATGTATTTGTTTAAACAGTTTGAGAGGTTTGCCGGAGCATGAAGAATTTATCTGACCTCTCTTTGGACATAGCGTCCCTTCAAGCGCACTACAGATCAGGTACTCTGGCACCCGCTGAAGTGATTCGCGAAGTTTATCGGCGTATTCGGACGCTCCAGGAGAATCCGATCTGGATTCATCTTGTACCGGAGGAGGAAGCCGTGCTTGCTGCCGAGGCACTAGCGCACGTAGCACTGGCTCCGCTTTTCGGAATTCCGTTTGCCGTCAAAGACAATATTGATGCCGCAAACCTGCCTACGACGGCCGGCTGCCCAGCATTCTCCTACGTTGCTGAACTGGATGCGACCGTGGTCGGTCATCTCAAAAAAGCCGGAGGCATCCTGATCGGTAAAACAAACATGGACCAGTTTGCCACCGGCCTCGTCGGCGTGCGGTCGCCTTACGGAGCGTGTTCTACCGTCTTTCACCCCGAGTATATTTCGGGCGGGTCCAGTTCGGGCTCGGCTGTGGCCGTGGCAGCGGGGCTCGTCAGTTTTGCTCTAGGAACAGATACAGCGGGGTCGGGGCGGGTTCCGGCGGCCTTCAACAACATTGTCGGCCTTAAACCGACCAGGGGAATTCTGAGCACCCACGGTGTAGTGCCGGCTTGCCGATCCCTCGACTGTGTCTCAGTCTTTTGTCTGACGGCCGAAGACGCGGAAGCGGTGTTTTCAATCGCTGCCGGATACGACAGGAACGATCCATATTCGCGCCATTTGCCTCCCAAGAAGTTCGTTGCTTCGACATTCCGTATCGGCATCCCGCCTCCTCAGGATCTTTACATGGTCGATCACGAATACCTTTCGTTGTTCTCAAAGGCGGGAGAGCGACTGGCATCTCTTGGACATACTTTGGTCGAAGTCGACGTAAAGCCCTTCCTGCAAGCAGCTCAATTGCTCTACGGAGGCCCTTGGGTGTCTGAACGGTTTGCTGCGGTCGGGAGCTTTGTGAAGGAGCACGCCGAAGAGGTTCACCCGGTGGTGCGTGAAATCATTCTGGGCGGTAAGAAATTTTCGGCCGTTGACGCATTCAACGGCCAGTATGCGCTGGAAAGATTACGGCAGGAGGCGTCCGGCGCCTGGAATGTTGTCGATTTTCTTCTTTTGCCGACCGCTCCTGATACCTTTCGGATTGCGGAGGTGGAGAGCGATCCTGTTACGCTGAACAGCCGGCTGGGGGTTTTTACTAATTTTCTTAACTTGCTGGACCTCGCCGCTGTCGCAGTTCCAGCCGGTTTCCGTCCTGATGGTTTACCCTTTGGAGCTACTTTCATTGGTCAAACTTTCGCGGATCGATCCCTGCTCGCGCTGGCTAACTCTTATCTCCGTTCTCTGCGTCCTTCCCTCGGCGGAACAAAGCTCGCCTATCCCGACTTGTTCGCCCCCGCAAAAGAAATCAACTCTGACCGAATGATGATCGCCGTCGCGGGCGCGCACCTGACCGGTGAACCGTTGAATTACCAACTCACCCTCCGCGATGGCCGATTCATTCGGAAAGCTAAAACTGCTCCCTCGTACCAGCTTTTCGCGCTGCCCGGCACATCGCCTCCAAAGCCCGGGATGGTCAGGGTCGGCGCCGAGACCGGCAGGTCGATTGATCTGGAAGTGTGGGAACTCCCAATCGCGGAGTTTGGGAATTTCCTGAAGGATATTCCCTCCCCGTTGACGATCGGAATGATTCATCTCAGCGACGGACGCGTCGTCAAAGGCTTCCTCTGCGAAGAAGTCGCCGCACAGGACGCAATGAACATCTCCGAGTTTGGCGGTTGGAAAGCTTACCTCAAAAACTCGAATCTCCAGGGAGCCCACTGAGGAGAAACGTGTCGGCGTGTGGGCGTATTGGCGTGTCGGCGTGGTCGCAAGGCGGCGTTTGGTTCCAGGATCGAGCCCCACGCCGATGCGCCGGCACCTTCCTTCAGTAAGGGGGCGAGGCTCCGCCACTCAAAACTCAAAACCCAAAACTCAAAACGCAAAACCTCAAGGAGCGATCGGTTGCTCCCGGGAATTGAGCGGCTGAGGCCCATCATTCCGCCTGAGCGTGTATTGCGATGCGCAGGCGGACACACTTGGTCCGTTTGGAAAGCTGGATTTGATCAGATCCTGAAAAAAATCAATTGGAACCGGGTGTAATCGCAACGGGAATGTCGCCTTACAATGGCCGTCCGCAAAAAAACCTGTGGTGAATGATTGAGTTTAGCCGGCAAACTCGATAGTTTCGCCGTTTCCTTTCAGATCGCCTGCCAGTCAGGCGCTGCCCCCCAGAGCTGAAACCACCGCAGAGGATACTTACGAACATGAACTCTCCGAACAAAGATATTCATGGGATGCCCATGCATCGCCGAACTTTCATTCGCCGCACGGCAGCATTTGCCGGCGCGACGGCCGCTCTATCAATCGTGCCTCGCAGAGCCTTCGCTGCCGGCACTCCAACGATGGTCAACTCCATCCGGTCATTGTCGAACCCCTATCACGCCACCTGGAATCAGGGGGGGCAGGCCTTCGCAAAATCGATTGGCGCTGACTACGTCACCCTCGTCACCGAGGGGGACAGCGAGAAAGGGATCGCCGATATTCGGGCGATCCTCGCCAAGACCGGTGGCAACATGGTTTTGAATGTCGATCCAAACGACAGCCCGGACGCGCGCCCGATCGTCGACGCCTGCGTCAAGGCTGGTGCCTATGTCACCACCCAGTGGAACAAGCCGGCCGATTTGCATCCATGGGACTTCAACCCGAATTACGTTGCCCACATTGCCTTCGACGGCGTTCATTACGGCGAAGACACCGCGAACGCGTTGATCAAGGCCATTGGCGGGTCAGGCGGCATCGTGGCACTCGGAGGCATTTTGTCGAACACTCCTGCCATCGAACGCAAAACTGGGCTGGAGAATGCGCTCAAGGCAAACCCGAACGTGAAACTGCTCGATTTTCAGGTAGCAAACTGGAAGTCGACAGAAGCCTTTAACATCGTGAGCGCCTGGCTGACTCGGTTTGGCGGCGATATTAAGGGAATCTGGGCCGCCAATGACGATATGGCCGTTGGCACGCTGGAGGCGCTGCGCGCGGAAAAGTTGGCCGGCAAGGTGCCCGTCACGGGCATTGATGGAATAAAAACCGCGATTGAAGCGGTACGCGCAGGTGAATTCGCGGCCACCGTCTCCTGGGATCCCTACTGGCAAGGGAGCATGGGGCTTTCCATCGCCTACGCGGCAAAAACCGGGAAAATTGACCCCGCAAAAGAACCGAAGGAGCATCGCGAGTTCTATGGCACCGGCGTGTTGGTCACCAAGGAAAATGCCGACGAGTTTTACAAGACCCATATCGAATCGGAACCGAAGATCGACTTCAACGATTTGTGGGGCCGCGTGACGGGGCAGATTCGGCAGAGCTGAGGAGCGCGTGGAACCCCAGATCGGTCATCCCTCCGCGGATTCAGGTACGCCGCAGATAAGATCCTCCGAACGGCGCGATAGGAACCCCAAACGGTCTTTGCGCCGTCTTAAGCCCTTTGCGCCTTTCTTCGCGCTGATCGTGTTATCACTCATGATCGGCGCGTTGAACACCCGCTTTTTTGAGTTCAATAACCTGATTCGCATCGCGAATTCAGCCTCGATTCCGCTGGTGCTCGCGTTGGGCATGACCTTCATCATCGTGCTAGGCAGTATCGACCTGTCCGTTGAAGGGGTGTTAGCGATCGGTGCGGTGTTGATCAGCTTGCTGGTGCGCAACAATGGCAATGGAAACGACCTGGGTTGGTTCGGCGTGGTGTTGGCCATCCTGGCCTGTGGTGCGATTGGATGTTTGAACGGAGCCATCCATGTCGGCTTACGTATTCCGTCGTTCATGGTCACGCTGGGCATGTGGTTTATCGGGGTCGGAGTTGCCACGCTCGTTCTCGGCGGGTCGACGGTGCGCGTGCTCGACCAGGGAATCCGAAGTCTCGCCCTCGAGCGATTCCTGGACTTTCCGATCGCGGTTTGGGTCGCCCTCGGGGCGCTCGGAATAACATGGGTGATCGAGCGGAAGACCAGGATTGGGCGATATATTTACGCGATTGGCGGCGGCGAGGACCTGGCGGCTCTCTCTGGCATCCCTGTCAAACGAGTCAAGATGATCGTTTTCATGATCGCGGGAACCTTGTTTGGGCTCGGCGGCCTGCTGGCCGCGGCGCAACTCGGTCAGGGCAACGCGTTGATCGGAAGCGGAAGGCTCTTTTCGACTGTTACGGCCGTGGTCGTCGGCGGCACCGCGCTGACCGGAGGAGAAGGTGGAGTTCTCAACACCCTGGTCGGCGTTCTCATCATGGCCGTGTTGGGCAACGGAATGGTGCTGCTCGGCATCTCTCCCGATCTCCAGCAAGGGGTCCAAGGAGTTTTGATCATCGTCGCGGTCGCGCTTTCCCTTGATCGTGCTCGCTTGAAAATAGTGAAGTAAAAATGCTTTCAATCGAGCATGTCAGCAAAGCGTTCGCCGGGGTCCAGGCGTTGGACGATGTCAATTTGGAAATAGGCGTCAACGAAGTGGTGGGCCTGGTCGGCGAGAACGGGGCGGGCAAATCAACACTGATGCGAATCCTGGCCGGCGTATATTTGCCAGACCGCGGATCGTTGAAATTGGATGGCGCGCCGGCCTTGCTCCGAAGCCCTCGCGAAGCCAATCTCAACGGTATAGGAATCGTCTTCCAGGAGCAGTCGCTTCTGCTGAACCTGACCGTCGGCGAGAACATCTATCTCGGACAGGAAGCGGAGTTTACCCGATTCGGATTGATCAATCGCAGGCGCCTGAATGCCGCGGCACGTCGTCAACTCGATAAGGTTGAGGTGGACATCGATCCTCGCATCCGAACCTCGGAGCTGAGCTTCGCTGCACGCCAGATGGTCGAACTCGCCAAAGCGCTGGCCTTGGAGGAGCGCACCGAAAGACACCTGGTAATTTTATTGGATGAACCAACTTCGGTCCTGGAGCAACGGGATATCGATATTCTGTTCGCACGGGTTCGCGCGCTCAAGCAACGTGCCAGCTTCGTTTTCGTGTCGCACCGACTCGACGAGATCCTCGAGCTGAGCGATCGCATCTACGTCATGAAGGATGGGCGGGTGGTTGGGCACATGCAGGCTGGATCGACCACCGTGCCGCAATTGCACCAGATGATGGTCGGCCGAGATCGGCACGCCGAGTACTATCGCGAGTCACGGCAAAAGTCGCCGGGAGCGGAGATTGTGATGGAGGCGCGCGGTCTATCAGTCAAGGGCGCCTATCGGGAGGTTGACTTCGTGCTCCGTAAAGGTGAAGTGCTCGGCATTGCAGGAGTGGTCGGCTCAGGTCGGGAGGAATTGACCCGCACCTTGTTCGGATTTGTTCCGCAAACGAATGGCACACTCCAAATCGACGGTCGGGAGGTCCGTTTGACAGCGCCTTCTCAGGCGGCCGACCATGGTGTCGGTTATATCCCCCGCGAACGGCGTACCGAAGGTCTGGTCCTATCCCTCCCGATCGCGGTCAACGTCACCTTGTCGAGCCTGCCCACCAGTCGAATAACAGGCGCCATCAGTCTCAGCCGAGAGCGCCAGTTGGCGAAAAACTGGGTCGACAAACTGCGCATCCGGACTCCGACCGTCGAAGCGCTTTGCCTGAATCTAAGCGGCGGTAACCAGCAAAAGGTGGTGCTTGCCAAATGGATGAATGCGCGGGCGCACATTCTCATTTTCGACCATCCTACCCGTGGTCTGGATGTGGGGGCCAAGGAGGAAGTTTACGAGTTAATCAGGGATCTCTCAGAAGAGGGTGTGGCGATCGTATTGACCGCCGACACTTTGGAAGAAACCATCGGGTTGTGTCACTCTATCCTGGTGATGCGCGATGGCCAGATCACTGCCCGGTTCGACGCTTCACCGGGTCACAAGCCGTCCCAGGTCGATCTCATCAGACACATGGTATGAGCGGAGATTTCGCGGAGTTAAGAGGTTTAACCGCAGATTACACAGATTCCACAGATGATGAGAGAGAAGAGTTTTGGATGGAGAATCAAGAGGTTGAAACCGAGAACCAGAGATTAGCTGCGGAGGACAGAAATGATTACCTATGAAGAGTACTGCAAAGGTCCAAGTTCTGGTTCTGGTAGCATTCTGTTCCATAACAATCTGTGTAATCGGCGTAATCTGCGGGTAAAACTTCGGCGGTAGCCGCGCAGCGATGATCTCACCCCAAACCGCTACGAAATCGCTCCTGTCGGGCGCCACTATCCGGGGCGCGATTCCGATTTTGGTCCTGCTCGGATTGGTCACGCTGATCGGTGCTCTGCGACCGAGTTTTCTGACAGCTGAGACGTTGCTGGTAGTCATGGCAGATACGGCGACTCTTTTCATTCTCGCGGCAGGAATTACCTTTGTGGTGATGCTCGGCGGGATTGACCTATCGATCCAGGCCGTTGCCTCATTGAGCAGTGTCATTGTGGCGGTAGCGCTCTCGCGGGTTGGTTACTGGGCGTTTCCGGCGACTTTACTGGTGGCATTTATCACAGGCGCCTTTAGCGGTGTAGTTCACGTCTGGTTGCGAATCCCATCCTTTATTGTCACTCTGGCAACCAGTGGCCTGGTGGCAGCGGCTGCCCTGCTTCTTTCGCAGGAACGCTCGATCACCATCGGTGAAACTGGGCGCGCGTACCTGAGTTGGATTACCGGACGCCCGTTCGGGATGCCAAGTGTGATCATTGTTGGCGCGCTCGTCGCCGGCGTGGGAATCTGGTTGCAGCGCTATACGCCTTTTGGGCGGTACAGTATTGCCATCGGCGCCGGCGAGGCCGCGACCTGGGCATCGGGGGTAAAAGTGAATCGGCAAAAAGTGATTGCCTATTCCTTATCGGCCGGGTTAGCGGGCCTGGCCGGCATCTTGCTCGCGGGCCGGCTGAGTAGTGGCTCTCCGACCTTGGCGAACGAACTGCTTCTGCCAGCCATCGCCGCGGTCGTCGTCGGAGGCACTTCAATCACCGGCGGTGCAGGCGGCATCGGCAGGACGGTCGTTGGAGCGCTGATTATTTCCGTCGTGCGTGTGGGCATGACGTTTGTCGGCGTAGACATTTTCGCGCAGCAGATCGTGTTCGGCGTGGTTCTTATTCTAGCCGTGGCCGTGACGATCGACCGCACGAAAATACTCATTGTGAAATAGACGAGCGAAATGAAAGAATCGCGAAAAACCAGCAGGAGAAAAACTCGAGCGAAATTCGAGCGATCCGAAAGGCTGTCTTATCAGCGCCGTTGGTCCCCAGAACCAAATGGCCGCCCGCTGAGCGGTCGAACCGTCAATATTTATGGATCTTGAACTAAAAGACAAAGTGGCCGTCGTCACCGGCGGCAGTGTAGGTATCGGCCTTGCCGTTGCGGAAGGTTTGGCAGCAGAAGGAGTTAACGTTGTCATCGTCGCGCGACAGGCCGACCGGGCCCACGCGGAAGCGGCTCGTATCGCAAAGAAGTTCGGCGTCCGGTCAATTGGAGTTGCTGGCGACATCGCTACCACTGGCGCAGTTGAACAGGTGGTCGCCGAAATCGAACGCGAGTTCGGTGGCGCTGACATCCTGATCAACAATGCAGGCACCGGAAGCAATGAGACGATCATGGAGGCTTCAGACGAAAAGTGGCAATACTATTGGGATCTTCACGTGATGGCAGCGGTGCGTCTGGCGCGGGGCATCGTACCTTCCATGCGGAAACGCGGTGGCGGGGTAATTCTGCACAACGCCTCCGTCTGCGCGGTTCAGCCGCTTTGGTACGAGCCGATTTATAACGTCACCAAAGCCGCGCTGATGATGTTTTCCAAGACCCTGGCCAACGAACTCGTCAAAGACAATATTCGAGTCAACACCATCAATCCCGGATTGATACTGACGCCCGATTGGATCAAGACCGCAAAACAACTGACCGCGGACAAAGGAGGCGACTGGCAGGGATATCTTGATTCAGTCGCCCGTGAACACGCTCCGATCGATCGCTTCGGGTCGCCCGAGGAACTGGCAAGCTTTTTCGTTTTCCTTTGTTCGAAGCGCGCGAGTTATTCGGTAGGGTCGACCTATTTCGTGGATGGCGGAATGCTGAAGGTAGTTTGAGGCTTTGAGTTTTGGGTTGCGCGTAAGCGAAGCGTCCCTGCTTTGCCTCTTGAAGAAGTGGGAGGGATGCGCTGCCCGCGCGTTCGGCGTGGCTCGTCCCAAAGCCTCCGTTCTCGCATCGTTCCTAACTAACGGGCTAACTAACGACACGCCAACACGCCGATACGATTCCCCTCCGGCTCGCTCCCTCAAGAGGCAAAGCGGGGACGCTTCACGTACTTCAAGAGGTAAGGCGGGACGCCTTACCTACGCCGGGCCACGCCGGTCGCGCGGGAGCGCGACCCTACCAACCGATAAGGAAACGACCCTACCAGCCGACGCGGAGGACGTTCGCCGATTCCAGGCAGGAAGCGGTTACCACCGAGAAAACCTAAGAAAACGGCAGCTGCACCCAACTCACGCCCAGTCGCATGAGTGACGCCATCAGTACCAGATATCCTTCGAAATCCGCGGGTTTGGGGATGTAACAGTTAGCCTGTAAGCGGTAGGCTTTATCGACATCTGGCTGTGCTTTCGAGGAACTGAAGATGATGACCGGTATACTCTGCAGATCTGACTGGCTCTTCATCAGCTGCAGTAACCCAAATCCAGATTCGCCGGGTAACGAAAGATCCAGTAGCACAACGCTTGGCCGCCATTTTGCTTCCGCGGATATCATGGTGATCGCCTCTTTTGTCGTCGCCACTGAACGCAGTTCGGCGCTCGATGATGCCTCACCGATGGCTTCCGCGGTCATCATCCGGTCTTCCGGGCTATCTTCCACTTGCAGGATCTTCGTCATACGGTTCATACGGATCAATTCTCCAAAGCAACGTGCTTATCAGGAATAGAAAAAAAGAAGGTTGAGCCATGATTCGGTGACGATTCGGCCCAGATCCTTCCTCCACGACGCTCGACGATCTTTTTTCCAACAGCCAGTCCGATCCCGGTTCCCAAATAACGCTCGCGAGTGTGCAGCCGTTGAAAGACGCCAAAGACTTGTTCCGCGTACTGCTGTTCAAATCCAATCCCGTTGTCTGCGATACTGAAAATCCAGGCGCTGGCCTGACGCACTGCGCGAACGTGTATTGTGAGGTCGGCTTCGCTTCGGTACTTTATAGCGTTGTCGACCAGATTTTGCAGCACCTGCCTGAAGTGCTTTTTGGCAAAACACAACGGTGGTAATTTCCCGAGGACAAAGTTCGCTTTGGACTCGCTGATTGCCGCACTGAGATCTTCCAATACCTCTTGCAGGACGAGACCAGTGTCGATGGTGTCGAGCTTTTCATCCTAGCCGGCTCGAGAGTACGCCAGAAGGCCGTCGATCAACGCCTTCATCCGGGCTGAGCCATCCACAATCATTCCGATCAGCTCATCGCCTTTCTGGTCTAATTTTCCCTGGTATTTGCGCTTGAAAATCTGGATACAGCCAGCCACCGCGCGAACCGGTTCCTGCAGATCGTGAGATGCAGCGTAGGCGAACTGCACAAGATCCGCATTTGAGCGCGCCAGCTCTTCTGTCCGCAACTCCAAGGCGGTATTCTTGGCGGCCAATTCCTTCGTTCGTTCCCCTACCCGCCTCTCCAGCTCCTGATTCAGACTGCGAAGTTCATCGCGGGCTTGTCCGAGCCCGACGCTGTTTTCTTCCAGCTGTCGGATCATGAGCGGGTCATACTTCTTCATTTCCTTCTCGAACGGCAAATTGACTTTGAGAGTAAGGTGCTCTGAGCGGCTCTCTCTCCTCTTTCCGATGACTTCCACGATCGTCTCGAGGATCGTGGTCGGGTGACCCATCTTACTGATAAATTTGTCCGCACCGAGTGCCAGGCCAAGTTTTTCGTCGTTCGGCGTGAAATCGGTCGCGGTGTAAAGAACGAAAAACAAATTTTTAAACTCGGGCCGCCGCCGCACTTCACGACACAGGCTGTAGCCATCCATGTTTGGCATCAGAACGTCGCAGACAATGACATCGAACGGTTCGCGCTCCAGGGCAGAAAGGGCCTCTATTCCGTCCTCGACTTCCGCCGTCGTGTAATCTTGGGCCTGCAGGAGTTCGCGCAAGAGTTGACGGGGCGTCGGGCTGTCATCAACGATCAGGATATTTTTCAATATTATGGGTGCCCTTGGTTATTGGTACGCTGGAAGCGTCATCGGGTGGTTGGTGGTCCGATGAAAAATAACCGGCTGCAGAATATATGGGATTTATTATAAAAGCAAGTATTATGGTCTGTATACTTTACGATTTTTAAGAGCATGGCTCTCAGCGCGCTTGCAACCTTCGCATCGCCATCGCCTGATAGCGTCGATCCTGCGCCCAGATCGGCTTGAGCTCCGCCACCTTCGTCCATTGCTGGCGAGCCCCTGCGGTATCGCCCAGCACATCCAGTGCCTTTGCGTATTCGGCGTGATGTACGATCCGCTCGGGTGCTAGTTCTATAGCCTTCTTGTAGTGGGCAATTGCTTCTTCCGTGGAAGCTGGAGGAAATTGTCCGTAGATCATCTGTGCGAGCGCCCTTAAAAAGGGGTTAAGATAGACCATCTGCAAATTCCATTGCGCCAGAACCAAGTGACCAAAATCGCTGCCGGGATCCAACTCCACTGCCTTTCTCGCTTCCGCGTAGACCAATTTCGAATATTCAACTTTAGTTTTCCCGTCGACCATGTCGCAGAGCTTTCCATAGGCGGCAGCCAATTCAACTTGGGCTTCCGAATCATATGGCAGCTTATTGGCAGCCTTCCGTGCGAGGTCACGCGCCATTTCCGCATAGCTCTTTTTGACTGCCGGATCAGTCGAGTCGTCAACTTTGAGGACATACTGCCGCGCCAATAATTTCTCGACCTGTACGTTCTCAGGAGATGAGTGCTCCGCATCTTTCAGTACGCTGATGGCGGAATCCGTATCACCGCGTTGTTCTAGTTGCTCAGCGTCCGCGATCAGGTGATCAACTCCGTCCGCCGCCAACAAAAGCGACGCATTGAAAAGGCCCAAAAAAATGGCGATCCATTTCATACCGGTCGTCCCAGCTGTTAATACTATGACAGGTAACTCTTTGAAGCTGTGTTCGGAAAAGGCTTCCGTCGTTAAATCAGACATTCGAACGCCAGACTAGCAGCATAAGCCGCGCCGCCTGTCGTGCGGATTTGTCCGCCGGCGCGAGAACGGGCGCTCTGCGCGGAGGGGTTGTGCTCCCGCGCAGACTGATGGCACTGGAACGCGCTTCTTGTGACGACTTGCTCAAGCTCAACCGTGAGTGCCAGAGCCGGTGATGGCTCGCCGAATCGCGGCGAGTGGCGCAGAATCGTCGAAAACGATGGTTTCCCCTCGACGTTGAACGCCCAGTTCTTTCCAGAGTTTATCGAGATCAGGAGAAACGGGATTACTTCTCATCCGGTCGTATAATTCCTCCAGGACCGGTACTCCGATTGCCTGATCGGCGGTTTGCAGGGCGCGCGACAGCGGCCACTCCACCTCGATGCTTCCTCCAGATTTCAGGATCCCACGCATTGCGTCCTCGAGGCCCATCCGGTTACCGGTACGCTTGCGGATTTCGACGTCGGCAAGCAGACAGTACAAAGCCCCGCCCCAATAAGTCCTGCCCCAGGTATGAGTAAAATCCAATCCACGATCCCCGGGCTCCGGTAACCCTTGCGGCATCCCGGCAACCATATCGCCCCAGACCTTCTCCGGTGTCAAACCTCCCGCACGCACTCGAGCGATCGGCTCGATGTAAGTCGCAAGCCCCTCTTCGATCCAGTGATGGCTTCTAGGCACCGAGGGAAAGGCCAGGTGCACCATTTCATGGGTCATCGTCCAGTCATCCGCGAAGCCCGCAGCAGATGTCGCCCGGCCCACCGAAATCGAGATTTGGGCGGGCTCCGAACCGAGCGCATGCCCGGAATTGACCCCTCGACCATCCTGGAAATTGACGGCAATCGCAACGTCCGGTACCGGAAATTTGGTGTAATAGGTCGAGACCGCTCGCGCCGCGGTCGCAATCCAATCCAGGACCAACTTGCGCAGGTTTTCCGGCGGGGAAGGATCAAACGAAATGTCAATCGTTCCCCCGCCGACCTTGAGCTGCGCGTCGTCTTGGGCATATGCGAGTGCTGCTAACCCGAGCCAGACCAAAGCGAAGAGAAAGGTAGAACGCATAAAGGAAGATTGCCCGTGACGGGAGGTCCTGTCATTAGAGATAAGGTACGCCGGTAAAAATTTCCCGGTGTCTTGTCTTCCAAGAGAAGCCCAGGAAGTCGAGAATTCAAGGGAGGCCAACATGTTTGCCATGAATCCGCCTCCTGATTCCTTGACTTCTTGGTTTCGAAAGTTTCAAAAAGCCAATTGACCATGCCTCGCGAACACAGCTACTGCGTCAACGTCCTTTGGACTGGAAATACCGGCAGAGGCACTTCTGACTATCGATCTTACACCCGAGATCATGAGATCGACGTGCCAGGCAAACCAACGATTTCAGGCTCGTCCGATCCAAAATTCCGCGGAGATTCTGCTCGATACAATCCGGAGGAACTGATGGTCGCGGCGCTATCGACCTGCCATATGCTTTGGTACCTCCACCTGTGTGCCGATGCCGGCATCGTGGTGGTGTCTTACGAAGATCGCGCCGAAGGCACGATCAGAGAGACAGCCGAAGGGGGTGGTCATTTTACCAACGTCACAATTCGACCTCACGTGATCGTCCGGGGATCCGCCGCCCAAGCCGAGGCACTTCATCAGCGCGCCCACGAACTTTGCTTCATCGCAAACTCGGTGAATTTTCCGGTGGAACACAAGTCGGTCATCGAGCTCGAAGCGCCCCGGAAAGTAGCTGAGTAGCCTGGAAGAACAAAGATGCGCGCCCTGAATTGCATAGCGTCATTCCTGGCTCCTGGCTACTTCCAAGGAACTTGAAAGTTCCTCCCGCCTTACAGATGGCGCTTTGGCCAAGTGGGAGGGCTTCTCTGAAAACGCCAAGGTCCGCCAAGCGCGATTTTCTTGTCGAAAGCTTCACGCGCCCTCGTCCACGGGTTGCTCTTAAGAAACCAGATGGTTCCTTGTGGCAAAAAGAACCGCAGGCGTCTGGCTACTGGCTAATCGGCTGCTTTCCTACTGCATTCATCTGTGGAATCTGCGCAATCTGCGGTTTATCTCCTATACTCTGCGGTTTATCTCCTATCTTCCATCAATGAAATCTCTTCTTGGTATTGACCTTGGAACCTCCAGCGTAAAGGTGGTTGTTTTCGCGTTGGATGGATCTATTCGAGGCATCGGATCTGCCGAGTATCCAATTCTTACGCCGTCGGTTGGTTACGCCGAGCAGGAACCGGAAGATTGGTGGCGCGGGACCGTATTCGCTGTACGCCAGGCGATGGATAAGGCCGGCCGCCCCGACATTTCCGGTATCGGCTTCTCTGGACAGATGCATGGTTTCGTTCTGATCGGCGCGGATCGCCGGGCGTTGAGGCCGGCCATCATTTGGGCGGACCAGCGGAGCGCTGATCTCCTGGAGGAGATCCAGGGTCTCGTCGGTTCGGACCTGCAAAAATGCGGAACGGCCCCGGCTGCCGGGTTTCTGATCTCCTCTTTGTTCTGGCTTCAGAAATATCAACCAGAGTCACTCGATCGAACATTCACCTTTCTAATGCCCAAAGACTACATCCGGTTCAAAATGACCGGTGAACTCGAAACGGACGAGAGTGACGCTTCCGCGACAGGCATTTTCGACGTCGGGAGGAGGATTTGGGCAGACGAGGTGATCGCGCGGCTGAAGCTGCCAAGGTCAATTTTTCCAAAGACGCGAGCGTCGAGCGAGCTGGTTGGCCACCTCACAAAGGAAGCCGCCACGGAACTCGGCCTTGCTCCTGGAATCCCTTTGTCGGTTGGAAGCTCCGATCAACCTGCTCAGGCTGTCGGAAACGGTTTGATTGATCCTCCACTCGGTTCGGTGACCATCGGTACGGGAGGCCAGGTCTTTGTTCCGCTGACTACGCCGCTGTTTGATCCCAAACTCCGGCTTCATACCTTCTGTCACGCGCATCCGGAACGGTGGTATCTCTTGGGAGCGATGCTTTCCGCCGGCATGGCTCTGAGATGGCTTCGATCCATCCTGGGGAACGACCGTTTTTCGTATGCAGAACTGGATCGGCTCGCCGGGGAAATTGAGCCCGGGTGTGAAGGGCTGATCTTTCTGCCGTACATCGTCGGAGAACGATCGCCGATCATGGATCCGCGAGCGAAAGGAAGCTTTGTCGGTTTAGCGTTGCGGCACGGTCCAGCTCACATGACCCGGGCACTCTTGGAGGGCGTTGCGTTTGCGCTTCGCCAGATCATTGAAACGATGGAAATCTGTGGGGCCAAGCTGCCTGGACTTGTCGCTTCGGGCAATGGATTAGGCAGTCCGCTCTGGCGTCAAATCCTCGCCGACATCCTGGCTCGCCCACTTTTCCAAGGTCGAGACGAAAATGCCGCTGAGCGAGCCGGGGTGGGAGCCGCAATGATTGGCGGCATCGGCGCCGGGGTGTTCAATGGATACGAAGAGACGCGACGTTTAGCTCCCGTTTTTGACGTCACCACCGCTCCAACCGCTGATCGAGTCGACCGTTATGAAGCCTCTTACCAACGTTTTCTTGATCTGTACCCGCGACTAAAGTCGTGGTTCTGACCCTGGTAAGCGTGTCTGCTTGACAATCAACTTGTGGGTACGTTAGAGACAACCTGCATTTAAACTTGTAAATGATCCCCTCGTCGTCTACTCGGCGATCGGATCTAACCCCCCGAAGAAGGAATCATCATGCGTCTCAACCTCTGCCATGCGGCAATCGCCGCATCGGTCTTATTTTGCTCGGTGCTAAACAATTCAGCGCTAGCCGCTGGAGAAGAAGTCGCGGTCGTCGTGAAAATCGGCGGAATTCCCTGGTTTAACGCCATGGAAAAGGGCATTCAAAAGGCCGGTAAGCAGTACGACCTGAACGCTTACATGGTCGGTCCGACCACTGCCGACCCTGCTCAGCAGGTGCGGGCGGTGGAGGACTTGATCGCTAAAAAAGTGAAAGTTATCGGGGTGGTGCCAAACGACGCCAAAGCTCTGGAACCGGTGTTCGACCGGGCTCAAGCGGCGGGCATTCCGATCATCACTCATGAATCACCCAGTCAGAAGGGGAACACCTGGGATATTGAGATGATCGATAACGTTGGGTACGGCGAGGCGCATATGAAGGCTTTTGCGGAAGCCATGGGCGAAGAAGGCGAATATATCGTCTACGTCGGGTCGTTGACTGTGCCCTTGCACAATTTATGGGCGGACGCCGCGATCGCTTACCAAAAAGCGCATTATCCCAAAATGAAGCTTGTCGCCGACCGATACGGTGTGGCGGAAAGCGTTGACGACAGCTATAAAACGGCGATCGACGCGATGCTCGCACATCCCAATCTCAAAGGGATTCTGACCTTTGGCAGCCAGGGCCCGATCGGCGCTGGACGCGCCATCAAAGAGAAAGGTAAGGCCGGCAAAATTGCCTTAGTGGGAAGCTTCTCTCCTTCGCAAGGCGCAAAGCTCTTAAAGGAAGGCGTCATTTAAACGGGCTACATGTGGAATCCGATGGAGGCTGGCGAAGCAATTATCACTCTCTCGAAAATGGTGATCGACGGCAAAGAAATCACCGACGGAATGGAGATTCCGGGTCTGGGGAAGGTCGCAGTCGATAAGGAAAACCGCGTGATCAAAGTCGACAAGATGCAACCTCTCAACAAAGAGACCATCGACAAGCTCGTAGCGCTCGGACTTTGAGCCTCACCAAATAAGCAAAACCTCCCGGCTTTGCTCAGTTGCAGGCAGAGCGAGCCGGCGGTTTCCTCTGGCCGACAATCAAGTACGGGGGATCTCGCTCTCCAGCCAGGGTTTGGATGTGTTTATCGCCGGTTATACGGCCCGAGGGCCCGCCCCGAAAGGGCAAGAGAGCTTAGCCCAGGGTTTACCCTGGGTTAGCCGAAATAAAGGCTTCGCCCTGAAGGGGCTAGAAATGCGCACGCGAGCCGGTGTCAAGGTTCGGAGCCCGATTCTCGCCGCATCTAGTGGCCCCTTCAGGGCTAATTCGGGTGGGGAAATTACCCAGGGTAAACCCTGGGCTATGCTTTCTTGGCCACTTCGGGCCACGGAATGGAAACGTCCAAACTCCTTCGGACCCTATGGCCGACGCTATCCAAACAGGCCAAAAATAAATGATCTTAGCCCTGAAGCTGCTACAGCCAGGATAATGTGACATTTAATCCCCCGACACCGCGAAAGTCTTACCACCACTTCGGCAGGTGAGATGTTCGCACCTAGCTCTAGTCCACCAGCGCATGCTAAAGCAGCCGAACACAGAGAAGGAAAATCAGGGAGCCTCTGAGCCGGCGCCGGCGCTCATCGATTTGCGGAGCATCAGCAAGCGGTTCGGCGGCGTGCGCGCCTTGATTGAGGTCAATTTCACGATCCAGCCCGCGGAAATCCACAGCCTCGTGGGCGAAAATGGCTCGGGGAAAAGCACACTGATCAAGATCTTGTCAGGCGTATTGGCGCCTGACGCCGGTGAAATCATCGTTGATCAAAAATCCCATGCCTTTCTGACACCCGCAGTATCACAACGGGCCGGCGTGCAGATCATTTACCAGGATCTGTCACTGTTTCCAAACCTGTCGGTCGCAGAAAATATCGCCTTTCAGAGGCACGTTGGGGCTCCGCTTCGCCGGGCTGACCGCGGCGCGATGCATCGGCGGGCTGAGGCAGTCATTACGCGGTTGGGAGTTTCGTTGCCGTTCGACGAAGTCGTCGGGAATCTACCGATCGCATCTCGCCAACTGGTGGCCATCTGTCGTGCGCTGGCGGCGGATGCGCGGCTGGTGGTGATGGACGAACCGACTGCCTCCCTTACGCATCAGGAAGTCGAGGCGCTTCTCTCCATCATTCACGGACTGAAAGCCCAGGGCATCGCCACGATCTTTATTAGCCATCGACTCGACGAAGTGATGAGCATCGCCGAGCGAGTGACGGTGCTGAGGGACGGCCGCAACGTGGGTACCTTTTCAGCGCGCGAAGTAAACCGAAACCGGCTCACCGAACTAATGACCGGCCATCACTTTGAACTTGGCGCCAAACGAACCCATTCTACCCGGGAACCGCCAGTACTCGAGATTCGCGATCTGACGCGGCACGGTCACTACAGCAATATCGCTCTCGCGCTTCATCCTGGTGAAATTCTCGGGATCACGGGTCGTCTCGGTTCGGGCCGGACCGAGCTGGCTCTTTCGTTGTTTGGAATGAATCCAGCAAATACCGGTGAGATTTTGATCGACGGCGAGATTACTCCTTTGCTCCACAATCGAGACGCCATCCGGCAAGGCATCGCCTATGTTTCCGAAGACCGTCTGTCGCTTGGGCTGTTATGCCACAGTCTATTGCCGATAACATCGTAGTCTCGGTCTTGGATCGGATTAAAGGCCTTCTCGGCTTCATCGATCGCGGAAAGCGCTCGGCTACGATCGAGCAATGGGTAAACGATTTGCACATCAAAACAAAGACCGCTAACCGGCCGGTGCGCGAATTGTCCGGCGGCAACCAGCAGCGCGTGGTGCTCGGCAAATGGTTGGCCACTAATCCGAGGATTCTCATCCTGGATTCACCGACCGTTGGTGTGGACGTCGGAGCGAAGGCCGGGATCTACCAGATTGTCGATAGTCTGGCTGAGCGTGGTTTGGCGATCATCCTGATTACCGATGAAGTCGAAGAGGTGCTCCATCAGTCGCACCGTATCCTTGTCATGCGCTCAGGGAGGATCACCGCAGTTTATTCACCAACCCAAGTCACCGAAGCGGAACTTCGAGACGCGATCAATGCGTAAACGAATCAGATCTCTGGCCCGACGTCACGATACGCTGCTCGCCATTATCGTCGTTGTCCTTGGAACGGTGTTTGCCTGCTTTTCACGCGAGTTTCTGACCGTCAGCAACTTTGTTTCGTTGCTGGAAAGCTATTCCGTCACCGCCATCATGGCGTCCGGTCTTCTGGTGGTTCTGATCGCGGGCGGCATCGACATTTCGTTCGCCGCGATCGCCGCGGTCAGCCAATATCTGGTGATGACCGTTCTGGTCCAGCTCGGGGGTGATTGGGCGCTCGCTTTCTTTCTCTCGGGAATTTTCGGCGCAACGCTTGGCGTAGTGAATGCGCTTCTGATCCACTATCTGCGAGCTCTCTCGGTGATCGTCACGATCTCGACCCTGACCTTTTACTTCTCAATGCTGTTGTTCATAACTCGAGGCGTTTCAATTTATAACCTCCCAAACTGGTTCACCAGCGATCTCTCACTTTTCGGAATTCCGTTTCCTGTCATGGTCGCGGCAATCGTCCTCTTTGTTACGGCGTTCATCCTTAGCCAGCTTTCGATCGGCCGGCAAATTTATGGACTTGGAGGTAACGCCGAAGCGGCAAGTCGCATGGGCTGCAATATTGTCGGCCTGCAATGCTTCGCTTACGGCTACTCCGGAATTACGGCGGGCATCGCCGGGCTGGTGCAGGCGCATCGGGTCGAGGAAGTGGTTCCGAACGCCCTGATCGGCCGGGAACTCGATGTCCTCGCCGCCGTCGTTTTGGGGGGAGCGAGCTTGATGGGCGGCGTTGGCACGGTAAGTGGTACCATCCTTGGGATCATCCTTCTTGCGGTTCTGGAAAACGGTCTGACGCTGGTTGGAGTGTCCTCTTACTCGTTCGGAATCGTCACGGGCCTGGTGATTCTGGTCAGCGTCAGCGCCACCGCCTACTCAGCCAAACGTCAACAGTCTGGGAGAGCCCGCTATGTTGCCTGAAAGCGCGCCAAACCTGCAGCGTAAAACCCACCCGAGATCACTGTACATTCTCGGTGGCGATCCAACCGTGACCTTGTTGATTGGCTTTATCGCTCTTGCCATCCTTGTCTTCGGCGTCCTTTCTCCTGGCAAATTTCTTTCCGCAGACACCGTGAAGTCCATGGCTTTTCAGATGCCTGAACTCGGCATCCTCTCGCTTGCCATGATGGTGCCCCTCATGAGCGGTGGACTGAATCTGGCAATCATTGCCACCGCTAATCTCGCGGGACTTGTGATCGCGGCGGTGATCACTCATTTGATCCAGCCGTCGAGCCCGCCTCTCGCCGTCGCCGGGGTGATCGCGCTCGCGATTGTGGCTGGGTCGATCACTGCGCTGGCCATCGGCTTGATAACCGGGATTGTCGTCGCATTTTTCCGTGTCCATCCAATTTTGGTGACCTTGGGGATGATGACGCTGGTGAAGGGTATCGCCATCGTCACCACTCGGGGCACTGTGATCGGAGGATTCCCGCCAGCAATCCTGTTTATCGGAAACGGCACAGTACTCGGGATACCGGCGTCGATGATCCTCTTCGTCGTTTGCGCGATTACGGTCGCCATGATTATGAGCCACACCCCTTTCGGTGTCGCGGTGCGCATGATCGGGTCGAACGAAAGGGCCACTCGGTACTCGGGCGTCGACACTGAGCGTGTGTTAATAGGCGTCTATGTTTTATCCAGCCTGCTCTGCTGTGTAGCGGCTCTGGTGATGATGGCTCGGTTCAATTCCGCCCGGGCCGGATACGCCGAGTCCTATCTCTTGATCACTATTCTGGCTTCCGTGCTGGGCGGCGTCGACCCATTCGGCGGATTCGGCAAAGTGCTCGGCCTCTTGCTTTCGCTCTTGCTGCTCCAAGCCATCTCGACCGGTTTCAATCTTTTGGGATTCAGTCCGCATCTGACCGAGGCAATTTGGGGCGCGACCCTGATTCTGGCGATTCTCATCGCACTCCTTCGCGACCGGTGGTTCGCTCAATCACGGCCAGCGAAACCGCGTGCTGTCACGGCCGAATCGTGACGTTGAGAAAGTTCAAATTCACCCCTGGCCTGTTTGGTCAGGCGCAACACCGGACGCGTGCATTCAGAGCCGCTTTCTAATGCGGTTCATGCAAGGCGTCCCCGCCTTACCTCCGACGTAAGTAAGGCGTCCCGCCTTACCTCCGCCTCTCACATGTTCGCCTGCAGAAGATCGGAACGCCGGGTAGCAAACGATCTGATCGACGTTGCAACCACAAACTAGCCGAATCACCCGATTCATTTCGGTTGGTGATACGCTCCGCCATTTTCGCCTGTGCTTCTTCAGGGTCTGGATCGAAATTCGCCCTCTTTTGGAGGATTTCAGACAAGCTGATCGAGAACGTCCCGTTTTGCATCGGAATGGGAGGTAAGGCGAGACGCCTTACTTACGCCGGAGGAAAGGCGCTCCTGACCCAAATCTTCGCTTCCTTCGCTGCCTTCTGTTCAAATTCTCTTTGTCCGCCCGCTGATCCTCTTCATCCAAATCTTTGCTTCCTTTGCTATCTTCTGTTCAAATTCTCTTTGCTGCCTTCTGTGATATTTTGAGACCCCAGATTTCGACCATGAAAGTAATTGTAATTAACCAATTCGGTACGTCCGAAAAATTTTTAGAAGAGCAAAGAGAGATACCGCGACCGAGCCCGGATGAAGTATTAATTCGGATTCGAGCCGGTTCTTTCAACCCGATCGATTACAAGATTCGGCAGGGCCGTTTTGGAGGAGATCTTCCGGTGGTGCTTGGCCACGATGCGGCGGGCATCATTGAAGAGGTTGGACAAAACGTTGATCGACTGCGAGTCGGAGACGAGGTCTGGGTTTACCTCGGCGGCCCTTGCAGCAACGGTGCGTACGCCGAGTATGTCAGCGTGCCGCACGAATTCGTCACGGTCAAACCACGGAACTTATCCTTTGAAGAAGCGGCTTCTGTTCCGGTGACCGGCCTGACCGCCAACCAATCTATCCGGCTCAAAGCCAGACCGACCGGAAATCATTCGGTTTTTGTCGCGGGCGGTGCCGGAGGATTCGGTGCGGCGGCGATCCAGATTCTGCAAATGATCGGCGTCGAGAAGATTGTCACAACGTCCGGCAGGGAGGCTAGCCTGAGATTCATAGTCGATGAACTACGGGTGAGCCCCCGGCACGTGATTCACTACCTCGGTAAAGACCTTAAACAATTGACCAAAGAGGCGATGGAGGCAAACGATGGCGCGCTTTTCTCTAAGGCGCTTGACTTTGTCGGCGGCGAGATGAAACGACTCTGTTTCGAATTAGTAGACTTCGACGGAGATATTGTCTCGACTGTCGAGGAAAGTGCCCCGTTTACCGTGCCGGTCTGGCACGGGAGAGCAAGCCCGCTCTTCCGCAGGTCGGCTTCGCTCCATTTTCATTTGCTGGAAGCGAGGGGCCTGTACGGTTCGAAGGAGGCGTGGGCGGGTTACACCCAGCAACTCCACGAATTAGGGTTTCTTTACGAAGCCCAAAGGCTCTGGCCGGTAGGAGTACGGAATCTTGGCGAACTCTCTGTGGACACCATCCGCCGAGGACACGAGATGCTGGAAGCCGGCGGTGTTCAAGGAAAACTGATCTTCTCGGTGCCCTAGGAAAGTAGTCAAGAAGGCTGGCAACCGAATTAGTCAGCCGCTCAACAAATCGAATGCGGCAAGATCGCCGGGTAAAAAGCATTATCTACAGGGGAGGCGCCTCGGCTACCTGGCTTCTTGCTCTCATGGCTGTTCGCCTTGAATAATCAAGAAGGTAGAATAGGGCCCGAATGGCCATGGTTCTTCGAAGCCTTGGGAAAACTTGTTGTAATGAGCGGTGCCAATTTCCACGTTGCTGCTGTTGGGCGTCTGGATCTTGCTCTCGATCCTGCTCTGCAGCGGAGCATTGCTGCTGGCGCACGAGGTCAAGGTAAATACAGATCCGGATCCAAGTACGACGAGCGCCAGAAACAATAGATTCCTCATATCGGTTTTGCTAGGCTTCTCGACGATAAAAGCTGCGCGGTCTTTCGGATCAGACGACGCGCCACGATCCTGCCGCGGTGGCGCCGTCTCCGCGGTTTTGTCATTTGCAGATTGTTCGCGAAATTCGCTTCGGGTGGGTTTACCTGCTTTGACGCGAGCAGGTCTTTCATTAGTTCGCGTTCTCGAGAAGAGATTCTGGACCGCGCCCGGCTCAGTGCCATCAGAGGGAAGTAGTGCCGATAAAGATTGTAATTGATCATGAATCCCCTGCCGACCTCCAGACCCTGATGCATGCGAGCCGCGCGCTGTCGCCCTTCGGTACGAGGCTGGGAGCCGATGCCGTAACCAGGAAACCCAGTCCCCGTGTATTGCGGCTCATGCCAGGTCCCTTCATGCTGCATGCTCAGAAGATACTCGACACCAGTTTTAATGATTTGAGCGTAGCGAGCTGTCGGAATTGCCAGGAGCGCCATCAACGCCCACGCCGTCTGTGAAGCAGTGCTATCTCCTACTCCCCGCAATGAATCGTCAACGTATGAGGCCGGAGTCTCTCCCCATCCGCCATCCGCATTCCGGTGATCCGCAATCCAATCACCGGCCAGACGAATGAAATCTGCTGACATGTCTTCTCCAATGGTGGCGAGAGCCGGCAGCACTGCCGCGGTACCATAGATGTGGTTCACTCCCCAACGACCAAACCAACTGCCACCCTCTTCCTGCTCATTCTTGATAAAGGCCAACGCCCGCGCTACCGGTCCATCCCGCACAGTCCAGCCCAGGTAGGCAAAGGCTTCCACGACGTGCGCGGTGACATCGACTGTCGGCGGGTCGAGCACTTCACCGAAATCACAAAAGGGCAATTTCGTCAAAAGCGAATTATTATTGTCCCGGTCGAAAGAAGCCCAACCTCCGTTTGAACATTGCAACGCGAGTATCCAGCGCACCGCACGGTTAATCGCGTAATCAATCGCAGCCGGATCGCGCAGCGCGCCGCGGCCGCGCGCCAAGACCAGAATCGCCACGGCCGTGTCGTCAATGTCCGGGTAAGAATCGTTAGCACGCTCAAATGACCAACCGCCGGGCATCACCGAGGATACTTTTACCTGCCAATCCCCCGGCGCCGTTACCTGCTTCCGCACAATCCAATCGATCGCCCGGTTCATAGCCTCGCAATCGGCAGCCGATCTTCCGCTATCTAACAGGGCCTGGAGCGTTAGCACAGTGTCCCACACCGGCGATTCGCTCGCCTGAATATAGAGCCCGCCATCCCGCTCATAAGACCAGTGCGCGTCGAGTGCTTTGATTCCGTTCGCAACCACAGGATGATCTACGCCGTATCCTTCAGTGAAGAGCGCCAGCAGCGAGTAAATCCACGGCGGCTGAATGCCGCCCCAAGCCCCGTCTGCATCCTGATGTTTGACGATCCATTCGATGCAGAGACGGATTGCCGCTTCCCTGCCTGGCCGAATCGGGAATTCGACGTACCGGCTCAAAAGCCGATCAGTCATGAAGAAGAAGCTCTCCCAGGAAAAGAATCGCTTTTTGGGTGTCAGGCGATAATCGAAGTTTTCTCTTCCCATCGGAAACAGCTCATCGAGTCTCGAGCGAGGGGGAAGCGGTTTTACCGGTCGCCTGGCCGAAAGGACGCTTAAGGGAATGATGGTCGCTCGCGCCCAGGATGCAAAATGATAAATGTTAAACGGGAACCAAAGCGGCGTGCAGATTAATTCCGGGGGCACCGTGGGCGTGGCTTGCCACGGCCACTCGCCAATCAATGCCAGCCAATAACGCGTAAATACCCGGGTCTGACTCAACCCACCGCGGGCAGAAATCCATTCTCGGGCTCGGCGGAGGGTCTCATCATCTGCCGAATATCCAGCAGCTCGAAGCGCGGCGTAACATTCCACAGTCGTATTAGGATCACCCGCCGGCGCGTTGTGGTAAACTTCCCACGAACCGTCGGCGCGCTGTTCGTTGAGGATCGAAGCCACCATCCCGTCCAGCTTTCTTTTGTCTTCGATTCCCAGAAGATGCATCGCCAGTATCCATTGGGCTTCCATGCAGGAATTCGATTCCAATTTGCCAACCCAGAATCCGTCGGCATCCTGGCGATTGAGCAGCCAATCAATTCCGTTGCCGATCGCGTCGCTTAAGCGCTCTAAAACAGGTCCCGCGTCAATCAGAATCTCGTCCTCTTTTGAACTGCGTTGGATCCTCTTCGAGGACAGAAAGTTAGACCCCATATATGAGTGATCGATCGATAGACGACTCGCTGAATTCCGTCAAGCATAACACCGCGATAGCCAGTAGCCAGTAGGCGGTAGCCGCCCTTGGAAGAGCGCCAGCCTGAAATCCACAAGCGCTGGTGAGATTCGCGCGCCATGGAGCCGCCTCCAAGGCGGGCGGCAGGAAGCGATGTAGATGGGAACCGGACTCCTTGCAGTCTCTTTGGCTACGCAGCTACTACCCGGCTACTTGGCTACGCAGCTGCTGGCTACTGAAAAAGCGCCAAATCTAAATCCCGAGCTTGGAATTCGCCAACCATCGGACTCAAATAGAAAAGTGGGAAAGAATCCAGGCACCAAGTCTAAAGAGGCCGTCACGACCGCTTCGATTGTGGCGAGCGGTGGCTTGGCGGCCCTTAAGCTCCTGGTCGGCCTGTTGTCTGGAAGCCTTGGCCTTCTTGCCGAAGCGGCCCACTCGCTCCTGGACCTCATCTCCACGCTGATCACCTTTCTGGTCGTTCGCATCGCGGCGGTACCACCCGATAGCAATCACCCCTATGGCCACGAGCGCGCCGAACAACTCGGCGCTTTGGCCGGGATGGCCCTATTGGCGGGAACGGGGGCGTTGATACTGTACCACGCCTTCGACACGATTTTTTTTCATCCAGCCGCTCCAGTGGTTAGCGTTTGGGCATTTGCTGTCCTGATCATCTCCGTCATCGTCGATTTTCTCCGGGCCCGTACCCTCCGCACCGCGGCCGCCGACTATGCAAGCAGCGCCTTGGCTTCAGATGCCGAACATTTTGCCAACGATATGCTGGGCGCACTTTCCGTCCTTCTCGGTCTGGCCGTCATCGCACTCGCGGAACCTCTGCATCTGCCGGATTGGCTGGTCGGGCGTGCTGACGCGATTGCCGCTCTTCTCGTCGCCGCAATCGCCTTGCGGTCCGTTTGGAACTTGGGATCTCAAGCCGTGCGATCATTAATGGACGACGTCCCGGCGGGCTTAACCGACCGCCTGAAGAAGCGAGTGGAATCTGTCGACGGTGTGGTCGCCGGTACTGTCGTGATTCGCACCCGCTTTGTCGGTAATCGGCCCTTTGTCGAAGTAAAGCTGGGCACGGCTCGGGGGACTTCTTCGAGTCCGCTCATCAACTCAGTGAAGTTGTGGAAAAGGAGCTCAGCGATGAACTGCGAAATGCCGAGGCGATCGTTCACGTCGAGCCTGCGGCTACCCCTGACGAGCCCCGTGCCGCGACTGTTCGGGCAATCGCGGACCGGTTGGGTCTGCGGGTCCACAATCTGAATATCTATTTGGTTGCTCGCGAGACTCGGATTGAACTGGATCTGGAGCTCCCGGACAGATTGACTTTGGCCGAAGCACACCAGCACTCGGAGACATTGGAAGCGGCGATCGTGCGCGAATTGCCCGGAGCCGTCCGGGTGACTGTTCACCTGGAGCCGCGGAGCGACGAACCAAAGCCGGCGGTGCGGCATGTGCCATCGACACGCCGCGTTAAGGAGGCCCTTTCGCAACTTCCCGAAGCCAAAGATGTGAGAGTCCAGGATGTCGTCGTCACTGACGAAGGACTGGTCGTCACGCTCGAGAAGACTCTCTCGGGGGTGACCTCCTTAGCCGAATCCCACGACCAGATGGCGAGCCTGGAACGCGCCCTGCACGCCTCCCTGCCTGAGGTCGTGCGCATCCACATCAATCCCGAAATCGCGTAAATAAGGCGTCCCGCCTTACCTCCGGCGTAAGTAAGGCGTCCCGCCTTACCTCCGGCGTAAGCAAGGCGTCTCGCCTTGCCTCCTAGCCAACGTAAAGCTTCCCGCTTTGCTTACCGGCAAAAAAAATCTTGCGCCCCAGATATCTTGATATAAAGATAACCACGTGAGCGAATCTGACGCCGGCCCAGCCAACACTTCCGGCATCCATCTTTGGCTCATTCTCATGAAGGCCTACCGGGCTCTCGTACAGCTCGATGCCCGAAGTATCGGCTCCTCCGGGCTTGGCATTTCGGACTTTGCCGTCCTGGAAATCCTTCTCCCAAAGGCCCGCTCCCGGTGAATACCATCGGACGCAGCGTCATGCTCACCAGCGGGTCGATTACCACCGCTATCGATCGTCTCGAAAAAAAGCGATTCGTCCGCCGACAGGCTTGCCCAGAGGATCGCCGGGTCACCTACGTCTCCCTTACAACAACGGGACGGACGTTGATCCGTCGCGTTTTCAACGAGCATGCCAGCAGGCTGGAGACGGTCTTTGAACCATTGTCCCCCGCCGAACGATCAGCACTCGCGACGCTGCTCAAAAAGCTCGGCAAACACAGTGAATCGTTGCTCGAGCCTGGGATTTGAATTTTTTTTACCCGATATCTTGTTATCACGTTACTTGACATAAAGGGAAATATTTTGCTCGGCTTTAAGCGAGCCCGGAAAATCCAACCTCGAAAATCCATCATCCATCTATGCCTAAATTGCTCTATATCGAAGCGTCCCCGCGCAAGTCCCGTTCCAAGTCCATCGAAGTCGCTCATCACTTCCTCTCCACGTTGCAAAGCAACCTTTCATCCCTGGAGGTCGACAAGTTGGATCTTTGGTCAACCGAGTTGCCAAGATTCGATGGCGACACCGTCGATGCAAAATACGCTATCCTCCACGGCCAACCCCATACGCCCGAACAAGCGACAGCTTGGAAGCGGGTCACGGAAGTGATCGAACGTTTCAAGTCTGCCGATTGGTACTTGTTTTCCCTTCCGATGTGGAACTTCGGTGTTCCATACGTTCTCAAACATCTCATCGACGTGATCGTTCAACCCGGACTGACCTTCAGTTACAGCCCCACGGAGGGCTACAAGGGTTTGGTGACCGATAGAAAAGCCGTTGCGGTCTACGCCCGCGGGGGAGCCTACGGTGCTGGCACAGGCATGGAAGGTTACGACCTGCAAAGCAAAACCCTGGGTGGAGTCTTAGGGTTCATCGGCGTCACGGACGTTACTAACATCTTCGTAGAACCGACTCTAGCCGCTCCCGCGGACAGCGAGGCAGCAATTAAAAGCGCGAAAGACCTCGCGGTTTCGACGGCAAAGTCCTGGCGGTAAGAGCAACGTATCGGCGTGTCGGCGTATCACCACGTGACGCCGCCGCGGGCATGGCGCGTCGTAAGCGAGGCGTCCCTGCCTTGCCTCTCGGGGGACGTATCGGCGTATGGCGCGTGACGCAGCCGCGGGCGTGGCGCGTCGTAAGCGAGGCGTCCCTGCCTTGCCTCTCGGGGGACGTATCGGCGTATGCGCGCGTGGCACGAACGCGATGGGGGGAAGCCCGCGTCGTTCGAAAACGCAAGTCTCAAGACGTGCCACCCCGGACGCGCAGGAGCGCATCCCTCCTCGCGTCACGCGCCAAAACGCCGATACGTCTCTCCAACGCCGATACCTCTCCCCCGTCCAGCCTTGTTTTTTACGGGATTCAACGGAAATGACTTGCGCTGCGTCCGCTGCTGTCGAAAGAAGATGCATGGTCGCGTTTGTCACTGGAACATCATCGGGTTTTGGAGCGGCGATCGCGCGGCGGTTCGCGAAAGACGGCATACGCGTTGTCGCCGCTGCCCGTCGGCTCGAGAAGCTGACGGCGCTGCAACGGGATTTTGGCGATTTGATTTTGCCGACCTCATTGGATGTGCGCGATCGGCTTCAGGTCGAATCCATTGTCTCCGGATTGCCTGCGGAATTTGCCGCCATTGATATTCTGGTGAATAACGCCGGCCTTTCGCTTAACCTTGAACCTGCTTACAAGGTGCCGATCGAAGATTGGGAAACGATGGTCGATACCAACATCAAGGGACTCCTTTACTGCACTCGGCTGATCCTTCCGGGCATGGTCGCGCGCGGCCGCGGCCACGTAGTCAACATCGGATCGGTGGCCGCCATGTACCCCTACCCCGGCGGTAACGTCTACGGTGCCACCAAAGCTTTCGTGAAACAGTTTTCGCACAACCTGCGAGCCGACCTCCTGGGAACGGCGGTCCGCGTGACGGATATTGAACCTGGCCTCTCGGAGACCGAATTTTCCGTTGTTCGCTTCAAAGGGGACGAGCAACGCGCTGCCTCCATTTACCAGGGCACAAAGCCTCTGACCGCCGACGACATTGCTGACGCGGTACATTGGGTCGCTACTCGCCCAGCCCACGTGAATATCGACACGATCTCCATGATGCCGGTTTGTCAGGCGTTCTCCCCGCTCTCAATCTACCGCGAAAAAGCCCAGTAGAGGGGAAACGTATCGGCGTGTCCGCGTGTCGGCGTATCGGCGTCTTCGCAAGCGGCGTCTTTTCTGAGATCGTCAGCCATTAGACAAATGGGGCAACCGACACCCAGTGACATCGACCCTCGATCCGTTTCCCGCACGCCGCCACACCGTTACGCCGACACGCCGATACGTTTCTCCCGTGCCCCTACTCTGCCCCTGTTTCAACTCGCTCGAAAATATCAATGATCCGCCCGGATTTTTCGGCATGCAGAAGCTCGTCGCGCAATTTTGCGCTGCGAAAAGCCCGCATCAGGATCCCGACCAGGCGAAGGTATTCCGCATCCATGGTCCTCGGAATTCCAACCAAAATCATAAACTGAACTGGCCCATCCGTTTCCTGGACCGGTTCCTTGAGCCGGCCAAACGCCATCACCATCTTGGTGACGGTCGCGGTGCGAACGTGCGGGATGGCCAACCCGGAACCGAGTGTCACTTTCCCCGCGGCATCCCGTTCTCGTAACGCTCGAGAGAATTCTCGCCAATCGGTCACCCTCAAATCTAAGCGAAGCGACTCGAGAAGTTCTCGGACCGCGTCGTCACGCGAATTCGCGGTCAGGCCGAGTAAAACATGATCTGGCAACAGCGTGCCGCGGATTCGAATCATATGGCGGTACCGCTCCAACGAAGCTTGGTACCGAGAATATCCGCGAATGTAAGATCCTTCGGCAAGAGCAACGGGAGTTTCTCATCCGCATGTTGAACCGTGACAACATCGCTCGAGTGCAACTGGACGAGTTCTTGGCCGTCGACGCTCATAAAGAGCTGTTGCTCACCCTGGCTTGGCTGGAGCCGGATCGTTGATCTGTTAGAAACGATCACGGAGCGATTGGTCAGGACATGCGCGCAGATTGGGGTTACCACGAAGACTCCTGAGTTCGGCATGACGATCGGACCACCGGCTGAGAGTGAGTACGCCGTCGAGCCTGTAGAGGTGGCAATGATTAATCCATCAGCGTTGTATTCCGTCAAAAGGGTCTGATCGATGAAGAGCTCGAGCCGGACCAGGCGTGAACGCTCGCTTCGAGTGACGACCACATCGTTAAGGCCAATCTGGGAAAGAATGATCTTCTCCCTCCTTTCGATCGAAGCCTTCAACAAAGTTCGTTCATCGACGCGATAATTCCCGGTCGCGATAGCTTTGGCCGCGACGGCATATTCCGGGCCGCCAAAACAAGTGAGGAACCCGAGTGAGCCGAAGTTAATCCCCATGACAGGTTTCATCTTGCCATGTAAATCGCGAACCAGACGCAATAGCGTCCCATCGCCACCTAAGGCAACGAAAAGGTCCACCCGATGATAAAGCTCGTCCAGGGTGTAGCCGCGCTGGCCTACCAGTTTGGCTGCCTGCTCCTCGACCAGAACACTCACGTCATGCAGTGAGAGTTCATGAATAAGAGCTCGCAGACAGGCCTCGGCGCCTGATTTCCGCCAATGAGCATAGATGCCAAGACTCAGCGAAGACATGCTAAATATTCTTGATTCCCTTTGGCACCCAGTATCGGCGACTCGATGACCCCGACCCATTCCCGGTGCAACTGTTCGCTAACAAACAACCGGATTCTGCTCACTGCGCGCAGGCGAAACCGCTCCTCGCGGACTATTCCCCCTTTTCCCACCTGATTCGGTTCCAATTCGAATTGAGGTTTTATTAACGCGACTGCCGATCCTCCGACTTCCACACAGCCAAAGATAGGAGGCAAAACGAGGGTGAGCGAGATAAAAGAAACGTCGACTACGGCCAGCTGAACGGTAGTTCCAATCAATTCAGGGCTCAGGACGCGGGCGTTCAATCCTTCTCGCACTTCAACCCGCGGATCGCTGCGAATTTTCCACGCTGCCTGGTTGTGTCCGACGTCAACGGCGATGACCCGTCGTGCTCCCCTCTGGAGCAGACAATCCGTGAAGCCTCCGGTCGAAGCGCCTACATCCAAACAGACCAGATCCGTCGCATTAATCGCGAAATGGTCCAATGCCGCTTCCAGCTTATATCCTCCCCGCCCAACGTATTTCTCTTCCGCGATGACTCGAACCGCAGCATCCGATTTCACCAGCGTCCCTGGCTTGTCGATCACGCGCTCTTCGACCAGCACCTCACCGGCGAGAATCGATCGTTGGGCGCGTTCCCTCGATTGAAAGTAACCGTGGTCCACCAAGAGCTTGTCGATCCTCGTCCGCTTCGGCTTATCCATATATAACCCAGTGCAATTCGATTTCGGCCGAAATTAAGACTTGCTAAACAATCAATTCCGTCAAACCTATGCGGTTTCCTGTTGCCAGAATCCGTCTATGTCGTCTGAAGAACTGAAAGAGCAAATAAAAGAAATGCTCGTCACGAACCTGATGTTGCGTACGCCGAAGGAGGAAATCTCCGACGACCTGCCGCTCTTCGGTGCGGACGGCCTTGGTTTGGATTCAATTGACGCGCTCCAATTGGTCGTCAGCATGGAAAAGACCTTTGGAGTCGGAGTGCCAAATTCCGACGTTGCACGCGTGGCCCTGGCCACGGTCAATACCATCCACGACTATATCGTCGAACAGCTCGGAAAGACGTAAGCGGCACCGTCGCGGCGCCGGAAAGAGCCGGGTCGGCGGTCCGTCCATTCTATCCATCGAATCTGTGGAATCTGCGTAATCTGCGGTTCAATTCCCTTGGGCTCCACGCCCTACCCAATTCTCTCGGCGGAATTGATCGCATCGATCAACTGGCGAAGCCGGCCGAAGTTTCGGCGGTGCGGGCCCGCCACCAGGCGCGGCAAACGATAAAGCTCCGGCTCATTCTTTTCCTGTTTCAAGGCTCGCCCGATTCGAAGAGGCGCTGTCTCGAACAAGTCGGAAAATGATTTGTTGAGATCTTCAATCGCCCTGGAACTCAACTGCTCGTTCAGCCGAATGACGAGATCCGATCCAACCCACCGGTAGGAATGAAAATTCCGATAAAATTGCAGCACGTCGTTCACCGCTTCGTCCAAGTCCTCGGTAATGCGAAAAAGACTAAAATCGTCTGGCGAAATCAATCCCTGATCCAGGAGGTGTATTCTCAGGAACTCGGTCCAGCTTTTCCAGTAAGTTCCTCCTGTTTTATCAATCAAAATCACCGGAATGATCCTCGCCTTTCCCGTCTGCATCAGGGTCAGACATTCGAATCCTTCATCCATGGTCCCAAATCCACCAGGAAAGAGCGCGATCGCGTGCGTCTCTTTGATGAAATTCACCTTCCGGGTGAAAAAATAGTTAAAATTAACCAGCTTCGGATCTCCCTCGATAATCTCATTTGCCTTTTGCTCGAAGGCCAGGCGGATATTCAGGCCGAAACTGTACTGTCTTCCAGCCCCTCGCTGGGCCGCTCCCATGATCCCATCACCCCCTCCCGTGATGATCATGAATCCGCGCTCGCGCATTTCTTTGGCGAACCGTTCTGCAGCCTCGAATTCTTCGGTGCGCGGCCCCGTTCGTGCCGAACCGAAGACGGCGATTTTCCGGATTCCCTGGTACGGCGCGAAAACCTTAGACGCTTGCCTTAACTCTTTGAGCGAACGATTGATCAATTTGAGGTCTGCCACTGGAACCGCATCGCTCCCCATCCGCAGGGCGGTCACAATCATTTCCGCAATCAACTCGTTGGACTCACGAACTCCCCAATCTTTTACGAGCTTCCGTATCCGAAGGTCAAATTCAGGATCTCCAGACGACGCGAACGACGTGCGCAGCGCATGAATGCCGCCACCGGTGAAATCTTGCACGACCAGATCTAGAACGAGAAGATCAGGTTGTCCAGCGTGTTCAGTGTCACACTCGCTTTTCTAATTCCCCTGCTGGACTGGATGTGTTATTTGCTCCGATTCTCTCATGATAGTCATCCTCAAGCCGAACACGTCGAACGAACAAATCCAAGAAGTACTCAAGGAAGTTGAGAAACTCGGTTATACTCCTCACCCGATCTTTGGAGAGCTCCAGACCGTCATTGCGGCGATCGGCGACGAGCGAACCCATCACACGCTCGAATCCCTGACCGTTCTTCCGCAGGTCGAAAGGGTCTTGCCGGTCCAGAAACGTTATAAACTGGTAAGTAGAGAATCCAAACCCGAGGACACGGTCGTTAATGTGGATGGCGTCAAGATCGGAGGTGACAACTTCGTCGTGATGGCTGGCCCGTGCAGCGTCGAATCTGAAGAGCAACTGATGTCCACGGCGAGAGCCGTCAAAGCCAGCGGTGCCAAGATCTTACGTGGCGGGGCCTACAAACCGAGAACCTCCCCTTACGAATTCCAGGGTCTGGGCCGCGAAGGGCTTCGGATCCTCGCCGCCGCCAAAAAGGAAACTGGCCTGAAAATCATCACGGAAGTATTGAGCGAGCGTGACGTACAGCACGTCTGCGAAACTGCCGATGTGCTCCAGGTTGGCGCGAGGAACGCCCAGAACTTCCAATTGCTCATTGAGTGCGCGAAGAGCCGGAAACCAGTGTTGCTGAAACGCGGCATGAGCGAACGAATCGAAGAGTGGCTGCTCGCTGCGGAATACATTCTCATGAACGGAAATCCGAACGTCCTGCTGTGCGAACGAGGGATCCGAACATTCGAAACCTATACCCGGAACACGCTCGATCTTGCCGCGGTGGCCATCGCGAAGAAGGAATCTCATCTGCCAGTAGTGGTGGATCCAAGCCAGGGCTGTGGCAGAGCTGATCTGGTCAAGGTTCTATGCCGGGGTTCTGTCGCCGTCGGTGCGAACGCACTCTTGATCGAGGTTCACCCCCATCCCGCAGAAGCATTAAGTGACGGCCAGCAACAGGTTGATTTCGAAGTCTTCTCGCAGCTAATCTCAGAGCTGCAGCCATTTCTGAATGCAATCAATCAAAAATTCGTCTAGGGAAAGAGTAAGTCTCATCTATTATGAAGGTTATAGTATGAGCATTCGTACATTTGTTCGCGCATGAACCAGGCGTTTGATGTTGCCATCATCGGCGGAGGTCCGGCAGGGAGTTCAGCCGGTACCCTTCTGGCAAAGGCCGGTCGGCGCGTGGTGATATTCGAGAAGGAGAAATTTCCCAGATTCCGCGTCGGCGAATCGATGCTCCCAGCCAGCTTAGGCACGCTGGAGCGAATGGGTGTTAAGGAAAAAATCGATCAAGGCGGCTTCCTGGTCAAATACGGCGGCGAAATCGTTTCCGCCTGCGGCAAGGGTGTCCGATTTTATTTCAAAAACGGCTTGAATGCCAAGCGCCCAACCGCCTACCAGGTCCTTCGATCGGAATTCGACAAAATCCTTCTCGATCACGCAGCCGAAACCGGCTGTGAAGTCAGGGAACAAACTCCTGTCGAATCGTTTGAACTCGACGACGAGGGCGTAACGCTCGGCTTCGGAGACGGTAAGCAGGTGGTTCGGGCTCAATACTTGATCGACTGCTCAGGGCGCAACGCCTTGATCGGCAACCGCTATCAACTGAGGCGGCCCTATCCCAATTTGCACAAATTTTCTCTCTACGCCTACTATGAAGACGTCGCTCGAGAGCAGGGCCCGGACGGAACCCTAACCAGAATGGTTCGGGCGAAAGACTCCTGGTTTTGGATGATTCCCTTAAGCGGGAAGACAATGAGCATTGGTGTCGTGATGGACACGGAGAAATTTAAAAGCTTGAAGATGAGCCCTCAGGAAGCCTTGGCTCACTGCATCGCGGAACAGCCCGTAGTGAACCAATGGATGAGCAGTGCGCGCCGCGTAACTGAGGTTTATGCTACCGGGGATTTTTCTTATCGAAATCGGCGCCTGACCGGCGATCGCTGGTTGCTGGCGGGCGATGAGGCGGGTTTTGTTGACCCGGTCTTCAGCAGCGGCGTTTATCTCGCTCTGCTTTCCGGTGAACAGGCGGCGGATTCTCTTAACGTGGCTTTGGATCGGCCCAGGAATCGGGCCAAGGCGTTCGTTATTACGAACGACAGGGTTGGCCGCGTACTCGACGTTTATTTGCGGTGGGCCTCCTCCTGGTACACCCAGGAATTCATGGAAGTGTTTCTCTTTTCCCAAGAAACTATTCAAACTTGTGCCTACGGTCAGCGCAGTTCTCTCTGGGAATGAAATACGGGATTTCGGCATGCGGTGGAGGCTTTGCATTTTTCACATCCTCGTCGCCCTTCAGAGGCGAACCTCGAAAGTTGCCCCACGCCTCACCCTGAGCCCAAAACCTTCATGACCAGCCGAATATTAATCCTTCTTTCGGCAATTCTCCTGGCCGGTTGTCAGTCTGCGAAAGAGTTGTCAGGTCTCGGTCCGGAGGCAAAGACCCGCATCGGGCAATTGCGGTATGTCACTCGAAATCGGTCCATCGTTGGTGACATCGTCCTGCGCAATCTGACCGGAGGCGATTATGACCTGTCTTTTTCGAAGGGAGGTGTTCCTGTTCTGGAATTTCAGACTCGCGGCTCGCACATGACCGCGACTGGCCTCCTCATTCGAAGCGGATGGTCCGGCGAGTTGGCCCACGCCCCGGGGCCGTTGAGATCTTGGGCCTTACTAAGGGAAGTGCTTCCCTATTTTGATACCAACGTACCGAGCGCGCAAGACCCGGGCCGGTGGTCGGCCACCTTCGAGCGCAAGGGTGGAACGCTGTTCAGAGCCGACGTGCAGTTTTCCGGGCGAACCTCGATGGCATTTACTTTCGGCTCATAATCGAATGGATCAGACCGTCCCCTCAAATAGTCACTCGAAGTTCGGTCGCCAGATCTGGAGTTGACGCCGAAATGGCTGGTACAATCCGCTCAGCTTTGAAGCTGCCAGCTGGATTATCAGGCACCTTCCACATCCGCTTTCCCGATCGATGAGTGTCAGCATCGGTGAATTGGGCTATCGCCTGTGTCACAACCGGCGAGCGGCTCTGCTGCGAAATCTGGAGGCGATAACGCAGGATAAAAAGCGACGGATCATCCTCTCCAGAAGCTGTTTTCACAATTTCTTACGCATGTTGCATGATTTCTGTGACTGCGCCGAAGGAGGAACTCGAGCGGGTCAACTCCTCATGGTTGAGCGGCGCGGTTTTCAATTCCTGGAAGCAGGACGCGCCAACGGCAAAGGCATCCTTCTGGTTACTGGCCATCTTGGCGCTTGGGAACTTGGCGGCATGGTCCTTGCCTCGGATGGTTTCCCGGTCAACGTGGTGACCATGGCGGAGCCTACTCGGGAACTGAATGAATGGCGTCGAAAATATCGCGAGCGTTTCGGAATCAAGACGATCACGGTCGGGTCAGACAAGTTTGCCTTCGTAGAAATCATCCAGGCGCTCCGTCGGAACGAACTGGTTGCCATGTTGATTGATCGGCCCTACCTCAACAGCGGAGTTCAGGTTCAGTTCTTCCAGCGCCCCACCCTTTTTTCCGCCGCGGCGGCGCGAATCTGGCAGCACACCCAGGCTTCGGTCATCCCCGCATTCGTCCTCCAATTGCAACCAGGCCAATATGGCTGCTACGCCTATCCGCCGATTGACATGGCGGTCGGCCAGCCAATTGAAGAGAACAGCCAACGCATCGCCGAAGTATTTCAGGCGATTATTCGAGAATTCCCGGAACAATGGTTCAACTTCGTCCCGATCTGGAATTCCTGACTGAAAATGAAAAAACTGATCCTGTTAACCCTTTTAGGAATCGCTCCGATCGCCTACGCGAGCCCGATGTCGCAGAGCGATATCGATCAACTCATTCAGAGACTGCAGGTCCTGCACAATAACCAGCCTTCTTTACAGCGTAATTTCCGGGAGGAACGTCACTTGGCAATGCTCAAAGAACCGGTCGTCAACGAAGGAAAAGTCTGGTTCACTCTGGCGGATAAAATCCGCCGTGAGATTGCCGGGAAGACTCCGAGTACCACGGTGATCGATGGTAAAAAGATGTCGATCTATTACCCGAACTATCAGCAACTCGAGGTCTACGACTTGGAAAAGCGTCCGATGATCAAGGATTCGTTGCGCGCGCTGACCGCCGGGCTCAACTTCCGGGAGATTGGCAGCTACTATAATGTGGAGGGATCGAAGGACGGGAACACCTATCACATTACCTTGACCCCGAAGACCGCCTCGGTAAAAAAGCTGGTGAAAACTGTCGATCTGACCCTCGATGGAAATCTAACGCCCAGTCAAGTCGTCGTCGAAGATGCCAGGGGTCAAAAATTTACGATCACCTACACCAATGTCCGGCGTGAGCCGATCCCGGACTCTACTTTCGAATTCGCCGCACCGCCCGGAACAAAAATTTCAACGCCGTTAGGCAGTTGACATCGGCCCGTTTTGCGGTAACGAATTGCTCCCGGATCATTCGGTCCGTCATTGCCTCGTAGTGTAACGGTAGCACAAGTGATTCTGGATCACTTTGTCATGGTTCGAATCCATGCGAGGCAGCCATTGGTAATGAAGGACTTACAACGAATACCGGTTACGGGTGAGACAGCGGGTGATACTCGGCGGCGTCGATGACCAAGACCACGTTCAAGCCGACTGCCATCCAATACCTTTATCGGCGCGAGCCGCTCGGCATCTATTATGCACGGTTGCGTCGGCGAAAACGGCAAGTCTGGATCTCGCTACGCACCAAAATCTTTGCAGTCGCCAAGACCGAACTGCACAAGATTTTAAGTCAGCAGGCCCCAGTAGCCGCCGCCGAAATGCGCACTAGCCGCGGCAAGGCGACCATGGGCGATTTGGCCGCTCTTTACCTTGAGCAGGTTGAGTTGAACGGCAGCATCAAGGCATCAACCAAAGAATACCGTGGCAAAACGATTAAATACCTCTTTCGATCGTGGCCTAATCTCGCGGATCGGCCACCGAACCGGGTCACCGAAATTGAATGCCGCCAATGGGCTGTGGAGTATCGCGGCAAGTTTTCAGAAACGCTTTACAACAACTCGATCGATTCCTTACGGCACGTCTTTGACCTAGCTATCAAGCGCGGTCTAATCGCCCGTAACCCGGCCTCGATTCTCGAACGAGCAAAAATACCGCAAAGAAAACTCGAGCTACCCTCGATCGACCAGTTTAGGCAGATAATCGAGTTGATTCGTGACTCCGGCTCGGGGCGATCGAGCCGGCTGCGCCGATTTAGTCGAGTTCTTGGCTTACTCAGGTTGCAGAGCGACCGAGGCCGCCGGCATCCGCTGGACTGATATCGACCTGGAGCGTGGCCGCATCTACGTGTCGCCAGGTAAGACCGGCCAGGCTCGCTACATTCCACTCTTGGATTCAATGCGAAATTTGCTTGCCAGAATCAAGGCTGAGCCTCGCTGGTTTCACCGCGAGCAACGCCGCAAGGACGGGCACGTTCTGAGTTTCACTGAATGTGAAGAAGCGCTGACCAACGCCTGCTCCAAAGCTGGAGTGCACCGAATGACGCGGCATACTCTCCGGCATTTGTTCGCGACCCGATGCATCGAGAGTGGTGTAGACATCCCGACCGTAAGCCGGTGGCTGGGTCATCGGGACGGCGGAGCTTTGGCGATGAGGATATACGGCCACCTTAGAGATTCCCACTCGCAAGAGATGGCGAAAAAGGTCAGCTTTTAGGAGCCTCGATTGGTCGCTGTAAAACGAGATGATCCCCGTAAGCGATGAAGGCCCACTCTGACCCATCATTGGCAATAATCCGCGCTTTACGGTTCATCTCTACAACCGTCGCAACGTCTTTTCCCAAACGTCGGTCAAGTTTCTCCAAAAACTCGCTCATTAAATAATAAGCCAAGGCGCCCTGACCCTTTTGCACTGCGGCTGTATAAATAGCCAACCATTGGGTCACCCTTTGAATAGCGTCAATCAGTAAACGGTCGGAGTCAGGTTCTACTGAAGCTTCGAATTTTTTCTGCGCCTGCCTAGCCTCAAAAATTGCTTTCGTGAAAGGCCGGTCTAATCCTTCGTCGTTATCGAAAACGCGAGGCTTCTTTCTCGGGTTATTTCGTAGGAGCCAGGACATTCCAATCCCGGTTTCCTGAGAAATCACAAAAGCGGTTTCTTCTGAAAGTTTTAGCCGGCCAGACTCTCAAAGAGTTGATGGTGGTGACCGATTTCCCAATCAACTCGGCGAATTCCTCCACGGTTAACCCGAGCAATGCCCTCAGCGCGGCGACTGTCGTCTTTTTCTTCGACTGCACTTGTATGCAAGATACAACGACAATTTGAATCTTTGACAAGCCATTAATTTTTCGTTATTTCTTTGCATCCAATATGACAGTACAAAATCAACCATTTTTTACGGAGAGCTTGTTGCTTGAAAAGATTGGGCCGGCTCCGACCGTGAGCCAGGTAGCCAGATTTCTGGCTGAAGCAAACTCGACAACCTGGCGCCGACTGGCCAGCGGCCAACTCAAAGCAGTCGATAGCGAGGGCAGAGCTCGAATCACCCTCAAGAGTCTGGCCGCATTGCTTAACGGTGAACGCGACTACACCGCTACACATCTGCGCGGGAAACAACCCGGAGAAAAGACTCCGAAGGCACGCATCGCGAAGGAGAAGGGTGCGCCTGCGAAGTGAAGCTGCTCCGCGAACTCGGGCTTGATTCAATGCCCAATTGTCATTTTGGTTTAGGCAACGCCTCCCTGGTTGCCGGACTGAGCTACGGTAATGTTAGCAACCTGTTGCGCGACGAAATTGAGCGCGGGCATTTGCTTGTGTTTCATGTTCTACCTGGTATGCCGCGGGTCAGGTTCTGCGATCTGGCAGATTGGTACGAAGATCGTGCTGGAAAGATTCCTGCCGAACACTGGATCAAACCACCTTATTACAGGAAGAGTCCACTTTTAGAGAGTCGCCAAGCGTTCGCCTATAGATGTGTAAATCACGCCTTGAATGTTGGTTTGCTTGAGAGGGGAACCTGTATTTACTGCGGTGAGCAAGCTCACGCGCATCATCCGGACTATCGCAAACCGCTCTGGCTAGTTTGGCTTTGCCGTACTCACCACCAGCTGCACCACGGACGGATTAATCAAGCGGTCAGTCTACTTAGGAAAACAAGTGCCCCAGCTCAACTAGAGTTTTTTCCTAATCGCTCCTTTTATCAAAGCCTAGAGGCACGCACCAAGTAATATGCGACCGCCTAACCAATTCCAGCGGGATGCCCACAAGGCTGCCCGCCAAGCCGCCTGGTGCGTTCGATTTTCGGGCAATCAGTCAAATCGAGGAGTGCCGTGAGTCGGGGGTTTGGAGACGATAATACCCAGCCCGAGCTCGATCTGGTGCAAACCTGGCCAGTTGACTCTATTCGACCCGCTCCGGAGAACGATTCCATTTACGGAGCGATCTCGGCCGATGATCCCGCGATCCGTGAGCTGGCGATCTCTATCAAAGACCGAGGCATCCAGGAGCCTGTCATCGTTTCGCGCGACGGCTTCATCATCAGCGGACATCGCCGTTATTTCGCGGCCCAGTTGGTCAAACGTGTACTAGTACCGGTTCTCGTCTCGCCTGTCAGCCGAGCCGATGACCCGGAGGAGTTCATGCGGTTACTCGTGGAGTGCAATTCCCAGCGAATCAAATCTGCCAGCGTGCTCTTGCGCGAGGAGTTGCTCAAGGTCGATTCCGCAGATGCTTACAGGCAGATTGTTAACGACCGTAAAGAGAAGGAGGCGCGCAGAAGCCTTAACAATCTGAGTGCGATTGACCCGGAGGACGACGGAAGACGGTGCAAGATTCAAACGCCAAGCAGCCGTTCCTAGAAGCCATCCTGCGGGTGTTAGAAGATCAGCGCAAGTACTGGCCGCTCTCCGATCGCCAGATCCACTATCGCCTGTTAGGTGAGAACGCGCCATTGACTCATGCGTCCAAGCCGAACTCGCGTTACGTCAACGACAAGGCATCATACCGCGCTCTGACAGATCTGCTCACCCGCGGGCGCATTGCCGGGTTGATCCCGTGGAACGCGATCGAGGATTCTACGCGCCCAACTGACTTACATAGGGCGTTCAGCAGCCCCGCTGAATTTTTCCGGCAGGAGGTTAAAAGTTTTCTCACCGGTTATTGGCGCGACCTGCTGCAATCGCAGCCGCACCATATCGATATCGTCGCCGAAAAACTGACCGTGCGAACGATTCTGGAGGGCGTAGCGCGTGAGCACACGATGCCGCTCACTATCTCGCGGGGAATGAGTAGCTTGCCGCCTAAAAAGGCTATCCACAGCCGGTACCGACGCAGTGGCAAGGACAAGCTGATTCTTCTGGTCGTCAGTGACCTTGACCCGGCCGGTGACGCGATTGCCGAGGATCTGGTGAAGAGCTTTCGACGGGATTTCGGCATTTACAAGATCGAGGCTTACAAAGTAGCGCTAACCATCGAGCAAGTCGAGGAGTTCGACCTGACACCGTCGATGGATGCGAAGGACACCAGCCCGACCTACAACACGTTCGTCGCGCGGTATGGGATTCGCGATGCGTATGAATTGGAGGCGATGGAGCCGGCTGATCTGGCGGCTGTGCTCGAATCTGCGATCGAGGACGTGCTGGATATTGACCTTTTCAACGAAGAGCTAACCGCCGAAGAAACGGACTCGACGCAAATCATTGCGGTGCGCCGGCAGGTCGAGACGTTCCTGAAGTCTCTCAACATCACCTAGCTAACAACTCACCTCCGTCGCACGCAGCGGAACAATCTGCGGCATCAAATAACAACATGGAACTAACAACACACGACTACGACGATATCGTTGAAATACAAATAAACATCCACGACGACACGAAACTTGATGAAGCGATTGGCCGGCTGCGGCCTGAAGCTCTCTTTGCTTTGCGTGAAGGTTGCCTGGAGTTTATCGATCGGCAGAATGATATCCTCGGCCGCATCCAGAGCCGTCTGGCCCAAAGCTAAGAGTAACACCGACGCCGCAGCGGCTCTGCGACACAAACAAGACCCCGGCCCGCAGATTTTCCCGATGTGCGAGCCGGGGCAACTTTCGAATGCAAAATACAAATCCGCCTACCGGTGACGAAAATCAAGTCTCGATCGACCTCGCCGGCTGCGATGCGGTCGCAATTCCTGGCACGCGGTTCCGCCTGATCTCTCCGGAAGGAGAACTCCGGACGCGCATCGCGCTCCAGTTAGAGGTACGGCACCGACTCGCCGAACTACGCGATCGAACCACTAAAGGAATCAGGTTCGGCCAAGAGATCTTCGGTCAGTCGCACGCCGATGTTGGGCGAACACCGGATGGAGACATCGTCTTTCTGATTTGTTCTGTCCTGGCGACGGCAACCAAATGGCAAGGCGGCTGGTTCCTCGTCACGGTGCCGCCCGACGATGTTGAAAATTTCGCCGGCTACCTACACGCCAGCCAAGCATACACGGTCGCAAATCTGCGCCAGCAGCAACAGTTGCGCGGCTCGAGAAACTAACTAAATCATGCCTAATAAATACTTAAAAGGTAAAGCCCGCCTTCAAAAGCAAGCTAAGGCGCGCCGCCGGCACTTGGAACAGCTAAAAAAAGAAGTAGCTGTCCTGCGCGAAAGACTGGTTGCTTCCATCGATAACGCGGTGCCGCTATCTGCTTGGTTGCCTCGCATGTCTGTCCGTCTCCGCAAATTTATGGCCCAGTTACCCCGACAGAACCCGCGCTCAAAGAAAGATTTAGAGTAACAAAGAATAGAAAAGTAAGAGACTGAACTTTTCGCTTGCCGACAAAGAGTCGTTTTGCTTAAGTGAACGTGCCGGGAGCAGACGACAGGGAATGACGCGATTGACTCTGTAGAGTTTCACGGAACTCCAGACTTTCGAACAAATATCCCGCCCGGAAAAACACGGCCTTAGCTCAACAAGGCTCCGCCAGCTCGAGGCGGCCAGTCTCAGAAATCGGCACGACAGAAAAACTCTGGAGTGTGCCCGAATGCCTACTGAGACGAAATCTGATTTACTCACCGAAAAGGAACTTGCGCGCGAATTGCGTGTAAGCACCAAGACAATTTCAAATTGGCGCGAGGCCGGAATTCTCCCGCACTTTCGGCACGGCTACGTTATTCGCTACCGGCTCAGCGAGGTACTGGAGGCACTCCAGCGCAAATAAACACCTTGAAAACGCAAAGGCCGGCGCTGCGAGTGTCAATCGGGCCGGCCAATGCTTCAGTAGAATGAACTCAAACCGATTCATCAATAACCGCGGCCGACGGAGAAATCAAATTCGGCATGCAATCTGGGGCCGACCAAGTCGAGTCGCAATTCACCCCGCACTCTCACCACGCGCCTGGACAGGACTCTGGGTCCGCTGCCTCAACCATCAATTTGGAGCGAGAGCAGATTAAGTGATCCACCTCGACCGCGATACGATCGACGCCGCAAAAGAGAAACTACGGATACCTTCCCTATGGCGAATGCTCGGGCTTCCGGGTGAGCCAAGACCGTCAGGAAAATCGCCATTTCGGGAAGATAAACATCCATCTTTTTCAATCTTTGCTGACGGTCGCCAAGCCAAGGATCACGGGACTGGAGAAGTCTTCGATGGCCCTGCGTTTCTAGCCAAAGCGCGCGGCTTGGGCACGGGCGATTCGTTGCGAGAATTCGTGCGCCTGGCCGGCGGCGAGATCCCCCAGAGCGTACGTGACGAATCGAGTCAATACGAACATCCGACCAGGCCCGACCTGTCAAAACTTCGCGACCCTCTTGAATCGGAGCTCAAGGAGATCGCCGGCGACCGGAACCTCGACCTCGCCGCTACCCAACGCGCGAGCGAACTCGGAACCCTGAAATCCGGCCGGGTATGCGGGTTTTTCTCGTGGGTCGTGACTGATCCGAGCGGACTCACCGCGGAAGGTCGACGACGCGGACGCCATCCGTATCCCTCTTACGGCTCTCTACCGGAACGCAAAGCCCACACGATTAAGGGGAGTTCGAAACGATGGCCTGTCGGGTTGGGTGTAGACGCTCCGTTAATCGAAAGAGCGGCAATGGTCGTCGTGACCGAAGGTGGACCCGACTACGTCGCAAGTTGGCACTTCATCGTCAGAGCCGGACGCACCGATATCCTGCCTATTTCCGTTCTTGGACGTGGAATTCATGGGCTCTTGCCTGAGGCAATAGCTCTTATGGCTGACAAACGTGTCAAGTTTTTCCCGCACCTCGACGCCGACGGAGGCGCTTTTGAGGGGATGAAGCTTATCGCAGCTCAGCTCTCAAAAGCCGGCTGCGATTGCTCCTATTTCGATTTCTCAGGATTGCGCCAAACAGATGGTTCACCGGTAACGGATCTCAACGACCTAACGAGCCTGGACCCCAGCCAGGGTGACGAAATTTCACAGCTTTATGCATAGGACAAAAACGGTCCCCCCGAGCCCGAAAACAGAGTTTCCGCCTCGCTCTGAGCGGCCCTGTCATCGTTTATACGAACATGCATTTCTGGTTGGGGATAAACAGCGCAAGGCTGGCGTTTATCTTCATACTTGGCGGGATCGCAAGACGCCTAAAGGCGAGACTATTGAGGAGTTGGTTGATATCTGGATTTGTTCGGTCTTAAGAGTTATTGCCATCACGCGAACTGATGCCGGCACGGAGTACGCATATTTAATCGAGTTTATACCGCACGGGAAGACCGAAAAACGTCGTGAAGTCCTGTCACAAGCATTGCTGCTGGGTCGCCCTGAAGATGCACTAAAAGTTTTGCGTGATCTTGGGGTTGGTGTGCTGCATGAGCATGCCGCCGAGGTTCGCAATTATCTCGACCGAGAATACCTGCGTTTTGATCAGAACACTCCCGAACTTTTCTGGGAAAGTACAAAATGCATCGGCTGGCATGGAGAAAAGACTTTTGTCCTTCCAAGCGAAATTATAGGGACACAAAACAAAGTCTGGTTCAGCGGCCGCGGTGACATTGCCCAATATACTAAGCATGGAACCCTTGATGATTGGCAACAAAAGGTTGCCTTACCATGCCTGGGTAATCCCTACCTGATCACGGGTTTGTCGTTTTCGTTTGTCGGTCCGCTTCTTGAGCTGCTTAATATTCCAGGGATCGCAATTCACTATTTCGGCGATTCGACCTCAGGAAAAACCTCCGCTCAATTCTTAGCCGCCTCGACTTGGGGCTCGCCCCGATTCTTACTAACTTGGAGCGGCACTGTGAACGGCCTTGAGAGCCAAGCATCAAGCCGTTCGAGTACATTGACGTTATTGGACGAAAGCCACCTGATAGACCCTAGGCAACTCGATGCCGGAATTTATCTGTTATTGAACGGAGTGGCGAAGAGCCGGATGGCTAGAGACGCCACAGCCAAAAGCATTGCTCGATGGTTTGCCGCCATCCTTTCCAGCGGTGAACGATCAACTCAAGCGCACTTAACCACTAAGACAACTGACCACAAAGCTGGACAAGGAGTCCGGATGATAGATGTGCCAGTAATCGCTCGTTATGGGATTTTTGATAGTTTACACAACTGGGCGAGCGCCAAGGAGTTTGCTGAAAATCTCAAAGAGGCAGCCGCTCAAGATTACGGGCACGCCGGCCCCTTATTTGTTGAGTACCTGATCAACAATAAAGCCAACTTGGACCTGAAGAGAGATTAACAACGACCACCGCGACAATGACCGCCGGTATTAAATTGTCGGCGCAAGAACTGCGAGTATTGCGTTCTTTTGCTTTGATCGCGGTGGCTGGAGAACTGGCGATCGAAGCTGGAATACTGCTATGGGGGCCTGGATTAGTCCAATTTGCGGCCAAGCAACTCTTCGACAAGTGGCGAGCAGCCCAACCGCATGGCGGCACCTCGCGGGAGCATGCTCAGATTTTAGAGAAAATCTCCGACTTCATTGAGCGTCACAGGGACACTCGGTTCACAGATGTGAGACCTAAAATTTATACTGAGATAATGAACAGTGTTGCGGTAACTAAAAAATGTGAAGAACAGCCAAGGGCTTACGATCGCGCCGGGTACTGGGAGGATATCAATAACCTTCGCGTTTACCTATTCACTAAGGACGGCTTAAGAGAAGCGACTTCTGGATTCGACTTCGAGCGTGTCCTTCGAGCTTTAGAGGAAGCTGGAGCGTTTGTCGGCAAAGGGTATGGGAGCGAGAAGGCCAAGAAACGGTGGTTGCCAGACGGTGGCCAGGCAAAACTTTATCACATTAATCCTGAGAAACTAGACGCCGTCTCACCGCCTTAAACCCTCACTGCATGGAGATTAAAACTTATTGGACTTTTGATCCGTCTTATCCTGCGAGGATTCGCGAGCGAATGGAGCGCGGCCTCGAGGGAGAGATTTCCAGATGGATCACGCAATATTATCATGTGTTAGCCGAGCGGCTGGAATGTGTTCCGAAAGCTAAAAGCGCAGAGCAACACGAAAGCGCCCCGACCAGTTTTATCGCATGGAGCCAGCCCGTCTGGATGAGCGCTTGCCTGATCGTAAACCGAACTCTGCCAGCCGAGTGCTGGATTTGTGTCGGTCCGCCGGATTTCGTGAAAGCCCAGTACGGCCGGTATGTCACGGATTGGCAAGAATGGAACCTGAACAACGGATATGCAGCGCTTAAAGCTGAGTTTTAGGTACGTTTTGTACGCCAGAGTACGTCGTCAACCGCCCTTTAACGTACCAGAGGGAAAAAGGGTCTTTCCAGGGAGGCTACGAGGACAGGTACGTCCCCCTTCCCGAACCAGAGGAACCTCTTGGTACGTCTATGGTACGTCTACGGTACGTCACACATATATAAAGGAAGGCGCATCAATAAAGGATCGTACGTCTGGTACGTCTGGTACGCCTGTATATGCGCCTTACGTGCGCGCGCACACACACGCGCACACGCAGGAACCTACATTTCTAGACGTACCAGACGTACCGACGTACCAGACGAGCCGCGAAGCCGCTCTGGTAAAGGAAAGTCTTAAAAAAGTCTTGGTACGTCATCGCGCATATCAAGAGACGTACCGCGTACCATCCTGGACGTACCAAGGCACCTGGATCGACCTCTAACCCTCCCTTCAGGCTCCCTAAAATCTCTGGTACGCCTCCTTTAGAAATCCGCTGCTAAAAATGCCGACCGGCACCCAAACCAGATCTATGACCGACGAGCAAAAGGCGATTGTCTGCACGCCTCTTTGCCCTGGGATGACGACTCTGGTGATGGCTCGGGCGGGCACTGGTAAGACATTCACCTTGGATCAACTCGCCCGAGCAAATCCCGAGAAACGGTTCCTCTACCTGGCTTTTAACAAGCAGACAGCGGCTGAGGCGCAACAGCGGTTTCCGGCCAATTGCGATGCGAGGACCACTCATGGCCTGGCTTTCCGGTATGAGGGGCGCAAATTTGTGGCCAAGGGCGGCTTTTCTGATCTTAACCTGGGAGAAATCAATGGCGCGCTGGGATTAACCGACTACATAGAGGCGTACTGGATCAGGGAAACGCTCAAGGGATTCCTTCGCTCAAGAGAGGCAAAGGTTTGCTCCTATCACCTGCGCGGTCCACTTAAAGGAGACGCGGTCGCTCAAGTACAAGCGCTTTGGGACGCGCTCTGTGATCCCGCCAGTTCATTGCGGCAATCACACGCCGGCTACCTGAAACTGTTCGTAGACAACCTTTGCCGAGACGCTTACCGAAGGAGTCCGCTGGGCGAGTACCAGGTCATTCTTTTGGATGAAGCCCAGGACACTGACCCGGTTGTTGAACGCATGTTTTGGCATCTGGCTGAGCAAGAGAAGCATTCGTTGGTTTTGGTCGGCGACTCGCACCAGGCTATTTACGGCTGGCGCGGAGCAACCAACGCTATGGCGAATTTCTCTGGCCTTCCTGGAGTAAGGGCTTTCACCCTCACTGGCAGTTTCAGGTTCGGCCCGGAGATCGCCACAATCGCCAATCAAGTGCTGGATCTGAGCACTTCTTTGGAACGCGGGCCAGACGTGCAGGGATTGGGAGGCGTAAAACTAGTGGGAAATTCGGCCTTATTGGCTCGCACAAATCGAACTCTTTTGCAGGCGGCCTCTGACTTGCTGGAAGAGGGCGAAGCCGAATTGTTGCACCTGGCGGCGACGGCAGAAGATAAGAACTGGAGTCCAGAAGAGCCGTACAATTTCAACCTGTTTCGTTCGGTTCATATGCTCTGGTCCGGGCGCAAGGAAAAGGGGATGCATCCGCGCGTCTGCCATTTCAAAAGTTTTGGAGAACTGGCCGACTACTTGCAGGAAGCCAAGGACGATGCGGGCGATTCGCTGGACATTGAACTGGCCGGAGCGGTGGCTTTCGTGCTCGAGCACACGACCGATGTCCCATCTCGTTTGGATGCCATCGCCGCGGCCTGTACTGGGCCTGACGAAGCGGACACGGCTTTATCGACCGCACACCGAGCTAAAGGGTTGGAATGGGATAGCGTGACTTTGCTGGACGACTTCGAAATCCTGCAACCCTCGCTCAAAGAGGAGAAATTCGCCCAGGAGGAAGTGAACTTGCTATATGTGGCAGTGACTCGTGCGAGAGACGAACTCAGAGACGCTAACGGCGGGCCGGTATGTGTGCCAATAAGCCGCGAGAAGCAAGAAGCGGCAGAGCAGGAGACTGAAGAAACGTACAGGATTCGACATAGGGCGAATTCTTACTTTTTGCGCATGCTGCGGCCAGGATATTCGCGACGAGTACCGGGATATTGAGACCGCCGAATACCGATGGGAAGAGGTCTGCGAATTCATTGAACTAAGTGGAGGCCTGTGTGGCAACTGCTACCACCTGAAGGACGATGACCCATGACCTTCGTCCACCGTTTCAGCCGATCGCTTTCCTGCACCATGACCGTCGCGGATGATCCGCCGGCCACCGGCGCTAATTACGTCCAACAGATCAAGTGGACCGGACGCCCTAAATCAAAGCATGTCGGTGAATATGTCCGATGGTGCCACACGGTCTACAGCCACCTGGCGAACCACTGGAACCTGCGGCTGATGCAGGCGATCGAGACTGGACCGCAACTCTGGGAGTTTTGGGGTTACACGCCGGGCGAGGCGCCTGAGCTTTTAGACAAGTCACGACATGAAAGACACTCCTTTCGGTATTGAGGTTGTCCGGCTCGAAACCTACTCCGATCTGTTGCGGCATTACGAGCAAGCCTGCCCCCAATTATTGCGCGCCTTTGCCCCGCGATTGATAGAGTCGCCGCGCGGTTATTGGCCGACCAAAGTGTTTGCGGTCGCCGCACAGGCCGCACAGGAGCAGATGCAGCAGCGCCCGCCTCCCTGTTCAGCGCCCGCCATGGTCATGATGTCAGCCGCCGCGCGGCATTACGCCGTACCGACTTACTACATCGCGCCGGAACTGGCAGAAGCGGCTTTAAGAACAGACCTGGCGCCAGAGCTGCAACTTGCCGACTTGCACTGGCCGTTCCCGGCGCTTGTGCTGATGCTCCCACGCGGCTGCGTCCGACACCCACTGGAAGGCGACGCGCCGTTCATCGGCCTGTGCCGGATGCCTGATCCGGCCATCCTGGCAACTATCGGATACAAACCGACAATCACTTGCGTGACCATGATGCACGAGGCGAACCAGTGTCCGATATATCACACTACCCAGAACGTCAACGGCCTGACCTACGCGGGAAGTCACGGCATGTTTTCGGACGGCTCGTTTATGTCAGCGACCGATGCTGATCAGCGGTTTTCACATAAGCTTTGGAAACTCGGTCTGGTGCTAATTTCCATCATGACGGCGCGACCGGAACTGATTGAGCCGGGCCGTCTCTTGAAACGGACCAAATCCAAACGCCCAGGCGAACCGCCACGCGAATGGTGGAGTCCGATAATCGTGGGCAGGGTGTTTACGCCCACCACAGCGATGGAGCCACGCGTAAACGGCCACACCGGCAGCCACGCTGCGCACCGGCCACATTGGGTCAGAGGCCACGTCAAGAGTCAGGCGCACGGCCCACGTCATTCTTTGCGTAAAATCATCTGGCTCCAGCCGTATCGGACCGGAGGAATTACGGAGCCAACACAAACACAGAGAGCCTGATGCCGCCCTGTATACTGCGAATGGAACGAGACGCCGAAATCTGATTAAAGCCATGGACGCCCCGACAACCAACAGCCTGACGCTCTATCGCGACGATCTGCTCCACTTGAGGCGGGAGACCGAGATCGCCACTAACCTGACCGTGTACCACCTCGAGGCTATCGGTCTCGACAATCCGATCATGGTCAGTTACCGGCAGACGTTCGAGAAGAAGAGCGACGCACTTCGTGCTCTGGTGGAAATGGTCGAGCGCGCGGAAGCTATGGCGGACGAGCAAAACATTCAGACGGCGATCGACATGCTCCAGAGCCTCGAGGACGACATCAAGCGAGCCGGAGGCAGCAAGAACTGATGTCCGAGCTATCGCATGCCTGAAGTCCCTGAAGGATTGAGAAGCACGAAGGCCGGCACTCGAGTGTCAATCCCGGAGCCGGCCTTCGCGCTGATTAATGAACAACACTTAGAACTCAGAACAAATCGATAACAGCGAGATCGCGTTTAAGCAAGACTTCCTAAAACCATGAGCGACGAATTCAAGCTCTCCGATCTGCAACGCGATAGCCTGCTCGGTTTCATCGTTCGCGCTGATACCGTCATCGGCGACGGCACGTTTAATTCGCGGGAGGAGTGGAGCGATCCGGAGCTTATCGCCCTCGCCCTCCGAGCCGCGCAACTCCTGGGCTACGAGGGCGCCGTACTCAATCAATTCTTCGAACAGCAATTCGGGATTGCGGACGTCACCGATGACGATTTGGGAACGTGGCTGGCGATCATCATGATGACCGATGTCGAAAACCGGATCAGAGCCGCGGCCGGCGGGCGAAACTGAGCAAGCTTTCTCGTTGCTCGGCCAGTCGCTTCTTGTTCCGATCGAGTGCCTCCTGGAAGGCGCGCTCTAATGCGGCCGGCGATTCGACGTAGCCGCGGCCGCGGTCGCGATCGTCTGGCGCTGGATTCGTGGACGGATGACGTAAGCGATGCACGCCCGTTCGCATGAGGCAGCCTAGCAAATGGGCGCTCTTTACTTCCAGCATTAAGAGGAAATATAATGACCTCGGAAGCACTCAAACTTAGCCAGGAGGGCCGCCTGCGGGCGTCGCAAAAGGCATCGTGGCGGAAAAGACGCGGGCTAAGGTTCGACACTGCTGATCGCGGCGACCGCAATCCGGTATTCGCGGTTGTTGGATGCGTCCAACACAGTGATGCTATCGCCCCTCGGTCCGGACACGTCGATTTCAACGGAGCCTCCCGACGAAACTGAGATTTGATGCCCATCGAAAAGATGAATCGTGAACGGAATATTGTCTCGCTTCAGCTCTGCGATTCTTCGGAGGAGCGTCATCCTTCACTTTCTCCGACAATTCCTCCCATGGCAAAAAGGGGTGAAGTCCCTGGCCGAGCGAGACCGTCAGAATGTATCTGACCGGCTGCATCCCTGCATCTGTTTATCTGGCGCAAACTGGCTCCAGCAGCTCAGGCCAGGCGCCACGCTGTTCAGAGCGAGCGGCCCAAGATTGGCCAAGAAAGCAATCGCCTGCTCTCGGTCACACTCACGCGGCCGGCGCTTCAAGCTTCTTCCAGAAGGGTAATCCTGCGGTCAGGATGCGTTGTCCGGATTTTTGCCGCGTCTCCAGCACTCGCACTCGTTCCAGGGGGCGCCAAAAGAGTTCAGCCTGCGCCCAGCAGGCGCGCTGTGAGGGTTTATTCGATGCCGGGAGGGATAAAGCACCACCCAGACCGGAAATAAGGGTTTGCAGCCTATCCGGGCAAGCGCCAACGGGCAGATTAGGGCCGCCACTGTTCGCGCTGGTCCAGTACACCACGAGATTCCGCATCAACCGGAACCTTGAAGCCAGCCAGCGCGTGATCGATCTAGCGAAACCTGTGGAGCAACTCAGGCCAGGCGACACGCTCTTCCCGCGGCAGCCCGAGATTGGCCGTGACCGACTCGGCCCACGCAACTGCCTGCTCACGGCTGGGAAGCGACCAGCCGAGTCGTCCCCATTTGCTCGAGCCCGGATACTCCTCGCGCACTGGCACGACTGCGCCTGAAGGTGAAACGCTCTCCGGAGCAATCCTGACGATGACGACCTCGTACTCGTGTGGCGCCTGACCTGGAACGCTGCGGCTGAATATGGCGACATTGCCTTGGCGCCAGATCAGCTCAACCTGATGGCCGGCCACTCTATCGCGTTGGACAAGAGGCCTAATCGCGGAAAGCTCGCGCGTTTGGGTGCCTGATAAGGTCTGCATACCTAGACGGCCTCCTCGGGCACTCAGTGGGCGGCAATCTCGCCGCGGGTCTGGAAGCTGTATTCGGAGTCGGCCGCTTTGCGCTCGTTGTACGCGCGTCGAGCCGATTCGTTGACGGTGTAAATGGACACCCGCTCGCGTGCCAGATCCCGATATCGCTGAAGTTTGGCGAGCAGCCAGACGATGTTTGCCTCGGCGGCATCGATACCAGCCCAATCCCAACATAATTCTTCGAAAAACTGTGCAGTTTCGGTCCACAATTTGTGGCACTTTTTGACATCACCCAGCTGGCGGGATTCCAGCACGACTGAAATAAACAGCGAATGTCCCATGGCCGCCAGGCTCAAGAGTTCGGTTGGCTCAACTGGTTCTCTGGATTTGGCGGCCAGAGTAAGCATGGAATTATCCAAACGTAGGGAACCAGCGAATTCGTCTATGGTCTGCGAGGGCACCGTACAATATTAACGCGTGCTTGCCTGGTAACACAAACTGAGAGTATCGTGGCACCCGACGTGCTCGCTCTCCCGCAAACTGATCAGCCTGCCGCCGTTTCTAGGCCTCTCTCGACTGAAGAGCGCATTCGATTTGCGCAGTTGACCCGTATCGTTGAAACCAATTTGGATTCCTTCCTCGCGGCGGGAAAAGCGCTCGCTGAAATCAAGTCTTCGAGATTGTACCGGGAGCGGTTCAGTTCGTTTGAAGAATTCGCGCGTACGACATTCGGGCTGGCGCGCAGTACGTGCGACCAATTGGTACGAAGCACGGCGACTGCCGACCTCCTCCTGGCCAACGGAGTGACGCTGCCGCCCAATACGACCGAAGCCGTTGTCAGGCCCGTATCCAGCCTGCCGGTGGCTTTGCAAACAGTGGGCTGGCAATTGATTCAAGCGGTATCGCCCGAAAATGGTCCGACCCAGCCGATTGCCAGCAAGGTCGTGCGAACAATCAAGAACGCGCTCGAGCCGCTCAACGGTGCAAATGGCAACGGACACAAACCAAGGCATCGCCAGCATCCATCGCGTGAGCGGCCTTTCGTCCAAGCGGCTCAAAGGCTCAGCGCCTACAAAGGCTTTGAAGCTCACCTTGTGGTCTCGCATATCGAGAAATTACCGAGCGCCTGGAGCACCCATTCGGCTTGTGGCACTTTGATCCAGCGTTGCCAGCAAGTCCGAGCCGCTTTAATCGAACGATTCCCGGAGCTGACCAATGCCTAGTGTCGGAACAACCAAACGAATTTCGCGCATCCGGCGGCGCGCTGTTCCAGCCGTGCGCGAAGCTTATGAACGCGGCCTGATCACTGCCAAACGGGCGGATCTGCTGCTTTACTTGCCCCCCGCTGAACAGATCGCGGAATTGACCTGCAGGCTTGAAGAGGCTCGAATACGCGAGGAAAGGCATTGCGCGGCAGCATTGACGATTCGCAACTATTTGGATCAGTTAGGTGAGCGCCAGGTGGACCTGAACGAGCTTGCACAAAGGATTCGCGAAGCGTCGGCTTTCGCGAAGGGTCAAACAACTAAAGATTTATGACCGCGGCTCAGTTGAAAGCGCGGGGGCTCTACAAAACATCCTGGAGGGCGTCCGCCAATAAAGAGTCCGGAAACATGTCGAAAACTTCTTGAGGTTGTTCGCACCGGGTTGCCGCTGAAGTTTGCTGCAGCCAGCGTGGGCGTCACCTACGAGGCTTTAAACCAATGGCGCGAGAAAGACCCGAAGTTCTCCGAGGAGGTTGAGCTAGCACGGCTGGCGAGCGTCAAGGAACGCTGGGATATTATTCAGGCGGCCGCGCGTGGGAACGCCGACACGCCCGGGGATTGGCACGCTGCGGCCTGGTCAGCAGAAAGAACCTGGCCAGCAGACTTCGGCAAGCCCGAAGCCCAGTTGAACGTTCAGACCAACGTGCAGAACGTGACCAACGAAATCCACATCACATTTGAGGTTGCGGAACGGCTCGATAATCGGGGGCGTGAGATGGAAGTGGAGATCGAGCGTTTGCTTGAAAACCGGAAATCTTCACCGCCACGAATCATGAGCGCGAACGCGCCGCCAAAGAAGGGCAAGTTGCGGGACACGCCGTTGTCGTTTGCCGAAATTATTCTCAAGACGCCGGTTTACGATTGGCAGGGGAAGATTCTGTTTGCCATCGAAAAAGGCGCTGCCCTGAACCGGTTCAAGGTTGCGGTGGTAGCCCCGAACGGCAGTGGGAAAAGCGAGCGGCTGGTTGCGATTGCTGCGCTACGCTGGCTGTATCGGTTTCCCAAAGGCAAGGTTATTGTCACCAGCGCGGACTCGCGCCAGCTGGATTTGCAGGTCATGCCGGCGCTCCGCAAACACAGCGGCGTTTTCCGGCGCTGGGAATTCTTATCGCGCCAGGTCAGGACGCCGGAGAATGGATTTCTCAACGCGTTTACGACTGACGAGAGCGGCCGGGCAGAAGGCCATCACAGCGCGCCGGATACGCCACTATTGATCATCGCGGATGAGGCGAAGAGCATTCCCGAACCGATTTTTGAGGCGATTGACCGGTGCAGTTTTAACACCCTGCTTTTAATTTCCTCGCCTGGGCTAATGCAGGGGCGGTTTTACAACTGTTTCACTAGCCACCGTGCGGAATGGTTGACGTTCCAGGTCGGACTGAAAGATTGCCCGCACGTCAGCCAGGAGCGGATTGACGATGTGGTCAATTCCGTATGGGCCCGAGCATCCGTTTACTCGGAGCACGCTGCACGGCGAATTCATGGCGGAGGAGGAAGGAACTGCTTTCGCGGTTAGTTTGCGATCGCTCCAGGCGCTTTTGGATACCCCGCCAGCCGCTCGGGTTTCGCATCGTGACCGGGCCGCCTTTTGCGATTTTGCCTGTGGTGGTGATGAGAATGTGATTGCGATTCGGAGCGGCAACCGGCTTGAAGCGCTGATCTGTTGGCGTGAGCGGGATACGATGGGGGCGGTGGGAAAATTCATTATTGAATTCTCGCGCGCGGGATTAGAAGCATCGCAAATCTGGGGCGACGACGGTGGAGCTGGCCGGGTGATGATTGACGCGCTCAATCAAGCGGGTTGGAGCATTAACCGATTCAATTTCGGAGCCAAGGCTGGCAACGATTTTGCTTATGTCAGCCGTGGCGCGGAAGCGTGGACGAGTTTCGGTAAACAGGTCACTAACGGCGAAGTGGTGATGCTCCGGGACGAGACTTTGATTGCGCAACTGACTTCGCGCAAAACGACCTTTGATTCGCGCGGCAGGATCGGGCTGGAGAAGAAAGAGGATATGCGGGCGCGTGGTCTTAAGAGTCCTGACCGTGCTGATGCCGTAGTTGGCGTGTTTGGGGTAGGGAGCGGCTTTGTCAATTCGATCAATCGCCGCTTTGTTCCAACTCCTTCGTCCGATCCGATGTCGGCATTGAGCGCGTATTACGACAGTCCTCTGCCTTATCAGAACGGGCAGGAGGAACAGAGCGAGTATGGCCGGATAGGGTTAAGCGATCCGGGTTGGTGAAGGCTCGCGTGGCGCTTGGGCGGGTTAAAGGCTTTGCTTGCGAATCACGCGTTTGGCCGCCTGACGTTCTTTCTTGGCCTCTCTCGTGTTTGCGCCAGTTGAGCGGATCAGGGTATCTTTGCGGGCGTGCGCGATACGAGAGACTTTGTTAATCATTTTCCTCGTGCTCGGTTGTAACGGAACGTCACCAGAGCAGTCATGGGATCATCAGGATTGTTTTGAAGATCCCAGAAATATCCTGAAGGGTTATAGCATGCCGCCGCTATCGTCACATCCGGTCGATCACCAGGAATGTCGATCGGTCCTTGGTAAAAGCGATAGTAAGCCGATCTGCCTGCCCGCAAATAAATAACTACTTGCCCACCCCCAATCCCACCGCTCGGACCAAACCAAGGCCAAGCGGCCCATATTCGCCATTGACCTGTAAAATCGAGTCGGAAAGCCCTCGCCCCATCGCATATTTTGGCGCCGTACACTGGGTTAATGACAACGTGGAAATCGACGGGAAGGTAGAATGAAGCGGGCGCCAATAGCGCTCCCACTTGGGCTGCTCCAGCATCGCTTAGCTTCATCCATCCTTTGCCAGCTGGAGGATACTGCACAGTTTGTGCGCAACCACATACGGCTAAAAACATCGCGAAAACGGCAAATCTCATAGCGAATCAGCGTATCTTGTCGGGCATGGGCTATGCGCCAGACTCGTGCTCTTTTGGGTAAGCAACAACCTCCTCGAGAATACTCTCGATCAGAGCGCTCAACGTCATTCCGCGCGCCTCAGCCTGCCGTTGCAGTTCGGTGTAGAGCGCGTTACTGACGCGGGCGGACACTGCGCGCCGATCTTTGCGCCGACGTCCAGATCCGGGCCGCGCGCCGCCGCGGCTTGGCCGTTTAAGTTTGTGCGGAGCCACACCGCCAGACTACATCAACGGGAAATTGTATTCAACTTTCGATCCATGATGTCGTTAGGTGATTATCATGTTCGGATTATTCAAGAGACCAAAGCAACCGGTCAGACCAAATGAATCGCTGCATTTGCTCGAATACGCGGACGGGTATGTGATCCTTGGAGAGGGCGACAGAATTGTCGCAGAATTCAACGATCGCCGGAAAGCGATAGAGTTCTACAACAAGCACATGGCTCACACCATCTGGACCGAAGGCTATATGCAATGAGCTCGTCATTTGTATCGACTGGTTCTCAACGCAACCGGCTTAACGAGTTGCGGAGCAAAGGCTGGAACGGGCTTGCAAACGATCAGGACGCTGCAGAGCTTTTAAAGCTGGAGTGGGACATCAAGGGACGAGCAACCAAGTTGTACGACAAGAAAGATCGCGACAAAGCTGTTCGTTATTGGCAACGCAATGGCCGATTACAGCGCAGTCAGAGGCGCACCAATAACTTGCTGATAGGGGGTGTCCTGCTGATGTTCGTCCTTCCGATCGTATTGTCCGAGCGTTTAATGGCTTGGCTGGAGGACATCGCAGAGAACGGGCCGGTCGTAATTCTGGAGATTATTCTTATCGCGCTCGTTGTTGGACTAATCGTTTCGACCTTGGCGCTCGTTATTGAAAAAATACGGTCGATTTTTCGTTCTTAGCGCGCCATTAGCGCCTTGGCGGCGTTCCCGCGCCTGATCAGTTCAGCCATGACACGCCGGCCTTCCACCTCAGACCTCGCTTTTTGTCCAGCCTGCGCGCTCGCACTCGGCGGCGCCGGCGGTTTGAACTTGTCGTAATCGAGTTTTGCCATCCGGTTGAACGCCGGACTACGCTCCTCCATTCCGCTCTCCATCGCCGTTTTGGCGTAAGTCGAAGCCAGACTGAAAATCCGGCGTGCTTCGACTTCAGGCAAATTCGTCCGAGCCCAATCAAGGAATTCCATCACCATCTCGGGCTTGGTTGAGCCGCCCACCTTGAGCGGGGTGTTGGCGCTGATCGTATCTTTGATCCGCTTATACTCAGCCGCCCGCTGTTCAGGAGGCACCTTGTCCAGCCATTCGCGGATTGCGGCGTTGACTTCAATTTGATGACCGCTGATCAGCCCGCTTAAAATTCTGTCTCGGGTCGGATCAAACGGACCGCGGCCCGACATCTGGATGGTCGTAGCCCGGGGTGCCTTGCTGGTCGCGGTGTTGTTTAAGCACGGGATCCTGATCTTCGAACATCTTGATCCGCTGCCGGGTAAAGCTTTTGTCCTGGTCAGCGGCGTACTGTTCGGCCAGCGGATAGTGGAGACCGGCGGCGTTGGATAATCCAAGTATCCCGCTTTTGCCTACGCGAACCGCGCTTAAGGTCGATTGTGCTAAATCACTGGCCAGTTTCGGACTCGGCAACGCGCCGCCTTCGCCGGCCCAACCTTTGGCAAAGGCGATCAATGGCTCGATCACGCCCCAAGCCGGCGGATGAAATGGGTCTTTCATTCTCCCTTGCGGATCGTTTCCCATAAGGTTCTGCAACACATCAGTGTAGTTTCCGTACAGACCGCTGAATCCGCTCAGTAAATATGCGCCGAACGCCCGCTGAATCGCCATTTGTACCGCCCTGCCGTTATCTCCGGCACTGAACGCTTTGGCGATCTCGGCAATTGTCGGGTCTTTGGGATCTCGATGATAAATCGCGGCCAGGAGGCTTTGAGCCGGAATCGTGAATCCGGCGCCCGCAGCCAGATATCCGACTGCTCGCAAGGTCTGATATGTTTTATCGGCAACACTCCCGCTTTTGTATGCGCGCGCCAAAGGCATCAGAAATTCGCGCGTCATCATTCTCGAGGTATTGGCGCCCCATTTCTGAAATTGGAAAATAGCTCTTCCGGTAGGCGAATCGAGCAGATGCGCCGGCGCCTGGCTCGGTCCATAGCTACCATGAACGTCAAGGGCGTATTGCCGGATGAATTCATCAGAGAGCGGGCCCGTTCCACGCTCGGCTGCCAGCGCGTTCAGATCGTTTATTCCACGCCGGCGAATAAATTCGTTTCGTGACCGGGTCAGTGCCGTATTCCTGGTGCCGTAATCTTTGGCAAACTCCGAAAGAATCGTCTTGGCTTGCTGCATCGCGAACACGCGATTGATGTTCTCGGTCAATTCCTGGCCGCCATACTTGAGCCCGATCTCCGCAAACTTGCGTGTACCTTTGCTCAGCCAGCCCGGATCGGTCGCCAGATCGTAGTCGTGCAGAACATTTTTGAAATTCGCCCGCAGGATGTTGCGGTCACGCGCCTCGGTTAACAGCTCTTTGTAACGGAACGGAAAACTGGCCGCGGTTTTAGCGAATGAGCCGGGGCCGCCGAAGACGAAGTTCTGTGCGGCGCCGCTCACAAGATTCATAAAGCTGGTCTGCGGATTCCCGAGAAACGCGCCACTGGCTAGATTGCGCAGATTGCTTGATAACTCGCCACCGGGGCTCACGTTGCCATGTTGATATTCGGCGGTCCGTTCTTTAGCGATCCGGTCGATGATCGCTGTTTTCTGGCTGTGCGACAGGTTTCCGCTCGCGTTGACCTTCTGGATGGTGGTGTCAAAAAGATCTTTACCTTTGTCAGCAATCTTCTGACCGAATGTTTCAACCTGTGCCAGCCGGTTTGTCGCGCGATCCGCGTACTTCAGAAGCGCTTCCGGACTGAAATCGTAAAAGTCCAGGGGCAACTGTGCTTGCCTGGATCGCTCCAGATTGCCAAAATGATCGTTGGTGCCCGGCTCTCCTGAGATCGCGTGAGTGAATTTGTCGATGAATTCTTGCCGGTCTTTAACGGCGCCCCGCGCGATCTGCCGATTAACCAGGGCGTTGAAATCTGCCGCTCGTGAGCCCTCACGATTATTGAAAATGTCGCGGACATCCGCACTCAGCATCCGAGGATAATAATCACGGCCAATCAACCGGATTGGCCTAACCTTGCCGTCCGAATCGCGCACATGCAGATTCAGGGATTGCGCGATCTTCCCTAATTCCATGAGTGTGTCCTTGCTCGCGGAGATGAGCTGCGCAGTATCCGGACCCACCGGTGGCAAAGGTTGCTTCATTTGCTCGGCTCGAATGTAATCACTGAACTCTTTGACTACACGTGCGCGATCTCTGCCTGGGATTGAATTAAACGCCCGCTCAAGTTGAAACAACTTCGCCTGTTGTCCGATCCGCTGGACCATAGACGGCTTGCGCCGTAAAGCCAGAGCAAGCGGACGAGTCTCCTTTTGGTCAAGCATCGCGGATTCTCCGCCCTTGATGTAGGCGCCGACCTTGGTCTTGAGTTCAGCCCAACTCCGTTTACCAGGTCCTTTAACCGCAGGCGCGCCAATATGTTCCTGGTGCGCGCTTCCATCAACCGGACCGACCCATTCGCCGCGCTGCATCGCTTGAAACTGGTGCAGCTTCGCTTCGGTGCTTCGAATCGCTTCTCCGAGCATTGTCCCGGCTCCGCCCGAATGCGCGTTTTTAGCGATCTTTTTCAAGCCCTTCAGATCCTGGCGAACCCAGTCCAGGGTGCGCCCGAGCAGATTGCGCCAGGAATGTTCCGTTAAGGGATCTGCTCCGCGGATTTGCACAATCTGGCGCACGACTTCATTCGCGATTCTGGATGCAGTCGCTGGATCGGCTTCATTGATGAGCGATCGCAGTTCGGATCCAGTCCGCGCCCTTTGCCCGCCACTATAAGCTTCGACCGATTGGCGCAAAGCGTTGTGGATATTGTCGGCGAGCGCCTGGTTTCCGCGTCTCTGTGCCAGTTCCGCGGCGTGCAGTGTCTCATTGAGCAACGCCCGGTTCTGGTTCTGAGCGAAGGACGTAAAGCCGCTTTCGCTTTTACTGTCGCGCCACTGGTCTCGCAGCCCGAGCTGGTGCGCGGCATGAACAAGCTCTTCGTTTACCGCGGCATCGATGTAACGTTGCCAATTGCCTCCTCTGGCTCTGATATTTTCAGCCTGAGCCGCCATCAGTGCCGGATTGTGTTGCAGCCTGATCCGGCCGTTTGAATCGGTTTGAATCTGAAGCGGATGCTCAGTTGTCTTGTTGATCTCAGTCGGTACATGGACACTCTCCAAAAGCGGGCGCACAGGCTCTAAAGCACGCTCAGTGTATGGCGTGACAACCTGCTCCATTGGATGGGCAGGCACACTCGGATCAATATTGCGTTCCACGGTTGGAACTGGTTGAGTTTCCCGCACGCTTCCAGGCGGCTGCTCAGTCAAGGATTGTTCCGTTTCGTAGCGTCGATGTAGTGCGTCTGCTTGTTGATGTAGCGCAGAATCGTCCTCAGTCGCTCGAGTTTCCGGTTGTCTTACTTCAGGCTGAGCATCCATGCGCGCCTGTTGCGCTTCGCCTTCAGGCGACAGGTTGACAGACGGCTCGGTCTGCACAGGCTCTGCGGAGTGCGCAGGCGGCGCTTCCTGATCTCCTCTCGCAAGAATCTTTCGCTCGTGTTCGCCTAACAAATCCCAGCTCAACGTTCGGGCGGCGGAACATCGTCCGGCGGAGGAACATGGTCCGGAACTCCCGGCGCGTCCTTAGGCGCGGGCGGTACAGGAGGCGGCTGTTGGCCTTCTTCCAGCGTCTTAGTTTCCGCGCCCCGCACTTCACCACCAGCCGGCCCGGTGTCGGCGGCGGCATTGGGGCTCCTGACCTAGAGGCGCCTGGCCAGGTGGCGCCGCTTTAACAGTCGGCTCCGGCGCCCGATGCATCAACTCGCCTACGCCATGCACGGCGCCGACCACGCCGCCTTGCAGGGCGCCCGCCATCGCGGCAGTACCGACACCCTGACCGATTGGTTGGCCCGTAACGATATTGGAGCCGGCTTGGCGCCCGCAGAGATCGCCGAGCCGCTGGCGGTATTTATCAAGGCTTGTGAAATCGCCCGTTGGACCGGGCTCTTTATTCCTTTGATAAGCGCGCCGGCGCCCGCCCCGAACAGCCGGCCAGCCGCTTCCTGGCCAACAAACTGAACCAGAGTCGAGTAAGCGGCCTTCTGGTCCAGCTCATCCTCGCTATACTCCGGATGTTCCGCTTTCATCTGCTCGCGCACCTGTTGGCCGACCTGCGCCGCCATCAATGGCGGGATACCAGCCGCGGCGATCATCTCCGGAATCTGCGCCAAGTTCTCGGAAGCCCAGGCGGCCGGCGTACCAGCCAATCGCGGGTCAGTGGCCATCCGTTGTTTCAAAGCGGCTTGTGCCGCAGCCATCTGGGCCGCTTGCTGCTTGGCGTAATTCGGATCGCTCAATCGGTCGAGTGCCGACATCACTTCGTTAGGATCTTGACCTGGCACGCCGGTTTGCGGATTCGGAATCATCGAGGAAACCAGAGCTCCGCGCTGGTCCGGAGGTGCCGCGTAAAGTTTGCTTAAAAGCGCGTGCTTATCGGCATCACTTCCCTGCGGCAATACCTGATCCAGAGAATGCGTTCAGGTGCGATTTGCTCGGCCCGGACACCCGTTGCCTGTTGAAGCAAAGGCGAAAGCTGCTGGAAGCTGCCGACAAACTTGTTCCAGAAATCCGCGCCGACATCCAAAGCGTTTGGATCGGTTTGCGCTTTGGCCCAAGCTTGTTCATCGGTGAGATCCGGATACTTGTCTTTCATCAGCCCAACGATCTGGGTCTTGATATTTTCTTGATAACTCTTGCGCATCGCATCGGTTATTGCACCGACCGGCCGCTGAGTCACCGGATCAACTGTGCCGGTAATCGGCTGATCAAGACTCTTGTATAGCCCGACAATGTTCGGCGCCTGAGCGGAGATCTGGTTCAGCTTCTCAAGCTGAGCGCTAGTGTCGTAGGTATTGGCCTGATCAGCCGAAGCTTGCGCGGCTGGCGCCACCGGCGTCAGCGTGTAGCTGGGCGCCATCCGTTGATTCGTTTTTTCAACGCTGCGCGCATCGAAGCCTTGCGCTAAAGCGGCTTGTTCGTCGGCGAAATCGCCCGGATTTTTGTTCACGTCCGGGCCGGCGTTTGGCACCAGCTTGAACATCAGTTTTTTGCCGCCGCCATCGTTACCGAAATACCGGTCTACGCCCGGCGTAAAATCGGCGATCACGCCTTTACTCTGTGGACCGGCGCCTGGCCCGAGATCGACGATCGGTACCCGTAGCCGTTTACCACTTTGCGGGTTAATCACATCGACGCGCGCTTTGCGCCATGCCGCATAATTGTTACCCAGCTCATGATGTAACGCGATTTCCGGAATAGCGATTCCGTACAGGTTGGTTGTCGACAATCCTCCGAGATACTTCGAGCCAACGCCATTATCGCCAATCTGGAACGCTTCGTTATCGGTTAAGCCTTGGGCCTTGGCCGCGTTGTAGCGGTCGATATCGCCCTGATCGGCAAACATCGAGGCACGGCCGCTGATAAAATCCTCGGGCTTTTCATCGGGATAAAAACCAGTGTCACTTTTAGTGGCCGGCTGCGCGCGAGGCGTGGTTGGTTGAGTGGCCGGTGCTGGACTAATTGGCGCCGCAGCTTTGCCAATTGGTCAGAGCCAGAATACCCCTCAAGCGGCACATGCCGAACGCTGCCGTCTGGCATGGTCAAATCCCATTGCTGCCTGCTTACCGAGTAAGCAGAAACTTTGGCGTTTCGCCTTGCGTATCTGTCTGGCCTTCGACCGTGACCGCTGGCAATGGAACGTCTTTGGATTGGTCCTCTGGCACCGCTTTAGGTCCGATCGAAACCAAAGGCACTTGATGAATTGCATCCCGAGGCGACACCGCTTCAGCGCGAGGCGCCGCGTCATCGGGCCGCAGATCCATTTCGCCTGGAGGCGCCAATTCGGTGTGATACGCTCTGGGCGTCGTAGCCGCTGCCTCAGGAGAAGAGGCGTCAGAATCTCTTACTGGTGTCAGAACATAGCTCGGCCCAGTTTTTCGATCGGGCTGGGCACTCGACGCGCCAGAGTCATCAGCCGGCGTCAGAACGTAAGACGAACCGGACCTGGACGTGACCGATGTTTCTTCTGTGTCGCTCGAACTTTCGGTGTCGTCGGATTTAGCGACGCTATCCTCTCCGTCAGCGCTGTCCGTATTTCCAGAATCGTCTGCCGCGGTATCCAAGAGTGCCGCGGCTGCTCGCCTCTTCTTGATCTCCTCGTCCAACGTCGTCGCCATAGCTTTGCCTCGAGTGTGTCCACAGCGGCAAACCTAAAAGCGTCGTCGTTGTGCGACGCTGGCGAACGTAACTACCTTTGGCTGAGAGTGCGAGTCAGTTTTTGCCGGTCGGCACACACCAGCGGTCAAGCTCTGCGATCAGCCGGTGCCGTCGAACTATCTGGGCGCCCCACTCGTTATGCAGCATTTGCGCCGCCCGGATGAGCCACGGGTTCGGTTGGATGCCGTTTTCTGCCGCTTGATCGAACTCAGCCAGGATCGCGTCACAGCGCTCGGCGAAAGTCGGGTCGCGGAGGCGGGCCTCCTCTGCCTGGAGGAATTGCAGGAGCACTGACTGGTACGAAGTCGGCATTGGAGTCAGAAGAACAAATAATGACAAACGAAAACGTGTGCAATGCGCGTGCGAGGGAGGAAGGCGAACTCGCTCATACCGGCCACGGATCGTTCCATTTCGGAGCGGCTCTCGGGTGAGGAATTCCTTTAGTAATAGCTGCGATATCACAGTCAAGGGCAGCGCAGATCTGGCAAAGGCTAAAAAATGTCAGGTTGCGTTCGCCGCGCTCAACTCCGCCAAAATAACTTCTGTCTAATCCGCATAGTTTAGAAAAGTCCCTCTGGTTTCGGCCTAAAGCTTTCCGCGAAGCTTTTATACGTTGGCCAAGTTTTAAGAGTTCTACGCTCGTGAGTGCCATATTTTAAGTTTCGATCACCCATCGCAGAGCCATAAGAGGCCTCTTCTTTTCTTCTTTTTAGTATAATCCAGAGGCCCAGGAATAGACATATGGCACCGATCCGTCATGACCAGCATCAAAAAAATTGAGCATACCAGATCATCTCTCACGCGATTTTAGTCTTTCTCTCCAGACGAGAGACTCCATGGCCTCTTCCAGTGTCTTAGAAGTTCCGATCAGGAATCCGTCCTTCCAGACGAGGAAGTATTGACCCTTATGGACGACTTTTCCCAAAGGCCCTTTATATGCGTACCAGGTGGTTGTAGCTCGCTTGCTCATGGCATTAGCCTTTGATTGCGAATATCTTTCGGTCTAATCAATCGCACCTATACTTTTATCGATGGACTACGGTTACTTTTGCGTTGGACAGGAAAAATTTGGTCAGCAACGCGCAGCTCTGGCTCGCGCCAGTCTATGTCGACTCGAGACGGCACGGCCCGTCGAGGGCAGACACGGCCGCCAAGCAGCTTCAGTGGCCGCAAAGTAGCCGCCAAAAGCCCGGCTATGATTTCTTCGACCATCTTTAGCCATATCTGAATGCAAGATCAACCCGTCGAAAAAAGTATGGGAGCAGCCGTTTATTCACGGTGAGAATCATTGGAAATGAGAATCGAATCGGTCGGCGTGACAAGACGGGCTCCAGTGAGCAACCGAAGGCGAACGGCTCTGATTCGAAAAGTAGTTCAGATTTCTACGATGGTGCATCCAGATAAGGATTGGGCGTTCATCGCCCTATGCGATGATGGGTCACTGTGGCTTTATCATGGCTCATGGTCGCAAATTGAGACAATACCGCAGACTACGGATCTGTAGAGCGGGGACTTAGACGAATAGAATAGGCGAACGCATGCCTAAGGAAACTCGTTCCCATCACCAACCGCCTCTCAACGTTTTCGGTTGTGTTGCGCTCCTTAACGCGATTCGAGCGGATAGACCTCAAAGTCGAGCAAAGCTTAGAACAAAGCGTCGAGTTCCTTCCTAAGTTCAGGTGAAATGAAAAAAATCGTGAAGACTTGGTGGCTGAAAACGCGGGACAATATCGATGTCTGCGGCGACGGAAAAGGCCGCTACAGTCTTGAGCATCTGCCCGATTGTGCGCCTGTTGAGTTTAGAGAGGGTGAACACCCAGACGCGGATATGGAGATTTTGGGAGAAGAAATCAGCAAACTTTTAGGCCTCCAGTGTCACTGGGTTCGGGGTCAAGATATTTACCGAATGACCTGACTACGGCTCTGTACACCCCATAACGTGACTCGGGGCAGCAGGTCTCACCGGCTCAATAGGTTTGCGAGCACATGTGGAGCATTTTCTCCCCGCCGCAAGACGGCCGATGTGCGTCGGGAGATACACGACGCACACCGGCCTGAATTTAGCCACGTCATGGGAATCCTTCGGCACTTTGCTTAGCGTCTCGGCGCCATTTCCAAGGCGGCACCGGCTCCTGCGTATCGCTCCAGAGCCCGCGCCGGTGCGCCCGAGCTTCGGTCTGAGCTTTCCGGTAGCTGGCCTGGATCTCCGGCCTGGCTTCTTCGATATAGCGGGAATAAATCCAGCAAAGCCCTTGACCCAACAACGCCAAGCCGGCGTCTGCACCATCGACCACGACTTGGGCGACGGTGCGCCCGTATCGATCGATGGCATGAGGATAGAATAGAACGCTCTTAGCAAACACGAGGTTACTCATCGTTTGCTTGGCCCGATAGCCAAACGGTTGACCAAGCTCTGGAGCATCCAAAAAAGCTATCCGAATCTTGATTTGCGTATTCGATGGCAAGAGCACCGTGAGGCTGTCTCCGTCGTGAACGCCAACGACGACGCCTGTGACCGCCACCTCCTGGCCTAGAGCATGGCCGATCAGCAATAGGCCAAGCAACGCGAAAAACGCCAATCGTGGCGCGTTTGGTAGGTGGCGTGGCATCTGAATTGCCGATCAGGCTTTATCCTTCTTGGCCGCCTTTTTTAGATGCTCGGCGTAGTCCGCATCTCCTGTACGATACGCCACGCTTGCGCGGGCGATAACGCTAAACGCTTCGGACACACCTTCTGGCGTCTCATTGAACGCGGCCGCGCATCCAGGCGCAATGCCCATTGTTTCTCCAACCATGATGGCGTCCTGATTGGCGCCAAGATAGATAAATTCCCAGGAGTAGATTTCGCGCTGGTGTTCGATCATCCAGTGAATCTGCTTGGGCTTAAACTCCTGGCTGGCGTTCTCTAAGCCGTCGGTCAGAATGACAATGAGCACCTTGGCGGGCCGGTCATGTTCGGAAGTCCTCGCGAGGCGTTCGCCAATCGTGTTGATGGTACGGCCGATGGCGTCCAGGAGCGCCGTCGTTCCGCGTGGAACGTAGGTGTGCTCGTCGAGCGGCGGCACATCTTTAATCGGGCGCCCATCCTGGGCGACAATGTATTCGTTGTCGAAGAGGACCAGCGTGAGTTTGGCTTCGCCGGGCAGCTTTTGTTGCGATTCGAGAAAAGAATTGAAGCCGCCAATGGCTTCGTTGGACATTGAAGCCATCGAGCCGGAGCGATCGAGCACGATGGCAATTTCAGTTAGGTTTGTGTTCATCTTATTCTTGTGACGTTCCTCTTTGGGAATCGCCGCCAGCTTCTGTGCAAGGGACGATAACTTCCGGTCAATGCCAGCCTCCTCCAGGGTGAAAGAGCTATTGTTCTCAGGTGGAACATTTGCTCCTTGATGCTGATTTGCACCCCTGCCGCCTATCTTGATTTGCTCAGCCGCTTTCGCGACTGCCAGCATTTCGCCAAGCTTTGCCATTATTCTTTGTAGTTTGGGTGGTGAGCGGACCTGCTTATGGCTGCCAGTTCATCAGGGATCAATCCAGGCCGCGTGATCGTACCCGACCGGGGTGCAATAAATCCAGCCGGCATTCGTTTCCGTCACGTTCCACATGTCGCCCGGCACCGGATTAGGCGGAATCTCTGAGAAGCGTCCGACCGTGCCGCAGTACCGAGCCCAGACGCTTCCTCCGCCCCAGACCGCTGGCATCGCATACCACTTGTAGATGCCGAGTTCTTGCGTGGGCAATCTCAGAAGGGTTGCACGCTTCACGGTGACTGGCACAGGCTGGGCTCGTCTGACTTCCGGCGTCAGTACGACCGGCGCGGCTGGTGTTGCAATGGAAGGCGTCGACATGGCCACCGCTGTTCGATCCAGCGCTGCTTGCGCAATTCTCTGCGCCTTCAATGAGCCGCGCGTAGTTGGGCGCCAGCCTGACGCCGTCATGAAAGCCGCCAAGAGCGCGACCAGAGCGACCGGCGCGGCCAACCAGGCCAGGAGATGGAGAACGCTCCTCCAAGCGCTCTGCGGACGTTGCAGAGTTTTGACGGGCGGCTGTGGCCTACGCTTGCCAATAAGTTCGCGGCAGACGCCGTCGGGCAACGGGCAATCGAACTCCGGCTGGTATCGGGCGGCTTGTGGAATCGTGTATCTCAACTTGCTTTCTCCTTCTTTCCCATCGCGCGCTGCAACAGAGTCGCGTTTTGCTGAATCTTGGCGCGCAACTCGATCGGCAGAGATGGATTGATCCTAGTCAATGAACGCTCCGCGCGTGCGATAAAGTCATTGAGATGCAGCCAGGCCGACGCGTACTCGGCACCAGGCGAACCAACGCTCATTGTTGCCGCGACAATTGTTAAATAAGCCAAAGAGTCGCAGGCGATCTCGATAGCAACCTGTGTTTCGTACGTACGTTTATTGTTGGAGGTCCTCACGGTTTTTGAAGTTTTTCCAGGTTCAGAGCAGAGGCCCAAGTTTGGAAGCCGTCAGTCTTCAGCTTCTTCTTCTTCTTCTTTCTGACGGCTTCCGTTATCAGGCAGCTCAATCCTTAAGCACCCTGCTCCGAAAAGATTGTGAATCTGGTATTAACGAACAGTTTGATCTCGACTTTAGGAGTTTTTTTGCAGCCGCATTCACCAATGCTCTTCACCATCAAGGTGATGGTGTTCTTTAGTTTTGCGGCAATCGGCGCTCGATGCGGGCGAGGATGCCCTTCTGCCGTTTGATGCTGGTCAGGCAGTCCTGGCGCAGAACCACGAGCTGCTCATCGCTCAGCTCATTGATCGCCTCATCGATTTTCGTGTCGTCGTGGAGGTTATATTGGATTTCGTTAACTTCGTCGTAGTCGTGTAATGATAGTTCCATAGTGTTGTTGTGCCCCGCAGAAAATCGGCTGCGGGCGCCCGATGTTAGTAGCCGCACTGCGCGGCCGCTGCACCGGCGAGTACGCCGGCTGCAAAACCGTCTCGATAATCGTCTTGTCCGAGTGGTGGGAGAGGTGATAGAGGCGAGAGAGGCGCAAGCGAATACGGACCGCGAACTTGTTTCCAGCCGGCCTCCCAGCCGCACTCAAAACCGCGATCGAAATCGCCCGCTTGCGCTGAACAAATGAGCGCAAGAGTGGTCGCCAAAAGGAGGAGCTTCAATCGGTTCACTGGACACCACCGATCTGCTCGCGTTCAGGCGAGAGTTTGAAATGGGCTTTCGAGGATTTACACATCTCGATGAAGCAAGTAACGCTCCAGGCATGTAAACTTTGCTCATCCAGAGCAATTCCGGACGCGCCAGCGGCAGGCTTTAGATACTGGTGAACCGTGCGCAAACACACGAGCATAAGGTTAGCGACTTGGTTTGCCTGCCCTTGGATGATGGCGTCGTCCTTCCAGGCGTCGGGCAGCATCTCTTTCGCCATCACGCCAGTCGGAGCGGCAGTTGGCGGCTCGGGTGGTAGCGGTTCTTGTCGGATCGCGGCCAGTTCACGAATCTTACGGATGCGCGCTTCCGAAGCAGATTTAGCCAAACTCGGGAACGCCGCACCGATCGCGGTATATATTTTATGCACGCACGCCTCGCGGACATCACGGTCCAAAGTCGAAGCTGCCAACTCGACCAGCGCTGGATTATCGTCGGCAATTCTGTGACGAAGATATTCAACGATGCGGCCCGCAATCCACTCTTTCTGGCGCTTCTCGTTCGCGGCCTGCTCTTGAGACGAGCAAGTGCCGTTGGTGCTAAGGAAGCTTTTGGCTACCGCTTCAGCCCGAGGCGCGCCCTCGCCTTTGCGTTGCTTATCGAAATGCTCGAGCGCCAGAGCACAAAGGACACTAGGCGCAAGCTTCGGGAGCTTTACCTCGGCTGAGGCGATCTGGTCGAGCAAAGCCTCGGGTGTCGTGGTGCCGTTAGTTTTGAGTCTCGTGCTCACTCGTCCCCTCCGGCTGCTTCCCCATCAGCTTCGGCATTTGAGATGTCAGCAAAACTAGATGCGTTAGTCAGCGCATCCTGCTCAATCCGCTTGACCTCCGCACAATCCCAGCCCACTCCGATTTCACTCTCGAAATGGGCGTGATGCATCACGTAATACGCGTAACGCTCTTTACTGACCCCGTGCTTGACTGCCAGTTCTTCCCCCTTAGGCAACCAGTTCTCCAGCTCTCGGACCCTCCAGGCGTCACCTAAAGCATGTAACATCATCCCGCCGCCAAATATCACCGCACCCACTGTCAAAAATAATCTCATTTCTTTTCTAGTTGCTCGCTCGCTCGTCTTCCAGCGCTTCCGTGATCATCGTTTCAGCCTCGTCGACAAAGACGCTGTAATGAGCATCGGCCAATGAGCGGAACGTGCCGACCAACAGCTCAACGCGCACCGTGCTCGGCCTGACGTGACTCGGGCCGCCTGTACAGAAAAGCAGATCCAGGTAACTCCATTGATTGTAGCGAGCGACGTAGCCTTCCTTCAGCAGCTGCTGGCGCAACGATTGCGCTGTGCACTCATCATAGCGCTCGGCCAGTGTCTCAGGAATTTGGGTCATGCTTTGAGTATCGGAAGAATTATGCAACACATTAATCGGAAATCAATTATTTGTTGCATATTTTATGCAGCGCCTCTTTTTGTGCATCATTTTCATGCTTCACTTCGCAGCTTTCTCGTCGCATACTTAACGGGACGATGAGCCCAGAATCACGAGGCCGCGGCAGGCCACCGAAAGGTGAAGACTACAAGCCTAGGATCCGCACAATGTTTCGACTCGAACCGGATTTACACAAAGGCCTCAAAACCGCCGTGCGAAAGAAAAAAGCTCGCAGCGCAAACGCCTACGTCGAAGCGGCTGTACGAGAAAAGCTGATTGCAGACGGCATCATCAAACCAAAGCAATCAGCAGCACAAGCCCGAAAGGATGGCATCACGTGAGCTGCTGGCGTTTGTCGAGCGTTCGAAACATTTACGTCGCAGAAACCTTTTAAGTTTCGAGCATCGCAAGACCGTGACTGCGCTCGAGCCGGCCGAAGCCGACGAGCTTTTAGATTGGTGCGAGGCCCGCACAACTCGAGGCCTATGCGCGGGTGCGCGATGATGCCGATGCTCAGCGTCAGTTTGCCGAGATCCGCTTACGGGCTTGCATTCGAATCGGCGAGATCAGCCGGGAGTTGGAAAAGGCGCAAGGGGCTCGCACAGAACTTCGCGACAACGGTGACGTGAAGTTGAAAACTGAAACCCTGGCAAATGCTGGGATCAATCTTCGCACCGCCGAACGCTACGAAGAGCTAACCGGCGGTCGGGAAAAGCAATTGCAAGACACTGCGACAGCCGGCATGGAATCCCGCTCGCTCCAGAGGCCGCGTTGCTCATGCTGTGTTGCAGTCTACGCGGTGCGATAACTGGCTTGGAAGCCAAGCCAAAACAAGACGTTGTAATGCGTTTAGCCTGTTTGAATTACATACCTATAATAATAAGACTTTACATAATGTTACGTAACGCGACCATGAGCTAGGGCACTAAAATTTGGCGAGGATTGGAGAAAGCCATAAAACTGCAAATCGCTCGACTTCAGGAGGAGAAAGAGAAAGATGAGCTTCAAATCGCGCCAAAGAATCAAATTGGCTCCCGGTCTTTTTGTGAACCTGGGCAGGGGGATTCCTTTAATCTCAATTGCCGTAAAACGGTGCAGTACCCACCTCATCGAAAGAGGCGTGCGTGCGCCAGCCAGTATTCCCGGAAACGGACTATCCTGCAGTACCGAGACAGAGAAATACGCGAATCAGATCGCCAATCCCGTATCGCCGCGAACAAGTTCTTCGCCTGCACAACCGCCGTCGGGTCTTTCCGGGTCGAACACCAGTCAGGTAAAACTGATTTGTGATCTTGGCGAGCGCGATTCTCTGTGGATTATCGGGCTTTTGGTTGATCTCTTCTCGTCTGGGCAATCAGGCTGAATTGGATCGGGCCATACTGGCGGAGCCGTCCCCAACGATGACGCCCGAAGAGGGAACGAATCAATCGGCACCTGTTCAGGAAGTGAGACGAGCAGAATTGGTGATTTCACCGCAGGTCAGAAGAGCTGAATTAGTGAAGCTGCCAACCAAGAAAAACCATCGAGAGAGCAAGGAAGACACGGCCGCCAGCTCAAATGGAGGCAGTGATTGACGAAACGCGGAATGCCAGGAAACACCTGGAACAGGCGGCGCGAATCGAGTGGCGCACTTCCGCGCCTAGAGTTTGTACGTTGGCGCTCGTCGATACAACCGAGCCGGCAACGGTCCCTGAGATCGCGCCAGAGGCCCGCGGCACTTTTTGCCAGACCGCCAGTTGGGCAGCGCGACAGCCCGCCTGGGGGCGTCAACACAGGCTTGCCACAATGGACAATCCGGCTACTCTAACAGCTCTCCAGAGCGAAAAAGACCTCCTTGAGCGTGAGGCTGCGGCGCTTCGCCACTCGTTGCACGAGCTGCGTCAGGCCGGCCGGGAGCACACGCTGCCGGCGCATGTTTGGCAATCTGAATTTGCGCGCCAGCACAAGACACTGGTATTCGTAGCGGGGAAGATCGGCGAGCTTGATAAACGCATTCTTGTGTTGGTTGAAGGTTCGACGCCTAAGAACGACATCTGACAGCCGGACAGAAAGCGATGATCGCCGAGCAGCTCGCCAATCTGCCGGTCGGAAACCCAAATTTTACAACTCTTACGGACGTAAGAGTTACGTCAGTCACCCAAGAGCAAGTCGCGAAGCAGCTTGGAACTACGCCCAAGGCAAAAGCGCGACAAGCGCGCATGGAGCGCTTGGAGTTTGCCGCTACGGTCGAGTTGTGAGAAGCTCATCCTGTTTCGAGTTACAAAAAAAGAAGGGCGTCTCTTTGCCGAGCGGTCGAGGGGCGCTTTTTCTTTTAGCTAGCAGGCGTTATCCTCCTCCGCCTCTTTGCGTTTTGCGGGTCGTCTTGAGCAGGAAGCCTTTGAGAATGAGATTTTGTTCCTGGCGTTTCTGTTCAATGTACGTCAGGTCTTCTTCGGGCAACTCAAGCGGCCTCCGCTAGGAGGCAATTCTTACCTTTAATTCGTCGCCAAGATAAACATTCGCACTTTTTTCGCAGATTATTTGAACTTGGCGATTGTCAAGCAAGTATCCTCCGGGCGGTTGGTGCTTGGCCAAACTATAGAGGTTCGACGATCTCGACACTGCACGTGTCGGTTCCCACGCCTTCTGGGTCGTCGTCGACAGTGGCGGTGAGGTTCACGATCAAGAATCAGATCATCCGAGACCTTATACGCAGCGAGCGATCAATCGAGGTAACCAGCAAAGTGATATCTGCCATAGCCATAGAATATTCAGAGAATTCCGATTTCTGCCAGCCGCGGGTGTGCACCTGTGCACCCCGGAGGCAGCTACGGTTGCGTTCGGTCTTTTTCTACGCCACGCGGAAGGTCCAGGCGTACCCTTGAAGGCATCGACGGAAGCGGCCGCCCGGTTGAGTCATGGAGTGACCGGGTGGTCATTGCCAAGTCAACCAGGAGTAAGCCGTCACGCAGCTTGGCTCCACGCCGAACCCCATCAGCTAACCTGAGGCCACCTCAGGCGACGGAAACTCGACGATCTTGTCGGGCGCCAGCAGGTGGCCGAGGCCGAGGTGCTACAATCGGGTGATACTCACTGGCCAGTACTCCATCGCAAAACTCCGCAATCTGATGCAAAGATAACTTGCTCTCTCCGGAGGAGATGCAAGAATCCGCAATCGCGTGAAAGATGGCGAAAGGCTACCAAAAGAAATTCTGGATCACTTTGTCATGGTTCGAATCCATGCGAGGCAGATGTTCAGCATCAATGACTTATGAAAGGAATTACGTTAGATCCAAACAGTCGCTTGGACACTTTTCTGATTCTACAGGCTTAGTGATAGCGTAGAATGATTTACGAAAGTGAAGGATCGCCTCGGAGCTAATCTGTGAACCCATTCATAAGATGCTTAAAAGCTCCAACTGACTCAAGCCCTGCCAGCCACGGCGTGGAGACCTTTGAAACGGCGGCCCGTTATGAAATCGCGACCGAGCCAGGTTGCAAGCGTGAGCGGATCAAGGAAGCGATTGTGCGTTTCAAGGGCTAGTTGAATAAAGAGTTGGTGGGCGAGAGCGTGGCGGAGTTCAACTACCAGTCGAACAAATGTGGGCGTAGGGTACATAAGGATGTCTACGCTGGAGAGACCGGTTGTTGAAATTTCCCGGAATACGTGATTCTGAAAGAATGCTGGATTAAACACCGGTCCACAGTCAAATTGTTCACATTGGAGCGCGCTGAACGTGACCGTCATCGAATCCATCATCAAGAACTTGGAAACCCTACCTGCATCTAAGCTGGTAGAGGTAGCCCGCTTCATAAGCGGTTTAAACCCGAACCGACGCAATGAGCGTATTGCAGCACTGAAGGCGACGGCCGGAAGTATGCCAGGCGAGGAAGGCGCGGCTTTCGAGAAAGCCGTGCGAGAGGAAGCCGATCGGATTGATGCCGACGCCTGGAAATAGCCTTCTTCTGGACACCAGTGTGGTCGTGAAGCATTTTCGCCACCCGACAGCCGTGGTCAATAAACTCGCCGAGTACGAAGAGCTCTATTTGCCACAACCGGCTTTGGGAGAACTTTACTACGGAGCCTATCGCTCGGGCCGGCTCGAAAGAAGCCTAGCTCAGATCGAACGTTTTCTCGATGCTGTAGATCTATTGGCGCCTGACAAGGAAACGTCCGTCTTTTACGGTCAGATCGCTGCGGGGCTTGCCAGGGCCGGAACGCCGATTCCGCAAAACGATATTTGGATAGCGGCACTAGCTCGACAGACCGGTCTTCCAGTGGCGACCACCGATGATCATTTTGATCGTGTCACAAACTTAGCCGTACTGAAATGGTGACCAGAGAGTCAGGATAAGCCGACATCTGCTGGAACCTTGATGGCTCGGTTGTCCGGCGGTAATTTGCTCTGCATCTCATAACAGCCCTCTTTATCAGGAGGTATCCTTAATCGACACTTGCCTGGGTGGACGTCGGGGCAAGATCTGGGTCACCAGCATGAGGCCTTGGCGACAGACTGGGCACTGCCACAACGAAGAGCCGGTGAGTTCTTCATAGCGCTCACGATAGTCCTTGGGGGTTTCCAAGGCCGGTGATTCGGACGTTGGCATGCCCAGAAGGTTTCGGCAGTGCGCTAATTTCTGTTCCCGGTATCGGTTACCCAGGAAGCCGTAGTAGCGGATGCGCTGGAAGCCGTCGGGCAGCACGTGCAACAGGAAGCGGCGGATAAACTCTTCGGCTGGCAGTATCATCGTCTTGTGCTGGGCATCGTGGCGATAATCCTTGTAGCGGAAGGTCACCTTGCCCTCGGCGATGTCCAAGAGTCGATGATTGGAAATGGCCACCCGGTGGGTATAACGGCCAACGTAGTCCAAGACTTGCTCGGGGCCGGCGAAAGGCCGCTTGGCGTAGACCACCCATTCGGCCTCGCGGCTGGGAGCCAAGTAATCCAGGAATTTAGATCGGTCCCGGAGTGATTCCAGCGAGGAGAAAAACTCCACTTTGCCGGCCTCAAAGGCTTTGATCAGATATTCCAGGAACAGACGACGAAATAGCCGGGAGAGGACTCGGACGGGCAATAAAAATCCAGCTCGGCAGGAAACCCACTCCATGCCATCCGTAGAGAGACCACCGCCGGTGACCACACAATGCAGATGGGGATGATGAAGCAGGTTAGAGCCCCAAGTATGGAGCACGGCAAAAAAGCCGATCTCGGCACCCAGATGTTTGGGATCAGCGGCGACGGTGCGTAAGGTCTTGGCAACGGCCCGAAACAGAATGCCATAGAGCTCTCTCTTATTCTGATAGGAGATGGTGGCAATCTGTTCGGGCACGGTAAAGACCACGTGGAAGTATTGAGAGTTTAAAAGTTCGGCTTGACGATCCTGGAGCCACTGAGCCCGGGCGAGGGATTGGCATTTTGGACAATGCCGATTGCCGCATGTAATGGAGAGCTCTCCATTATGCAGAGTATTTTTAGGTCAGCGTCGCGGCGGGAGACGCTTGGAAAGCATTTGAAGGGTGGTCGCCGCGGCGGTGAGCTAAAAATCGATTGGACAAAACCGCTGCCCAGAGCGTCGCCTATGTGTATTGATCGCCGGCGATCTCTCTGGCGAGGATCTTAAGGGCCGGAGGCGGTCAGTGTGCGAGGTCAGCGGGATAGCTTGCTGGGCCTCGCGTAGACTATCACGGCGCCTGTGGACAAGATCTGTCCCCTGGAAAATGTTCGCATTGAGGCGCGCGGCAGTACTGCTCCTGTCGCTTGGCCCGGGCCAAGCTTGCCCGCCGCAATTTGATCTGCATCCGAAAACAGTGCTGTCCATCATGAGGTATCCGTAATGGCCGTTTTCCTAGGTGGGCTTCGCGGCAAGATTTGGGTCACCAGCATGCGACCTTGGTGACAGACTGGGCATTCCCACAACGAAGAGCCGGTGAGCTCTTGATAGCGCTCACGATAGTCCTTGGCGGTTTCCAAGGCGGGTGGCTCGGGCGATGGCATGCCCAGAAGGTTTCGGCAATGTGCTAATTTCTCTTGCCGGTATCGGTTGCCCAGCAAACCGTAGTAGCGGATGCGCTGGAAGCCCTCGGGCAGCACGTGCAACAGGAAGCGGCGGATAAACTCTTCGGCCTCAAGCATCATCGTCTTGTGCTGGGCGTCATGACGATAATCCTTGTAGCGGAATGTGACCTTGCCCTCCGCGATGTCCAACAGGCGATTGTTAGAGATCGCCACCCGATGAGTATAGCGCCCGACGTAGTCCAATACTTGCTCAGGCCCGGCGAAAGGCCGCTTGGCGTAGACCACCCATTCGGCCTCCCGCAAGGGAGCCAGGTAATCCAGGAACGAAGACCGGTCCCGGAGTGATTCGAGCGAGGAGAAAAACTCCAGTCTGCCGGCATCAAAGGCTTTGAGCAAATAGTCCAGGAACAGACGACGAAACAGCCTTGAGAGCACCCGGACCGGCAGGAAGAACCCCGCCTGGCAGGAAATCCACCGGGTGCCGTCCGGAGAGAGACCACCGCCGGGGACCACACAGTGTAGGTGGGGATGATGAAGTAGGTTAGAACCCCAAGTATGGAGCACGGCGAAAAAGCCGATCTCGGCGCCCAGGTGCTTGGAATCAGCGGCGATGGTGAGCAAGGTTTGCGCCGTAGCCCTGAACAGGATGCCGTAGAGCTCTCTCTTATTCTGATAGGCCATGGAGGCAATCTGCTGAGGCAGAGTGAACACAACGTGAAAATATTGAGTGTTTAAGAGTTCGGCCTGACGGTCCTGGAGCCATTGAGCCCGCTTCACCACAATACTTCTCTCTACGCAGCTTAAGAAATGCAGGACTTCTTGGGGAGTAAGAGCGAATTTCCTCAGGGCCCAGTACTTCCGGTGATTTACTGAAATGACGCGCAAACAGCGAGACCTGTTGCGCGTAAGAGTTTTGGGTGTGCGGTGAGAAGTTCCTCACCTGCATGTCCTCGGTCATGCGACGTCGAAGAGGTGTCATTGGAAAGCTCCTTTGCGAGATAGGTTTGTGTCGCAGACAACGTTCCCTTCTCTTCGCAACGACGCTCAGCTGGCAAAAGACTTGGGTTCGATTGAAATCCCGGCTGCTCTCGAAAGCGCGGCCCGCTGCATACCGCTCTGCGGTTTAGTTTAGTCCAATGTCGACTATGTCTTGAGAGACATAGTCGGCACACCAGCGCTATGCACTTGCTGCAAGCCGGAGTCGACATGGCCGTGATCGCTCTTTGGCTCGGTCACGAGAGCATCGAGACAACGCACATCTACGTCGAGGCAGATCTTGCGATCAAGGAACGGGCGCTGGAACGAATTGCGCCAGCGAATTGCTCGGTGCGCCGTTTCAAGGCCGACGATACACTGTTGGCCTTTCTCGCTTCGCTTTAATATTCCGAGCTCCTTTCAACGAAACACAGGCGTAGAGCCAGACCGCCGCCAACAACTCGGAATATTCCGGAACTCGGAATATTGCAGAGTATTTTTAGGTCAGCGTCGCGGCGGGAGACGCTTGGAAAACATTTGAAGGGTGGTCGCCGCGGCGGTGAGCTAAAAATCGATTGGACAAAACCGCTGCCCAGAGCGTGGCCTATGTGTATTGTTTGCCGGCTGGATCTCTGGCAAGGTCTTAAGGAGCCGGAGGCGGTCAGTGTGCGAGGTTGGCGGGATAGCTTGCTGGGCCTCGGGTCGGCTATCACGGCGTCGGTGGACAAGATCTCTCCCCTGGAAAATGTTCGCATTGAGGCGCGCGGCAGTACTGCTCCTGTCGCTTGGCCCGGGCCAAGCTTGCCCGCCGCAATTTGATCTGCATCCGAAAACAGTGCTGTCCATCATGAGGTATCCGTAATGGCCGTTTTCCTAGGTGGGCTTCGCGGCAAGATTTGGGTCACCAGCATGCGACCTTGGTGACAGACTGGGCATTCCCACAACGAAGAGCCGGTGAGCTCTTGATAGCGCTCACGATAGTCCTTGGCGGTTTCCAAGGCGGGTGGCTCGGGCGATGGCATGCCCAGAAGGTTTCGGCAATGTGCTAATTTCTCTTGCCGGTATCGGTTGCCCAGCAAACCGTAGTAGCGGATGCGCTGGAAGCCCTCGGGCAGCACGTGCAACAGGAAGCGGCGGATAAACTCTTCGGCCTCAAGCATCATCGTCTTGTGCTGGGCGTCATGACGATAATCCTTGTAGCGGAATGTGACCTTGCCCTCCGCGATGTCCAACAGGCGATTGTTAGAGATCGCCACCCGATGAGTATAGCGCCCGACGTAGTCCAATACTTGCTCAGGCCCGGCGAAAGGCCGCTTGGCGTAGACTACCCATTCGGCCTCCCGCAAGGGAGCCAGGTAATCCAGGAACGAAGACCGGCCCCGGAGTGATTCGAGCGAGGAGAAAAACTCCAGTTTGCCGGCATCAAAGGCTTTGAGCAAATAGTCCAGGAACAGACGACGAAACAGCCTTGAGAGCACCCGGACCGGCAGGAAGAATCCCGCCTGGCAGGAAATCCACCGGGTGCCGTCCGGAGAGAGACCACCGCCGGGGACCACACAGTGTAGGTGGGGATGATGAAGTAGGTTAGAGCCCCAAGTATGGAGCACGGCGAAAAAGCCGATCTCGGCGCCCAGGTGCTTGGGATCAGCGGCGATGGTGAGCAAGGTTTGCGCCGTAGCCCTGAACAGGATGCCGTAGAGCTCTCTCTTATTCTGATAGGCAATGGAGGCAATCTGCTGAGGCAGAGTGAACACAACGTGAAAATATTGAGTGTTTAAGAGTTTGGCCTGACGATCCTCGAGCCATTGAGCTCGCGCAAGTGACTGGCATTTTGGGCAGTGGCGATCCGAACAGGTAATGGAGAGCTCTCCA
>CAWBKA010000014.1:0-184120 GCA_963789065.1 uncultured Verrucomicrobiae bacterium | reverse complement strand
CCAAGGACCACAAATGTCTCACCCCTTGCTTTAGGTTGGCGCTCGCTTCATGAACATTGATTTAACACTCGACTATAAAACGATTCTCCGTAACGAACCGCGGCCGGTGCATCTGGTCGCCACTCTTTGCGCGCCAAAGTTGGAGGCGCATACCCGGCCGCGTTCGGCAGCATTTGCCGTTGTCCTTGACCGGTCCGGATCTATGGCTGGCGAGCCGCTTCGATTGGCGCGCGAGGCCTGTGCGGCCGTCGTTCGCAATTTGCGCGCGGACGATTTGTTTACCCTTGTCGTGTTCGACGATTCCGCGCAGGTCGTTATTCCGCTGCAGAAACCGGTAGATCGCCACGGAATGGTCGCGGCGATCGAACGGATCGGAGACGGCGGATCGACCAACCTGATGGCCGGCTGGTTGCTTGGGCGCGATGAGTTGCTTAAAGCCGGACCCGAATGCGACAGGAAGATTCTGGTGCTGACCGATGGGCATCTGAACCAGGGGATAACCGAGCCTGACCGCGTTGAAGCCCTGACCCGGAGCGGATTCGGCAAAGACGGGATCAGAACGGCTGCCTCGGATTCGGAGATTCCTATAACGAACAAGTACTGGCGGCGATGAGCGGGGTCGGGCACGGGCAACTTCATGACGCCGATTCGGCCGAAAAATTCCCGGCCATCCTGGCTCATGAACTGGACGGGCTCCAGAAAATCACCGTGCAAAACGTCCGTCTCCGGATCGAGCCCAAGCTTTTCTGTTATTCCTGGTCGCAATATGGCGATTATCCGGCTATCACGCTTCCGGATGGCCGGGTAGAGATCTCGCTGGGGGATCTGGTGAGCGAGGAAAGACGGGATTTTGTTCTCTTGACGGAAGTACTGCCCCTGCCACTTGCTTCCAGACGGCGAGTTGCCCGCATCTCTTGAAGGGGAAGAATTGTTGGGACTCGAGTTTTTGTGGACTGCAATCGGGGAGACCGAAATCAAAAGCTGCACGAGTAAGCACCTCGTGCGGATCCAAGGGACTCAAAACCCGCAGGATGTAGTTTTGAACCAGGAAGTCATTGCTGACATCGCAAATCAAATTGCCGGCAAAGCGGCTCGCGAGGCTGCGGCGAAGGTCCGAGAGGGCCACTTTGATCAAGCGGCTCATACGTTCGTGTCGCCGCGGCCGCCGTCCAATGCTTTGGCGCTGCTGAATTTACGCGGAAGATGCACAGAGTCTTCTCGACGAAAGCCTCCAGAAAATTGTCTCCGGGAACCTTACGGCTCGCGACCTGAAAGACTTGGTCTACGAATCACGCCATTACACTCGGTCAAGCAGTCATGCCTTGTATACCGGTTCGCGTAGGAAGCCAAAGCCTAAATCAAGTGGCCAAAAGCAACATCGGCAACCGGAAAAATAGAGAGCGACAATGGCGAAGATCAACCGGGTTGACTCGGACGAGAGGCAAAAGCCGATCGGCAACATGAGATAGGACAGCCCGCAGATTCTTTGCGGGCGGCCGTTTGTGGGGCAACAACTTTCGCCTTTGACTCGAAGAATCCCGTCGAGTTGCTTTCTCTCGATGGTATTAGTAGGCTTATGCCCCGGCTGAAGAAACTGACTCGTGTTCACGATCTTGCCTCTTCAGGAGTCAGATCGCGTACCCTGCATTCCCGGCCTCCGCTTAATCGATTCCAGGAGATCTTCCACGCAATCAAGACCGGTCGATATCCCAACCGGACCCAACTTGCGCGCTCGATTGAGGTCACCACCAAGACGATCCAGCGCGATCTTGATTACATGCGTTACCAGCTCGGCCTGCCGATCGAGTTCGATTACGCGCGGGGCGGCTACTATTTCACGAAGGCGATTACCGACCTTCCTTTGTTTCAGTTGACCGAATCCGAACTGGTCTCCGTCTTTGTGGCGCAAAAAGCGCTGGAAGCTTACCGGGGAACGCCGTTTGAACAGCCGCTCCGAACAGCTTTTGAGAAACTTCAAGCTGCAATCAGCAACCCCGGTGTCAGAGTTAGTATTAGTTGGGAGGATCTAGGCTCAAGCATCTCTTTTCGCCATTTCGAGGCGTATCTGCCAGATATGACGATTTTTGCGGAGTTGGCCAAGGCGATCCAGATCGAAAAGGTAGTGGAGTTCGACTATAGAAAGCTCGATGCCAAAGCCTTTGAAAAGCGAACGGTTGAACCCTGGCATCTGGCGTGCGTCTCGGGTCAATGGTACTTGCTGGGCTATGACAGTAGCCGCGGGGCGCGTCGGATCTTTGTGCTTGGCCGAATGCAGAACGTCTCAGTAACTGGACGTGAGTTTTCCAACCCGAAGCCGGGGGACAAAGACATTCAACAGCTTTTCCAGAACAGTTTCCAGATCTGGCAAAGCGAGAACGCCAGGCTGGAGGAGATCGTATTGCGGTTTTCGGGTCGGGCCGCGCAACTCGTTCGGGAGCGGAATTGGCATCCGAGTCAGAGCCTGCAAGAGTTAGCCGATGGAAATCTGGAAGTCAGCCTAACCCTTAACTCGCTAGAGGAGATCGTACCGTGGATTCTATCGTGGGGCAGGCAGTGCGAGGTGATTAGCCCGCTGCGACTTCACAAAAAGGTTATGTGCTAGCGATTTCAAGCACTTAAACGCCCGACTTCGAGCCCCAAAGTGGCACGAGGACTCAGCCCGGGCGTTTTACCCCGGTACACCTCGCAAAAGCGAGTCGGCCTTATTAGGGCGTCAGATCAAAGGACGAGTAAAAGGGCAGAAAAGTAAAGTGCAATGATCCTATCTCTCAAACGGGTTGCGCGCACTTTCGGTGCACTGCGAGTCCATTTCTGCCATCGCAGGGTATTCTTTCCGATGAGCGCCGCGGAGGCTAAATGTTTGGGATCTTCCGGGCGTTTCGGGTGGGTCTCGCAGAAATATTGCCACCAGGGACCGTAGATGTCTCACCTCATGCCTTAAGCTTCCCCAGCTTGGTGAACGTAGACTTAATGCTGCCGCTTGTTGGCCGATCCAAGACACTAAAGACCATGTCGATTCCCAAATTTTACTCAGCTATCAACTACGATTTCCGACCGGAGTCTTACTGGGACCCTGCCCGAAATCCGCTCGAGGCCGCACTGCGCAATGTTAAAGGACGCAACCGACGGGAGATGATCAGAGACTATCATTCTAATGGACTCCTCCCCGCGCTTTCCGATAACCTATTGCGAGACACGCTTGAGGAGGATACACGGAGAAGTTTGGACCTGATTCATCCTTCTTTTATGGGTGGTGAATACCTGCCAGACTACAGGCGTGACGAGGTCGAGATCGCACGGATCGAATTACAGTCCACTACCAGCGACGTCATCAGCATCCGTGCACGGCCCCGAGGCAAGCGAATCGAATATTCGGTCTGCGACGAGTATCAGGTGGAATACAGGCTGCCGCAAAAGACTTCGCGACAGCCCTTCTCGCTGCGGGATTTGATTCGTTTTCTGGACTCGGTTGAGCACCCGGAGCATGATCCTGAGTGGAAGCGTTTTGGATTTGTCCTCTCGTTTAACCAGACCAGTCTTGACTGCGGCGATGATCTTGAAGTGCTTCAAGATTTCACGAGTGTCGACTCAGACTTTTATTCGGATCTCGGGCGGCACTACGCGAAGGTTATCAGCGACTGGTACGAAGCGAGCCGACCGTTCGCTCAATCAGGGTAACCAATGATCCTTTGCGTGGCTAAATCGACTTGACGTTCGTCGTCCCGGCGTTGCGCGTCAGCCCGAAAATGCGGGCGTATTTGCGTTTGCCACTACGACGACTTTTGGGAGCCAACGGTACTCTAGGGACCACAATTGTCTCATCCCATGCTTTAGGCTGGGAGCATATAAGCCTTTTGATCGTCGCCCTTCACCAGAAAAAGCGAAGCCAGAGCCAACTATCCTCGCCATCGCACAGCAGCGTTCTGGTGACATTGTGGAAGTGGTTAGGGCCCTCTGTGGTGATCGCTGTGGTGTTAGGTTGCACTTTTGGCTTCAGGAGCATCCTTAAACCCCTCGAGGACTACAAGGCCATTGGCCAATGGTACCACGCTCAGATGCCGGACGGGACGGGGCAGTGGGGCCTTTACAAAGGGAGTGTGCAAGCCCAGAGGGATCTACCAGGCAATGGCAATCGCATCTGCGATATGTACCAAGTACGCGACGACGGCCACGAATATATCTGGCTCGTCTCTCCTGTCACGAACACCTCAACCTAGGTCGATCCTTAAGCACAAATAATCCTGAAATGACCGAACGGATTGTGCTCGCTAGGAAAATCGTTTTAACCACTATCAAAAACAATGAATCGAATCGCAGAGGAGAATTCGGCAAGGAGGACTCAATCGTTTGACACTGTGCTGCCTGATGATGTGCGGAAAAGGTTCACAAGGCCACAGCGGCCTCGTATACTTGGCCGGCTGGAATTCCCTGACCGGAACATTTTGTGGCTGGCGGGTGCCATTGTGTTTGGGGCAATGATCGTGGCACTGGCAATAGGGCTTCCCGGCCGGCATGAGACGCAGCAGACTGCTGCGATGCCGGAACCGACTTCGACTGCAAGGCCTGCTCAAATTACGTCTCCCCCTCCGACTCCGGCACTCGCGGCGGCTGGCAGGCCTGCGCTTGCAACGGCAGCGACCGCGCCGCGGGCAACGCTTGTGAAACTGCCTGCGCCGCGAGCTTTTCTTGTTCGCCTTCCGCAGTGGCATATCGGAGAAGAGCGGCCGGTGATGATGCCATATGGGCTTGAGGTCGCGGCACGGCTAAAGGGAAGGTTGCCATCTACCGACATGTTACCGGTGTCTGGGAATGCGCTAGGTGACACCTGGGTCGTCGGGGATTCGGCATGGGTGTGGGTAGCAGCGCCTGGCACTGGTAGCGCGAATTGGATTGATCCGTGAGGGGATAGGACCTTGAATCTTAAATTCGAGATTTATGGACGAAGATGAACAAGAACTGGCCGAACGAACGAAACGCTGGCATGAGGCGCGGGCCAATCTGCCGATCATCGAAAAGCTGAAGATCATGGACCTGTTGCAGGAAGCAACGGTTCTACTAACCAAATGGCGGGAGGAAAAAATAGATGAGGAACCAAGGCTGCCGATGGATGACCCGGAGCCATCGGTAGAAATGCTGATCGACTGCTTGGAGCGGGAGATCGGATGCCGGCTCAGGGTGTATCCGCGGCGTATCGAGGCCGGGATGATGAGCGAGCAATTTGCATTGCAGCAAATTCGCCTGATGGAGTCGGTTCTCAAAAACCTTGAAAGCCAGCGCGAGCCGAACTGAAAAAGATCCCCAGCACGCCGGGCAGGTGTATACATCACTTATCGGCAGGAAATGTTGCATGTTAAGTAACAAAGTATGCAATATTTAGCTAGGGTCGACAATACAACGACGGCTCCTAGTATCGTCGTCAACCAGATTCGAGAATGCATTTTGGATGGTCTCTACATGCCAGGAGACAGGCTGCCAGAAGCGGAGTTGGCTGCGAAGTTTAACTTGAGTAGTTCCCCCGGTCCTCTTGATAACAAACGGCTCGAACAGTCAGCAAAGCCGATCGTTACAGAAAAGCAGAGCACTCCATTCGCCCTAGCTAAGAGAACTGAACATCGTGGATGATAGACGACGGATTATGGCATTTGCTGTCCCTGGTTCACATATTGAAAATTCGTCAGAGGGAACTGTCAGGGACCACAGATGTCTCACCCGTTGCTTTAGACTGGCGCTTGTTTCATGAAATTGATTTAACGCTCGACTATCAAACTATCCTCGGCGCGGCATTCGCCAAGAAATGAGAAGGCGACTGTCTATTGCGCTTATGGTAAACATGGTTTACAATTTTATTTTAAATCGGCGAACGCCGATTCGACTGAAAAACAAGAATCCTGAAATATGCAAAAAGAATACGAAATCAAATATTATATTAATCATTCGAACACATGTACCACTGCCGTGCAAGCGCCGAACACGCAGACGGCAGCTGCGATCGCGAAATCGATGCTTCCTACGGCCACGTTTGTCGGTCAGCCGCGAGAGAAGCGGTAAATGTACCATGTGCAGCTAATGCTTCGCAACGGCTCTATCAGAGCCTGTGCCGCAGTAGCCAACGACCATGGAAACAGCGGTTGAGCCGTTGAAAGACTTTCGGAGGTTGGCCAAGCCGATAGCAGGTGAAGTTCTGTCGTGATAAGAATTCTCACACGAATCGGTTGGAGAAACTAGCCGCGGTTAAAGGCTCTGGACGAACGAGCCTTGTCGGTGAATAATTGAGCGCATGAGAATTATTTTCGAGATCTGCGGTTTCCAGTGAGGAAATCGCGGATCCCTTCGCGGTTTCCTTTCAAGGAAACCGATGTACATTAAAAAACTGACCAATAGCGACGCTCTAAAACGGGGCGAGCTGCTGATCGTCTTGAAGTGTTTGTGGCTCTATCGTGACGATGCCTTTATCGACTTGCGAAAAGGCACGAAAACTGGAGCCGTCCAATTCTACCGGCATCGCCAGGAGCCAGTTCCATGGGTTAGCCGGTGGAAGAATGGCAGATGCTTCAGACACCCAAGAACGACAAATGAGCGGCGGGCGAATTGTGCAACCACCACAATCAAGGAAGTCATCGAAAATCACGGCGTCACCTTCAAGGTGCGGCCAACGCGGAATTCCCACAGATTGCCGACCACTTACGATGATATCTTTCTCCAATATTAACGGAACTGGAAAAAGTATCGTAGAACGCGATGGAAGGATGTGAAGCGCATCAGCCGGAGGATCCACAGCCCTCCGTTCTGGGTGGTCTAAGTATGAGCCCTACTCTGAGCTTTTTGTAGTCATAGGAGGTGTGCACGCGAAGGTGGCTCTCGCGCGCATCGAACAAGAACAGGGGCATTCTTCGTGGCACTGGCCTCACCATGATGTTTGTTTAGCGCATCGGTCTTTGGTCTGTCTCTCTAGTGAAAGCGACTGGGATTTCTTCATTGGGCCTGCGCGACACAAGCATCCGGATTGGTCGCCTGAGGATCCGAAAAGCCTGGACCTAGTCTAGTGTCTCTTAAATAATAGTGACATTGCGAACGAAATATGTTGGCATGTCCGAATGCCTAACCAGGGTGGAAAATTCGTGCTGAGTTCGGCTGAAGAATCGCAGTTACAGCAGTTAATTCGCGCCCAGAGCACCCCGCAGGGGTTGGCGCAGAGAGCGCGAGTCGTACAGTTAGCGGCTCAAGGTATGGGAGTCCGGGCGATCGGAGGGCGCGTCGGCATGCACTATAACCAGGTCGCGAAGTGGAGACGGCGCTATCTCCGAGGGGGGATTGGGGCGCTGCAGGACGCGCCCCGCTCGGGCCGCAAAGGCAATATCCGCACGGAAGTGTCGCGCCAGATCGTCGATCAAGCCACCCGGCCACCGCAAGGCCGGGTACGATGGACTTGCCGCGCGATGGCTCGCGAGTTGGGTGTCTCCAAAGCGACCGTGCAGCGAGTCTGGAGTGAAAACGAAATCAAGCCACACCTGACGCGTGTCTTTAAGCTTTCCAGCGATCCGGATTTTGAGGCGAAATTTTGGGATGTCATCGGTCTTTACCTCAATCCTCCAGAGCAAGCAGTGGTGCTCTGTTGCGACGAGAAGAGCCAGATCCAGGCACTGCAGCGCAGTCAACCGGGTCTGCCTCTGGGCAAAGGGCATATCCGCACTCAAACCCATGATTACTATCGCAACGGCACCGTCACCCTCTTTGCCGCGCTGGATTACTTGGAGGGCAAAGTCATCGCTCACACCGCCCAGAAACACACCCACCGCCAGTGGCTGGAATTTCTCAAGCAAATCGACCGCGAAATTCCTTTGAGCCAGCGCATCCACATCATTCTGGATAATTACTCCACCCATAAGCATCCGGTCGTCAAGCGCTGGCTGGCGCGTCATCCGCGCTTCGAACTGCATTTTACGCCCACGGGCTCATCCTGGATGAACCTAGTCGAACGCTTCTTCCGAGACTTGAGCCAGCAGGCGATCCTACCCGGCAGTTTCGGCAGCGTGCGCCAACTGGTTGACGCTATTATGCAATACCTCGCTCAGCACAACCTCAATCCCAAGCGTTACGTCTGGAAAGCCAAAGGAGAGGAGATTCTGGCGAAGATCGAACGAGCCTGGAAAGTAGCCCTTGGAGAAAGCGAAAGTGTCACTATTATTTAAGAGACAGCAGACTAGACGCCTTGGGCTGGACCCGAGGAAACACCCGCTCACCTTTGCGGGATGGGGTTCCTTATTGGTCAAAACAATTTACGATGAATAAGCTATAGAAAAGGAGGATTTTGGCTTGTGCTCGCTGAAACTAAAAGCATTAGATTCAGCACTGGGACCGAAGCGCCGCAAAGGCGTTCCGGCAGAAACCACAGACAACCAGGTCATTTATAATGTCCGGCTCGTATTTTATGGAGTCTTTCACATTACACAGTCACGCCCCACGCAATCTTGGATCTTCACTTTTGGCTTTTCGTGACAATACCGGCGTGGAATGATTCGGCGCGTTAAAACAGGGAAGGACTTACTGGCATGGAGGACTCGGATGACGATTTCCGCACGGCAATTGGCGAAGTTAATCGGAGTTGCTGAGCGAAGCATTCATCGAGCCGAGCAGACCGGGAATTTAGGAGTCAAGATTTCCCTGGCAATGGAGTTGTTGTTGACCCGCTTACAACACGGTGAAATTGACCTTCCATCGAGTCTGGAGGCTGCTCCGCGTATGGGTCGGCCGCCTAAGGTGAAACGGAGCCTAGTAGTGGAGGAACCTGGGGCAGAGTATGTCATCGATTGGCATGGGAAGATGAGCACAGGCGCGGATATACGCCGTTGGCGACGGTCAGTGGGGCTGTGGCAAAAGGATTTAGCGGTGCTTTCTCGGTGTGCATGCACAAACGCTCAATCGAGCTGAGGGAAGTGAGTCTCCGAGCCCTGGCTTGATCTACGGGGTCGAACTCTTGCGGAAACAAATACTTCAAAAGGAATTTGATCTGGACGAATTCCGGAAAAGGCGTGACCGCACGTTGCCTCGGAAGAAGGAAAAATAAGCAAAATTTTAGATATCCGATACAGCTTTCCTTGCTAGCGTCGGAGACCTGTGCCAAAAAAAAATGACGAAGAGCGAACCCGTGTGCTGGTCTTGATCGGAGCCACTGAAGATGGCACCAAAGAATTGTTAGCGGTGGTCGACGGCTATAGCGAAAACACCCAATACTGGCGTGAACTGCTTGGGCAGCTCAAACGCCTGGGCCTATCGGCCGTGCCCAAACTGGCCGTCGGTGATGGATCGCTTTGCAGTTGCAGGAGAAAATATGGCCCAGTCTAGCAGCGTTGCTGGGTTCATAAGACCGCCAATATCCTGGATAAAATTGGATAAAATACCCAAGAGTGCTCCTGGCAAAGAGAAGCAACTGATCCATGAAATGATCGGCCTGCCTGCGGAGATCGAGGAGTGGGCCGCGCGAGGCGATGTCATCTCGGAACGCGGTTTATCGATACCTCCCTTTCGCTAGTCCCCCAGAAGGTTGAACCAATTCTTTCCGACCCCGGGCTCCAGTGTCTGCACATAAAACCGTTTCACGGTCCCTTCCGAATCACCCATTGCCCTTGCCACGTCTCCGGAACTTCGAAATGTTTGCGCGTAGGTGGCGTAGCTGTTCCGCAAACAGTTTTCAGGCCACCGGACTCTCATCTCCTTGCAGAGCTCGCGACGGAGGCTCTGGAACAGCACGCCTGGCAATCTGAATCACTGGGCCGTCACCAGTAAGGGACCGCAACAGCTTGACGGAGGCCGGTTCCAGCGGGACATACCTTAGCCTGTCACGCGCCCGTGTCTGCTTAGCCACTTCGTCGCGGACGACCAGCAGTTTCTTGTTCCACAAAAAATCCCGCCACTCAATGACCGGATAATCTGCGCGTTCTCTCACCATCTCGCAGGTTCGTAACCCTTGGAGGCCTCCCAAGACGAAATACGGCAGCAGGGGTTTATATTTGCCGCTCACCTCTACACCTTCCCTGGGTCCTTCTAGGCCTCGTGTCACTCGCAAGAAGCGTTGGAACAATTCTACGCTCAGCACTTCGTTGTTGACTCCCCAGGCGTCGAGCGGCTTCAGCCGGGCCATGGGATCATGTTCGACATGCCCGAGATCGAAAGCCCAGCGCCACAGCTTCCTCAAGGTCTTATAATGCGATCGCCGATTCGTGCCTGGCGGAATCGCTTCAAGATACCCCAGGATATCCGAGCGCTTCACGGCTGCGGCTCTTGCTCGGCCCACCTCTCTGGAAAACGCATTCAGTCGCCAGCAACGGCTTCCGCTTTTTCCTGGCCCGCCTTTCTGGAAAATGTATTGAGTCGCCAGCGATCATCTGCAAGCGTCTGGGCAGAGCGGCGCTCGGCTATTTGTCGAGCGAAAAACTTCTCGCAGAGCTGCTGCACCGTGAGATTTGCCCCATTGCCCGATCCTTCGCTTTCAAAGCGCCTCCACGCTTCCAGGAGGAGTCTAGGTTCATACTTCTGAGATTGCCGGATCACGCCTAGGACATGCTTTTCCTCGACCGCTAGGTCCGCAAGTTCAATAGAACCGTTTCGCTTCGTCTCAAATATGAACTTCTGCGCCTGCTCTTTCGTTTCAAAAAATCGTCGGTAGCGTTTCCCGCTTTCCGATAATCTCACGGGTATCCACACACGATAACATTTTCTTGGCTCATACCAATGTGCTTCCACAAGCAACAGTATGTTGCTCTCTGTTGCTCTTTTTCAAGGTTTTCGTGGCCTTTTCGTCTCTTTTTGGCCTCTACGCTGGATAGGTTTTTCGGCTTGTTTTGGCCCTAGTCTCTCGGACTTTTATTACGCACCAAACCGCTCTGGGAGCTGTTTCCCGAGGGGAAGTGTGCCGCTCTCGACACCCGCTAAGCGACTGGCAGCGCGTACGGGACTCGAACCCGTGCACCGGCCTTGAGAGGGCCGTGTCCTAACCGACTAGACGAACGCGCCAAACTAGGACGACAGACTACAACTGCTGAGACCGAACTCAAGCTGGATAAGAGTCATTGGCCGCTTTTAGCCGCCTGCGCGGCGTCAAAGCGGCGAATGTCTCTTAAAGGTATCGTGGTCCGTATGTTCCATTGCGAGACCAGCGAGACCTTGGCATTTTGGAAGCCATCGATCATTGCTTTGAGCCGAGGCTCCAATTTCCGCATTTCGTCACACATGGTGATGTAGTAAAGGCGCAAAAACTCGCGTTCGCCCTCGTCGGTCCTTTCAAGCCTGGCCCGGCGCAGCAGGTATATCGCAAACGGGTTGCGCTGGGCAATCGTCCGAAGTTGGCGAAAACGCACTTTGTCCTTCTCTTGCTGCTCAGCGGAAGCAGGGTTGAGGGCGGGAAGCCCTGGGAGCACTGGTTTGGTCCCTTGCGGTATCAGATCAAATGGAAGTGGACTCAGGACCGGTTGCGCGGGAAGAGTCGATTCGGGCAAAATCTCCGGCAGGCCCTGAGCCTCCGGGACCGGCGAGGCGCCCGGTACCGACGACCCTTGTTCCTGAGGCGTTGGCGTTGGTTGCGCCAGCGATCGAGTTGGACTCGGTTGAGCATTCTGGGCCGAAGCGGCAACCACGAAGAGCAGGTTGAACAATGACAATTTCAGCAATCTCATGGCCTTTAACTCAATGGGTTCGATCTTGGATGGCCAGCGGACACAAAAAGAAGGGAACAGTATTGGTTCGCTTCTTTTCAAAGATCAATCCGGAAAACTCATTTCGCATCGTGGCTCACCATATCCAAGCTTTCATTTATCAACTCTGGCATTGCCGCGTCTTGCCGCGTGTGCCGCAGGGAATAAAGCACATTCTCGGGCCTGGCTCTTTCGAAAAAGGTCGCCTACCGCCTCAGGTTGTTTGTCCAGTCCAATCTGCCGAGGGTTCATCTGCAGTCCCGAAGCAATCAAGCTGTTCAACCCAGGATACTGAGCTTGTCTATGAATTACTTGGAAGAATGGGCGACCTCCATTATCAAAAAACCTTCCGCTAAACTAAAGGAGCCAGTTGAGGTGGATGGATTGCGTGATGCGCACCTGGGTCCGCGTTGGGAATATGCCAAAGTGAGAATGCGTATCGAACCATCCGACGGATTTGATGTCCGATTCGAGATCTCACAAAACATGAGCACCAAACAGTCAACTTATTTGGATGCTGCAATTATGGGACTGCTTGACGTTATATTATTGGCTGAGTCTTCGCCATTGATCGACATTCGGGTGATTGTGATTGGCTTGGAAGAACATGAGGTCGATTCGAGTCCGAGGGCGTTTCGAATGGCTGGTCGTGATGCAGGTCAAAATCTCTTGAGAACTGCGCGAGACCGAGCTCTTACTTCTCCGCGTTAGCCCGCTATGCGAAGCGTGAGGGGAATTTTATTCTCGTTTGATTTCAGGCAGCTTTGAGGCCGACGGCATCAACTAGCTAGCTAAGCTAAGCTAGCTAGCTCTTAAGAAACCAGATCAGGTTGGCCTAAGAAAGTAAGCCGTCACTAAACCATAAATGGCCTGCGGAAGAGAGGAAATGGTTTCTTGTCGCATTGAGAACCCGCAGGCGTTCTGGGGAACTCCTAAGGAACCAAATGGTTTCTTGTCGCAAAAAGAACCCGCAGGCGTTCTGAGGAACTAATTAGGGTTCACTCTTTTTGGCTGGGCAGACAATGATCTCGGAAACAAACGCCGCTTTGGGCTCTGCAAGAGCAGAGCACTGGAGTTTGGACATTTTTGAGAAGGCCGCGCCGGGCGGACACGAAAAGAGATCGGATCCAAAAACGGCTTAGCCGGAAGGGGAATGGCTCGCACGGAGGGCACGGTGGGCACGGAGGTTCAGAGGGTTTTATTAGAGTTAGTTATTAGAGTTTGTTTTGGGTTGTTCGAGTGATTTATGGCCAGGCACGGCTGAAAACCAACTCACGCCTTTGATCTACAACTTAAATTTCCTCCGTGATCTCCGTGTCCAGAATTTCCTATCTTCCTTTCTGCAGGCCAACCTGTGAAAGATGAAAGATGGAGGAAATGCGGGACGCAAGGAACCATATGGCCAAACTCCAGACTGCCGATGTCAGAGATCACGAGATGGTCAGTTCTTTGGTCCAAATCACCAAAGGTTCGTCTGGTACCCAGAACCGGTACGGATACAGTTACGATAAGGCCGGGAACAGGACCGGCTTTCAGTCAGACTTGACCGTCGCCAGCGCTCAGGCAAACTGGCTCAATCAACTGACCCAGATCACCACTGGCCAGGGACCACTCACCGTGTTCGGGAACACCAGGCCAAGTACGGTCTCCGTAAACGGCGTCAGCGCCAAAAACCTCCCGAACAATTCCTTTTCCGCACAAATCCCCGTCCGCTCAGGTCAAAACCCCATCAGCGTGACCGCAAAGGACGGTGACGGTAACGTTGGCACCCAGCGCTGGACCGTCACTATTCCCTCCGGAGGGACAACGAAGCTCTCCTACGATGCCGATGGAAACACCCTTACCGATCCAGGGCATACCTACACCTACGATCCACTGGATCGCCTGAGTACCGTGACTTGGCCTGATGGATCAACCCTGTCGATTTCTTACGACCCTCTTGGTCTCAGGAAGGAGGAGGTTCTCAAGAATGCTTCGGGAACCGTGATTGCGGATAACAAGCTATTGTGGCTGGGCGGCAAAATCGTCTCTGACGGGACCGACAATTATTGGTCTTTCGGGCAGACCACAGGCACCAGCCACTACTATCTTGGCACGGACCATCTGGGGTCGCTCAGAGACGTGACCGACGCCAACGGCAAACTCCTCACCGAATACGATTACTGAAGTCCCATCGACAATCCACAGAGGAAAACTCCCGCATTGGCGCCAGGAATCTGTGATCTATTTTGTCACCTTCCGGCTTGGGCTGTATTAATCTGCCTCTCCCAATGACTTCGGATCACTGGGTTGCAGGTTCGAGCCCTGCCGGGTGCAAGTTGCACCTGAGCGTGCTTCAGCCCAAGGTCACTGCCACAGTCGGTCCGCTCGTACATTAACGCCAAACTCCGGAGAGAATCACTTTGTTGAAAACTTATGCTACGTCTGTAAATCTGGGAAGTGACCGGCAAAGACCCCCTATGAGAAAAATGGCAATATTTTCTGCAGTAATTTTCCTGACCATCGCCTCCCTGCTACTCTGTTCGTGCTCCGACGTTGACCAAGGGCAAGGGCCATCCCATGAATCCCACTACTCGAAAGTCCCCGGATCAGGCGCTGTGAGCTATTAGTTCAACTCAACACCTATTCCAGAAATCCCGGATTGCCGGGGAAACTTTCCCGCAACTTTCGGCGTCTCTTCGCCCATCCTCACGGTGGCCCAACGAAGTTTAGGCTAGACGCGCCTCGGTTCCTGTCTAGCGCTGCTACAGACCAGAGTCGACTACCAGAGGACATCGCTCTTGGGAAGCATTGCCTCAAATGCGTCTGAAATAGCACGTAAGGGATTCGCACGCATTCTCGACGTTGGCAACATTATTTAGGTAAACGTATCGTGGATATGGAGATTATGAGTCTCGTTACTTAAGGGCTAAACCCCGCTTGAGAAGAACCGTCCAATAGTTTGAAGGGTTCTCGCTCGGGCAGGACTGCGTTTTCCAGGGAAGGCAAGAAAGAATTTAAATTCAACATCATATGCATTCTTGAAAGAGGCAGATTATGCTCAAATACCAACTAACACTGACCTGGACTGGTCTATACACTTCATCCAGGATATTGGCCTTAGTGCTCACGTTAACATTCGCCTGTCAATCGTTATTGAACGCGGCACAGGCGCGGAGCCGTTTCACCGTCACCGATCTTGGCTCTAGTGTAGCGAATGGCCTCAACGAGCGCGGTCAAGTCGTCGGCGTGTCTCAATTCTTCCCCTTCGGCCGCCACGCCTTCATCTACACCGATGGCCAGATGGAGGACCTTGGTATTTTACGCGTCATCGATTCTGGCAGCTATGCTCAGGCCATCAACAACCATGGCCAAGTCGCCGGCACATCCTGGAACCCTTTCGAGACACGCGCATTTCTCTATAGCGATGGCCTAATGCAAGATCTTGGCATCCTCGTCGGTGACCCAAACCAACCTTTTCAGGGAAGGCCCGTCCTCACCTCGGATGCCACCAGCTATGCGATGGCCATTAACAACCGGAGCCAAGTCGTCGGCTACTCCTCCTTGACGTACTATTTCCCGCAACAACACGCCTTTCTCTACAGTAATGGCGTAATGCAAGATCTTGGCACCCTCGCCGGGATCTACGGTAACTTCAGCGAAGCCACGGGTATCAACAACCGAGGCGAAATCGTGGGCGTTTCCGACACGGTTTCCGGAATTAGACACGCCTTTTTCTACCAAGACCGCCAGATGCGCGATATTGGCTCCCTCAGTGGTCAGTTCAGCCAAGCTAATGCCATTAACGACCACGGCAAGATCGTCGGTCAGTTCGCTACCACGGGCATCTTCCCATATCACGCTTTTTTGTACAGTGGCGGACACACGCAGGATCTTGGCACTTTAGGCGGTGCCTGCAGCGTCGCTGATAGCATTAACAATAGAGGCCAGATAGTCGGTTATTCCTTTACCGTCGGCACCACGACGGAACACGCTTTTCTCTACGATGACGGAAAAATGTTGGATCTCAACAACCTCCTAGACTCTGCCACGGGTTGGACATTGTCCAATGCCACTGGCATCAATGACGCTGGCCTGATTTGTGGTAACGGTACATTCAACGGGCAGCCGCACGCTTTCCTGCTGGCTCCAGTAAAATAGACATGATCGAGACGATCGGAATCGCCTCACGCTGAAAGAAAGGTAGCCAGCTTTTTAGGCAGCGCGTAGCCAAGCGACAATCTGGCCGCGACCGTATCTGGGTGCTTCGTCTTCGGGGCGACACTTAGTGGGGTCGCGGCCTTTCGCACACAGAGAGAGGGCGTCCTCAAGCCCAATGCTAGACCGCCTTTCCCAGGAGCCTCCACGGGCGTTGGCGGACGTTTTGATTACTTACCGGGGAGGGAGATGATGAAAGTGTTATTAGTATCAAGGCGCATCGTTTGGAAAATCTATCGGCGCCGGCGATTGAGTTGGACTCGGTTGAGCATTTTGCGCCGTAGCGGCAGCAACAATGAATAGCAGGTTAGACAACGACAATTTCAGCAATCTCATGGCGAATCCACTGGTCGGGCCGGCGGGATTCGAACCCACGACCTCTTGAACCCCATTCAAGCGCACTACCAAGCTGTGCTACGGCCCGACGTTGAAGAATCGCAAGATGCGACGTTGATCTGGTATTTTCAAGCAGGAAAGCGCCTCAGCCTTCGTCGTTGCGAATCCTGGTCGAAGCCGCAGCCAGCCGCTGGATCCGCTCCCGCAATTCGGCGGAACTCAGCTGCCAATCCTCAAAGTCGTCTCCGGTGGCAAAAACAAAGCGCGGGATAATCAGACAGCGAAAGTCAAGCATGAGACTATTGGCCAGACTCACGACGGACATGTAGCTGCGCGAACCGCCAGCAGCACACAAAAATCCGACGATCTTGTCATCCCAGGACTCGCCGGTCAGTTCGATCAGATTTTTCAACGTTGCACTAGCGTCGAAGTTATAAATCGGAGTGGCGAGGATAATTACGCGCGCTTCGGAGATCGCTTTCGAAAGATTGAGAACATCCGGATGGCCGTAGGCAGCCTCTCCGTCGCAAAAGGGTAAAGGGCACTCCCGCAAATCGACGAGCCGTATCTTCACACCCTCCGCCCGGTAACAGTCGGCCAGATATTGTGCCATCACCCGACTGCGACTATTCGACCGCAGAGACGCAGAAACGATAAGGTACTCAGCCGACGACTCCATTGACCGGAGATTCAAGCGCAGACGTCGGACTTTCGCCAGCGGGATTTACAGGAGCCACAGAAAATGGAAATCAAAGCCCAGACTTAAACGCGCCGGATCAAAGAGCAAAAAACCATTAGGTTTTTTAACGTGGTGCGGTATGATGACGACTCTGCGGAAGACGGGGCGTAGCTTAGCTTGGTAGAGCGCCTGCTTTGGGAGCAGGAGGTCGCACGTTCAAATCGTGTCGCCCCGACCACCCGCCAAACAAGTCTGGTGGCTATTTCGCGAGCAATCCAGTATCTAGAGAATTGAGTCTCAAACTGGTCAGTCACAAAAAAGTCACCCTAAGATTCCGAAACTACTGGCTGATTGCTTTGACCGGGTGCAACTCAGTCACGGTATTTGAAGTTTCAGCCTTGCCAGCGGATAAGGTCTGCATCTAGATCCGGTGACTTTATCGACAACGGACCGAGCGCGCTGAGGCCACCTTCCGAACGAAGCTTCCGTAGAGAGTTCCCGTCCTCCGGCGCCACCCAAAAAACCTTCGTTCCTGCTCGCCCTGCCGGATTTATTCGGCCCAGAAGAAAGCGGACGAAGTGTGCCTGCTACCCACAAGGGAAACGTTGCGCCATCTCAAATGAATCAATATTGTGTGTCATATGAGAACGAGCACTGTTCTGCTTTCGTTATTAACCGAAGCCGAGCTCGATGATCACGCTGAAATGGCGAACCTCGTCATTCGAGGGATCCATCCCGAATCCTTGTTCCAATTAAGGGAAATATTTGGTCTCTCTGTACAAGGAATAGCCGACCTTGTCGCCATCTCAAAGAGTACGCTCCTCCGGCGCACCGCTAGACGCCAACTCCTCAATCAGGAAGAATCCGAGAGGGTTCTGCGCTTCCTCCGCCTTTACCGCAAGGCGGTTTCGGTCTTCAAGACTAGAGAAGCCGCCCTTAATTGGTTTCAAACGGAACTCAAAGCTCTTGGAGATAAAACCCCTATGGAGTTCGCGAAGACCGAACCGGGTGCTCGCTTGGTTGAAAGCATCTTGGGGAGAATTTCAGAGGGCGTCTTTTCTTGAAGGCCTGGAGGATATGCAACAAAGACCACGTAGCAGACGCCTTCTCCGGGAAAGGAGCGTTTTTGTATGGTGGCCGTTGGAACTCGGCAGGCGTGCGTCTTGTTTATCTCGGCGGCACACCCTCAATTTCGGTGCTCGAAGTACTGGTCCATGTTCCAAACTTATCGGTTCTAGCAGCTTTGGAATACGTCCTGATTCCGGTCGACTTTGAAGACTCGCTAATAACTGACGATGGCCTGTTACCATCTGACTGGAACTCCTTTCCTGCTCCTCTTTCGACAGCAACCATCGGAGATCAGTGGGTTAATTCTGGGCGATCTCTCGTACTCAAAGCGCCCAGCGCGGTGCTTCCACTGGAAGATAATTATCTCCTCAATCCGGCGCACCCAGACATGAACAAGGCAGAGATTGGGACCCCGGTGCCGATCAACATCGATATCCGGCTACAAGGGCTTTATTCCGGAGTTCCCGGAACAGGAACGATTCCATGATTCTTGTCGGGCGATCAGCTTGAGATGAACCCCTGGGTCAACTATTGCCACCGGGTCTTTCGCGAGGAACGAGGTCGGAAAGTGAGTTCGGGTGATCGCCCACTTTGAGGCGGTCAGACAATGAGGCAGCCGGCCTGCCGATTCACAACGTGGACAAACGGGGGTTTTCTTGAATTGCCCTTTGCCCTCGTGTCTGATAAGAAGCCTTTTTGCCTATTCCCCCGGAGGCATACGATTGGAGGGGTATGAAGCAACTTTCGGAAGGCAGAAAAGGCATCTGCTTGTATCTGCTTAGCGTTGGGGCCTTGAAGGTTGGAAAAACCGTGAATGGACGCGAAGGAGATCGGATTCAAAAGCGCCTTAAGCGCGGGAAGGGGAATGCCTCGCACAACGGCATCAACGATTGATCAACAATGACAATAAACCTCCGTGATCTCCGTGTCCTCCGTGCGAGAATTTCCTATCTTCGCCTTTCTACTCGTGTCAATTCGCGGTCAAAGGCTGTTCCTATTCGACCCGTGCCGGCGCTAAACACATGCGTCTGCGTTCAGACGCGTCACAGAACGAAAGGCCATTATGCAATTCCTAGCCATTTCCCGAATGCGCACCGACCTATTCAGCGATGCCGATTTCGCTCCCCCTGCTGGAAGACGAAGCTGGCTACGGAATGCCTTGCGTTACCGCCGCAATATCACAGCGAAGAACTTCGCAGATTTTGCATAGCTCAGAAAAGAGCACGTCGCGCCCGCCGCACTCCAACTGGGAGAAGTAATCTTTATCCAAGTCGCATTCCGCCGCTAAAGCTCCCACGCTAAGGCCCCAGGAGTTCCGAGCGCGCCGGATGCGGCGCCCAAGTCTGATGAGTTCTACTTCTTTGAGGATACTTAGATGCATTTGTCTGGCTCGATTGTCACCTTCACAACTTGTCGCACGGATCCATCGGCTACCTCCTATACTTTTATACCGCCGACGCCTCTCACTTTGGGGTATGGGAAACGGGGTGTTCCCAGGACGCCCGTCCGGCGGTGGCACAAAAGGAAGCACAAGGGGTTCGCAGGGGAACGGCCTTTGAGCACGAATTGAACACGAATAGAAAGGCGAAGATAGGAAATTCTCGCACGGAGGATACGGAGATCACGGAGGTTACTGGCAATTGTTGACCATCCTTTTGACACCGCCTCGCCACAATCCATCAGGGTAAGCTGGGACGGTAACTCGTTGATGAATGAACTCTAATATCCTCCAAAATCCTCCGTGCCCACCGTCACCTCCGTGCGAGCCATTCCCCTTCCGGCGCAATGCCATGGCGTTAAAGAGATAGGGACGCTTCGCCGGCACTCGCCAGGGATCACGGGCGGGACGCCATGTCACTCCGGATTCTTGTCTATTTGCGCAACGAAGCCATCCATCCGAGGATTCTCCCGTGGTTGCCAAGAAACGAGAAACCAGGGACGAATAGGGTGCATGACCTCTTTTGACATCCTAACGCTCTTTCCGAAGCTCTGCGCAGGGGCGTTCGCCGATAGCATTCTAAAGAAGGCTCAGGAAAATCTCCTGATTCAGGTCCGGTGCATGAATATACGGGACTGGGCGATCGACAAACATCATGTAACCGATGAACCACCCTACGGAGGTGGTCCTGGAATGGTAATGAAACCGGAACCAATCTTTGCCGCTGTGGAATCCATCAGGACGGAGCGATCGCACGTGATACTGATGGCGCCCGGTGGTCGCCGGTTCACTCAAGAGATCGCCTGGGAACTAAGCCGGAAAGAACATCTCATTTTCGTTTGTGGCCACTACGAAGGCATTGATCACCGAGTGAGCGAGCACCTGGTAGACGATGAGCTCTCGATTGGTGACTACGTTTTGTCCAATGGCGCGATCGGCGCCGCGGTGATTGTCGATGCGGTCGCTCGGCTGATTCCCGGCGTGCTCGGGGAGGAAGAATCCGTCATGGACGAATCGTTTTCCTCTGGGTTATTGGAGTACCCGCAGTATACACGACCGTCCGTATTCCGAAGTTGGAAAGTGCCGGAAGTCTTGCTCTCTGGAAATCATCGAGCGATTCGCGACTGGCGAGAAGCTCAAGCCCTCCAGAAAACCCAGGAACGAAGGCCGGATCTGCTGGAAGGTTAATAATTATGCGTCGGCGTCGCCTCAATTCCTGATGAAAAAGAGCCACTTTTGGGTCCGGCTTGGCATTGGTTTAGGACTCTCAGCCGCAATCTGCTCCTTTATCCTCGGAAGCTTTTATTTTTTGTGGTCACTGACTTTCGATCTTAAGGACATTGGCAAGATACCGGAACGATCATGGGTGTACGACATGGACGGAAAGGTGTATAGCCGGCTCTTCGGAGAGAATAGGATACTGGCCGAAAAGTTGTCGCCGCTGTTCAAAAAGGCCCTGCTGGCGCGCGAAGATTCGCGTTTCTACCAGCACCACGGAATTGATCCCGTGGGAATCGTCCGAGCGCTGGTGCGTAACCTTGTCCATCTCGGCGTTCGAGAAGGGGGCAGTACGATCACTCAACAACTGGCTCGCAACAGCTTTAAACTCGGTGGACGCGATTTGAGCCGGAAGATTTTGGAAGCCTTTGTCGCCTGTCGCATCGAATCTTCCTATTCCAAGGAACAGATTCTAGGGTTTTACGCAGACAGGATCTACTTCGGCTCGGGCTTATACGGGCTTGAGACTGCCAGCCAAGCCTATTTCGGAAAGTCCGCAGCCGATTTGACTCTCTCGGAAGCGGCATTGCTCGCGGGTCTGATTCGCAGTCCGAACCGTTACTCTCCGTTTACCAACGTCAAAGGGGCGCTCGAGCAACGCGATGAGGTACTCGATCGCATGGCAAATTTGAAAATGATCTCTTCTTCGGAAGCGGACGCTGCGAAGAAATCGTCGGTGCGGGTCGCGAGCCGGCGTGCCTCGACGCCGCAGGAGAACTATGCAATGGACGCGCTCTACCGGGAGTTGCAGGGCCTCGTCAGCCAGGATGACATCGACGACGGCGGACTACGGATCTATACCTCACTGGATCCGGACCTCCAGCGGACGGCTGAACAGGCTGTCGACAATTGTTTACTTCAGGTGGAAAACAAACCGAATTACAAACATCCGAAGAAAAGCGACTTTAGCAATCAATCCCGGGCGGCGGCAGAACAGACCACTTACCTTCAAGGCGCCGTGGTCGTGATCGATAATCGGACCGGAGCAATTCGTGCACTGGTGGGCGGGCGAGACTATCGTGACAGCAAGTACAATCGCGCTCTCCAGGCCTACCGACCGGTAGGTTCAACGTTCAAACCGTTTGTCTACGCGGCAGCGTACGCGCGGGGTATGATGCCCGGCACCGGTATCGACGACGGGCCGCTGCGAGGCGGAGAAATACCAGCAGTCCCGAATTGGCATCCGAGCGACTCCGACCGGGAAAATCGTGGATTTCTACCGGCTCGTAACGGTCTGATTTTCTCAAGAAACCTGATGACGATTCGAGTTGGTGAGCTGGCGACGCTCGATCGCGTGATCGCCATCGGACAATCGGCCGGATTCGCGCGCAATATTCCCCACCTTCCGGCAACCTATCTTGGCGCGTTCGAGTCGAATTTAAAGGATGTGACCGCCGCCTATTCGGTCTTTCCATCGCAAGGTCAACACAAGGAACCGGATTTGATCGAACGCATCGATGACGCGGACGGCAAGATCATTTATCAGGCCCGTTCAGCCGGGAATCCGGCGATATCACCGGCGGTCGCTTGGATGATTGGTCAAACCCTTCGCGGCGTTATTGAACGCGGCACTGCCGCGTCCGCAAAAACGCTCGGTCTCACGCGCTACGCAGCGGGAAAGACGGGGACTACCGACGATTATAAGGACGCCTGGTTCGTCGGTTTCACCAATTCGCTGACTTGCGGTGTCTGGGTTGGGTTTGATCAGCCGCAAACAATCCAGGAACGCGGTTACGGGGGAACGCTAGCGCTTCCAATATGGGTCCGGGTAATGGAGAAAGCGTCTCGGCAAAAATACCCGGATGGACCTTTTCCCGCCCCAGAACCGTTGGTGCGAGTCCAACTTTGTTCGGTGTCAAATCGTTTGGCGACGGACGCTTGCGTCGCGGCAGGGACCTCTTACGAGATTATGCTCCCTCAATCCATAGTTCCGCCCCATTCCTGTTCGGTCCATCAGGGTCGGCAACTCGGCGACTCCGGAGAGCAGCCGAATGGCGATAAGGGTTTCTCGAACCGATTGTTCCGATCGTTGCGTCACCTTTTCGGAGGCTAGCTTTTGCGTTTTGCGTTTTGGGTTTTGCGTTTTGAGTGGCGGCAAGCTGCTGAGGCGGGGACGCCCGTGTCACATCTAGCCAAAGCGTCCCTCTTAGCGGACGCGCTCCAGACATACCACGCCGGTCGCGCGGGAGCGCAACCCTACCGCCACGCGCTTTGATTTTTGTTGTACCCCGCGAGTCCGCGTTGTCATTGGGGATCGGTTGCCAATAACGCGGGCGACTTAACACAACGCAAAACTCAAAACCCAAAACCCTCCCTCCTTACGTCGCCAAAATCACGGGCGGGACGCCCGTGTCACGCTTGGCGAGCGCACCGCTTTGGAAGTTCAGATAGGTATAACCCTTCAGGCCACGTTCGTATTCGCTCAGGAGACGCATCGCCTCATTCGGCTTGAGGCGATCTGACTTAATGGCGGCATCAATCTGCGCCTTTAGCAGTCGAATAAGCTCATTCTCATCCCACTGAGTCAATGAGAGGACACTTCCGACGGTGCTACCTTCGATGACTTCCTCGATGTACCACCCCGAATCCTCGTCTTCATCGAGAAAAACGTGTACTTCGTTGACTCGGCCAAAAAGGTTATGCAGGTCACCCATGATATCCTGGTACGCACCCATCAGAAAGAAACCAAGGTAGTAAGATTCCCCGGGACGAATCCGATGGAGCGGCAAAGTCTCCTTCACATCTTGCAAGTCGATAAACTTCGCTCACCTTTCCATCCGAATCGCACGTGATATCCACCAACGTACCGTTGCGATCTGGCGGCTGTTCCAAATGGTGGACGGGCATAATCGGAAACAACTGGCCGAGCGCCCAATGATCGAGCAACGACTGAAAGACCGAGAAATTACAGAGGTATTGATCTCCGAGCGAGGTCTCCAACTCTTTGACTTCTTCCGGGACATACCGCATCCCGCGGCAGAGCTCGACAACCGACTGTGCGATCTGCCAATAAATGATCTCGATCTTGGCTTTGCTCTCCAGTTCGAGCATTCCGAGTTCAAACATCGATTGGCATTGCTCCTTGATCTGGAGCGCGTCGTGCAAGCACTTCCATCCGGTTCTGCTTCGACAGAGCCTTCTGCGTTTCGACCATCTCATGCAAAAGTTTCGGGTCCGACTCCCTGATTTCCAGGGCCAGATCGGCGGAACCCTTCTCAATTGAACCGAAAGCCTCCACCACTAGCACTGAATGATGCGCGACGATCGCCCGACCGCTTTCACTGACGATGGTCGGGTGCGGCACTTTCTCGGACTCGCAGACGTCAATGATGTTGTAAACAACGTCTCTGGCGTACTCCTGGAGCGTGTAATTCATCGAGCTGTCGAACGCGGTACGCGAACCGTCGTAGTCGACGCCCAGAGCCCCCGCCCACATCGACAAACTGCATCGGATGACCCATCTTGGAGAGCTTCGCATAGAAGCGGGCCGCCTCTCTCACGGCTCGCTTGATCACGCCGATGTCCGTAACTCTGCGAACCAACGTGGAAATGAACCAGGACCAGAGATTCGGCCATTCCCTGGCTCTTGAGGTAGTTACTCGCGGCAACCAGGTCGGCGGTGGACAATCCGAACTTCGCGTTCTCTCCGCCACTGGTAGCCCATTTGCCCGAACCTTTGGATTGGACTCGCACCCGAAGCCCGATCAAAGGCATCACGTTCATCTCTCTTGGAAACCTGGAGGATCTGCCGGATTTCTTCGAGCTTCTCCACCACCATGATCACCTGCTTGCCGAGTTTGCGGCCCAGCAACGCATTCTGAATGAAAGTCGGATCTTTGTAACCGTTACAAATGATCAGACTGTCCGGATCACGGTGTACCGCAAGCGCAGCGATCAATTCCGGTTTGCTACCGGCTTCAAGGCCGAAGTGGAATGGCCGACCGGCGTCCATGATTTCTTCGACGACTTCTCGCAGCTGATTGACCTTGATCGGGAAGACCCCTTTGTAGACGTTTTGAAAATTCGCCTCGGCGATCGCCGATTGGAAGGCGCGGTTGATCGTCTCGACGCGATGCCTGAGAAGATCCTGGAACCGAACTACGAGCGGAAAAGCCATTCCGCGGTCGCGGGCCTCGCCAATCACGTCCATCAGGTCGATCGCCTGACCGTAGGCTTGCGTCGGCATCACCTGAACGTTCCCGGCGCCGTTGATAGTGAAGTAGCCAGTACCCCAGCGATCGATATTGTAAAGGGCTATGGCGGACGGAATATCCCACGTTTCAGTCATTTCGAGGCCACACTAAGTGACAAGGTTTCAAATTCAATCAAGAGCTGCGAAAATCGGGTCGGAAAAGCGCTTTTTCTGCCGGCCGAACTTCTCCTTATTCTTCCTCGTCCGTTTCCTCGGATTGAGAGCTTTCCTCTTCCATCTTCCGAAGTACGTCGCTCATGTCCTCAACTTCGTCCCAGACCTCGCGACTTACGTAGATCGGCGCCGTTTGCTGCGTTGCCATCGCGATACAGTCACTAGGGCGCGCATCGATCTCGACAATTTTCTTTTGTTGCAATTCGTTTTCCGCATTGAGAATGAGCCTGGCAAAATAAGTGCCTCGCTTAAGATCGTTGATGATCACTCGCTCAACCCTGGCTCCAAGCGCCCTCAAAATGTGCGCCAGCAGATCGTGGGTGAGCGGCCGTTCCTTTTGCGTTCCTCGCATGAACATCGTGATTGCGGCACCCACGCTCTGATCAACGTAGATCACGAAAACCTTTTCCTCGTTGCCAAGAAATACTGCGCAGCCACCGCTCGTGGGAATGACAGCGCGAACCTGCACTTCGACAACAGGCTTACTCATACCGTCAGCCTAACCACTCGCCTATAGGCTTCAAGATCCGAATTGTTTAAGAGTGCCGAAACTTTTTTGGAGTCGGTGGAGCCAGGAGCAGGAGCCAGGAGCCAGGAGCCAGGGCGCCAGGAGCCAGGCGCCAGCAGCCGTAGCCAATAGCCAAGGAGTCAAGAGTCAAGTGAGGCGCCTCTAACCGGAAGGAGCGGATGCAGTGCGGGTCAAAAGAATTCGGCGCTGTAATTTTTAACTCGTTACACCCTGTTAGTCGACGCCATCTTAGAGCCGTGGATGTCGTACTGGCTACGGCGACAGCTACTGGCTACTCGGTTCTTCGACTGCCGCTTCAAGGTCTATCGCATCGATGATGCGCTCTTGAATCGCGGCATAAAAGTTGATCTGCAGCAGAGCCAGGTCGCGACGTGAAAACGACTTAGGCACTTCGTGCATCGACAGTTCTTCGTCGGAGAAGTCGAACTTGCTGGCGAGGATCAATCGGGCCTGGTTGAGAGTGTTTAGCCATGCATCGCCGTGCGCTTGAGGGACAACGAGACGGCTGAGATGGCCCGGGCGATCCGACAGTCTTTCCAGATCCGCCTCGACGGTTTTCCTGGCCGAAAGAAACAGGTGACGAAGCTCTGGCCGCACGTACTCGTCCCAATCGCTCAGAAACTGGCGCTCGCTGGTCTCCGCGGGGCTGCTGAAAAGACGCGCCTCCGCCCGATTGTCCCCGCCTGGTATCACAAACGCTCGGAACCTTCCGAAGCAATTCGGCTTCGATTGGTTCGATTTCCGCGAGCTCGATCGAGTTCTCTTTCAATCGGCGAATCAACATTTCACTCTGTTTTCTCCAAGGTTGCCAGCAACAAATAGCCATGAAGCTGCTGGACGTAAAACTCTGCGCGTTCCCGCGTGCCGGTCCAAACGATTGATCGGCCCTTATAGTGGACTTCCAGCATATGCTGCTGCGCCTTCGCCTTAGAGAACCCAAAGACCCTCTGAAAAACCATCGTGACGTAGCTCATCAGATTCACCGGGTCGTTGTGCACCACAACGTTCCACGGAATTCCGAGTGAGATCTCAACCTTCGGTTCAGCAACTGTTTCAGCCATGGAAGCGTAAACCCTCATTCAGTCCATTGGAGGATATACGCAAGAACTCGTTTACCGATTCCACGGACGATTCAAGCAATTTTACCTGTCCAGTCTCATTAGGCGCTCCGATGACAAGTTCCTGCAGCAAATAACCAAGGATCGCGGCCCTGACCGGAATTGAAAATGCGGCACACCTGACGCCGTACAAAGTCGCGAAATGCCCATAGGCCACGCCGGCGTGAATCGCCTCCTGCAGCTTGGCCATCAGCCGCTCACCGCGCGGTGTGCTTTCCTGCAATAAGAGGCTGGCCTGCGTCAACGCTGCCGCTGCCGCGACCAAGGCTTCATGCTCCGGTCCAGCTCCGCATCCAGCACGATGATCTCTCTGGCAGATTGACGAGCCGACAAATCGATTACTCTCCAAAGGTGTGGCAGCAGCACCGGTTCAAACAGATCTTCCAACCACTGTCGCCAACTTTCACCCACCGGACCTTCGACTTGCCACGAGATCGCCCGCATAGCTTCGAAGTTCGGATTACATCGTCCGAACAACTTCACTTAGCTCGCTCAGCGCGAAACCTGCAGGTGACATTCCCATTCGGCGACCGTACCACGACTTGACCCGCGTGTCAGCGTCGGAGCGTTTTGGCGTTTGGCGTTGGCGTTCGGCGTTTGGCGTTTGGCGTTTGGCGTTTGGCGTTTGGCGTTTGGCGTTCGGCGTTCGGCGTTCGGCGGGCGCGGGGTTTGACGGGCGCCGGCGCTTGACTGGAGGGATGCGCGCGCGTCCGGCGTGGCACGTCTATAAAATAAAACATCCAAACGGGCAAGAACGCGGGAAGTAGGGTTTCGGAGGCGTCGAGACTTGCCACACCGGTCGCGCGGGAGCGCAACCCTACCGCGCATACCGAAAGAGCGAGAGATGAATCGCCAAACGCCAAACGGTGAACGGTGAACTTAAACGCCAAATGCCTCACAAGCATTTGACCGGTATGAGAAACTCAATCGTCCCAGTACCCGGTTTCAACTCCTGGAGAGTCAATCCCATCAGCGTCGCTTTTCGAAAATGGACATTCCCGGCGCGGCCCCGATCAACGCCCCAGCCAGATTGCTGAAATCTGGTTCGTGACCCACCAACATAACGCTCGACCTTATCTGAGTATTTCTCCCGCTTCATGTAGATCGATCAACAACTCACGAATGCCCGAGAAAGCTCGATCTGAGGTCATACCAGCCCGCAAAAAGTCCGCGATCTTGACGATCTTCGGCAGATTGAGTTCGCGGGCAACGAGTCGCGCTGTTTCTTCCGCTCTGACAAGCGGACTCGATATAATCATCTCCGGAATGAAATCTTCTCGAGACAAAACTTGCCGACGCTCTCGGCTTGCTTCGAGCCTTTTTCGGTTAGAGTCCGCTTCTCATCGCTGGCTGCGTAGGGTTCAGCCTCGGCGTGACGTAACAGGAAGAGCTGCATAACGGGAACCCCTTTTTACCGAGCGATTCGGCCTATGGCAAGGTCTCCGTTGGGTTTCTTTGTCGACCGGCCCGAACGCCACCAGGAAGACGGCCTCCACAGCCAGCGCTTCATGTACGTTTTTCGAAAGGGCATTAAGAGGGACTGGAGGGCGCCAAGTCCTTTCAACAGCTCAAAAGTAGAAATCTTTCCCGCGAGAGCGGTGACAGCCGCTCGATAGTCCATCAGATCCAAAAACGGACTTTCGTGTTTGACGCGCAACGCGTCACCAAACCACTCGATCATTCTCAGAACCAGATTCTCCTCGCGCCTTCACATATCTGCTCTCCGTTAAAGCGGACAGACGATCCTCTCGCTGATCGAGCCATGCGCCATCCGTCGTCTGCTTGTAAGCCGATTCGATCGCTTGGTCAGCAGGTCGCCGTGCTCAGTTTCGATCCTGTCTCGCACTTTTCCCAATGCCTCCCGGAATACCCGCGCCAATTTCAGCGCTGTAAAGACCGAAAATCCCTCGGCTCCGACGATCTCGGACAATTCCGCCAGCAGTTCCGCTTCCTCTGCCGTCAGTGTTTTCTGGCCGGCAGCGCGCAGTTGAACCTCGATACAGCGAGAACGAATTGTGTCCAATAATGCCTCCGGAAGCGCAGACACTAGAATGAGCACCGAATGATCCGGCGGCTCCTCCAGCGTTTTCAAAAAAGCGTTCGCGGCTTGAGGCATCAGTCGATCAGCCTCATAAATCACTCCAAACTTCGTCTTGGCCCGAGTTGCGCGCATCCGGAGAGAGCTTTCCAAAGCCCGAATCTGTTCGACAAGAATCTTCCGGGATTTGGATTCTGGCTCGATCTCGTGAATGTCAGCCTTATCGGATTTCTCCGCGTTTATCTCAGCGAAAAAAAATCGGAGACGAGCTGCCGTTTGCCGCTCCCGTCCGGCCCCGAGAACAAAAAAGCGTGAGCAAGTCTGCCATGGGAATTCGCATCCCTGAGATAGCCTAGAGCCTGGTCAAGTGTGAAGGCCATCCAATGCGCTCCAAATCGCTTCCTCCACTTCATCTTCGCTTTGCGAAGCGTCAATTACTTTTACTCGATCCGGTTCCTCGCGCGCTATTTCCAGATAGCCTGAGCGAACCCGTTCGTAAAAATCCTTCGTGAGCCGCTCCATTCTATCCTGGCCGACGGGACGTACCCTGCGCATCTGGCGCACGCGTGAGTCATCGACCTCAAGGTCTAGCAGGAATGTACGGTCAGGATGACACGCTCGAACCGCGAATTCGTTCAACGACTTGATAAATGCCATATCCAACCCTCGGCCAATTCCCTGGTAAACCGTGGTTGAATCGTAGAAGCGGTCCGATACGACAACTGAGCCTTTCTCCAGGGCGGGCCGGATTACTTCGCCAACCAGTTGAGCGCGACTGGCCGCGAATAGCAACAATTCCGTTTCAGCCCGCATGAAGCTACCCTCATTCGCGTGCAGGAGGAGTTGCCGGATGGCCGATCCAATCTGCGTGTAGCCCGGTTCGTGCACGGTTAGTACCTTGCGGCCGCTTAATTCCAACCGACGCTCCAAACGCTTTACCTGGGTCGATTTTCCAGACGCTTCGCCTCCTTCGAAAGTGATAAACAGGCCGGGCATGACTAGGCGGTAAATCAGAAGGCAAGAAGGCGAGTAGTCAAGTAGTCAAGTAGTCAAGTGGCCAAGTAGCCAGTAGCCAGTAGTGGTCCAAGCTTCTGGCATGATTGCGCGTTTGGTGCGGTACGGGACGCGCTCCCGCAAGTCCGCGCGCGAAAAGTGGATCGAGCTTAGAAGGTTGCCAGTGGCAAAATCAGCGAAAGGAAGCTTATCAGACGTTCCACGCCGCAGCGCGTCGCTTGCCACTCAAGGTCGGGTCCTCTCGGCTACCTCCTACTTGGTTACTGGCTACTGACTACTTCTTCTGGCATGGTTGCGCGTTTGGTGCGGTACGGGACGCGCTCTCGCGCGTCCACGCGCGAAAAGGGATCGAGGTTAGATGGTTGCCAGTGGCAAAACCAGCGAAAGGAAGCTTATCAGACGTTCCACGCCGCAGCGCGTCGCTTGCCACTCGAGGTCGGGGCCGCTCGGCTACCTCCTACTTGGCTACTTGGCTACTGGCTACTGGCTACTGGCTACTGGCTACTGGCTACTGGCTACTGGCTACTGGCTACTGGCTACTGGCTACTGGCTACTGGCTACTGGCTACTGGCTACTGGCGACTCACTGGCTACTGGCTACTGGCTACTGGCTACTGGCTACTGGCTACTGGCTACCGGCTACCGGCTACCGGCTACTGGCTACTGGCTACTGGCTACTGGCTACCGGCTACCGGCTACCGGCTACTGGCTACTGGCTACTGGCTACCGGCTACTGACTACTTTCTTCTCTCTTCTCATTTTCTATTCTACGTGTTATCGCTGCGTCATGTCGCAATACTGGCTAGTTAAGCAGGAACCTACCGCCTATTCCTGGGACCAATTCGTGGCAGACGGAAAGACGGATTGGACCGGCGTCCGAAATTTTCAGGCAAGGAACAATTTGCGTTCGATGAAAGTTGACGATCCGGTCCTCTATTACCACAGCGTCAACGGGAAAGCCGTTGTCGGAATTGCGAAGGTCACAAAGGAAGCTTTCCGCGACCCTACTGCTGCCGAAGGTGACTGGTCCGCGGTCGAACTCAAACCGGTGAAAGCGCTTCAACCGGCCGTAAAAGTTGACCAGATCAAAAGCGAGGCGCGGCTGGTCAACATTCCCTTGCTGAGGAATTCGAGGTTATCTGTCATGAAACTTACAAAGGACGAATTCGAGACGATACTCGAGCTCGGAAAGGCCACCCGATGAAGACCTTGGGTGAGATCGCCACTTACGTGGGGGGCCAATTAAGAGGCGACGCCTCGATACCGATAAAGCGCCTCATACACCCTGCCCTGGCTCAGGACGACTTCGATCTGGCTCTGGTGCTTTCCCCGAAAATCGCCCCGCTTCTCGCCTCAGGCAAGATTAAGAACGCAGTGCTGCCCGAGGGAATCGAAACCGGTCTAACGGCGAATCAAATCATTGTCAGCCGGCCGAGGTTGGTTCTGGCCAGGTTATTGGAGCTCTTTGAACGGCCGGTCCATGTGTTTCCCGGGGTGCATCCGAGCGCTGTAATTGATCCGACCGCGAAGATCGGCCGCCAGGTCTCAATTGGACCGTTCTGCTGGATCGGTCCTGAAACTCGAATTGGCGATCATTCCAGACTCGTATCCCATATAAGTATCGGTGCCGAGGTGGAAATCGGTGAAAACACCCTTTTGCACGCGGGCGTTTGCATCGGCGATCGCTCTCGGATCGGGAACCGGGTCATCATCCAACCGAACGCGACCATCGGCGGAGATGGTTTCGCCTACGTGACGCCCGAGCCAGGCAGCATCGAGTCAGCCCGGGCAACTGGAGAGGTCAGAAGCTTCAATAACGAACTGGTCAGAATCAACTCGATCGGATTTGTGGTAATCGAGGACGACGTCGAGATCGGTGCGGGTACCTGCGTCGACCGGGGCACGCTGGGAGAGACCCGCGTGGGCCGAGGCTCCAAGCTGGACAATCTGGTCCAGGTCGGCCACAACGTGACGATCGGTACAAACTGTCTGATTGTTGCGCAGGTCGGCCTTGGGGGCAGCTCAAAAGTTGGCCATCGCGCGGTCGTCGGCGGTCAGGCCGGCTTACCCGACCAATTGACCATTGGAGATGACGCGATCATTCAAGGCCAGGCCGGGATCACCAATCATGTGCCGGCGCGAGCGATCGTTATCGGTTCTCCTGCAGAAACAAAACGAGATTTCCTCGTGCAACAGTTGAACATTAAACGTCTCCCGAAAGTCATCAAAGAGTTAAAGGATTTGAAACAACAAGTTGCGATCCTGACCGAAAAGTTAAACTCCCGGCAGTAGTAGAGGGGGAAGGTTTTGCGTTTTGAGTTTTGGGTTTTGCGTTTGAGTGCGGCTAGCCGCTAAGGACCACTCACAACGCAAAACTCAAAACCCAAGACTCAAAACTCAAAACCTTTCCCACGACGGTCAAGGGGAGTTGACATGTCCGTCGGGCTGGGTACCCTTCAACGCTTCTCATGAAGAAGGTGATTTCGACAGCCGAAGCACCCGCCGCGATCGGCCCGTACTCTCAAGGCATTGCGGTCGGTTCCCTTGTATTTTGTTCCGGTCAGATTCCGCTGGATCCTGCGACAGGTAAATTAGCTGGCGACGACATTTCTCGACAGACGGAGCGCGTCCTGCAAAACATCGCCGCGGTTCTTGGCGCGGAGGGGATCGGATTGGAGAATGTGGTTAAGACAACCGTATTTATGACCGATCTGGCAAAATTTGATGAGATGAACCTGGTGTACGGGCGGTATTTCCCGCGCCAATCCCCCGCCCGCTCAACAATCCAGGTCGCGGCTCTGCCGAAGGGTGCTAACGTAGAAATCGAGGCAATTGCCGTAAAACCTTCTTAGACAGACGTGGCTCAATCGATTTTAGAAACGTTCGAGAAAACGGGTGCATTATTAAATGGGCATTTCGTTCTCAGCTCAGGTCTGCACAGCCGGCAGTACTTCCAGTGCGCTATGGTCCTGCAATACACCGATATCGCGACGGAGATCTGCCGCGATCTGGCGGGAAAACTCGCGGACGTAGAATGCGATGCCGTCATTTCGCCGGCCATGGGCGGGATAATCGTTGGACAAGAAGTTGGCCGGACGCTCGGTAAGCGCCACATTTTCGCCGAGAAGCAGGATGGGAAATTAACTTTGCGACGGGGATTCAAAATTTTGCCGGGCGAGCGATTCATCGTGGCCGAAGATGTCGTTACCCGCGGCACGAAAGTTCTGGAGACAATCGATATCGTCAATAGTTTTGGTGGAAAAGCTGTCGCGGTGGGCTGCCTGCTGGATCGGAGCGGCAATCGATCGCCGGATTTTGGATGCAAATTCGTGAGTCTTGCTAAGCTCCGCGTGGAGACATTCGAGCCTGACATGCTTCCTCCTGACCTCGCGGCGATCCCGGCGCAGCGACCTGGAAGCAAATAGAAGGAAATTTGTATGGTTAGTTGGATTTTAAGAAAGGTTCTGGGTTCTAAGAACCAGCGGGAGGTCAGACGGATCCGGCCGCTAATCGAAAAGATCAACCTGTTGGAACAGCAATTTCAGTCCCTCACGGAAGATCAACTGCGAGAAAAGACAGCCCAGTGGAAAAAGGATCTGGCGAAGATCGATGATCCGGACGAGCTGAAGCGTCGTCTGAGCGAGATCCTGCCCGAGGCATTCGCCGTGGTAAAGAACGCGGCTCGTCGGCTCTGTGGCAAGACTATCGTAGTTTGTGATCAGCCGATCGACTGGAATATGATTCACTTCGACGTCCAGCTCATCGGCGGGGCTGTGCTGCACGAAGGCAAGATTGCCGAGATGGCAACCGGCGAGGGCAAAACGCTCGTCGCGACCTGCCCGATTTATCTCAACGCTTTGACCGGCCGCGGTGTCCACCTGGTGACCGTGAACGATTATCTGGCTCGCCGTGACGCCGAATGGATGGGTGAGATCTACAAACTTCTCGGGCTCACTGTTGGATGCATCCAGCACGACCAGTCACCGTCGGTGCGAAAGGAGCAATACGATTGCGATGTCACGTACGGAACGAACAGTGAATTCGGGTTCGATTACCTTCGTGATAACGGGATGGCGACCACCAAGGACCAGCAAGTTCAGCGAGGCCATTACTACGCGATCGTTGACGAAGTTGACTCCATCCTGATCGACGAAGCTCGGACACCGCTGATCATCAGCGGGCCAGCAACGGTCTCTTCCCACCAATACGACAAGTTTAAGCCGCTGGTCGAGCAGCTGGTCCGAAAGCAAACGATGTTGTGCAATCGATTGGTTTCGGAGGCGAAAGAATTGTTGGAAAAGGGCCAGGCCGAGGAATCGGGAAGACTGCTTTTCAAGGTTAAGCTCGGTCAGCCTCGGAACAAAGGTCTGTTACGGCTGATGGAAGATCCCGAGAATCGCAAGGCCATCGACAAATCTGAACTTTCATTTTACCAGGATTCGAGAAAGGAAGAGCTGGTAGCCTTGAAAGAGGAGCTCTATTTCACCATCGATGAAAGACATCAGGATTCAGATCTCTCCGAACTGGGCCGCTCGTTCCTGAATCCGGATGACCTGAACGCCTTCGTTTTGCCCGACCTGATCACCGAATTCACCGAAATCGACTTGGATCCGCACCTGGATCAGTCGGGCAAGGATGAAGCCAAAAGGGTTCGCCAGCAGCACTGTGACAGTCAGGCCGAACGCATTCACAATATTTCACAACTCCTTCGTGCTTACTGTCTGTTCGAGAAAGATGTCGATTATGTCGTCGAGGAAAATAAAGTCCTCATCGTCGATGAGCACACTGGACGGAAGATGCCGGGACGGCGCTGGAGCGATGGATTGCATCAGGCTGTCGAAGCGAAGGAAGGAGTTCAGATCGACCGCGAAACTCAAACGCTGGCCACGATCACTATTCAAAATTACTTCCGCCTCTACCATAAGTTGGCGGGCATGACTGGCACTGCCGAAACCGAGGCCAACGAGTTCCACGACATCTACAAGCTCGACGTTGTCGTCATCCCGACGAATCGTCCGGTTATTCGCGATGACAACAACGACCGCATCTACAAGACCCGACGGGAGAAATACAGCGCGGCGGTCGATGAAATCAAGGCTTGCTACGCCAAGGGCCAACCGGCTCTGGTCGGCACTGCCAGCGTCGAGGCGTCTGAACTGTTAAGCCGGATGTTGAAGCGGGAAAAGATTCCGCACAATGTCCTCAACGCGAAGTATCACCGGCAGGAAGCCGAGATCGTGGCCCGTGCGGGGCAGCGTGGTACGGTCACGATTTCCACGAACATGGCTGGCCGTGGGACGGACATTAAACTTGGCGAAGGTGTTCCCGATCTCGGCGGACTTCATGTCCTCGGCACCGAGCGTCACGAATCGCGGCGCGTTGATCGACAACTCCGTGGCCGCTGCGCGCGTCAAGGCGACCCGGGTTCCTCCCGCTTTTATGTCAGCTTCGAAGATGATTTAATGCGAAATTTCGGCGCGTCTGAAAAGATGACCTCGATGATGGAGAGATTCGGGCTAAAAGACGGCGAGGAGCTCGAACATCCCTGGCTGAACAAAAGCGTCGAAACAGCTCAAAAGCGGGTTGAGCAGCGAAATTATCTGATCCGCAAGCGGACGCTGGATTTTGACGACGTTATGAACAAGCAGCGCGAGGTTGTCTATACCCTGCGCAATGAAACCCTTGAAACCAGCGAGCCGCGAAAGCTGATCTTCGAGATAGTAGACGAGGTGGTCCCTCTCAGGGCCATGGAGTATCTGCAACCGACCGATGGCGGCGAACCCGACTACGATGGTCTACTTCAATGGGTTAACACCACATTCCCTTTGGGTCTAAACCAGACTTCAGCCCAGTTCGAAACCCGGCCGGCAGAAGAAAATTCGCGGTTTCTGGTTGACCGGATAAAGCAGTCTTATCAGCAGAAGGTCAGTCACGAGGAATCCGAGGCGGTGGCCGGGCTGGAGCGCTACATCATTCTGAACGCGATCGATCGGCTCTGGCAGGAGCACCTGTATGCTATGGACGGTCTGCGGGAAGGCATCTATTTGCGAAGCTACGGCCAGAAAGACCCGCTGGTGGAATATAAGGCTGAGGCTTACGACATGTTCAGCCATTTGATGGCAAACATCAAAAACGAGGTTCTTTCCAATCTGTTCCGAAGCACGACGAATTTGATGGCGTTCGAGCAGTTCCTCTCTTCGCTTCCCTTCAACACCGTTCAGCGTCCTGAGGGGTCAAAGCCAGACCGAGTCCCCAACAGGTCCGCTACCGCGCCGAGAGAATCTCGGATTGGGTCGCGAGGATCGAAGCGAAACCAACGGCGAGGAACTCGAACTGGTGATACCCGCGGTGCGGCGAGAATCTCCAAAAGTGGGTCGGAACGACCCTTGCCCGTGCGGGAGCGGCAAGAAATATAAAAACTGCTGCGGCAGGCAGGCTTAGGGGAAACGTGTCGGCCTATCGGCGTGTTCGCTCAGCGGTGCGCCGGTATCTTGCGCCGCGAAGCTCTCCTGAACGTATGCGTTTAGCGCCGCCATAAGTCGAATAGAAAGGCGAAGATAGGAAATTCTCGCACGGAGGACACGGAGATCACGGAGGTTACTGGCAATTGTTGACCGATCCTTCTGACGCCGCTTTTAAGCCGTGCCTCGCCACAATCCATCCGAACAACCCTAACAAACTCTAAATAAATTCTCTGATACCCTCCGTGATCACCGTGTCCTCCGTGCGAGATTTCGCTTCTTCGCGCTTCCGCCGGAGGCTTACCGCAAATCAAAACGCAAAACGCAAGACCCAAAACGCAAAACTCAAAATTCAAAATGGTTGCCGGATTCGAGGAGGTCGATTATATATTCCTTTGTAACACGGGAGATCCCGGGCTTGAGGATGTTGTGGGCCCTGAATCAGTTCAAGATTCACTGCATCGTCTCAGGCTCTTCCTTAATGGCCAGTACACTTCGGTAGACTGTTCATGGGATGGCCAAATTTGTGCTCACCTTCCGAGGTGCTCGAGCGCTCCCGGAAGTTGCGGTGAAGGCCTTGGGTTTTAAGGGTTAACTTCCGCCCAAACTGTTCTTTCTCAGTGTGCGTAGTGCATGCCCTTCACCCGGTGAACTTCAGAAATGTGTTCAAATGAAATCCCAATCAATGCATTACTCAGGACGACGATCTCGTCGAGGACGCCGCAGACGTCCAAGTCGAGGAGCTACTCTCAATGACTCCCAAACCTAAGCTCTCTTTTTGGCAGCGAATTGTCGCGTTTTTTAAGGGTTCGGCCTCCGCCAGCTCCGGAAATTGGAGAGAAACCAGTGCCGAGCGCGACGACTAAAGAGAAAATCAGCCGGAAACCTGAACTTGTAGAGGTCACCTCGCCTAAGCTGTATGTAGGCAACTTATCGTTCGATGCTGCGGAAAGTGACCTTTTCGAACTGTTTAACGGTGTAGGCCAAGTTCGGAATGCTGAGGTTGTATGTCACAAGTATACACAACGCTCCAAGGGCTTTGCGTTCGTTCAGATGACAACCATCGAAGAAGCTCGCCGCGCTGTTCAGGAACTTCATGATAAAGAATTCCTCGGCCGAAAATTGGTCGTAAGCGGTGCTAAGACTCCGGATATGGAGCGGGCAGCCTGATTCGATCAAAGTCTCTGAAGTTTCTATGACCCGCGCTCTCTTCAGTGGAGCGCGGGTCTTTTGCATTCCATGGAAGGATTGAGCTATATGGTCCTGGCCGGAGCAACAGGCGTTGGCAAGACTGATGTCGCCATCCAGGTGGCACAAACCGTACCGACCGAAATCGTCGGAGCGGACGCCTTCCAGATCTATCAGGGTTTGGACATCCTGAGCTGCAAGCCTACCCCTTCGCAGTTACTCACGATCCGTCACCACCTGGTGAGCAGTCTGCCGTTAACCGAGGCCTGCGACGCACAGAAATACGCGGTCATGGCCCGGCAAACGATTGCCTGGCTGAATCAGCGAGGAATCGTTCCGCTGGTTGTGGGTGGTTCCGGATTCTACCTCCGGGCCTTGGAAATCTCGCTTCCCGATCTGCCGTCGGCAGACTTTTCTCTCCGCGCAGAGCTGGATCAACGTTCCACTGCGGACCTTCTCAACGAACTGGATGCTCTGGATGCGCCGACCTCGACTCGAATCGACCGGCAGAACCGGCGGCGCATTATTCGGGCATCTGGAAGTGTGCATTCTGTCGGGAAAGCCATTCTCCAGTTTTCTGGAAGAATCGACTCCTGATCCTTCAATTCCCCGGCTATTCCTCGAGCGCCCTCGCGCGATCCTGTTTGAGAGAATCAGCCAACGGGTCGATCGGATGTTTGAACAGGGGGTCGTCGCAGAAGTTGCCGCTGTCGAAGCCATCGGACCGACCGCTTCTCAAGCCATTGGTTTTAAACTGATCCGTTCATTGATCGCCGGAACCATCGAAGCGGATAGTTGTAGGGAGGCAATTAAGCAACAGACCCACAATTATGCGAAACGCCAAATGACCTGGTTCCGGCGTCAGCCCTACGAAATTGCTTCGGCGGAATCCGGGGCTAAGCGAGCGATCCGCCTTTTTCAACGGCTCCTGGAGGCGCCTCGAGGCCTCGAAACACCCTTGAGGACGAGCACTTCCTCGCGGCTCAGGAACCGGATCGCACCCGAGCGAAGTCCCTGTCTGTCATCGTGCCGATTCGGATCCGCTGCAGGCGGATTCACCTTGTAGTCCAAAGCGGCAAATACGCGCCGAACCTGGCGTTTGATCCCTTGGGTGAGAATCACTCTGACCTGCTGAGGGTTCACCTTAAACAGCGGCATCGAATTTAGCTCGGCCCTCGGCCAGGTAGACGCCCTTTAGAACCTTCGGTAAATCTGCCATCTGGAACTCCTGATCGAGCGTCACAAGATATTCCTTCTCCAGCTTGAACCTCGGATGGGTCATCCGAAGCGCTAACTCGCCATCGTTGGTCAGCAAAAGCAAACCCTCCGACTCCTTGTCAAGTCGGCCGACATGAGCCAGCTTTGGCATCTTTCCGGGAGCAAGTCGTAGATCGTCTTTCGGGATCTCTCGTCGGCTCGCGTGGTCAGGTAATCCGCGAGGTTTATTCAGGAGGAGATAGACGAATTCCTTGGCCCGGACAGGGCGACCTTCGACCTTTAACGTGGTCAGAGGCGGCGATTTGGGTCGAGAAATCGGTGCATACCTTCCCATTCACGCTCACCCGGCCGTCGCGAATAAATGTCTCGGCACCCCGGCGTGAGGCGATTCCCGCAAGCGCAAGAAATCGATTCAGTCGCATTCACGCGTCCGGCTTGGTCTTCGGCAAGCCGATGACTTTGTCACCCGGTTTAAACATTCCCCGCTTCTTAAGCAACTCCACCCGCTCAAATCGCTTGAAAACGTTTCGTTTCGCCGCGATGGTGCTTGCGCCTTTTAAACTGCGATGCTGTGACATAAATTCTCCTGAGATGAAGGGCGGACTATAGTGGGCCGCGAAAAAAAATCAACCGTTGCGCAAAAGGCTTTACCACCGCTGTAACGCGAAGAGCCTTTCCGAGCCGATTCTCATTGCCCAATAAAATCAATCTGTGAAATCGGCGTAATCTGCGGTTAAAACCTTCTCTTCCCGGAATCTCCCCTTAAACCAGCCCAGCTTCATCTTGCCGGCTTCGCTGATCATGTGCTGGTTCCATGGCGGATCCCACACCAATTCGACGTCAGCTTCATCGACTCCGGGAATGGTCAATATCTTCGACTCTCGCGTCCTGAGCGATCGCCGGACCCATCCCGCAACCGGGAGCCGTCAGCGTCATCTTGACTTCCACCCTGGTCCCGGAATCCTGCGAAGCCACGACTTGGCAATCGTAAACCAGACCAAGATCCACAATGTTAACCGGAATCTCGGGATCGTACACGGTTCGGAGCCGGTCCCAGACTTCCTTCTCATCGACCTCTTCCCCGCCTTTTCACCCTTTTCCAGCGAACTCCGTGGTTCGAGGCCAAGGGCGCCGGCATTTTCTTCGCTGATCCGAAACAAACCGTAATCGCAAGCTATCGTGTAGCTTCCGCCGAGACTTTGCGTGATGATGACCTTTGTTCCTGCCGGAATCGTCGTTTTTAATCCAGCCGGGATCTGGATCGCCTCGCAATCCCTTTCTAATTCGATTTCGTGATTGTCACTCATTTGAAGGCCTAAAACTATTTTCTTTGCTTCCGGGCCGGCGATTGCATCCGCTGCAACAATGTCGGCGCAACATTCTTCCGTCTCGGGTACCTGCGCATCCGGCGCTAATGCGGACCTGAGCGCTTCCTCGACAAGTTGTGCACAATGAATTTTGAGCTGGCGGCAATGAGCCTAACGGAGCTGACAGGTCCGCGCCGTTCATCGTGAGAGCTTCTTCAACCGTTTTACCGGATATCAGCTCCGTCGCAACACTGGCAACCGCGATCGCCGTTTCGCAGCCAAACGTTTGGAAGGTCGCCCTATCAATCACCCGTTTTCCGTCGATCTCTTTGAATTTCACCCACATGCGAAGCATATCGCCGCAATCTTCGCTCCCAACTGTTCCTACCGCATCGGCCCCGTCAAGTTCCCCCAGGTTTTTTGGATTTTTGATCGCTTCCTCAATCCTGTTGCTAAAATCCTCTGTTGCATTCATTCATTTACTCCAAATGTACCGGGGCAAATCCGGATCAACTTCGATGCTCCAGGCATCAATGCCACCTGTCATCGACCGAACATGTTCAAAGCCGTGACCCGCGAAGAAAGAGGCCGCGTCCAGGCTCCGGATGCCGTGATGGCAAACAAAGACGAATTCCCGGTCTTTCGCAGATTCGGAGATGATTTCCTGCATCAGTTCCTGAGTGAAAAATATGGAACCCTCGATGTGAACGGTATCCCATTCCTCCCGGCTGCGAACATCGATCAATGGAAGCGGCTTCACCTGCCTGCAGCCTGCTCCCAACCTCTCGTGGCCGAAATCTGCATCTTTTGATCTGCTTCATGCCCGGCCAGGATCGTACCGATCACTTCCTCGACTGGGAGATTGTCGTTCCGCGGACAAATCCCGGCCAAAGTTTCGCTCGGGCTGAAGCCGCAGCTCGCGCAGCCCCCGATGTGGTAGGCCCGGAAAAGAGCTCGCTGAGCACCAGGATACTCCTGCAGAAGCTCTTCCATCGTCATGTAGGGGTCGATTGTTCTCGTCATAGTCACGGTATTCAGCGTTACATCATTTCGTCGGAAAATCAAAGGGACCGGTCACAGGCCCGACTGCCACCGCATAACGGCTCCGTATTTTGAGATGGACGCACTAAATCGACGAAGAAACGATCCTCGTCGCGGGTGCGGCTCTGGTCCTGTTTGCGTTCGTCTACTATAGCCTGATTTATCGATATGGCTTGAATCTCGCCGATGAAGGAAATGTGGCGCTCATCAGCCAACGACTGATGCACGGCGAACGCCCTTTTTTGGACGTGTCTCCCGGGTACAACGTTCTCTGGTTCTACCCCATCAGCACCCTCTTCCGGGTTTTCGGCACCAGTCTGCTCCTGATGCGGACCTATTTTTATAGTATATCGACTGCCTCCGGCCTGATCGCCTTTGTGCTCCTTCGGCGGTTGGATGCTCCTCTCTGGCTCTCGCTGGTCCAAGGTTTGGCGGTGATTTCGGTGACCGGCCAATATTTTAAGGCCTACATACCGTTCCTTGTCCTTTCGAATCTGTTCGCGATCACCCTCTTCTTAACGAGCCAACGAAAGGCTCTGCTAAGCATCGGCGCGGGGCTTCTGCTCGGAACTACTTATCTGATCCGCATCGATATCGGGATTTTTCTAACGGCGATCTGGCTTGGCGTCATTTTATTGCACGCTCTTCTGCTGCATCGGCAACTCCGCTTGAATATGATCGTCGCGGGCAATTTTCTCATCGGTATCTCGGTCATGCACCTGCCCTTTATCTACGACGCGCGTCATCGGCATTTCTTTGAGCCGTTCGCCGACCAATACTCCAACGTCGCGAGCGTTATCTTCCAGCCTATCCTGCCGCATTTTACCCAGACACTCGCCAAGAATCCGGATCAGACCAATGTCGCGCATGGCCCAGCCACTCCCGCCGCCGTGGTGGAAAATCACCCAGGACCGGTTGCCAAACCGCCGACTCACCTTCGTCGTCGCCCTTTCCAGCAAATATTCTCGAAATCGACGAGAATTGAATATCGTCTCCTGGCTTTGCTGACTTACCTCCCGCTGCTCCTGATTTGTGGGTTGTTCTTCGCCGGCCTTTACCTTTGTCTGTCCAAAAAAATGGCGGTCGATCGCTGGCTGATCTTCTCGGCCTTGCTGGGCGGCTGTTTGGCGGCTTTTCCCCAATTCTTCTTCTTTCGCCCCGACTTGCCTCACTTGATTGAATTCATGAGTGGAGCCTTGGTCGCTTTGACCTGCGCCGGCTGGCTGCTTTGGTCAAGCCTGGGCCGAGGTCGGCTCTCGATGGCGTTCCTCATCGCGATTGCTCTGGTCGGCGTCTGCTATCTTATGCTGACCCTTCCGAATCAATATGGAGGCACCCTGGCGATCCGGGTGGGTCGACACACCAACTTCCGCGGCGCCAACGGAGTCGACGTATTTCTCACCAAGGCTGAGCACGAAGAAGTAAACGCTCTTTTTTCGGCGATTGTCTGGAACAGCACAAAAAAGGATTACGTCGTATCTTATCCTTACCTGCCAGGGGTAAATTTCATCACTGCGCGCCCGACATTCCAATATCTCCTCTACATTGACAACGTGACTCAATCACCGGACTGGCAGGAAGTCGAGATCGCCAAAATTCAAAAACTTCGCCCGGCAGTCATCGTAATCGATGACTGGACGATCAACGGCACCGAAGAGTCTCGTTTCTCCCATTGGGCGACACAGATGACTAAATTTATCGAAAGCCACTACCGCCTGGTCGCGTCGGTAAATAATAAAAAGGTGTTCGCACTCTTGACTCCAGCGATGTGAAGGGAGGCGTGGGGGCGTATCGGCGTATCGGCGTATCGACGTGTCGGCGCTTGGACGCGTGACGTAGGCCGCGCATGTGGCGCGGTAGGGATGCGCTCCCGCGCGTCCGGCATGGCGCGTCTCGAAGCTCCCGTTCTCGAACCGCGCCGGTAGGGATGCGCTCCCGCGCGTCCGGCGTGGCACGTCTCGAAGCTCCCGTTCTCGAACCGCGCCGGTAGGGATGCGCTCCTGCGCGTCCGGCGTGGCACGTCTCGAAGCTCCCGTTCTCGAACGGCGCCGGTAGGGATGCGCTCCCGCGCATCCGGCGTGGCATTTCCCCGAGACCTACCACCAAAAATCCGTTTTGAACAACTCTCCGCCATATTGCCAGTCGCATGCCTTTACAACAAGACCCGCTCGGACAGGGTTCTCGTACATATAGGTACGCCACTTGTCAGCGTCTTCATAAGAGCGGACACGATGATGAAACGAAGCACGTTGCCATCGACAGTCCGGCTTGCCCAGGCGCTTTGTGGCCACAGACTTCCAATATTGAATCCAATTATCCAGGTCGGCGTGGAGCTGCCCAGGCCATGCGAAAAAATGCAAATGATTAGGCATAATGATATACGGCCCGATTTTCCAGAAGGTGGCTTCCGTCCAGATAGTCCGCAGAAGATGATGGTTTTCGTCCGTCGCCAGCCACCGGGTACGGCTTTTTGTGCAGATGGTAGCAAAAACCAATGTGGGCTGATGCTCTTTGCTCAGCACACCCTTGTCAGGCCGAATCCGTTGTGGAAATGGATCGATATTCACAACTTAAATATATGTTGTATTTATATTTCGATTGAAGTCAAATATTTGCAGGAGGCAATGTTAGGTCTCTGAGAGCTTGGGGTAGCTCAACGCCGGTCACGCGGGAGCGTAACCCTACCGAGCTCTGGGGTAAATTCCACGTCGGTCACGCGGGAGTGTGACCCTACCGTGCTTTGGGGTAGTTCCACGCCGGTCACGCGGGAGCGTGACCCTACCGAGCTTGGGGTAAATTCCACGTCGGTCACGCGGGAGCGTGACCCTACCGAGCTTGGGATAAATTCCACGTCGGTCACGCGGGAGCGTGACCCTACCGAGCTTGGGATAAATTCCACGTCGGTCACGCGGGAGCGTGACCCTACCGAGCTTTGGGTAAATTCCGCGTCGGTCATGCGGGAGCGTGGACCCTACCGAGCTTTGGGTAAAATTCCACGCCGGTCACGCGGGAGCGTGGACCCTTTCGCGAGATTGATTCGCCTGCTCTACCTGTAAGGAAACTCGTACATCGTCCGTTTCACCAGCCTGCCGACGCGGATCGCATCAACGAGCATCCGCGAACTGTCGCGTACAGGGTGGACCTGCGAAGCCGGAGAATTTGTCCAGTGAACCGGTAGTTCAGCGACCGCGAAACCCATCGCTCGAGCCAATAGTAAAGCCTCAACGTCAAATGAAAAACCATCAATCCTCTGGCGACCGAAGATCTCCTTCGCCGCACGGTTTCGAAAGCCTTTGAAACCACACTGGGTATCCCGGATGCGCAAACCGGTTAACGTTTGCACGATCCGATTGAAGACTTTTCCCATCCACTCTCTCCCCACATTCTGCCGCTGCAGAATTTGACTCTCAGGATGCATCCGATTCCCGACAACCAAATCAATCGATCGGTCACGTTTGAACAATGCGAGCGCGGCGTCCAAGTCTTCCAACGGGGTACTTAAATCAGCATCCGTGAAAAAAATCAAATCGCCTCTGGCACGAAGCATGCCACTACGCACCGCAAAGCCTTTTCCACGCTTTTCGTGATGGGTCAGCACTCTCAGGTCGGACCAGGATTTGACCGCATTTTCCGCTAAGTCGAGCGTCCGATCTTCACTCGGTTCGACGACAATGATTACCTCGACAGAGAAGTTCCAAGAACGGCGATGTTCTTGGATACGTCGGATCGAGTCAGGCAACCGGTTCGCCTCATTGAACGCAGGAATGATCAGTGAAAGTAGAGGTCGAATCTGTTTGGACATGTCCCGGTCTTCGCATATATATCTGCGCCTCCTTCCTAAATGCTTAGAATGGTGAAACGTCAACTCCTATTTCCAGCGCTGATTCTGCTGCTTGGAGCACTTATTCGGGTGGCGTTCCTGGACATCAAGCCGCCGCATTTTGACGAAGGAATTAACGGCTGGTTCTGTGACCAGATGGCCAAAAACGGCTATTACGCATACGACCCGACCAATTATCACGGACCATTTCACTTTTATGTTCTTTTTGTTTCGCTCAAGCTATTCGGGCGAAACCTTTGGGCGCTGAGACTGCCGGTGGTCCTGGCAAGCCTGCTGGCCATGTTCTGGATCTTCCTGTTCCGGCCATTTCTCAGCCGAACTGTCTGTTATCTGGCTGCACTCGGGATGGCCATTTCTCCCGGCTTCATTTTTTATAATCGCTACTCCATTCACGAGTCTTGGCTGGTCTTGTTCCTCATCGTCACCTTCTGGGGTATCCTTGGAATCTCGACCTGCCGGGAACCGAAGTATTTTTGGGGGTTCATTCTGGGTGTGACCGGAATGATTCTGACCAAAGAGACTTATATCATTCATCTGACCGCGTTTGCCGCTGCGGGCCTTCTCGTTTCGATCCTGAATAAGCTCTTGCCGTCGGACCCGGGGTTGCATCGAGCAAGCGGACGACTCCCTTTTCGACATATTATTGGGGCGACTTTGCTCGGAGTGACACTGATCGTTTTCTTCTATTCCGGCAATTTTCTCTACTGGAGGGGGTTAGCAGGACTCTACCAGACATTTCTTCCGTGGACCAAGACAGCGATCGACGCGGCCGGGCACGGCAAGTCCGAGTTTGACCTGGTGCCCTTGGTCCCGCCATTTCTTGCCCATGTGCCGGTCCTCGGGGCATTCGGGAATTTCAAACTGAATTGGTACTGGATACGTCTGCTCCTGGACTACGAGTGGTTCGCTTTGGCCGGCTTAGTGTTTTCATTTCGGTTCTTCGCGGGCGGCCATCCAGCGCTTCGATTCCTGGCGTTTTACGGCCTGGGCGTACTCCTGATCTACAGCATCGTTCCGTACAAAACTCCGTGGTGTATTATATCAATCGCCTGGCCTTTTTTGTTCCTTGGCGCCGCTCTCCTCGAATTTATCGCCAAGCGACTCAATCGAGTGGTAGCCGTAATCGCGGCGTTGCCATTGTTCGCTCACGCTGCGTGGAAGTCTTACGATCTGAATTTCGTCAAGTTCGACCACGCAAAAGAGCGCTACGTGTACGTACAGACCTTTCGTGAATATCGGACCTTCGTGGATCCAATCCTGGAAAAAGGAGCGAAGGACCCGGAGTCGAAGATCAAACTCAAGGGTCTCGTGCTGTTGTCCAGTTACTTTCCCATTCCCTGGGTTCTGGGGGATTTTCCCAAAATCGACTACTACAGTACGGAGAGTGCCTGGCCCCCGAATCTCGACGCTGACTTCATCGTCGTGGACGGACAAAAGGCCGATAAATTGGAAAAGAGCCTCAAAGATCGATATTTTACCGATGATTTTCGACTTCGTGACGGCATGGACGAATGCCGCGCGTATTTTCGTTACGAAACATTCAGGGAAATCTTTCCAGATCGTAAACCAGAGTTCGAGCCGGGACGATCGAACGAATGAATCTCTCAGTCCTGGTTCTTTGCTGGATAGCCATTTCCACCCTCCTCGGGATTCTCTTTAGTTACTCACCCCTGGGACTGACAACGTCGACCTCTTTGATTGCCTTGCTCCTCGGGTTGGTTCTCGCTGGCGTCCCGATGATAAGGCACCTGAAAAAAAGACCAGGCGAGACGGCGCCGCGCCACGGGATCTTCGCCTATGTCGTTTGCCTTCTTTTTCTTGTTTTTGCGATAAGGGAGTTCAGCCAGGTCATCTTCGTGTGGAATGACCAGATTCGAGTCATCTCACCAAACAATATTGGAGATATCTGCCTTCATCTTACGCATATCAATTATCTGGCGAGCAATCCCCACTTCTGGCCGGAGAATCCGATTTTTGCTTTCGACAAACTTCGATATCCAATCGGATTGAATCTTTTCAATGCCGAGCTGAAACTGGTTGGCGTTGAACCCAAGGCAGGCATCATTCTGGTCGGGTTTTTGGGATCGCTCCTCACTCTGCGGGCCCTTTTCCTCTTTAACGGCGCGTTTGGAGTTGCCGCCTTTCTTTTTAATGGCGGACTGGCTGGTTTTCTTTTCTTTCAATCCTTTGCCCTCAAAGATTATCAGGCGGATCTGCCATGGAAATCGATCCCGCTCGCGATGTTCGTCACTCAGCGGGGATTGCTCTACGCCGTCCCGGCAGGATTGTTACTCCTTTATCACTGGCGAACCTTGTTGCTCGAGCGCCGACCGGAGGGACGCCTTCCGCTCTGGGCGGAATACCTGCTGTACTGCACCATGCCGCTCTTTCATCTGCACACCTTTATATTCTTGTCTTTCCTTCTTCTCTGGTGGTTTTTGTTTGGCGACCCAAACTGGCGAGGTCACCTTCTTCGGCTCGTTCTCTTCTCCTCCATCCCGGCCACTCTCTGCGTGTACGCAGTGACCGGATTTGCCAAGACCGAAGCGATCGGCTGGAAACCAGGCTGGATGGCTGATCCAAAAGAAGCTGCCTGGTGGTTCTGGCTTCAGAATTTCGGCCTGTTCCTGCCAGCCTGCCTCGGACTTTTGATCTACCTCTTGATCCCTGCCAAGCCTTTCATGCGCGATGCGAAGCAAAAATTGCGACTGTTGTTCTTCCCGGCAGCAACGGTCTTCGCCGCCTGTTCCTTCATTAAATTTGCTCCCTGGGAGTGGGACAATACGAAGCTCTTTTTCTGGGCCTATCTGGTCATGATGTTCTGCCTTTGGGACGGACTCTTGGCAAAATGGCACGTTCTCTTACGCGCCCCGGTCATTTTTGGGCTCTTTTTCTCGGGCTTTGTTAGTCTCGCAGGCGGGCTTTGGGCAAATCCGGAGGGTTATGAGATCGGCCACGAAAGCGAATGGCAGCAGGTGGCGAATGCTACCCGCTCCTTGCCGCCGAGCGTCGTATTCGCCGGATACCCAACCTATAATCATCCGGTCTTAGTTAACGGGCATCGGGTTGTCATGGGTTACCCCGGCCATATGTGGAGCCACGGGCTCAACTATCGACCGGTGGAAATCAAGCTTGTCTCTCTGATGAATTCAGAGCCGGGCTGGGAACAAAACGCAAAGGACCTCGGCGCCGATTACCTCTTCTGGGGGCCGCTCGAAGAAACAAATTATCCCGACTCCGCAAAAAAATGGGAAGAAGGTTGTCCTTTGGTCGCCGAGGGATCCTGGGGGCGCATTTATGATTTAAGGCAAGTAGTCAAGGAGTCGAGTAGTCAGTAGTCAGTAGTCAGTAGTCAGTAGTCAGTAGTCAGTAGTCAGTAGTCAGTAGTCAGTAGTCAGTAGTCAGTAGTCAGTAGTCAGTAGTCAGTAGTCAGTAGTCAGTAGTCAGTAGTCAGTAGTCAGTAGTCAGTAGTCAGTAGTCAGTAGTCAGTAGTCAGGAGTCAGGAGTCAGGAGCCAGCCGAGTAGATTCGGCATGGCAGCCCGCAAGACATGGTAGGGACGCGATCCTGGACGCGATCCGGCGTGTCACCTCCAGGGAGGGTCGGAATCGGCGCGTCGCGCGAAACAACGCTCTTTCTCTCTCAACATCTCACCCCCCGTCGCCTCCGTGCGAGAACTCTCTACCTTCAGATCTCCTGATGCGTACTAGACGACATTGGGGCGTTGGGGAAATCAGATGATACGTTTTTCTTGCGGCGACTCATTGTGGCATGGGCGTCCCGCCCGTGATCTTCGTGCGAGCACGGGGCGGGACGCCCATGTCACAATGCGAGCCCGACGGCTCACGCGGATTCCATGGAATCAAGGGATCTGACCTTCATGGCTCAAGCGCCGGAAGAGGGAAGGCTCGCAGGGAGGTCACGGGGGATCACGGAAGGCCCTTCCGTTGTTGGTCAATCGCTCGTGCCTTACGCGTGTCGGCGTCTTCGGTACTCGGCTACTGGCTACTGGCTACTGGCTACTGGCTACTGGCTACTGGCTACTGGCTACTGGCTACTGGCTACTGGCTACTGGCTACTGGCTACTGGCTACGCCGTACGCTGCTCAATGGCTTCCGCCATTGAGCAGCAGCACCAGCTGTTTCAAATCCGCTTTCTGTCTCAAATAAAAGGGAATCCCGTAGCCACCAGATACGTGATCGCGACCGGTCAACACAATCAGCTTCACGCCCGGATTGCGACGTTCGAACTCCAGAATCCGGCTGGCCATCGTCTGGTCCCAGAGATTCTGCGCATCAAAGTAACGCCGTCGATCGGTCTCATTGACACCCGGATGCTCGCCAATGAGTTTAACGAAATTCTTGTACGCTCCCCCATCCGCGACAAACCCGGACGGCAACATCGCCCTTTCATCCGCGGTCAACGGCTCCGCCCGAGCAATCTTTCGAGCCAGCTGGCCCGGCGCGTTGAGAGCGAGGTTGCGAACGTTCGCCTTCCCCGTTGTTCGCAGAATCTCCTCATACACCGGTGAGTAAATTCCCCAGCGCTTCTGAAAGTCAGTCTTGGTCAGCAGTTGTCCGAGAGAGATTTTATGTGAGGCCCAGGCATCAATCCATTCTTGCTGGGTTTCATCAAACATCTCCCAGCCCACCGCGAATTTCACCTTTCGCCTCAACAAGTCGCGGATCAGTCGCCTTTCGTACTCGTGGTGGGCCGGGTCATCATGCGTTTCGCCGACGTAGACTACATCCGCCTTTTCGACTGCGCCCCAGAATTGTTCGTTCGCATCTGCCGCGACGATTCTTCGTTCCATCGCTGGCGGAGAGGCACACGAAACCAGCGACAGGCAGAGCACGAAGGCCATCCAAGGTATGATACTCCGCATAGAAACAAGACGTTCGGCGTTCGGCGTTCGGCGTTCGGCGTTCGGCGTTCGGCGTTCGGCGTTCGGCGTTCGGCGTTCGGCGGGCGCGAGGGATACCTCTCACCTTTCACCTCTCACCTCTCACCTCTCACCTCTCACCTCTCACCTCTCACCTCTCACCTCTCACCTCTCACCTCTCACCTCTCACCTCTCACCTCTCACCTCTCACCTCTCACCTCCGTTCACCTCTCACCTTGATCCGACTGGACTTTCAGTCAACCATAGATCCATGGCGTCTTTCGATCTCATCGTACTCGGCGGCGGCCCGGCCGGGTACACCGGAGCTATTCGGGCTGCTCAACTCGGTCTAAATACGGCGATTATCGACAAAGGAGAGGTTTTGGGCGGCACTTGCCTTAACATCGGTTGTATCCCGAGCAAAGCGCTGCTGTTGTCGTCGGACCATTTTCATTTTGCTCAGCACCAGGCCGCTCGACACGGGCTGAAGTTCGAAAAGGTCAGTTTTGACCTGGCGCAAATGATGAAGCGAAAACAAGACGTCGTTCGACAGCTCACTCAGGGGCTGGAATTCCTAATGAAGAAAAATAAGATCACCCGCCTTTTTGGAGTCGGCGAGGTGGTCGCGCCAGGCAAAGTCGTTTTGACGACGAAGGATGGAAAACAGGAAGAATTGCAAGGCAGGCACGTCGTGCTCGCGACCGGCAGCGTTCCGGCGGAGTTGCCGAATATCAGTATCGACCGGCGAACGGTGGTCACGAGCGATGAAGCCCTTTCTTTCGATCAAGTACCGAAGGAGTTGGTCGTGATTGGCGCCGGTGCGATTGGCCTGGAACTCGGTTCGGTCTGGGCCAGGCTTGGCGCGAAGGTCACCGTGATTGAGTTTCTCCCAAGAATCGCGGCTTTCTTTGATCCGGATGTCACTCAGGTTCTCCAAAAATCACTGGAATCCGAAGGCCTCAAATTTCATCTCGAAACAACGGTAACTTCGGTTGTCGTTCAGGATGGCGCCGCCACCATTGATGCCGTTGACAAGGGAAAGCAAGAACTGCAGTTCCGCGCGGAGAAGGTGCTCGTTGCAGTTGGCCGGAAACCGTACCTGGACGGAGCCGTGGCAAAGGATCTCGGACTCAAATTGACTCCGCGCGGCCGGGTCGCAGTCGACGAATATTACCGTACGAATATTCCTGGACTCTACGCCATAGGCGATGTGATCGAAGGGCCGATGCTCGCGCATAAGGGAGAAGACGAGGGTGTTGCGTGTGTCGAACGCATTGCCGGGAAAGCCGGGCATGTCAACTATGACGCGATCCCGAACGTCGTCTATACTAACCCTGAAGTCGCTGGTGTTGGCCTCACTGAAGATCTTGCCCAACAAAAGGGGATCGCTGTCAAAGTCGGCAAATTCCCGTTCGTCGCTAACGGCCGGGCACTGGCCAATGACCAAACTCAAGGGTTCGCAAAGATCCTGGCCGATCCTAAAACTGACAAATTGTTGGGGGCGCAGATTATCGGATTCGGTGCCTCGGAACTGATTCCAGAGGCCGTCACGATTCTGGAGTTCGGTGGCAGCGCTGAGGATCTTGGCAAGACGGTTCATGCCCATCCGACCATGAGTGAGGCAGTCAAGGAAGCGGCTTTGGCGGTGAACAATCAGGCCTTCTCGATCCCGCCCAGACCGAGGGGAGGTGAGAGGTGAGAGGTGAGAGGTGGCGCCGATACGCCAGTGAACGGTGAACTACCACTCACCATTCACCCTTTCGGGGACAGGCCAGGGGTCGCTCCCGGCATTTTCATGATGTCTGAACTATTGAACGGGATTCTGCTCCGGCGCACCAAGTATTCTGAGACGAGCCTGATCATCATTTGGTTTACGGACCGCCGGGGGAAACTCAGAACCATCGCCAAGGGCGCGCTCAGGCAAAAGAGCGCGTTATCCGGTAAGCTGGATCTATTCTTCCACTGCGACCTGTCGTTGTCTTTCTCTCGCAAATCTGACCTTCATACTCTACGGGAAGTTTCTCTCCGGACAGCGTTCGAGCGTATCCGGAAGGATTATTTGAAAACATTGGTGGCTTCTTATTTTGTCGAACTCATCGATGAGGTCACCGAGTCGGATCATTCCGTACCGGAAATCTACCAGCTGCTATTGCGCGCTCTGGGTTATCTCGACACAAAGACACCCGAGGCGAGGGGCGTTCTCTTCTTTGAGTCCGAGCTCTGCAAATGCCTCGGACTGCACACCCCGGACTTGCATTCGGCCGCTGAAAAACTCGTAGAAACATACGGACGGCTCCCGAGAACCCGATCGAATCTGATGGGGCAATTGAGTAGCCGAGTAGCCGAGTAGCCGAGTAGCCGAGTAGTCAGTAGTCAGTAGTCAGTAGTCAGTAGCCGAGTAGGCGAATACCGAGGACGCCAACACGTGCACACCCACAATCGTTCAACGCGTGACTGTAGCTGCCCGCATGGCGTGGGACGCGCTCCCGCGCGTCCGGCGTGGCAGTCCAAAAGAAGACCGTATGGGCCGCGTCGGCGTGTGACCGCGTGACGTAGCTGCCCGAGTTCTCACACGGAGGCCACGGGTTCACGGAGGGTTGAGATGTCGAGAGTAAAAAAGCGCCGTTCCGCGCGACGCGCCGAACCGATCCTCTTTGGGGGTGCCGCGCCGGCCGCGGTCGCCTACCACGCTTCGCTTGAATCTTACCGCGCTCATGGTAATGCCAAGCGGACCCCCCCTGCGCAGCACGTGCCGCGGTCAAAGCTTCATCGGCTACCTGGTACCGGCTCCTCGGCTACTGGCTCCCGGCTACGGCTACGGCTACTCGGCTACTCGGCTACTCGGCTACTCGGCTACTCGGCTACTCGGCTACTCGGCTACTCGGCTACTCGGCTACTCGGCTACTCGGCTACTCGGCTACTCGGCTACTCGGCTACTCGGCTACTCGGCTACTCGGCTACTCGGCTACTCGGCTACTCGGCTACTGCCTACCGACTACTGGCTACTGGCTACTCGGCTCCTTCCCTTCGGCTCCTTCCCTTCACCTCAGCGCCTCGATCGGGTCGAGGCGCGCAGCCTTGTGGGCCGGGTAGAGCCCGAATCCGACTCCAATCGCGGAGCAGACCAAAACCCCGGCGACGGCCCAACCCCAGGGGAAGACCAGCGCAGCTTTTAGCCAGATTGCTAGCCCGTTTCCAGCTAACACCCCAAGAATGATACCTCCCGCCGAGCCGAACAAAGATAAAAAGAGGGCCTCGAGAAGGAACTGCGTCCGGATGTCACGCTGGCGCGCTCCGAGCGACTTGCGTATTCCGATCTCCTTGGTGCGCTCAGCAACACTGACCAGCATGATGTTCATAATGCCGACCCCCGCCGCCAAGAGGGCAATCGCACTGATAACGAATGCCCCGATTCGAATCGTGGCCGCGATGCTGCGAAAGACATCAGCGAGCGAATCGTTACTGTAGATCTCAAAGTCATCCGCCTCTTCCGGACGGAGACCGCGCGAGATTCGAAAAGCACCAATCGCTTTCCCCATCGTTCGTTCGTAAACAATCTGGTTCTTAGCCTCGATCGCAATGTTCAATGATCGCTCGCGAGATCCGTAGTTTTCAAAGAACTTGGTGATCGGAATCAGGGCGATATTGTCTTCGTTTCCACCAAAGCTGCTGCCTTTCTCCGCGAGAGTCCCGAGCACTGTGTAGTTCTTCGCGTTCAGCTTGATGACACTTCCCAAGGCGTTCCCTTGCGGGAAGAGCCGCCGGACAAGTTGCTGGCCAACCACGCAAACGCTGCGTGAGAAAGCGATATCTTCCGGCGAAAGATTCCGTCCATCAGCAATTCTGAAGTTATTGGCGGCCAGGAAACCTTGGTTAGTACCACAAAGTTCAACGTTTGGGTTCGTCTTCTTGTTCTCAAAGGCCGCTTGCGTGCTGTCATCCCAAACCTTGGGACAGATTACTTCCACCTCGTCTCCGAATATCCGAACAAAATTCAAGTAAGTCTGGTAATCGATCTTCCTCCGATTCCGGTACTTCTCGTCTCCCCAGACCTTGATCCCAACCGGAGACTTGGAGAACTGAAAGATGTTCGATCCCAGAAAGCTTAGCCCGGTTTCAATCGAGGTTTGCAGAGCGGAGATCGCTGTCATGACGCTGATGATCGAAAATATCCCGATCGCGATTCCTGAGGTGGTCAGCGCGGAACGCAGCTTGTTTACCCGCAATGCCTGCCAAGCCATTTTAGCGATTTCCCACATCTTCATGGCTACTCGTAGCGCAAAGCTTCCACCGGATTTAAGCGGGATGCCTGCCAGGCTGGAGCAAAACCGGAGATGATCCCTGTCGTTACCGAGACGAATAGAGCAATCACGACCAGGATCGGCGAAAATTGCATGGGAAAATTTGGGAATACAGCGGCAATCAGAACAAACAATCCAAACGCCAGGCCGAGGCCGATGATTCCGCCGATCAGACAGATTGAGACTGCCTCAATCAGAAATTGGATTAGAATCGTTCCCCGCCTTGCCCCCAACGCTTTCCGCGTCCCAATTTCCCGAGTTCGCTCTTTCACGCTGACAAACGTGATATTCATTATTCCGATAGCGCCGACAAAGAGCGCAAGACCGGTAACAAATAGCCCGGCGATTGCCAAACCTGTCTTTGCCGGCTCGAGCGACGATCGAAGTACCTTTTGTTCGTTAATGGCAAAATTATCTTCCTGCTCCGGTAATAGTCCTCGAATACGCCGGAAATCGCCTCTGAGTTCTTCCTTTGCTTCAGCTATTCGAATTTTGTCTCTGATCTTCACCCGAATCGAAGCGTTTTCCTCATTCGACTTGAAGTATTTAGTGTAGGACGCAAGAGGAATCACGACCTGCGAATCCCAGCTGAAAATTCCTAGAAACGAACCCTGCTTAGCGAAAACTCCGATGACTCGGTACTCTTGTTCGCGAACCCGAATCACCTTATCCATCGGATCTTCTCCGCTGAACAGCCCGCTCGCAACATCCCGACCGATCACACAAACGTTTCTTCCTCCTCGGCTTTCGGCCTCGTCAAGAAATCGACCTTTTTCACAATCCGTCCGGGATAGGTAGGCATACTCATGAGTCGTGCCCATGGTATAAACATTCGAAATCTGCCGTTTACCATAGGAGACCGTCTGAATGGACGCCGGCGCAGCAACGGCCAGATCCAGGAGAGAGTCCGGACTTTCCTCGATGATATGGTTCAGGCGATCCGCAAAGGATAACTTAATGTCTGGACGATTTCGAAAGTGCCAATAGTCGTCGCCCGTATTCCAAGGCCACTGCTCAACGTACAGGACATCGTCGCCAAAGCCGGACATGCTGCGATCAAACCCGATGTCAATGCCACGAATCGCCGTACCCATGAGAGTGACAGCGACGATTCCGATAATGACCCCCAGAGCAGTAAGTATCGATCTGCTCCGGTTAGCCGCGACCTGCTGAGCGGCGATGCGGAAGCTCTCAATCAGCACGGTGGGGAGACGTATCGGCGCAACGGCGGTTCGGGGGAGACGTATCGGCATATCGGCGTTTGGGCGTATCGGCGTGTCTTTCATGCGAGAACTCTTTCCGCAAACGGCTTATTTAAAGAGGAAGCGGACACGTTCGTTTGTCGTACCACGCCGGTCGCGCGGGAGCGCGACCCTACCGCGCCGATACGCCCCGACGCCGATACGCCTCAGCCCAATTCCTCGTCACTCTCAATGAGGCCATCTCGCATTCGCACGATCCTTCTGGCACGACGTGCGACATTTTGCTCGTGGGTCACCACGACAATCGTGTGACCAGTGGCATACAGATTCTCGAACAGCACCATAATCTCTTCGCCGGTTCTGGAATCCAGATTCCCCGTCGGTTCGTCTGCCAGGATGATCGCGGGATTGTTTACCAGAGCGCGCGCTATTGCGACCCGTTGGCGCTGACCGCCGGAGAGTTCGTTCGGTTTATGCTGCATACGGTCCCCCAACCCCACGGTTTCCAGCGCATGTTCGGCGCGCCGGCGGCGTTCTTCCGCTCTTAGCCCGGCGTAGATTAGCGGAAGCTCAACATTCTGCAGACTGGTGGAACGCGGAAGCAGATTAAAGGTCTGAAAAACAAACCCGATCTTTTTATTGCGAATCTCGGCAAGCTCATCGTCCTCCATTGAGCCAACGTTTATTCCATTAAATTCATAACGCCCGGCTGTCGGTGTATCGAGGCAGCCGAGCATGTTCATCAAGGTCGATTTCCCGCTCCCTGAGGGACCCATAATCGCTGCGTACTCGTTGGAATGAATTAAAAGGTCTACACCCTTGAGCGCCCGGATTAACGTGTATCCCATCTCGTACTCCTTGGTAATCTGATGGATTCGAATCACCACCTTACCCTTTGGCCGGATAAGCCGGTCGTCCGAGACGACCTCAAAATCACTTTGCATCTTTGGGCTGCTCGATTTTGATTTTGGACTGGTCCTTCAGGTCCTTGCTGATCGCCGTGTAAGATCCCGACACAACTTCGTCTCCCTCTCTCACACCTGATTGGATCTCGATAAAACTGTTGTCCGAAATGCCGGTTTGCACTGGGACCAGGTTCACCTTATCCCTCTCTTTCAGGAACACGACTCGTTGAAGCTCCTTTCTGGCTTGCTTTTCTAATTCGCTCGAATTCAAACCCGTCTGCTTTTCACGATTTTGTTTTAGTTGGTCCGCCGTTCTCCCACCCTCTCTGCTCCGGACCGTCACCGATTGGATCGGTACCGCGGTAACGTGATCGACGGTTTTAGTCTCGATATCGACGCTGGCACTCATTCCCGGCCGAAGTTGTATTTCGGGATCTACAACTTGAACTCTGACTTCAAAATTCGTGACTTCCTGTTGCGTCCCTTCGTTCTTAACCGTCGCCGTACTGGCGATCTGCTTGACGGTACCCTTTATTGATTTTGCCGGATAGGCGTCCACCTTGATCCGCACGGGGTCACCTATTCCGACTTTCACCACGTCGTTCTCATTGACGTCGACCCTGACTTCCATCGAGGCAAAATTCGCTACCCGCATCACCTCAGTTCCGGCGAAATCACCGGTGGCAACCACCCGCTCACCGATTTCGCTGGCCAACACGCTGATCGCGCCATCGATCGGCGAAAAAATCACGCATTTGTTCAGTAAATCCTGGTTTTGGTCGAGGTTGCTTTTGGCCATATCGATCTGGTGCAACGAGGAATCGTATGACGCCTGCGAAATCTGGGTTTTCGTCTCAGCTGCCTTGTAGTCGGTCTCAGAAATGAGCTTTTTGGCAAACAAGTCCTGAGCCCGGCGGAGGTCAAGTTGGTCGTTCAACATTTGCACTTTCCGCTGCAGACTGTCTGCCTGAGCGGCGCTCAAGGAAGCCTCCGCTTGCTTCACTCTGGCGATATAATTGTCTGGTTTAACCTTCACCAGGAGATCCCCCTTTTTCACCGGCTGTCCGACGATTACTGGCATCTCAATGATTTCGCCTGCTACCTCGGGGGAAATCTTCACTTCCAACTCTGGCCGGATCTTCCCAGTAGCCGACACGAGCTCGGTGATATCCCGTATGGCCGCCCGCTCCGTGGTGATGGCAATCGGATCGGGGCCGCGTCGCACCCAATAAACACCGCCGCCAACAACGATCACCAGAGAAACGAACAACAGCCAAGGCCCCCATTTCGGGCGTTTTCTCGTAGCCTTACTGAGAGATGCAGCCCGCTGATGCATATATTTTTTCTGACGTCGCAGACCAAGTATAGCGGCCATTCATCTCGAACGCGAGCGGGCGGGGAACGTATCGGCGTATCGGCGTATCGGCGTATCGGCGTGTCGGTTCCCGGCTTTCGTCCCGACAACGGGCGCTTCGCATCCGCCAGAGAAAGTCGGTCGAACCCAGGGAGTATAGTCCACGAGTGCGCCGCAATCAGGGATCCTTCGCTGTCCTCTGGGGATAGTTCGAATTTGAGCCATTATTTGGGACAGCGAAATGAGCTGAGGATACAAGCTCGTGGAGAACCCAGCTCGGGATAAACGGCCCAAAGCCCAATTCCCGATCAATCTTCGTTTCCTTTGCGGCCTTCTGTTCAAAATCTCTTCGCTCCCTTCTGTTTCCCTTTGCTCTCTTCTGTAGATTCGCCAAAGGCTTGCAGAGTGTTCGCGGAACAGTTAGTGAAACGAAGTCTTTGCTTACCATGATTTTCGGCTTTTTAGGATATGGCAAAATGGCCTCTGCGTTGGTTCAGGGGATGTTGCAGGCAGAGGCCTGCAAACCCGAACAGATCCTGGTTGTAAACCGGCACCCGGATCAAATTAAGGACGAGGCTCAACGATATGGACTTCAGCTCGCCGCCTCGCAGAAAGCGCTGGTGCAGCAGTCCGACGCTATCGTGCTCGGCACCAAGCCGGCCGATTCAGTCCAAGTTCTCCGTGATGTTCGCCAATTCCTGGAAGGCAAGCTCTTAATTTCTGTTGCAGCCGGCATCACCCTGCAAACGCTGCAGGAAGCCGCCGGGCACCGCACCCGAGTCATTCGTGCGATGCCGAACACTCCTTCTCTGGTCAAGAAAGGGGCGACTGCCTACGCCTTGGGCGATCACGCGACGGTCAGCGACGCCGAAATAGCGGACAAGATGTTTGGAGCTGTAGGGCTGGTCTTTCGAGTGCGCGAAACTATCCTGGACGCGGTTACCGGGGTCAGCGGGAGTGGTCCGGCTTATGTCTTCACTTTTATTGAAGCGCTCGCTGATGGAGGCGTGATGATGGGGTTGCCAAGGGAGATTGCAGCCGAATTGGCGATCCAGACGGTGCTCGGTTCAGCCCAGATGATTCGGGAGACGAAGCTCCACCCAGCACAACTGAGAGAAATGGTCGCGAGCCCCGGGGGCACAACCATGGCTGGCATTGAGATTCTGGAATCGCACCGTTTACGCTACACCATTATGTCGGCAGTCAGAGCGGCTTCTGAGCGTGCTCGGGAGTTGGGGCGTGGCCAGGGCTGAGGCTGCGCGCTGCGCGTTGGGTTTTGAGTTTTGAGTTTTGCGTGTGGGGTTTGGGGTCCGGGTTGGAAATTCCGATCGGTCTGAATCGATTTTGGCCTATGCTTCGTCCGTCCGAGGACTTATTTTACAGATTGGCGAGGACACGACCGGCCATCCGATTTCAGGTCGGTTCTTCGCGACCGGCCATTTCGCCTCTAATACTTGCTATCTGCTCCTCTGTCTGCGCGTTTGGAACTCTTCTCCTGGCGGCGGACGCCCCTGAAACCACGCTTCCAAAGCTTTCGGACGAGGCCAGGACTGACGCGGCAAAGGGGGTTGCTTACTTTCGAAATCAACAATTCAAAGAGGCGAAAGCCGAATTTCAAAAGATGACCGACCTCGCTCCGGACCATCCGATGGGATGGGCCAACCTTGGTTCGGCGGAATTTCGGCTTGGGGAGATTGACCAGGCTGAGGAGCATCTAAAAAAGGCCGTTCGCCTCGACCCTACGGCCCAGCAGGCGTGGCTAACGCTGGGTATAATCGACTACCAAAAAGACGCGTTGGATGCTGGACTGGCAGCGCTCAGCCAAGCAGTCTATCTAGATCCGCGCGATCCCAAAAGCCACCTTTACCTGGGCATCCTGATTCGCAAACGGGGTTGGTTGGCAGCTGCGGAAGACGAAATGCGAAAGGCCATCGAACTGGACGAGCAATACGCTGAGGCCCATTTTAATCTCGCTGTCCTCTACCTCGAACGTCAACCGCCCGCTATTGAACTAGCCCGACGCCATTATTACCGCGCTTTAAAACTCGGCGCTGAACCCGATTCCGAGCTTGATCGCGCCTTGAGAAAGCCAGATGCGGCAACGGAAGCCGGGCCATCTGGTGAGAGATGAGGACGGCGTTCGGCGTTCGGCGTTCGGCGTTCGGCGTTCGGCGTTCGGCGTTCGGCGTTCGGCGTTCGGCGTTCAGCGTTCAGCGTTCGGCGTTCGGCGTTCGGCGTTCGGCGTTCGGCGTTCGGCGTTCGGCGTTCGGCGTTCGGCGTTCGGCGTTCAGCGTTCAGCGTTCGGCGTTCGGCGTTCGGCGTTCGGCGTTCGGCGTTCGGCGTTCGGCGTTCGGCGTTCGGCGTTCGGCGTTCGGCGTTCGGCGTTCGGCGTTTGGCGTTTGGCGTTTGGCGTTTGGCGTTCGGCGTTCGGCGTTCAGCGTTCGGCGTTTGGCGGCGCAGAGGGGTAACGGGGTCTATACCTCTCACCTCTCACCTCTCACCTATCACCTCTCACCTCTCACCTCTCACCTCTCACCTCTCACCTCTCACCTCTCACCTCTCACCTCTCACCTCTCACCTCTCACCTTCTGTCATCATCAATCCGGACCTAAATAATCTGTGTAATCGCGTAATCTGTGGTTAAAAATCTCCTGCCGAGGCTGCGCGGCGCTGTGGGATCTGCGGTTCACTTCTCATCTTTGGCTTTTACCATGCTCTCTTATGACCAATTTCTGAGCCGGCTTCGGCAGCAATCGCTTTTTCGCGAACTCAGGACCATCGAGGAGATCGAGGGGCCAATTGTCGTAGTGGCCAACCGCCGCCTGGTAAATTTTGCCTCAAACGATTATCTCGGACTCTCTCAACATCCATCGGTCAAGGCTGCGGCCAAGGCGGCAATCGATCGCTACGGCGTTGGATCAGGCGCTTCCCGGCTGGTCACCGGGACGCAATCTCCGCATGCAGGATTGGAAAAGGAAATCGCCGCCTTCAAGGGCACCGAGAGCGCTCTTTTATTCGGCTCAGGATACGCAGCGGCAGTCGGCACAATTTGCAGCGTGATCGGTCCGGGTGATGTCATCATCCTGGACAAGCTCTGTCATGCCTGTCTCATCGACGGCGCGAAACTCTCGGGAGCTCTCTTACGCGTGTTTCCCCACAATAACCTAAAAAAGCTTAAACAGCTCCTCGACTGGGCTCAGCGAATGCGACCGCAAGGCAAAGTGCTTATTGCGACCGAATCCGTTTTCAGCATGGACGGCGACTGCGGAGATCTCGCCGCGATAGTTGAACTGAAGAACGAATTTCGAGCCGTCCTTCTGGTCGATGAGGCGCACGCCACGGGCGTTATCGGTCCGCAGGGCTCCGGCCTCGTCAACGCGCTCGGTCTTACGCAACAGGTAGAGGTTCAGATGGGAACTTTGAGTAAGGCGCTGGGCGTGAGCGGCGGATTTATATGTGGTTCTCAAACCTTGATCCAGCTTCTGGTCAATACCGCCCGCAGTTTCATTTATTCGACCGCCTTGCCATCGGCTTGCGCTGCAGCGGGATCCGCCGCGCTGGAGATTTTGGGCACCCGGGAGGGCGATCTGCTACGCTCACGGCTTTGGAACAACGTCTTCCTTTTGGCTAAAGGTCTGGCAACGAAGTTGCGCCAAGGTTTCGAGCCGGCAAGCGCCATCTTTCCCGTCGTGACAGGGGAGGTGCAGCAAACCGTGCGCTTGGCAGAATCCCTTCTGGAATCCGGTTTCCTTGTTCCGGCAATCCGTTATCCGACGGTCGCTCGAGGCTCCGCGCGAATTCGGATCGCCCTCTCTGCGTCTCACACGCCGGAGCAGATTGAGGCGCTTTCAGGGGCCATCATGGCATGGCGCTCCGAATAAACAATCAAGTGGAAAGGTAATTCTGGAAAAGGCGTGAAGTTACCTGCACTTTGCACTTAGATATCGCGAGCGAGGACGGCGAAGGCAAAAATTTATTCATGGAGGTCTTAGAAACTCGAACGATGATGCACTGAACACGCCCCATCCAAATGCTGACCTCAACCCTTTCGCGGTTACTACTCCTCACGTTACTTGTGTTCGGCGCGAGCAGCATTTTTGCCGACATTTGTGAAGATTACGCCCGATTGATTGATGCCCACATCGCGATCCTGCGGGTGATTGAGAAAAAGAGCGAATGGGGTGGCAGATTCGAGACAAGCGGTGGATGTCATTAACCAATACGTCGATGAAATGGTAAACTGGCGGCGCCAAATGGCTCCGCTGGATCGCGCTGTATTCGAGATTGACCAGGGAAACCCCGAGAATGCGCCACCGTTATGCCAGAAAGCGATCGAGCGCTTCAATTTTTTCGCCAAGGAAGATCTGGATCTCGCGGAAAAACTTGGTGACCTGTTAGTGAAATATATCAGCGACCCTGCCGTCGTATCCGCTTGGCGACGCATGCAGGATTTGCCGCACAGGTGAGCGGAACGTATCGGCGTGTGGGCGTGTCGGCGTCCGAGCAGCACGCCTGAACGAACGCCAAACGCCGACTGGATATCGCGAAGATTCCCAATTCCTGCTATTTTATTGAACTTTTGAAAATCCTGGTGACTTTGGTGTCCTTTGTGTGAGCCGACACGCCTCTCCCATGGGGAAACACGATTACGACGAAAGCAAGATCAAGACACTCTCCTCCCTGGAACATATCCGGACGAGGACGGGTATGTACATTGGTCGCTTGGGAGACGGCACCCACTATGACGACGGCATTTATGTCTTGTTGAAAGAGGTCGTCGACAATGGCATCGACGAGTTCATCATGGGGTATGGCCGCAAGATCAGTGTATCGATCGATGGCGATATCATCCGAGTACGAGACTACGGACGCGGCATTCCGCTCGGCAAGGTCATCGACTGTGTTTCACGGATAAATACAGGCGCTAAATACAACGACGATGTCTTCCAATTCAGTGTGGGATTGAACGGCGTCGGCACGAAAGCAGTAAACGCCCTCTCTTCAAGTTTTGCGGTCTCAAGTTACCGCGACGGAGAGTTCTTCCGGGCCAGCTTCGAACGAGGTGTACTCAAGTCCCAACGAAGAGGGCAAAAAGCCGAAGCCAACGGCACTGAAGTTGTCTTCGAACCCGATCGCACGATTTTCCGCGATTTTCGCTTTCGCGAAGAGCACATCATTCGAAGACTTCGGCTCTATACGTTTCTCAACGCCGGCTTGAAGATCGATTATAACGGCACAGTCTACTCTTCCGAGAACGGGTTGAAAGATTTACTGGCCGAAGATGTCGCGGAAGGCGCTCTCTACCCGATCGTCCATCACCGGGAAAAAACCCTCGAGATCGCGTTTACTCACACCAATCGTCTTTCGGAAGACCACTACTCATTTGTCAATGGCCAATATACCGCCGACGGCGGAACGCATTTGAGCGCCTTTCGCGAAGGAATGCTCAAGGCCATCAACGAGTTTTCCAAATCGAAGTTTGACGGGGACGATGTCCGCGAGGGTTTGGTCGGAGCCATAGCGATCCGCCTGAAGGACCCGGTCTTCGAGTCGCAGACCAAAAATAAGCTCGGAAACACCGACATCCGAACGGAGCTTGTCAACAAGGTGCGCGAGACGGTCATTAGTCTACTCCATCGCTACCCCGAGATATCCGAACAGCTTTTACTCAAGGTTCACGAAACTCAGCGGCTTCGCAAAGAACTCCAGGATGTCCGCAAACTCGCCAGGGAGCGAACTGCGGCCATCTCGCTCAGGATACCGCAACTGAAAGATTGCAAGGTCCATTTGAGCCTCGAGAAAAACGCGGGGCACGAATCGATGATCTTTATCACCGAAGGCCAGTCCGCCGCGGGCTCGATCACCAGTTGCCGAGACCCAAACATTCAGGCCGTATTCACGCTCAAAGGTAAGCCGCTGAACGTCTGGGATCTGAATCGCACCATCGTCTATAAGAACGATGAGATCTTTAACTTGATGCGGACGTTGAACGTCGAAGAGACGGTGCAGGGACTTCGCTACGGGAGAGTTATCCTGGCGACCGACGCCGACGTGGATGGATTGCACATCCGCAATCTCTTGATCACCTGCTTTCTGCGTTTTTTTCCTGATATTATAACCCGTGGATTCGTCCGTATTCTCGAGACCCCTCTTTTCCGGGTCCGCGACAAGAAAACGACGATTTACTGCTACTCCGAGGCGGAACGTGACGATTCAATAAAGAAGCTTCGGAATAGTGAGGTGACCCGGTTTAAAGGGCTTGGGGAAATTTCGCCGGCAGAATTCAAGGCCTTCATCGGCCCCGACATGCGACTCGCCCAGGTCAGTGTCGACGACCAGCACGCGATCCAACCCCTTCTCCAGTTTTACATGGGGAAGAACACCCCCGTCCGCCGCGAATACATCATGGGACATTTAGTAGCCACTACCTAACCAGCGAACGGCATGCGCGAGGGAGATGCGGTAAAAAGTAGCATCGGCATCCTGCCTGTCTTTCTGGCGAACGGGCGAATTTGCAGGGAGCGAAGCCACGCTCAAGAGACACGCTATCAGCCTATGCTACACTGCGGTCACGCGCAGCACTCCTGCGCTTCCCGGACAAAGAGGGCCTATCGAAAATAGGCCATTGCATCAGCTTCAAAGGACAACTATGAACGACCGACCAGATGATTACGGCCGTCATCCTCTTTTTCCTCCTCGCAGGCTGCTGGTTCGCACTAGGAAAGATGCGAAAAACAGCGACAACGGCCATGATGGCAGCGTTGGTTTATTTTGAAGCCGTGGGATCCGGTCTCGTGCCGCTGCTTCTAGTAGAAGACCTGCAGTCGAGATACATCGTGGAAGACAATCCCAGTTGGGGAAGACGCAATGCGATCATCGTTCTAGGGGACGGCACAGTGCACTTCCCGGGCCAACCCTTCGTCCGTCCGACCGTTCTGGCCTATTCACGGATTGTTGAGGCAGTCCGACTCTACTTCCTGGCGAAGAAAAACCACTGTCCCTGCAGCATCGTTATTAGCGGTGGAGACGCTTCCCACAACGGAGTGACCGAAGCCGAGGACTACCGCGCGGAGATGCTTCGGCTTGGAGTCGACGATTCCGATATCGTCCGCGAAGAGCGCAGTTTGAATACCTTTCAAAACGCTGAATATACCGAGGAAATCTTGCGAGGACAACCGTTCGACAAGCTGTTTCTGGTGACCTCAGGATTGCATTTAAGAAGGGCCCTTTTGTATTTCGCCCACTTTGGAGTTTATCCAACGCCCTGTACTGCTGACCGCATTACCCCACTCCTGTCCGTCTTACCGGTGGGGTACAATTTCGCCGTCGCCGACTTCGCGGCCCACGAATACATCGGTATCGTGCGGTATTATATTTACAACCTGCTTGGTTGGAACCCATCCAGACCTCATTCTGGATCCCCCTGAACAGCTTTCTGACAGGTTGGGTGCCTCAATCTTTTCCAATCCGCGAAACATCGCTCGCGGCTCGGGCTCAATCCTGCTGCGGTCTCCGTCTCCTCGGCGCCAAGTGCCGAGCGCACCAGCGTTCTCTCGTAGGTGGTCACAATATTGTTCGCTCCTTGCCAGGACTCATTCACGACCATTTCGAATTCGGTGTCGGTGAGAGTACGACCGAGAGACGCCAGCGTAGGTATAAGACGCATTGCCACCTGGCCCGGTCGTCGCTAGAAGATTGCCGGCGAGATCATAGGTGCTATTGGTTCCCCCTTACGCGGTGTATTGGTTGAGGTTGTTGATGCTGTAACCGGTTGTCACGCTATTGTCCGTGACCGTTTGACGATTACCAGCCGCATCATAGGCATAGGTGATGGTTCGACCGTTGGGCAGAGCAACCGAGGAGAGTCGGCCGCGGCCGTCGTAACCGTAAGTAGTCGTTCCCTCGAGCGTCGTCTCAGTGGCACGCCGGCCCAGGACGTCGTAGGTGTAGTCGAAATGGGAGTTGACGGTGTTGTCGGCCGAAAAATTGACCGACTGCCGCAGTTGGCCTTTGGCGTCGTAGTCGTAAGTGGTGAAGGTGCCGTTGCCTTCGTCCTTGCGCCTCAGCTGGCCGGCCTCATCATAGGTGTACTGGACGATCAATTTACCGCCGCAGTAGCCGCTCTGATCCATGATCTGGGCTCGCCGACCGCCGGCGTCATATCCGTAGCGAAGGAATCGACCGTTCGGGTAGGTGATCTTGCTGAGGCGATCGGCGCCATCGTATTCCATAATAGTCGTGCCATGGGAATCGGTGATCGAGGTCAGGTTAGCGTGGTCATCATAGCCAAAAGTTGTGACGGTCCCGTCGGCGAACTGTTGGCTTTTAAGTAAGCCATTAGCTTCGTAGGTGTACAAGGTGGCCCGGCCATTACGGTCTACCGCCTTTTCGAGATTACCCTGAGCGTCGAAGCTGTTCCCCTGCTGGATCAGCCATCTGGAAGTCGGCCGGCCTCTCGAAAGAGGTCTATGAACTTGTCTGGTACAAATGGATGGCGGACGCGCGGGAGCGCGTCCCTGGAGTTTGGACATTTTGAGAAGGCCGCGCCGGGCGGACGCGAAAAGGGATCGGATCCAAAAACGGCTTAGCCGGAAGGAGAATGGCTCGCACGGAGGGCACGGTGGGCGCGGAGGTTCAGATCATTTCCCGGTGACACTGGTCAGTGTTCGTTTCGTCACCTGATTGCCGCGGGTCTTTGGGCCGCGTACAGGGAAATCACCGGCGGAAAAGGTCTGTTCGTCGATACGCGCGCCCTTGACATGCCGATACTTGAATCGGAGTTCGGCGACTGGCCGGTCGGTGAAATACCTAACCCTGGCATTTTCCTGCGCGCAATGGTAATCGCGGTTCATAATCGCTCCGCCAAATGCGAAGCGCTTAAGGAAGGTTGCATCGGGCGTGCTGTAGACCAGGGTAAATATCCTTTCCCGATCGAAGATAGCGAAATGGAAAAGATTCTTGTCGACGAACAATTTGTCCGGCGGCGCGATCATCTGATAACGCCCATTGTCCCAGACCAGAAGTAAGCGGTCGAGCGGGGAGCAACGGAAAGCAGCTTCGCCCTTAACCTGGTACCCGAGGAACCCCTTTTCCTGATCATAGGCAATCGACAACTCATCCGCCGTCAGTTCCCGGACGTTGATTTCTTCTGCAGTGGTTAGCTGAGTTTTTCTTTTGTATCGCTTGCCGTACTTATTAATTAGTTGTTGGAGATAATCGATGACAAAATCGGTGAGGCTTTTGAGATGACGCTCAACCTCCTTAAGCTCCTGAATAATTTTTAGTTTATCTTCTTCATTCTTTTTCAAATCGAATCTGGAAATACGCTTGATCTGAAGGCTCAAGAGCATTTCAACGTCTTCCTGCGTAATTTCACGAGTCAGCAAGCTTCTGAACGGCTGAAGCCCATCGAGGACAGCATGCTGGACCTCCTGATACGTCGGGCACTCTTCGATCCGTTTGTAGACACGGTTTTCGATGAAGAGTTGGATGAGCGACTTCCAATGTAAATCGTCCTGGAGCTCCTTTCGCCGAAGTTCGAGTTCCTGCTTGAGCAATGAAACTAACTGTTCTGTGTTAAACCGGATGACCTCTTCGACATCCATCTGCACCGGACGCTCTCCCTTGATCACGACAATGTTTGAGTGAATCGTCACTTCGCACTGGGTGAAATGGTAGAATGCGGAAATGGCTTTTTCCTGGTCCTCGCCGGGAGAGAGAATGACCACGATTTCCACTTGGGCGGCCGTGAAATCGCTGATTGAACGAATCCTGATCTTGCGCTTGCGAGCCGCCTCTTCGATCGAGGCGATGAGCGATTCCGTAGTCGTACTGAATGGGATCTCCCGGATGATGAGTTTGTCGCGGTCCTTTTTCTCGATTCTGGCGCGGAGCTTGATCTTGCCCTTGCCCTTGTCGTATTCGCTGGCGTCCATCAGTCCCCCCTGAGGAAAGTCAGGGAGGAGTTTAAAGCGTTTATTCTGGAGTACGGCCACTTGTGCCTTGATCAACTCGATGAAATTGTGCGGCAACACGCGAGTCGCCAACCCGACTGCGATTCCCTCAGAACCTAGCATCAACAGCAAAGGAAGTTTGCTTGGAAGGATCAGCGGCTCTTGATTCCTGCCATCGTAACTTGGAGTGTAATTGGTTAGCTTGGGATTGAAAATTTCGTTTCGCGCCAAATCGGTCAGCCGACATTCGATATATCGAGAAGCGGCGGCCGGATCACCGGTATAGATATTGCCAAAATTGCCCTGGCCTTCGATCAGATAGCTTTTGTTCACCAGGTTGACTAACGCTTCTTCAATCGACGCATCACCATGCGGGTGATACTGCATGGCGTGTCCGACGATGTTGGCGACCTTGTTGAATCGGCCGTCATCCTTCTCGAACAAAGCATGCAGGATCCTCCTCTGGACAGGTTTCAGTCCATCTTCCAGCTGAGGAATCGCCCGGTCCCTGATGACGTATGAGGCGTACTGAAGGAAGTTCTCATTAATGAGGTCCTTCAACGGATCCTCAGGCAAGTGCAATAAGGTAGAGTCAGAGGACATAGGGAGAATGGATCGGCGTGTCGGCGTTTGGCCGCGTAGCGGCGTATCAAGCTTCCAGCTTTCGGTGGTCTTATAGCGTACGCATCCCTAATTTCCACAACTGCACAGTTTCTTAATCCACTCGACTCGGAGTCGAGGCGAGATTCAATAGCCGGCAAAAGCCAGCCCAAAGACCACGAGCGCCGCAGCGAGACAGTAATAGCCGAAAAGCTTCCAGCGTCCCGCCTCTAACCATCGTGACAATAACCAGAGCGCCATCAAACCGGCCACGAAACTGCAGACCATGCCAAGTAAACCCGGCACGGCGAGCTGAAGCAGGTGCGAAGGCTGAGTCACCTCAGTATGAGCCTTAAGCAGGCGAAGCGACTCTCTAGCGATGACCGGGGGCGTCAATACCACGGCCAGGGCGAAACTGAATTCTTCCATGCGACGCTTGCCAATGCCCAGCAGTAAACCTGTCGAGATCGTCGCGCCGGAACGGGAGAAGCCGCGAAACGGTAAGCAGAGGCCCTGGACAGCGCCAATCCAGCACGCACGCGAAGCGTTTACATCGTCACCACGCCGGTTCTTTTTCTCTTCCCGGATTCCGGAATAAATAATCAGCAACCCGGCTGCCAATAACGCGCCGCCAATCAGCGGAAGCTGCGAGAAAAGGACTTCCACCTCCGCCTTTTCGGCGCCCTTCAAAAAAACTTTCTCGATCAGCAATTGCAACGACAAGCCGACGACGCCCGTAATGATTGTCGCCACGACCACATTGATCGCGATGCTCCGAAAACTGGCCACACTGGAGAAATATTGCCTTCGCCAGGCATTCCAAAAATAGACGATCACGGCAAACATCGTTCCGGTGTGAAGCATCACCAGCAGGAAAGTCATCTCCGGACTCGAGGGATCAAGACCCATGAGTTTCTCGGCAACAATCACGTGAGCCGAACTGGAGACCGGTAGTAGCTCTGCCGCGCCCTGAACCAGCCCGAGAATCAGAATTTGAAGATAGTGCACGCTTTTCGATTTTGGTCAGATCGTTGAAATTATTCCCCGTTTGCGACCGCGAGGTGCGCGCGGAAGGAGTCTGGAATGCTTCGGATGCTCTGGTTTATAATATTTATAGCCTGACCGGATTTCATTAATCACGGCGTAGCTTTAGTTATGACTGTCAAAAACGCAAGAGGAAGGCCCGCATTCGAATCCCGCACACCGCGAATTTTTGGCGGATGGATTCTGCCACTCGCCTGAGGAGAAAGGTGTTTGCGTTGTTGGATGGTTTTGGCGAGGTCGGCTCAAAAAGCGGCAAAGGCTTCGGTTCAACAACTAAATAAATAGCTAAAAGCTTCGTGGCCTCCGTGCCCTTTGTGTGGGGCAGTCCGGGTAGTCGTTCAGGTTGAGGCCAAAGGCATCTTCGCGAGACGGCATCTTGCTGAGACGGAGCCGAAGAATTCCGCTGCCAGAGCCTGCATCGCTGACAAATCTAAGCCTCTCAGAGCCCGAACTCTTTGCTCTGAGCGCCGGGGCACGGGAGCCGATCGAGGGTCCGCTGCGGGCTCTGCAGCCTCTAGGGGTGATTCCTGTCCAGCCACGCACCGCTCTAGCCAACGCCTTTGTTGGTCATCTGGCGCAGCATCACTACCTGGGCTACGGCGGCGCCGCGGGCCAGAACCTGCGCTACCTGATTCGGGATTGTGCTGGTCGGGACTTGGCCTGCCTGCTCTTTAGCGCGGCGGCCTGGAAAGTCAGAGCCCGTGATGCCTTCATCGGCTGGAGCGCTGAGCAACGCCAGGAGCGACTCTCGCTGATTGTCAACAATAGCCGCTTTCTCATTCTGCCCCAGGTGCGCGTGCCACATCTGGCCAGCCACATTCTGGCACTATCCTGCGCCGATTGCGCTCTGACTGGCAGCGCAAATACGCCATCGCGCCGTGCTTGGCAGAGACTTTTGTCGAGCGCGATCGTTTTGCCGGGATTTGCTATCGGGCGGCCAACTGGCTGCCGGTGGGCCAGACTTGTGGCCGGAGCAAACACGACCGGGACCATACCCTGCAGGTGCCCGTTATAGACATCTACCTCTACGCGCTCTGTCCGGATTTCAAGGAGCGGCTCCGCGGTTGTAAATCGCCGCCGCGTTGCTCCAGCAATGGTACCGGGCGGATCCGCCTCGCTCTCTCCAAGCCGCCCTCTCGCAGGCCGAGAGCTTGGCCCCGTGTCGCTCGAACTGGAGGCCCTGCGAGTCCAAATCGCTTCGCTGCACGCACGACTGGTAGCTAAAACAAAGTACATCGGCCAGTTGGTATCGGCGCTCCTAGAGGCCCAACGCGCCGCGTACCGCCTAGCGGCTCCTTTCCGTGGTGACCCTAAAAAACGTGCGGTGGCGCCCAGCGGCCGGGGCGCAAGCGCGGACATCCGGGCACCTGCCGGCCAGAGCCTGAGCAGATCGATGAGTGCCTCGAGGTCCAACTCTGTTGCTGTCCACACTGCGGTGGAACGCAGTTCAAGGACCACAACCCAATCGAGCAGCTCATTGTAGATATTCCGCCGGTGCGCCCCCACGTCACACGCTGACTACTTACCACGCCACCTGTGTGCGATGCGGTCAGAGCGTCCGTTCCCTACATCCTTTGCAGATGTCACTGGCCATCGGCGCGCCGCGGTGCACCTCGGCCCACGAGCCCTGGCTCTGGCGCCGATCTCAACAAGGCCAAAGGACTTTCCATGCGTAAAACCTGTGCCGTTTTGCGCGATGGCTTCGGCCTGCGGCTAAGCCCCGGTGGCTCTCTCAGGCGATGGATCGGCTGGCGGCCAAAGTAAAGCCCCAATACGACGCCCTGGCGATAGAACTGCGCCTAGCCCCGGCGCTGCATAGCGTTGAGACCAGTTGGTGGTCGCTGGCCCGCGCTGGTGGCTGTGGTTTTCACCACCCAACTGCTCACCTTCTATGTCGTGGCGCACAGTCGCGGGCTTGTTGTGCTCAACGAGGTTCTGGGAAAAGACTTCGGCGGCGTCCTGGTCAGCGACTGTCTGGCGACCTATGTCGACACCACCGAGCTCCAACAGAAATGCTACGCCCATCATCATAAAGCCATCCGTCAAAGATTTGTCAGCGATGCAGGCTAAAGACTCCCTTTTCGTGGTCGAAAATTACTATTGAATGAGAAAGCGACTCGAGGACCACAGGCACGGAGGAAGACACTCCCAACGCGGAACGTGGGCAAAGGCTTTCCGTAACTTTTACGCCGCCGAAGCGAAGGCCGTCGGATTGCCGATAGATGAATTTCTGGATCTGGTCGGAGAACGTCTCCAGGAACACGGCCAAAGACCCAAACACTTTCGACGAACGTCGAAACCGCGTCATTGGCGAGAACAACCCGGTGAAACAACTCATTGGCTGCAAGAGTAGCCGTTCGTTGGCGCTGCGACCTTGAAGCCAACCATTTCGTTCTATCAATTTCGGTGTTCTTAGCCCGTGCGCGCTATTTGGCTGGGGCGCCTAGACCTAGAAAACGAGGACGAGGACGAGAACGACGACGAGGACGATTTTAGGAACGATGGCGAGAAAGGGAGTTCTGCTCATCGTCATACCGGCGCCGGCTTCTCGCATCACTCCGTTTTCAAGAGGCAAAGCAGGGACGCTTCGCTTACGCGCATGACGTCTCTACTCGAGCGGATCGCTCTCGCTTCTTCGACAATCGTTCCTGAATATCGCCCTTTTTAAAAAAGGGAGGCATCGAAGGAAACTGTTTTTAAACTTTCAAACTCTGCTCTCCAAAGCAGCGGAATTTTCCGGCGTAGCCGGAAAGTTCCGCTGCTACAGCCTGCGTCGCTCACAAATCTCTAAGGATTTGTGAGCGATGCAGGCTAGGTGTAGGTGCCTAGAAAGTCGTGAACGCATTCGACAGCCTGCCCACCTTCACCCACTGCAGCTGAACACCTTTTGGTGGAACCGGCTCGCACATCGCCAGCGGCGAAGACCCCGGGCAGGCTAGTCTCCATCAGCAATGGCTTTCGATCGGGCAACGGCCAGTTTGGCGATTCCGACACCATGCGGCCGGTTTTGATAAAGCCCTTTTCGTCTCGATCAAGTCCGGTCGGCAACCAGCGCGTCCGGGGCAAGGTGCCAATGAAAGAGAAGAGCGCGGGAGTCTCAATCAACTGTGTGGAATTAGCGTTGATATCTTCAAGTTCCACTGCTGCCAGGGAAGTGACGCCCTGGCATCGGCGAACCCGGGTATGCCTTAGTACCTCGACATTTAGCGTTTGTTCGATCCGATGGACCAGATAACTCGACATGCTCTTGTTGAGGTCTTCACCTCGGATGATCACCAACACTTTCTCGGCCCGCTGGGCAAGGTACATGATCGCCTGTCCAGCCGAGTTTCCGCCGCCAACGACGACGACCGTCGAATTTTCGTACAACAGGGGGTCCACGGTGGCGGCAGCGTAGTAGATGCCTGCGCCCTCGAAGCGTTCGCGACCCTCCGCATCGAGGCGGCGATATTCAGCCCCTGTAGCAATGAGCACGCAACGCGCCCGCAGGACCGCGGAGCCTTCGAGTTCGAGTGCCCAAACGTCGCGGTCGACCGGATGCTCTTTGCGCATGGCGATCACCGGTGATGCCGCAGTGAAACCAGCGCCGAAACGGTTGGCCTGAAGAAAAATCCGGTTGGTGAGGTCACCTCCCGAGATCCCAGAAGGAAAGCCGGGATAATTCTCAATTTTCGAGCTGGTGCCGGCCTGGCCACCGGCGGCGTACCGCTCCACGATCGCGGTGTCTAATCCTTCAGAGCTTGCGCCCACGGCCGCGGAAAGTCCCGCCGGACCGGCGCCGACAATCAGAAGGTCAAAAGTATGGCCTTCCACATCGAGGCATCGCCGAAGACCAGTGGCCGAGCCAACCTCGCGTAAACTAGGACGCCGTAATAATCGATTGTCAGCTCCGATGATCACTGCGGGCAGATCGCCGGGTCCGTCTTTGGAAAGGTCAAAATGCTCCAATATCGCGCCGCCCTCCTCGCCCTCCACGTCGATGAAAGCATGAGGAATGTGATTTTTGTTGAGGAAGTCACGGATCTGAAATGCTTCAGGATCCTTTCGTCGGCCCAGGATTTGCAGGACGCCAGAAAAATCAGCCATCGACTCCATCCACTGCCGTCGCGCCACAAAGGCGTTGATGATCTTCTCCGAAATAGCCGGAAGATCCGATAGGGCAGACCGGAATTCCTTTGCTGGGATCTCCATCACCTCCACCTCTCCGCACGCCCGCACGCTCACCACGGATGCCATCCGCGTGAGCATCGCAATGTCGCCGATAAAGTGGCCCTCCCCGACCATCACGAGATGTCGCTCTTTACCTCCGCGTGTGAAGTAAACCTGCATTTCTCCTCTCAAAACAACAAAGACGCTTAGATCGCGGTCACCGGTGCAGAAGAGATGCTCGCCATCGGCAAGTGTTCGATTGCGTCCGAAGCGGCTGAGCGCGGCCAGTTCTTCCTCATCGAGTTTTTGCAAACCGAAACGCTCATGGTCGCTTTCCTGCAGACGAAGTGGAAGGAGGCTGGAAGATTCGCTCATTTCAAATCACTGTTACATGGGAGTCGTCGAGTAGCCAAGTGGGCAAGTAACCAGCAGCCAGTAGTCTGGGTAACCCCCTTCCGCGATGGGTTGCGGAACCTGAGAAATTCTGCCGCAGATTTCCCCCTTTTGCACGCAACGTTCACGCTCTTTGGACGTGCCACGCGGGAGCGCCAAAGGCCATCGATTGGTCGGCTACTGACTACTTCCCGGCTACTTTTCCTTAAGCAACTCCTCTTTTGCTTTTTCCAGGTTGGCCAGTTGTTCGTCGCTGACCTTCGGATATTTCAAGTCAAGCGATTTCAACGTAGCAACGACAATCTCGGAGACACAAAGGCGGGTGAACCATTTGTGATCGGCCGGGACAATGAACCAAGGTGCCCAATCGGTACTGGTGTGATTAAGCATATCTTCGTAGGCCACCATGTAATCATCCCAATGTTGACGCTCGAGAGCATCGGCCGCCGAAAATTTCCAGTTCTTCTCTTTCTCGTTCGATCCTTTTGAGAAAACGAAGTTTTTGTTCCTTCTTCGAAACATTCAGAAATAGCTTCAAGACGATGATCCCGTTGTTAACCAGGTATCTCTCGAAAGAATTGATCTCTTCGAAACGTTGTTTCCAAATCGTTTGGGCTTCTCCGACGGTCGGCAGATTCTGTTTCGCAAGCCGCTCGGGATGGACCCGGACCACCAGGACCTCTTCGTAGTAGGATCGATTAAAAATTCCGATCGCTCCGCGTCGCGGCAGGCACTTGGCTGCGCGCCACAAATAATCGTGATCCAGTTCTTCCTGGGAAGGCGCCTTAAAACCGTGCACCTCGCATCCTTGAGGATTCACACCCGACATCACGTGCTTGATCGTACTGTCTTTGCCAGCGGCATCCAGGGCTTGGAGAACCACCAGCAGAGCGTAAGAATCACTCGCGTAAAGAGTCTCTTGTTGGCCGGCCAACTGTTCAATATTCAGCCTGAGTTCTATCAGGCTTTCCTCTTTGCCTTTGAATTTTCCAGTGTACGCCGGATCGAAATCTTTCTTGAGCGAAATCGTTTCGCCTGGCTCAACGAGAATACGTTTCAGCTCAAAGCCCGAGGCGTCCGGAAGGTGTTTTGTCAAATTGCGCATAAGTGTCAGCTCAAAGACGCCGGCGGCGAAAGTTGAGCTCTTCGCGCAGTCGTTCAACCTCCTTGACCAGGTCCATAATAAGCTTAATGCCAACCAGATTAAGTCCGCAAGCAGTCCGCAGATATTCAATGCGGCGCAAAATCCGGATCGCCTCATCATTAAAATACCAGCCACTGCATGCGGGATCCATTACCGGCGAGACAAGTCCGTGTTTGAAATAAACGACGATCAGGCGACGGGGTACCTGGGTCAGGTTCGCCACCGCGTCAAGGGTATACACGGCGCTGGCATCGGGTTCGAAGAGTTGCAGCGCGGTTACAGGCGTTTCAACCGGAATGCCGAACATTTTCATCGTTTCCTCGAAGTACGATTGTTTTCGTTGTCAGTTGGTCCTGGGATTAAATGTGGAAACGCGGCTGAGTTGTTCCCAAAGGTCGCGTTCTTTGTCTGTGATCTCCTCCGGAAGCTGCACATTGATGACAACATAAAGGTCGCCCTGTTGCCCGGCCTGGCCCGTTGGCAGACCATGTCCGCGCAAACGCAACTGTCGACCGTTGTTTGATCCGGGCGGGACACTCACTGACGCACGACCTTTGAGGGTCGGGACAATTACCTTCGTACCCAGGACGCATTCCCACGGAGTCAAATCCAGGGTGTAGTATAGATCGGAGCCGCGTATCTGGAAGTCAGGATGCGCGGCCAGGCGGACACGCATGAAAAGATCCCCTGGACCGCCCTTGCCGATGCCATCGCCACCCATACCGGCAACGCGGATGAACTGGCCTTCGCGCACCCCCGGTGGAATGCGAACTTTCAAAGTCTGGGTCGTGGTTTGGCCGGTACGCGAGTCGATCCGTTGCAGGGAAATGGTGCGGACCGCGCCGGTCGTTGCCTCTTCGAGGGAAACCAGAATATCGCCCTCAATGTCGTCACCGCGGCGAGCAAATCTGGCTTGTTCGGACGACCTGGCTCCCGGTCGCTCGAAATTGGCAGAACCGCCGAACCGCTCGCCCCGACTGAAGAACTGTTCGAAGAAATCGCTGAAACCGGTGCCGTCGAACCGGAATTCGAAGCCCTGCTCACCGCCCGGACCGCGCTCGGCTTGACCGTTCCAGTTCGGTGGAGGCTCCGCGCCCTCCTTCCATCTGGCGCCAAGCTCATCATATTTGCGACGATTGTCCGGATCGCCCAAAACCTCGTTCGCTTCGTTTATTTCCTTGAACTTTTCTTCCGCTGTTTTCTTGTCTTTTGCGACATCCGGGTGGTATTGGCGCGCCAGTTTCCGAAAGGCCTTTTTTATATCGGCCTCGCTGGCATCGCGCGGGACGCCAAGAGTTTTGTAATAATCTTTGAATTCAACGGGCATGGTGCCGCTCCGAACCGATTTCGCTGATGGACAGCTTTCTAGTCTCCTGTCCCGACGCTGTATCTACTTTGCCGTGCCTCGAGGACGTGGACAAATGAATTTCTAAGCACCTTTGTTCTCTTGACCCTCCTCTTTTGGAAGCGGCTCTGACTCGAAGGTGAGTTGACCCTTCTTCAGATCCACCGTTACGCGGCTGTTTTCCGGAATCGTGCCACCGAGGATTTGTCGTGATAACGCGGTCTCCAGATGACGCTGCAGATAGCGTTTCAGCGGCCGTGCACCGTAAACGGGATCGTAGCCTTCGCGTGCAATGTACTCCTTCGCTGCTTCTGTCAGTTCCAGTTCGAGGTGCCGATCGAGCAGCCGGACGCGCAACAATGTGAGCTGCAGATCGATGATTCGCTCGATCTCGGAGAGGGTCAGCGGCTTGAACAGCACGATTTCGTCCACTCGATTAAGGAACTCAGGCCGGAAGTGGACCCGCAGTTCGCCCATCACTTTGTTGCGGACGTCCTCCGCAATTTCACCTCGTTCGCTCGCGTTTTCGATAAGAAGCGGGCTGCCGATGTTTGAGGTCATGATGATGATGGTGTTCTTGAAATCTACCGTGCGGCCGTGACTATCGGTGAGCCGCCCATCGTCGAGAATCTGCAGCAACACGTTGAAGACGTCTCCGTGCGCCTTTTCGATTTCGTCGAAAAGCACGACACAATACGGCTTGCGGCGGACCGATTCGGTCAGTTGTCCTCCCTCCTCGTAGCCAATGTAACCGGGCGGTGCACCGATCAGTCGAGCCACGGCGTGCTTTTCCATGTATTCGCTCATGTCGATGCGGACAATATTCTCTTCGCTATCGAACAAGCTCTCGGCGAGTGCGCGGGCCAACTCGGTCTTGCCGACACCGGTCGGTCCGAGAAAAATGAACGAGCCAATCGGGCGCTTAGGATCTTTGAGACCGGAACGGGCACGTATCACGGCGTCCGCGACTGCCTGGACGGCTTCATCCTGTCCCACCACCCGTTGGTGGAGAATCTGGTCCAGGCGAAGCAGTTTTTCCTTCTCGCCCTCCAGCAGGCGCGACACAGGAATTCCGGTCCAGCGCGAGACCACGTCGGCGACCTCGTCGGCGGTGACTTCCTCCTGGAGCAACCGTTGCTTCGTGCGATCACCGCTGACCTTGGCTTCGTGCTCCTTGAGCTGCTGCTCGAGTTGCGGGATTCTCCCGTAGGTGTATTCGGCGACTCGGGTCAGGTCACCCCTGCGTTGAGCCTGTTCCATTTCCGTCCGAGCCAGTTCCAGGGCCGCGCGCAGTTTCTGGATATCTTCGATGGCATGCTTTTCGCCTTCCCACTGCGCTTTGAGCGCGTCTCGATCGCTCTTGAGATTGGCCAACTCCTTTTCCAATCCAAGTAGGCGTTCCTTGGAAGGTTGATCCTTTTCTTTGCGCAAAGCCTCGCGTTCAATTTCGAGCTGGAGAATTCGGCGCTCGAGCGATTCAAGCTCCTCCGGCATAGACTCCATTTCCGTGCGCAGCTTGGCCGCCGCTTCATCGATCAGGTCAATGGCTTTATCGGGCAGAAAGCGATCCGAGATGTAGCGGTGCGAAAGTTGAGCCGCCGCCACCAGCGCCCCATCCTGGATGCGAACGCCGTGATGCAACTCGTAACGCTCCCGCAGACCACGCAGAATGGAGACGGTATCCTCGACGCTTGGCTCTTCGACCAGCACCGGCTGAAACCGGCGCTCCAGAGCCGCATCCTTTTCGATGTATTTGCGATATTCGTCCAGGGTGGTGGCGCCGATGCAGTGAAGTTCACCTCGAGCGAGCATAGGTTTGAGCATGTTGCCCGCGTCCATCGAGCCTTCTGCCTTGCCGGCTCCGACCATCGTGTGAAGTTCGTCAACGAACAGGATGATCTGCCCCTGTGCCGTGGTGACCTCCTGCAGGACCGCCTTAAGCCGCTCCTCGAATTCACCCCGATATTTCGCACCGGCGATGAGCGCTCCGAGATCGAGCGCCACGATGCGCTTTTCCTTGAGACTGTCGGGCACGTCGCCCGATACGATGCGTCTGGCCAGGCCCTCTACGATCGCGGTCTTGCCCACGCCAGGCTCGCCGATCAACACCGGGTTATTCTTGGTCCGGCGTGAAAGCACCTGGATACAGCGCCGGATTTCCGCGTCCCGGCCAATAACCGGGTCAAGCTTGTTCTGCGCAGCCAGGCGGGTCAGGTCGCGTCCGTATTTTTCGAGCGCTTCGTAAGTGGCTTCGGGATTTGAGCTCGTTACGCGCTGGTTGCCACGAACCTCGGTCAGTGCCTTCAGAAATTTCTCGCGCCCCAAGTCAAACGTCTTGAAAATTTTTCCGATGTCAGTGGTGGCCGGTTCGGAGAACATCGCGAGCACCAGGTGTTCGACGCTGACATAGTCGTCCTTGAGTTTTTTGGCTTCGTCCTGGGCCGCGACGAGCAGCTTATTGAGGCGCTGGGTGACATAAACACCCTGCCCTGTTCTGGTGTCGCCAGAAACGCGCGGAATGCGATCAAGCGCCTCCTGAAGTCTTTTTTTCAGCAGGTCGGGCGACACTCCGGCCTTTTCCAACAGGCGCGGCACCAGACCCTCTTCCTGTTCCACCAGAGCCAGGGCGAGATGTTCGACATCTACGGCCTGGTGCTGGTGCCGAGCGCCAATGGCCTGGGCCTCCGTCAGCGCGGCCTGGGATTTTTCCGTGAATTTGTTCTGGTCCATAAAATGTTCAAGAAGTGGCGATCTGATAAGATGCGTTCGCCGCACGCGATTCGCCACCTTTTTCCAGGGCAATCCTCGATGCACGAGCTTCCGCTGAGATAGAGGACCGCCGCGGCTATAAGCGCGTGGGGGCTAGCAAACGCAATCGTGGAACCAAACGGTCCGGTTTATTCGATGCGTCGAAGATCGAAGGACGAGAACGAGAACGACGACGAGGACGATATTTAGGAACGATCGACGAGGAACGAGATTTGAGCGCAAACCGCCTAGGACTGAAACGCTCAGAGTTCGAGACAAGACGATTTTAGGATCGATGGCGAAGGAGACTGTGGTGAGCTGAGACATACCAAGGAAGGAGAAGCCTCGAACCTCGAACTCTCGTTCCCGGCAATCGTCCTCGTCCTCGTCCTCGTCGTCGTCCTCGTTTTCTGACCCCCGAGGCTATAGGCGCGCGGGGGCTAACAAACGGCAATCGATGGAACCAAACGGTCAGGTTCGTCCGATGTGTCGAAGATCGAGCGAACGCCAACGCGAGAAGGGGGTTGCGTTCCCGCCCCACCCTTGGCGCGCGCATCGTCGGCATGACTTCGGCGCAAACAAAGACTGCGCAAGAATGCGCCTCCAGCGCTTGAACGCCCTCAAACGCTGGCTGTCTAAGCAACCACCTATGCGCATTGCCGGCTTCGCGGCTTTGGTCTTGAACGGCTTTCTTCTAATCTCCCCCGTGGGGGCTACTGATATGAGCAACCCTGCTGCTCGATTCAACAACTTCGGTTTCAATTTGGTCCAAAGTCTCGAAACTCCCGAGAAACGGAATCTGCTGATTTCGCCGGCGAGCATCGAAATAGCCATCGGAATGGCCTACGCCGGCGCGACAGGAGAAACGGCCGAGGCCATCGGCCATACCCTTGGCGTCGATAGCGGATCAAGAGAAGCAGCGCTGCAAGATCTCGCGGCATTGCAAAAGACCCTGGAAGAACCGGAGCAAGATACCACACTGAAAGTGGCAAACGCCGTTTGGGTCGATAAGCCCATTCAGCTCAAAGACGAGTACTCTCTCGATCTGGCGAAGACCTTCCAGACAAAATTGGAGTCTTTGCCCTTCACCGATCCCGGAACGATCACCCGAATAAACGAGTGGGTCAGCCAGGCAACGGAAGGCAAGATCAGCCGCCTGCTGGAAGGGCCGCCAAGCCCGCCGATGTTTCTGGCAAATGCCGTTTATTTTCGCGCCTCCTGGCGCTCGCCTTTCCAAAGCCGAGCCACCAGCGACCAGTTATTTCACCTTGCCGATGGTTCAACTTCTAAAGTCAGGATGATGCGGCAGAATGGTTCTTTCCGTTACGCCAAAACTCCGGGGTACGAAGTGGTGGCCTTGCCCTATCGGGGCGATCGCTTTGCCATGTACTGTTTTCTTCCCGACCGGGGTGTAGGCGAGTTGGTAACGAAGACGTTAGCGGGGACTTCCTGGAGTGCGCTGTCCGGCACGCTCAACCTCACCCAGGGATCAGTCGCTTTGCCCAAATTCACGATCGAGTACGGCGAGAGCCTCAACCGGGCGTTGAGCAAACTTGGGATGGGAATCGCCTTTGATCCGCAAAGAGCGCAATTCGGCCGGATGATCGGTGATTCGCACCAATTGTTTATCGGCGCCGTCTTTCATAAGAGCTTCCTTGAAGTCGATGAGGAAGGAAGCACTGCCGCCGCTGCCACCAGCGTCCAGATGGCCGCCACCGCCATCCTGCGACCTCGGATCGACTTTAACCTGGTCTTCGATCGGCCCTTTCTGGCGGCGATCGTTGATGAGAAAAGCGGGGCAATCCTATTCCTGGCCATTATTGGGGACCCAAAGAAATAGGCGAGCGAAGCCTGCATCGCTCGCAAATCCTTAGAGATTTGTGAGCGTTGCCGGCTGTAGCCGCGGAACTCTCCGGCTACGCCGGAAATTCCGCTGCTTTTTGGAGGGCAGAGTTTAAGAACAGTTTGGAGATCAATGCGATGGAAAATGAACAACAGGTCCGTGCTCTCATTCTGCGCGTGCTAAACGTAGCCGAAACTGGTGATCCAGACGGTAAACCTCACGCGGTCTACATCTATCCCGACGGTAAAAACGGGCGCAAACAGGTAACGCTAGGGGTCGGATTCACGGAAGACGGCGGAAATCTGGCAAAGGTGCTCAAGAGTTACATTGCGAAGAAAGGCACCTTTGCGCATCAATTCTCAGTTCACCTTCCCCATATCGGCAAAGGCACCCTGGCCGCCGATAAAAAGTTTCATCAGTTGCTTAAGCAAGCTGGAGAACGTGACCCGCTCATGGCAGCGGCGCAGTCCGAGCAGTTCAGCAAGGCTTATCTGGGACCGGCTTCCAAATGGTTCACGGAAAATGGTTTCACATTGCCGCTTTCTTTTCTGGTGATCTCGGATAGCTACCTGCATTCTGGCGGGATCCGAGCAGCATTGCGGAGTAAATTCCCGGAAAGTTCACCGGCGAAAGGAGGCGATGAGAAAGCGTGGATCCGAAGCTACGTCGAGGTAAGGCACAACTGGCTTTCCAATCACTCTAACAAGTTGCTTCGCAATACCGTCTACCGAACTCAATGTTTTCGAAGCGAGATAGCCAGGGAAAACTGGCTGCTGGGCCAGTTGCCAATCAAGATGAACGGAGTCGCGGTACACCTCCCGGCATAGGGAAGAAGCCAGAAGCCAAGAAGCCGAGAATTCAAGAAACTATACAGGCATTGGCGATTTTACATTCCCGGTGAGGCCAATTGGGCGGCTCCCACCGTTTGGCGGCGCGGCGTTCGGGGTTCGGCGGCGCAGCGACCGGCGTGCACGTCCAAAACACGTTTTGTTCGCCTTTGGCGCGGTAAGGGTTGCGCTCCCGTCCGACTGCCGTGGAACTTCCAAAAGGACACCTTTCTTGCCCATGCGCGGTAGGGTTGCGCTCCCGCGCGACCGGCGTGGAACTTCCAAAAAACACCCTTTCTCGCCCATGCCGCGGTAGGGTTGCGCTAGTCACGTCGCTTGGGCCTGCCACGCCGGACAGTCGCGAGCGCGTCCACCATGCCGCACGCGCGACCGCATCACGTGGCACGACGCCGACACGCCGACACGCCGACACGATGCTCTCTGGACGTGCCACGCCGGACGCGCGGGAGCGCATCCCTACCATCCCACGCGCGACCGCGTCACGCCGACACGCCGATACGATTCTCCTGACGCCGACAAATCTCTAAGGATTTGTGAGCGAGTGTCGATTAGATAACAATCATAATGGCCATTTTATCTATGTAACACTAGCGGAAAACATTACAACCGTGTGCCGAATTCATACTGCATTGGATTCATAGCTTTCCTCGTCGGCAACGAAGTGGCGAGTGACCTGTTCTATGCCCGATAGACGCAATTTTTCAGAATCGGACCAGGCGGACAAAGCAATGCTCCTTCGTGCAGTGATTGCCAGTACTGTCGGCACATCCATTGGCTGCTACAATTTCTTCATTTACAACACCGTCACGGGGTTGGTCTTCGCTAAAACGTTCTTTCCGAACTCGGACCCGTTGGCAGGGACCTTGCAAGCCTTCCTGATCTATGCAGTCGGTTTTATCGCGCGGCCAGTGGGCGCGGTCATCTTTGGCCACTATGGGGACAGAATAGGCCGCAAAGCGACGCTGGTCGCAACATTGCTTCTGATGGGCGTTTCGACGGTCCTCGTCGGGTTCGTGCCCGGTTACTCGCAGATCGGCATCTGGGGCGCGGTCATTCTGACGGTGTTGCGTTTCGCACAGGGCATCGGCGTGGGAGGCGAGTGGGGAGGATCCGTCCTGCTGGCCATGGAATGGTCAAAAAACCACGGCAATCGCGGGTTCATCGCCTCGTGGCCACAATTTGGTGTGCCTGCGGGTTTGTTCCTGGCGAACCTGGCCGTGATAGTGTTCTACATCATCTCGGGAGACAAATTCCTCGAATGGGGCTGGCGCGTACCATTTTTCCTCAGCGCGATCCTGATTCCTATCGGCCTCTGGATTCGTCTCGGAGTTCTGGAAACGCCGGTTTTCTCCAAACTCCTCGCCACAAAGACCATCGAGAAAGCGCCGGTGCTGGAGGTCATCAAGAGGCAACCGAAATCAATTGTCCTATCGGCGTTGATTCGATTGGCAGAACAGACTCCATTTTATATTTTCACGGCCTTTGTCTTTTCGTACGGAACAACGCACCTCAAAGTCGAACGGAGCCTCCTGCTCAATGCCGTCCTCCTGTTTGCGGTGCTCCAACTTTTCACTATCCCGTTGTTTGGATACATTTCGGATCGCCTCGGACGCAAAAGAACCTACCTGCTGGGCGCGACACTCATGGCCGTCAGTGGCTTTATTTTCTTCGGGCTACTCGATACACGCATCCCAGCCTTGATCGTCCTCGGCATAGTCTTCGGGGCAATTCCGCATTCCATCCTTTACGCAACCGAGGCTTCTTTGATTGCCGAACAATTCACCCCTCGTATGCGGTACAGCGGAGCCTCGATCGGTTACCAGCTTGCTTCCATTATTGCCGGCGGCCCCGCGCCAATCGTCGCCGCCTATCTCCTATCTGTGTATAACGCTGGCTCATCGATCGCCATTTATATCGTCATTTGCGCGCTTATCGGATTTGTCGCGACTTTGTTCATGACGGAGTACTCGCACAAAGACATCTCCGAGGAATACGCGCATGTCGGTCACCGATGACTAAAAGAAGCCAAGAAGCCGAGAATTCAGGAATTGGGACCGGTAACTCTGCGCCAAGAATCCCAGACCCTTCGGGCCATATAAACTTCGCGCGAAACCCAGTCTAAGTGACCGGTGACGGACCGCTCTCTACGCAAAATCTAACCTTTTCAACGCCTTTGATCATTTCCAGGCACTGTTCCATGATCATCCTCAAACGCCATCTCTATCGGCATCTCCGCAACGTTGAGGAACGATGCTTTTCCGGTCACGATCACTCCACTGTTGCTCTCAGAAACCCGCGGGTTTTTGATCGTAATCTCCTGAATACCGAGAACGGACTTCCACAATGCGACGACACTATCAGATCCGATCAAGGCAGCGTTCACGACCACAGCTTCCGCCGCTGAGTACCGTAGCAATTCGGTTCGGACGTTCTGCAAACTCATGGTCAGATCTCCTTATCCGTCTCTGCTAAAACGCCATTCGCGAATCAGGATCCTGGCGATTATAAACCGTCTGGTCAAAGTTGCCCGCGATGGGGAAGGGATCAAGATTTTGCCGGGTAATCTCCGGTCTTAGATGGAAGGCACTTCTGGCCAAACGAGCTCGCCATCGGACAGGATTCCAAGGCGAAAACGCATGCTTGAGGGACAGCAACCTGGTATAATCCTCTTGCTGACGGTCAGACCGCTTTGCGGGATCCAGGGGAATTCCACAGTAGTGAGCCCATAAATCTCGGCGAAACTGCTGAACAAAGGACGGAGCGCTCTTTTGATGCGCGACAGGATTTGCTTCCTCCAAAGCGTTGGCTGGCAACTCGTCATCAGCGGTCTTCGGCTCGAGAATACTGACCGAAAGTTCTATATCGGTATAAAGGCTACGCCGCATACAGTTTGCGGAACCGATGGCGCACCAGACATCGTCGATGATCGTCACCTTACAGTGCACCGCATTGCCCGACCATTCGTAGAGGACAATGTTCCCTGGCAGGTTGTCGTCAGAATTACGCGCGACCCCAGGCAGTAGATGTTGGTTAATCGCCTCCGATAAAAAATCGTTGGGTGGATCGGCGGGGTCAGCACCATAAAGCAGAATCACTTTCAGATTCGGCTTATGTCCCAGTCTGCCATTGATCCAATCCATCACCTCCAACGCATAGAGCGACTGGTCGGCAATAAAGATGTACTCCTCGGCCTGGGAGATGGCCCTCTTGAGCGCCACCTTGAACTCAAAACAACCGTCAGGTGCAAAGCTAAGCTTTCGTCTATTATAACTGCCCTGCAGTCCAGCGTAGAGGCCCAACGGGATTACCAAATCTCGTCGCACGATTTTGATGCGATGACCTTTGACTCCGAACTTAACCGGTTGAAAGTCATCTGGCACCAACAAATTCCCGCGTTCGCTTGCCGGCAAGTTAAAGTTCATCACGGGAATAGTCCGCAACACTTGGACGTACTGCCCGCCTGCATTCGGAGCTAAATCTATCGCTGGGCGGACTGGCAACGGCTGCCAGTTTCGGTCATGCGATACGATTGTCCTACCGTTGATGTTGAACGTCTCAACGGGTCGACCAAGCTGCTCGTCCCACATATCTTTAAAAAAATCATGCATCGCGCCTGCGGCGCGCCCCTCCACCCTGACTCCGACATCATGCCAGCCACCATCCGGAAACACTCGGAAGAGAATATTGTACTTTTCCTCCCTTTTTAAGTGAACAGTATCAATATCGTAATCGGAGGGCGCCACTTGTTCCACAAAAGTCAATTTCCACTCTCTATCCTTCCAAAGCACCTCGATTCGGTGATAAAATTGGCCCGTTCCCTCACCAGCCACAAAGCCGGCAAAATCTGGAAGCCTTTGATTCCATCTTTTAAGTACGTCGTAGAGCGGCCTGGAGAGCCTATCTTGCGTCAGATCGTCACATAATGTATTTATCTCGACCTGACTGCTTGCGGCATAACCACCGATCATCATCTGACTGATCTCTTTCTCAGAAAGGCCTGGGGCGTTCAAACGTCCGGCTTCGGGATCCATTCCCGAGGTGTAAGCCCGCATACTATTCGTATCTCCGCAGACCACCATCTTGCAATGAGCACCACCAAATGTATGCGACAGGAGATTCAAGGCCACACTTTCCTCGCCAAGTTCACTCCGAATCTTAGCAACGCTTACCAAGGTGTGGAAATTGAGAAACATTCCCGCAGCCTTAACTATTCTCTCATTGCTAACAAAAGGCAGGACCCATGGTAAAATCCGAACCATCCCACCACTATCTGCCAACAATTTAAGCTGATATCCTAAGGGCTGAGGAGGGCGAGGAAGTCTGAACTCTCCGAAGGAATCAGGTCTGGGCGAGTAGTTCCATGTATCATCGATGCGCAGGTCCTGATTAATTCGATTCAATCCGAGCCACCAGGCAGTCAGATAGAAGAAACGGCCAGCCGCGGTGCTGGCAATCAGCTTTTCAATGTCGGCTTGGATGGCCCCAAAATATGCCGCCCCGTCAATAAACGCCTTGGACCTATGGTTTTCCATCTGTCTAAGAGAAGGCGGAGTTTCGCCCGGATGCTCCCCTCGCCGGTCAGCACAATATTTCTTTATAAGCTCTTTCGCTGACATAAGGATATCCTCGTCTCCATCAGGCCCGTTGCTAGTCAGCGCGAACTACCGTTGGTCCCGATGATTCATCGTCTTTCGGGGCCAGGTAATTCGTTTTATGCGCATTGTGGATCACCCGAATATTGCCGTCTGCATCCACCCATCCTTGCCAATAGTGCCCTTTCCAGTCCCAAAAATCCGTTATCGCGCGCAACATGGTTCCGGGGGGTTTGCCGGTTAGCCGTTTGCTAAAGTACTTCATCACCGGATGCGCTCGCTCAAACCATTTATCAGAGGCAGCCTTGGTCTTAATAATTTCCAGCTTCTCAATGAGACTTCCGTCTACGGTCAGCCTTCCCGATCTCCGGCCCGGCAAATCGCCAAGGCTGACATCGCCATCATCGTAGATAGTCACCTGATTGTTCAGTTTCCCACTGTGAGCGGTTTGCAAGTGCAGTTCGCCAAAACCCTCGCTGAAACCAGGACGGGAGGCGATGGCGGCGGTGACATTTTTCTGATTTTTGTGCCTCCAAACGATCCGGCTTTCTTGGGACGCTCCTCCATCATTAAAAATCGAGAGGGAAGTTGTTGGTTGGTTCGTTACACCCGTCATCTTGATCTCTAGCTTTTCCGACGAACTGCTGGTCCCATCCGCGCTAAAACCTAAACCAACCAGACGAAAGGTCAGAACTTGAAGAGTCGTCCCCCGGGTGGCCGCTCGGAGGCTAAACTCTGCCCCAGCGGGGGAAACGGGATTGAGTGCGGCAATGGTGGCGATGCGATACCACGCCCCCGAACCACCCGCAGGCAACTGCCGGGAATATCCCTCACCGGCTCGAAAGAAATCGGCCCGGATTTCCCCGTTGATGTCCAATGACGCTTGGGGTTCGGACTTGCCAATGCCGACACGGCCATTATTGAGGATGGTCAGGTAATTGGTTGCGTCCTTGCCAATCACCAGGGGTTTAGTCTCAGCGTCCTTGGCCGGGATCGCGATCTCCAGCTTCCCCCCGGGATTGACTGATCCAATCCCAACTCGCAATTCACGGAACAAGAGAGGGGCTTTCTCTATCGCACAGATAATTTGCCCGTCCCAATATCCGGGAATAATCTCATTCTCAAGGTAGAGATCCGTCAGGCCCGAAGGAAGTGAACTTTTAATGTTCGAGACAAAGATTTGCAGGTACTCATCGCCCACCAAAGCTATTTCCTGCCTTGGAGAGAGGCTCCAGACCGGACTTTGAACCAGCTCCGGATCCCGAGCGCAAAAATCCGCGAGATAGGCGGAGAGTGCCTCGGTACCGGTATTGCCGATGGCGATCGCGACCTTTCGTTGTTCAGGCAGATCATCGTTGGGGTCAGCGGTGGCGAAAGTCAAATGGGCGTAGCAGATCGTGCGTTCAGGAAATGGTGGGAGCGGGCAATCCGGCAAGCGTTCCACCACCCATTGGTAGACCTCTTTTAAAGCAACGTACTCTTTTTTAGCAAAGGCCTCCGATAAGGCTTTCGACTGTAGGCCGTCTCGCCGCGGTTCGCTGTACCATCCGATTACATCATATTGCACGTCGCGGAGACTCTGGGGAGGCGTAGCATCGTGAAAACCAAAAACGCTTAGGCAGTTGGGGTAAAACGCGGCAAAGGTGGGCTCGCCATAGCCTATCGCGGTCAGCCGTTCCAGATATTGATCGGAGTTGCTTTTGTTTTTCCAGGCGGCGAGAGGCAGCTTTCGGCCCAAGTAGCGAAATGGCTGGGGATGTCCGTTGCCCAGGTAGGGATGGCTAATCCCGATCTGCGGGCCGCTGCTTCCGGGCGGATGCCGATAGTCACTTTCTACCACCCACTGCTGGCGTTCCGTTCTATCGGCCCGGGTAACCAGCCAACGATTGGGAACGTCCGGAAAGATGATAGCCTTATCATGGTCGTTGTTCGCTCTATTCTTTGCTTGAAAGCCCCTGGTCAAAGCATCGGGCAAAGCCCAGTGGAGATGGATGCCGGGCTTCAGTTGCAAACTACGGTCTTCAAACGGTTGCGAAAGAATTTGCTCACTGAGATTGGCGACATCAGGATTAATATCGCGTACCCCGTCGGAGTAGGGCAGGCGGCTAAAATCTGCCATCGTTTCCACCACCGAGCGATCTTTTTTGAGATAAAGAGCATCCAGGTGGATCGGAACCATTAGTATCGAAGCGGCCATATTAGTCAGCTCCCCCCCAAAAATTGTGGCGGAAGTTCGTCGGCATTTGTCCAGAAAAACTTGATATAACGCTCATCCGGGAGCCTTGGCAATGCGAAATTTGACCACTCTGGAAATTGATATTTTACGTTTCCGTTCCGTGGCGAGGGAGTCCCGAATAAAGGAAAGCCAAGATGACTAGAAGAGGAAGCCTCGAACAGAAGCCACGGTATTCGCCGAGGTATAGGCGGATTGATGGATGGCTAAAAGTTTTTCGTGGATCATCTCCAGCACGCTCAACAAGCTACCCAACGGTTGGGAGCGAATCGGCCGCCCTACACTTCTGCGTTCGCTAGTTAGTAGACTCAATCGCCCTGACTCTTCAGCAGAGCACGCGACGGCGTAAGGTAGCATAGGCTTCCAGCCTGTCTTTATTCGCACGGAGCGACCGTTTTAACTGCGTGTGGGCGTCTGGGCGTGGGGCGTGGGACAAAGAGACATGCTGGAAGCATATGCTACTTTGTTGCCTGAGGACGCGACGCGTAAGGTAGCATAGCAGCCTGTCTTACTGGCATCGAGCAACGGTTTTTCATCGGACGACGACGCTTCTAATCCGTGGGCCGAAGTGGCCAATAAAGCATAACCCTGGGCTATGCTTTCTTGCCCCTTCGGGGCGGGCTATTTGGAGCGGATGATTGGTGCTAAACAGATGCGAGGTTCAAATTCTGGGAGACCTGGCACTCCTTCTACACCGTTAGGAATTCTGTTATCTCTATGTGAATTGTCTCGTCGTCCTTCTTTTTCTCAACCTTCAGGACCTTAAACGTTAATTTTCTTTTCAATTTCTGATCATCAGTGAAATAAAAGGGGCCATATTTTGTTCCTACCTTCAGCCCATGATGTAAGGCTTCGAAATACGTTGCAATCTCCTTTTTAAACCTATTCGCCTCTTTGCCGCTTACGGCGGTTCCCGGTACCGCTTTATCGATGACGATTGTATATGCCATATAAACTATTATCTCCTTGCTGCTGGCGCCTAACATTCACCATAACTCACTCAACAGAAGTGAAACACCCCATCCAGTTTTTGGATCGGGGGGATTTTTGCCGCCGACCACCTTAGCGGCAGAAATTCCATCCGACAATACGAATCCCGTGATGCTCGAAACAAAAATGAGCAGGTAGTTAACCGGCTTCTATCAAGGCCTCGAGATTTATGATTTGACACGCCGATACGTTTCCCCCCACGCCGGACGCGCCGGTGCGCATCCCTGACTCCTGACTCCTGGGTTCTGATAGACCTACCATTCCACATGCATCGGGAATTTCATCCAGGGCAGTTTCAACCAACTTACGCTCCAGGGAAACCGGTCCAGGACCACGTCGTAGGTTTCGCGCTCGACTCTCAACCGCCAGATGCCGTCGCGGGCGCTCAGTTGTCCTTTCCGGAGGAGGAAGGTGTTTCGAAAACCGGCGATGGACATCCTGCGGAGAATCGGTGCGTGCTCAATCACGGCAGTCAGCAGGTGCCGGCATTGCTCGATTTCGACTTCGGTAACGGGCGGACCGAAGTCAAAGATCTGGTCGAGGGCCATTCCACAGAGGACTTTGTTCAATGCCACGAGGTGCTCTTGCGGTGAGCGGTCTTCGGAGACAAGGTACTGAAGCAATCCGACAGCCCGCTGCACGGCTGCCTGGTCGGTAAATTTTCTTTTATCGACCAGACCCAGATCCTTGAAAAATCGCTCCAGAAACGGCCAGAGGATGACCAGGCCGGAATTGTTGACGTAGAGATCGTCGGCCTCACTGAAGCGGAGGTCGACGGGCGCGGGTTCCAGGGTGACTTCGGCGACTTTCTCGACGAGCTCATCAACCAGGTCGCGGGTTAAGGTTTCGCCGGCCGCGACCTGGCTTTCCGAGAGTTTTAGCTTGGCCAAAACTTCCACGAGAGAGCGGGGCGAAAGCCGATCGAGAGAAGCACGCAAGCGATCACGAAAATCGGCGGCGAAAGGGCCGAACCGGTCAAATCGCTCCAGCAACTCCACCACTTCCGCACGGATCGAATCGGACTTTGAGACAGATTCTAAGTCTGTCTCCGGGACAGATCCGATAATCGGCGAAAAAATCTCCCGATAGAGAGACCGGGCGATGACCACGGTCCGCGGATGCAGTTCCGGGGAGTCGGTCTGGAGTCCCTGGTCAATGTCGGCGATCAGCGATCGGTAAGCGATGCCGGACCGGTGGGCCACCCGCATCAAAATCGATCGGAAAAATGAGGTAGGCTCGAAGGCTGACCCTTCTCTCGAATTGGCCAGGCGCAAAGTTTCTTCCCAGAGCAGATTTCTTCCGGGCGAAAGCGACTGATTCCAGGACGCGCTGGCCATCCGTAGCAACGCCGTCAGTTCTCGATAAAACCCTGGAAGAGCGGCCTCGAGGTGCGGTGTCAGGACCCGAAAGAGACCATCCAGGAGATGGTCCGGATAGGACAACACGATCCGACGCAGAGCCTCCTGACTCGTCAGTTCCGGCATCGCTTGTCTGAGAACCGAGGGGGCTTGTTGAATCAGAAATTCAAGATTCTCTTCCAGCAGGCGGCGGTTCCCGAGGTCCGCCCACCAGGGGACGGCGCCGGTCTTAAGGTAGTAGCTAAACAGTTCCAAGTGAGACGCCAGGGTTGCGTCTTCGATCGTACCAGGGACTCTTTGCGCCTTGCTAATCGCCGCGGCTAGCGCAGAAGCGAATATGGCCGCAAAGTCCTTGGTCAGGGCTGCCTCCAGGGCATCCAGCGGCACCTCCCCGAGATCGATCTCCAGGGTTTCGATTCGCAGGATTCGATCAGGGGTGCTGACGCTGGAGAACGCCGTTTCGATGAGAGGAACGAGGCGCTGATAATAAATGCGCTGGATCTCGGATTGGACGCCCCAGGCTCGCGCCGAAGGGCAACCGCGGATCTCGAACAGTTGGCGCTTAATCCTATGCTGCTGCGGGCTCATGGGTGTGGTGAGACCTGAGACCGGACCCAAGCCCTGGTTATTTGGGATTCACGTGCGCCTGGACCTGGACCACGCGCTCGACGAGAATGCCTTTATCAGCGGGCCGGGTGACCACCACCTCAAAGGTAGTGTCTTTGACCAGAGAATCAGTGAGAAAGACCAGGTCTTTGCCGTTGCCGTTCAAAGCTCGCTTCACTGGTTTCCCTTTGAGCATCACTTGATATTTTTCGTCCGGCTTGCTGACCATGACCAGTACCCTCGCCTCACTTCCAGCGTCGACCGTGGCCTGCTCCAGACGAATTTCAGGAAGCAACCCGATCTGCGGAGCATCAACCAGCTGGGTCGAGATTTGGGTCTGGGCCTTCAATGCCCTGATGTAGAGGGTGCTGTTGGTATCCAGAGGTCCTGTTTCCAGGAGGGGAGGTTCGGGAGCGAGATTCGCCGGATGAGCAGATCCTCCCTCCCCATTGACAGCCGGATCCCGCGCGACAACCAGATCAATCTCGACCGCGAGCTGGCCCAAACCTTTGTTCAGCGAACCGTCGCGATCGTCCCGCTGATGGATATAAGCGGGTCGTGGGAATTCCTGGCCTTTCGGGGTCTGACGAAAAAAGTAGAACACCCCGGGCTGGCCTTTCAATACCTGGATCGTCCCATCCGTCTTGCCCCCATTGACTGGCACTCTCAGGATCAGTTCGGGCGCCGGATTTGGGCGCACTAGGACCGCAACCACCTGGTCCAGTTGGAGCGCGGAAAGCGCCACTTTTGGGCCTGGATCGGCTTTACCGGTCTGATGCTCTTTGAGTGCCTGAATGATGATCAGGGTCTCGTCGGTCAGCGCTTTGAGGGTGAATTTCAGCTCGCCGCCGTTGCCTGATTGAGGATCTCCCAGCGGCTTGTACCCTCGAGGTTCCAGCCACAGATCAGTTTTCACCGGTTTGCGAATCCGGACCTCCGGTTCCCCCGGTTGATTGACCTTGAGCACTTCGAAACCGGCGTCGTTGCTATGAACGAAATCGCGGTCAGCAATCGCGCAGAAGTAGAGCCGGTATTTCACGCTCTTCTGGGTGCCGGCGATTTTCACACTCCCGTCCTCCTGGTAATCGACAATAGCTCTTGGCTCAACTGAGACCTGGAGGGACCGCTTGGCTCGAATCTTCAATGGAAGCACTACGTCGAGAAGATCCGCCAAAGGCTTTCTCCTCTCCGAAGGATCGAAGGTCTTGGTCACACGGATCCGGATGTCGATATCCTCATCCTCGAAAATGGGTTGGGTGCTGAGGACGATGTCGTGCAGATTTCCTCGCAGGTCCGCTCCATCCGAAAGTTTGACCTCCTTGGCCGGTTGATCCGGTCGGAAATAGACGAGGCGATAATCAACCCCTTCCTGGCTTTTCCGTATTTTGACTTTCACGCTGGCTCCGTGATGGACAATTCGAGGTTCGGTGGGAGGCCGGCCATCCACGGCAGGATTAAGAAGCGGTGCCTCAAGGATCTCGGCTGACAAGCTCTTATCGAGCCCAACTTTGATCGGTGCGCGTTGTTGCAGGCGGACTCCTTTATCGGACAGGTACTTTCTGGCCAGGACGGAGTAGGTTACGTCCTCACGGAGTGCGGGAGTTTCGAGTATCAGGGTGACACCGTTTCCCTTGGTTTGGAAAAACCTGCGGCGGTTTATTAGTTCCTTTGGATAGGCGTCCTCCAGGATAAGTCGATTCAGCAAAACTAACTGAGCGCCGTACGGATTTTTGGATGCTAGTTCGCGAGCCTCTGCGGAGGGCGTAACTCCCTCCCGGAGCAGATCTTCGTAAATAGCGATGCCGCCGATAAGGGTGTTGAGCCCTCTAACCACGGCGCCTGAAGCTAACTTGGAATCCTCCAGCGCACGCTTAACCTCAGGGGAGAATAGTCTCCACACCCATGCTGAAGGAGGGTCTGAATGGGCGCCAAGCCTTTGGGCTAGCGTGGAGAGATCTGTAAAATCACTGACCAGGAAGAGTAAGGAAATTTGGCAATGCTTCCCGTCGCGCTCGACCGGCTGGTTATTTGGGTCATGAAGCTCATAGACGACCCACGGCTGAGCGTCTTCGATTGGAATCTTGGCGGTGTTAGTGAAGGCGACCGTGAGTTGGTCATCTCGCAGGGGTAGATCCGCGAGCGGATAGGTTTCGCCGACACCCAAAAGATCGATCAATCGATCGCGGGCGCTGCGAATCTGGAAGTGTGTCGTCTGGTCCAAGGGTTATAAGCCAAGTCTATTCTTCCAGTAATTTCTTCGATGCTCCAGCCAGCCTTCCTGGGCCGCTCGAAACTCCCGCATGACCGGTTGATCCAACCAATAGACGTAGCAAGTAAGATGCGCGGGTGTTTCTTCCCGAATCGTCCGCGTGGCAAATTCCCGGAAATTCGGGTTCTGACAGCGCTTCGGCCAGGCCGGAAAGACGAGGCTGATCTGGAGGGAATACGGATCCTGGAGATGGACATTTCCGAAAAGCGGGCCTGACCCACGGTTGTCCTCTTCCATCGGACGGAGAAGAATGTGTTCTACTAAATAAAACCTTTCCTCTTGATCGTGGAGTCCAAGTTTGAGCCTCAGGCGTTGCTCCAACCCGGAGAGGTTATCATTCACCGGTAGCTCCAAAGTATTGAAAGCGGTGCCGCGAGCACTGCTGATGCGCGGATACTGGCGCAAATAGGCTCGTTTATCGCTGAGCAGACTTTCGTACCCGGGTACGAGAGACTCCGGATCGGAGGTCACCGACGAGATATCGGCAAGCTGCTCAGCAAACCGGGCTAGAAGGTGGTTGAGAAAGCGTTGGTGCCGGCCACGCAAGTCCGACTCTACCTCAGGCGACGCCAGGGGGTTCTCGGTGATCGCTTGCAGTCTGGATCGGTGGTCCTCCAGGCCGGTTTTGCGAAGCTCGTCCAGTTTCAGCCCCGAACCTCCGACCGGCTGGGAGAAGTAAGTCTGCCAGGAGTCTCCCTCGAACGAGAATAATTCTCGCGCCTGCTCCAACTGGGCAAAACTGTTGGCCAGCAGTTGGTCAAAAAACAAAAGATAGGCCTTCAATTGCCGGGCCTGAGCTCTGCGCTCCGGGGATGCCGAATCCGGCAGACCCACTGCGCCGATCCCGTAGGCTGATGGGAATTGATGTTGCAGCGAATAATAGTTGCCGATCTTTCTGTCCCGTCCGATTGGAGGCGACAGATCGCGATCGGCCGAGGCGGTCTCGACGGGACGGGTGAATTTTTGCGCGCGCTGGTGGAACGCGGCCAAGGCATGGCTCTTAATTCCAGGGACGGCCAGTTGATTTCGGGTCAGATCAATCCTGGATTGCTGAGCATTGAACCGCGGGGTGGCAGACAAATCCAGCTTCAAGAGCCAGTCCTGCCAGTCCGGGCTTTGGCTCCCGGCGGCCAGACGAATCGACTGCACCGTGAGAACTCCGGGGACCTCCATCAATTCGTGAATCAGGTCGGAAACCCGCAGATCGGACCGCCGCTGGAGCCGAGCAAACTCATCGGAATCGATAAATCCATGTTGCAGAAGCGGGCCCTCGAATATTTCATCCACCCGCCAACCGCGCTCCAGCATTTGCTCCAAGGTGTAGAACGGCACACCCGGTGAGCAATAGGTGGCTATCTTTTGATAAATGCTCGTCAGGAGTTCCGCGGGGTCCTCGCCCGACGCGATCTCCAGTCTGGCCTGCACCTGAATATCTTGCCAATCCAGGACCCGAATTTCCTCGAAATCTTCTCCCAATCCTCGATACGCGTGCAGCCGTCGGGCCGCTTTCCGGACAATCTCCCGTCCGTCCAAATCTACCGCCTCCGACTTTTCGATCAGAACCCGGTAGAGGCCCTTAAGTCCGATCTTGGTGGTGGTCATGTCGTTACTTTGGCGGCTCACCTCGTTCCGGGTCGGGTCGTAGTAAAGAGGCCAAGGAGATTCATCGACCGTTTCGATCCAGGCGTTCTTCACCCCCTCCACGTCGACGACCAGCATGCGGAGATCGGCTAAGGTCACAGGATGCGTGGTCAGAATCCGAGCCGGAGTGTACAGGCTGCCGTAGGGGTCATTCCCCTTACCAGTTAGCAGATCCGGCATCGGGTACTGGATTCGATAGGCCAGGTCGGTCAAGGCATAGCAGAACTGTTCGAGAATCGTGATTCCGGGATCGTGGATGTTATAGTCCGTCCAGAGTTGTCCGCTAAGGCGCTCGATATGCTTGATACCTTCCTGCCGGAGGGAGGCAAAATCCGTGACAGGAGACTCTACAAGGTCCTGAGGAGGCCTGGGCGACTCATTCATCGGGGATTTGCTTTTGCGAGGACAGGAGCGGCCTTTGACCGCGAATTGACACCAATAGAAAGGCGAAGATAGGAAATTCTCGCACGGAGGGCACGGAGATCACGGAGGTTTCTTGTCACGGTTGACCAATCGTCTGACGCCGCTTCTAAGCTGTGCCTGGCCATAATCCGTCGAACAACCAAAAATAAACTCCAAAATTCTTTGAAACCCTCCGTCCCACCATGACCTCCGTGCGAGCCATTCCCATTCCGGCGCTAGGGGCGCTTTCGCCCTTTCGGGGAGAAGGACCAACCAATTCCAGCCTTAACATAGCGCCATTCAGGACAGGACCCTAAGCGATAACATTCATCTCCTGATGTCTCGTATAAGCCATTCGTAGAAGACCATCGTTGCCGACCATCCCGACCCAATAAGCGTCCTTCCAATCTGGATGATCTCCCATCGCGTGCAAGATGGTCCCCTTAGGTTCACCTTTTAATCTTTCTTTAAAATATTTCCGGAGTGGGTGGTCGGCGTTCTTCCAATTATTGCTCCCGTTACATTTAATAATGGTGAGTTTTTCGAAGAGCTCACCATTGACATCTAGTCTATCCCAAACGCCCACTCTTCGCGCCTCAAGGCCATCCGCGGTTTTCAAACCCGCGGACCGGTTCCCGACAATCATCAGTGTTTTATAACCGGTCGTGTCGTTGGAAATTTCCGCCCGCTTGCTTTTGTCTTTGTCATCAGGATACTCAGTCCAAACAGTCGTGAACTGAAGGGGATTGCTCTCTTTGAGGATTTCTAAACCGCCGCCGACGGCTACCTCATCGCGCAGAACTATCTTCCGCTTTTTATCCTTTCCGGCCCCCATGATGGACAAAGCGTCGGATTCAGTGGCCGGCTTGTAAGCGATGGTGCCCGCGTTGGCCTCATCATCAGTGTCTCTGGTAAACGAAATCTTCTTGGAGGCCCCGATCTGAACCATCCCACCCACGTTCAGCATTCCGGTAGCAACGGTAATTTTGAGATCGCCGATCTCGAGGTTCTTTTTTACGGTTAGCCCGCCGTCGATCTTGACTTCTTTCGCGATGGTTAGCCCGCCGTCGATCTTGAGTTCTTTAGCGATGGTTAGCCCGCCATCGATCTTGACTTCTTTAGCGATGGATAGCCCGCCGTTGATCTTGACTTCTTTAGCGATGGTTAGCCCGCCGTCGATCTTGACTTCTTTAGCGATGGTTAGCCCGCCGTCGATCTTGACTTCTTTAGCGATGGTTAGCCCGCCGTCGATCTTGACTTCTTTCGCGATGGTTAGCCCCCCGATGATGGATACATCGTCATACAAAGAAATTTTCCTGGTTGGCTTCTGTCCGGCCCCAAGGATGGACAAAGTGGTGGACGCCCAGCTCGCTTTGTAAGCGATGGTGCCGGCGTCTGCGTCATCACCGTCGTCCCTGGCAAAAGAGATGCTCTTCTTTTCCGCACCTCCAATCCTGACCAAACCGGCCACGTCCAATGGGGCGAGCGGCATAACGGTGCCGACGCCGACCATGCCAGAACGAGCGATGAATAACCGGCTGGTTCCGTCGCCATCGCTGAGATTCCATCCAGGCTTAGCGGTGGCTTGGTCGGCGGGCTTAAGACGCGGATTGAGACTAAGCGTCCAGGCCGGTTTAGAACTGGCAAAGTCCTCGTAGAAGTTGATCACCTTTTTCAGGCTACTCCGGTCTCCGCTCGCCTCGAGGCTCAGCGGTTCACCGGGAAGCTTGACGAGGCCGTCGTCTTTCTGATTGATCATCCCGTCAACCAGATCGGCGAAATTCTTTTCGGTCGGGATGCTGTTCTTCAAAAAGTAAGATTTCAGCTCCGTGCGGGTACGCTTCTCGATATCCATTGGCTTCTTCTTTTAATGATCTAAATCCCGCGGTTCTTGAACCTCAAGCAACGATAAAATCCAGATCGATTTTCATGTAATTAATCCCGGTGAATTCCTTCGCATCATAGCCCGCTTCCGAGATGGTATCGATCACGTGTTCAAGGGTAGCAACCAGGACGCCATCCGGGCGGACCGCCGCAACGTAGTATCCTCCCGATTCGGGAATGGGAACGGGGAGAAAGTCTTTCCCGTCCTCGCTCAGGAAGAATTTCAATTGGGCGACGAAGTCGACATAAGGACGCTGATCGACGAAGTTGATGATGCTGTTGGCGTAGATTTTTCCTCCAAAGACCAGATCCGCTCCTTCTTCATAGGCCCATGGGGAAAGAAAGCGGTTCAGTTCCTCGTTGAGACGCTTCTTGTAAAAGCCCTCGTCCTTTCCCGGACGAAAACGGACCCCAAGCCTTACTTTGACGGGGAGATAGCGCGCGTTTCTGACTTTAACCGTCGTGAACGGACCGGTCTTGTCTTTAAGAAACGCCTCAATGTCTGTCAGGAGGTCCGCCGCCGCTTTAGGTTCAAACGGATCGAATGGGAGCCGATGCCGGATATCAGGGACGACCACGAGGTCGACCTGGCCCGGATGGCCGGGTCGAGCCATGGAGTCGGCCGTCAGGCACTTCACCTTGTAAATCTGCGGAAATTGTTCGAGAACCAGATGCTCGTAATCCCACAACGTCACCGCTCGCTGCTTGTGACGCAGACGCTCACTGACCCTGACGTAGAACTGCTGGTCCGACTCCTCGGTATCCCCGCCAAAAGAGGTATAGGGTTGCCGGACACCGACAATCCTCGGTTCGCGATTCGCCAGGTCGGTGATGCTTTTGGGCGGAAGAGGGCGGCTCAAGTGATCAAGAGCATTGTCGCGATTTTCGAAAGTCGCCGCCATCGCCTGGGCGTGAATGGCAATCGTGTCGCAGACGGTATTGCTGTGGGTTGGAATGGCCACGCGAATCCAGTACAGAGAGGGTGGCAGCAGAGTGTTGGTTTCGGTGGGTGGGAGAGCAAATTCGATGATCCCGGAGTTGATCAGACCCCGAGTGGCATCCAGCAGGACATTTCCGCGATGCAGCGAAAGCCAGCGATTGCCACTCAGATAACTCCACTCGACAGGTTCGGGCGGCAGATCGGGGTCCGCACTTCCTTCAGCCATCTGGAACAGGAGAGCCAGATTCTGAGGCGGCCGGACGTTGAGCAGACCAATATAGAGTTCGCCTTCGTACTCGTACCGGGGAAGAAAGTCGCAACCGGACCGCCCGGGTTCGGATTCTAGCCTTTGGTAACCGAAGGGCTGCACGTGAAAAACCTGTTCAGAGGCTGAAGCCGCTTTTCCTGAGTCCAGGATGACTTCTACGGTGGAGCTGTACCCGAGAGTCAGCCGCTTAATCCTCGGCGTATAAGGCGGGTTCACCTGAAAGGCTTCGGCCTTCACCTTGGACGGCTCCGTGACCAGAGCAGCGGCCATTTCCACGGACCTCTTCATCGCCACCGTGGGATAGGCCTGATGCTGAAAGTCCGGGGCGTGCAATTCCCACAGAAGGTGCCGGCTCCAGCCCCTCAGATCGTCGGAGACGATAAGGTCCGGATCACGCTCGTAGGCGGGCGGAGTTAGCTCAAGCTTTCTGGGCTTCTGCGCGTCGCCCGGTTCGAATAAGGCGATCGCGGAGGCCAACGGGATCAAAACGCCCCGATCGACCAAGCTGATCCCAGCTTGGAAACTGGCGTTGTCTTTAATTGCTTGGTCCAGGTAGTTTTTGTAGTGGGCTTTCAGGTCGGTCGGTGGAGCCATCCAATCGATCTGAAAGTTCAATCCATCGAGTTTTTTTCCAACCAGCTCTGGATGCGCCAGATAGAAGCGAGAGCCGGCGAATGGATTGATGCCGAAGGGTTCAAAGGGCTTTTTCGCGTCCAGCATGCCCTCGTCGTTCTGGATCTGATAATTGCCGAAACCTTCGACCTGCACCTTGAGGCGAAAGCGCAACAGGATCAGGTCCCGGAAGGGCTGATAGTGCGTTACATATCTCCCCTGGCCCGTGGCACGATAGTTCTCCTGCCAGGCTGGTTTCATCATCAGCCGGACAACCGGCCAAGAGGAATCGATCCCGTGTACCTCCCGATGGGCCGGTGTGAGAGGAGGCGCGTTTTCGTCGAACGAAAAGGTGAACCTGAGAGCTTTCAGGGTGGCGAGATTTGGGTCGCGATCTGCTGGCGACAAAGGGTAGTTTCCCATCTCGGGATCATTCCAGTCGATTCGAGATGTGGCCGGTTCCAGCCAACCCTTCGCCGTACTCACCTGAATCTGAAAAGGATTGAAACTCGCCCTGGTAGATTGATTCGCCGGCGCCAGGAGATCTCGAATTTTTCCTACCTCAAATCTCTCGGGACCTAACCCCAAGGTCAGTTCAATGGTTCTCTGGCCCTGGGTAAGCACCAGCAAGGAAGAGCTAAGTGCCCATCCAAATCCTACCGGCGGAGGATTTCCCACCGCCGCGACCTGGCCTTGGCCGAAGGTTTTCCAAGGCCCCATGGCACGATCAGGGCGCAGGCGCGAGCGCACCCGGGCAGCGGTCGCATCTTTGGTCGGCCAGAGATTGAGCCAGTCTTCTTTCCACGGGATGGGCTTCCTGAAGTTTTCCCGGTTGCGCTGCGCGATTTCCAGGATCCTGTAAATCCGGTCCCAGTCAGTTTCCGCGTCGCTCTTCACGCTGCTCTCTTTGAGATAGGTATAGTCAGACTCCTTGGGAACGAACCTGGCCAGTCTTTCCAACATCGGACCCAAAGCTGTTGAGGATATTCTTTCGTCGAGCGCGAATCGGATCATCCCCTCAACGCCGTTGATTCTCCGAGCTTCAGCGAGCGCATTTCTCCGTCGGGCGTAAATCTTTTCAGCATGAGCATCGGCCACCTTCTGGTAAGCGGCTTCCCAGTCCCACGTCGAAGAATTCTCCGTCTCGGCAACGGTCATGATGAAGGAAAAATCTTCCGCCGCCATAAAGAAAAATTCTTCCACGGCAACGAAGGCCTGATGAAATTTTACGATCCCATCGATGCCCGGAAACCGAGAAAATGGTGGAGATTTCAGAGCGGTCCGCAGATTCTTTTCGAAGTCGCGAGCGGCGCGCGCATCCGGAAGCGAGAGCCGATACCCGGGATCATTATGTTTTCGCTTTCCTGCCCGTTCCAGCAACCCATTTATTTCCAGCCACTCACCGTCCACTCGCAATTTGATCTGCATCATGCGATCAAACTTCTCCTCGGTAAGATGTAGCTGGTTCTGAATAAAGCGCCGGACCTCCGCCCGGATCCGGTGTTCGTACACTTGCTCAATACTCTTTACTTCCGGGAGTCCGTCGTAAAAGTGGTCGTAATTTGACGGGTCCCCAAGCGCCTTTCTCAGATTGGTCTGAAAGTCTTTCGGATCGCGGGCATTCAGCTGAAAGTTGCGGTCGCGGGCTTTGCCGGCCTCCTCCAGGATTCTGTTTATCTCCTCCCACTCCTGGTCCTCATTCTCCCGTCGCCGCCTCCACTGCATCAGTTCGCGAAATTCGTGAATCGGCATGCCCAATCCATCCCTTTCGTTCTTTACGAATTCTATCAGCTCATGGAGCCGGTCGAGCAGGTCATAATCCACCTTTTTGCCTCTGGCGGGTTCTGACGGGTAGACAGGAAGAGGGTCACCGGGGTTCGGCTCTCCAAGACCGACTTCCAGCATCCGAAGAAATGCCTCTTTCTTCGGGCCATCACTTTCTTCGCGCGCCTCCCGAATCCCCGTCCTGTGCTTGTCCACGTAAAGGGAACACAGCCGGTCTACCTGCACGTGGTTAACGACGATTTCCCGGTCGGTCAAATAAAACAGATTTTGCCCGAGGCTGTCGGAGCCCGCGGTCAGCGCAGTCCCGGCCGGCACCAGGAACTGATCAGTATCGTCAGCAAGGTCGATCAAGACATGAACTCGATCAGGAACGGCCAGCCGACGGGTCATGCGTAAGACCTCCCGGTAATAAAAGTCAAGATGCCTGCGAGTGAAGAAATTGAGTTCCTTCCGGGCACCTTCAAGAAGTTCCAGGAAGACCAAAAACAGCGCGAAATGCGGTCGTGAAAATTTCCCGACCCTTACGGTGGGGAACTTTTCCGGTTCTTTCAGATAGGCCACCGCCTCATCCAGGTCGAGGTCACCGATGAACCCGCCCCAGTCACCCGCTTCCTGGTTCTGCAGGTTGTAGAACTTCAGCTCATGCGCATACGTTTTGGCAAAGGCCAACAAGTCTCTGATGGAACGCTCGTCGACCTTCACGTAATCCGGATTCAGTGCTGGCAGGAAGCGGTCGGACTGTTTCGTTCCGTCCCTGGGTTTTTGCTCAAGCTGGCCAGGCATTGGCATGGGTGATAATGTCCCTGTCTTAACCGGAAGTTCCTCAGGTGCCTCGAAATCCAGCGTTGGTGGTCACGAACCTGCCGCTTCCGGTATAGTGAGGCGTGACGTCCGGAATTGGTGAAGTCGGTCCTGGAGGCGGTTGTTTGGCCGGACTTTGGACCTCAAATTTCGCGGTGAAACTGCCGCCCTTCAGGAGCACCGGTTTGCCGCGCGAGCGAGTTTTTTTCGCTTTTTGGTCGGCGGCCAGAGCAGCGATCTTGAGCGTGCCCGCGCCAGGTATCGAATATTGCGGGGTCGTATAGATGCAGCCCGGGACCGAGACCGTCGATTCATCTCCGTCCACGCAGATCTTCTTTTTGTTCAGGGTCGCGGACCCGCTGGCTTGCAGAGTGCCAGGCTTCACCACTACGACGGCCGGCCCGAAATTGGGCATAAAATGAGCCTGGTCTCCATGAACGAGAATGACGTCCCCCATAAAGCCAATTAACTTCCCGGAGGGACCGCCTCGCTGAGATAAAAGGGGTAAACCATGTTAAATCGCGAATTCGTGGATCGAACCGTAAAGTCGAGATGGATGAGCAGCAGCCCGGCTTCCGCCTCGGCTTCCGAGATTTCGAGCTCGTTCAAACGGATCCGCGGTTCGTGGTAAAGGATCGCATCGGAAATGAGACTGGTCAGATTCTGAATCAGTTCCCGGTCAATCTCCTCAAATAGATAGCGGCTCAGATCACTCCCGTACTCTTCTTGCAGCACCCGTTCGCCGGGTTCCGTGCCGAAAAGGATCTCGAGGCTCTGGAGAATATCCTCGGCGCCGGAGACAGTCTCCACATTCCGACCGTTCAAACTGAAGGCCGGGGGGAAACTCCATCCGGTGCCCAGAAACGCGGGTACGTCTGCCATAGGTTAGGGCACTCCTTCCCTTTCTTGATCCGGTGTCGGCTCTTCCTGGTTGGAGTTATTTCGATTGAGTTGCTGGGCGGCCTGTTCCTGGATTTTACCAACCAACGCGTACACTCTCGCGAAGGGTAGATTGCCCAACCCCTCAAGGATCAGGTTAGCGTCTTCGATCGTCACTCTCAGGTTAATTTCCTGGGTCGGTTGCCTATTTTCCATGGGTTAAATCCGCTCGCGCAATCGATCATTCATTTGATGTCCACACTGCTACCCTTGATTTCCACATTGCCGTTCGCCTCGATCTTCAGATCTTTCGCGCTCTTGAGTTGAATACCTTCCTTATCCATCCTGATCATGTTGCCATGCTGGTCAGAGATCTGGATGGTTTGTGCCTCGTCGTCCAAACGAATTCTGCTGGCCGGAGTTTCGATAAACAGGGACGCTTTATCACCATCGACGAACCCGAATTTTGTCCCGGCTTTGGTGACGATACCCCTCCCCGAATTCTCTTTGGACAGTTTTGCATAGTCCTTCGGAGGCGGGTTTTTTGAGCTGAACATGGCGCCCAGGATGACCGGTTGGCGCGGATCATCATTGAGAAATCCGACCACCACTTCGTCGCCGGCTTCCGGGCGAAAAAAGAACCCGCGGTCCCGGCCGGCGTCCGGAGACGCCAGACGAGCCCAGACCCATCCGGCTTTCTCGTCGACGCCCGGCAGGATCAATCTGACGCGGAATTCCTTTTTGGGGTCTTCTTCGAATTTATCGACAATTCCGATTTGCAGCCCGCTGACAGCCGGGAGGAGACCGGCGGCGGGCGAGTCCTGGATCTCATCCTCGCGGCAAAACCAGCGCGGGGAGAGTCCGAACTGCAGGTCCGTGCGCCAGCCGTCATCATTCACCCGCTGGCGAATACCGGTGACGGGCGTTCGCCCATTGAATCGTTTGCCGATGCCCTTGATTTCAACCAGATCCAGCAAGTCAATGTCAGCGAATCCCGGCACGGTCAGCCGACCGCGAAGCATGGACATTCGGCTGCGGAGCATTCTGCCGGAGGCCCAATTTTTTAACTCTGGCGGCTCCATCGAAACCATATGCGACAGGGTGTAAGTGCCAGCCCCAATGGACTTGGCGAGCCGGGCGCCATCCAGGTTGCCCTGGGACAGACGAAAGGGATCCGCGCTTTCGACTCTGGTCCGCTGTTCTCTGACATCCCACCCCATGCTTTGGAATTTCTCGTGCTGAAAACTGGCGTCCGCTTCGGTTTCGAAATCGTAAATCTCACTCAGGCCGTATTCGAAGGAGTGTCTCGGCGCACCACTGATGTTGAGCGATCCCAAGGAGACTTCGCCGTGGTTCGCGACCACCACCTGGCCGTTGATGTCGGCTCGCGAAACGATGAAATCCCAGTCAGAGCAATGATATTGGACGATTTCGGCATGTTCGGCTGCCGGTCGCGCTTCAGGGCTCTGGGCCCGGAATCGCAGACCCGCCGCTTCGGTGATGCTACGGATCACCTGGTGATCGGCTTGCTTCCGGAACACCTTGCTCTTCCGCGTTTGAGTTAGCCGAACAACGGCATCTTTGAGTTCGACCCGGAGTAGAGCGCCTTTTTCATCCGCTTCAAGTCCATGCCGGATCACTCGCCCTTTAAAGACGGTGCTATCTGGAGTCGAACCTTCGTAGCGCAATTTGATTTCGATCTCCTTCCCTGGCTCAAAGAACTCCGTATCGCTGATCGGAAAGGTCCGGGTCCCGACATCGCCGTCCACCAGAATAAGATGGCCGCAAGGAATCCGATTGACCTCCTTTCGAATGTCGATCGAAATCAACTTATAACCCGGATTGATCCTTTGGCCTTCGCTCAGGATGGTGGGGGTAGCGGCGCTCATGGTTTAATTGGCACTGACCTCAGATCCCGAGGAGATTCCGCTCACTCCGAACACCCTCGTCACTTTGCACCGCGGGAAAGACCAGCTCCTGACCCGGGATCAGATTTCTGAAATCATCCAGGCCGTTGGCTTGAGCCACCCGCAGATAGTCCGCGGAAGAACCATAGATTTCCTTGGCCAGCAGCGGCAAGGTGTCACCCACGCGAACGGTCCGGCGATGGGTGAGATCGGGAGAGCTCTTGTCTTCTTCCCTGGTCCGCTTGAAGACTTCAATGTCTGAGATCAGGCTTATCAGCAACTCAGCCCGGAGGGCCGTTCCGTCCCGATCAAAGTTGGTGTAGGTTATCTCGACGCTTTGCAGCCGACACGAAAAATTTAAGTCGCCCCATTTCGCCACCAGATAGTTCGGTTCATGAATCTTGCCATTCATCCGAAAGGTCAGATTCAGAAACTTCTTGACCCGTCCGGAGACCTTTTGCCCTCCGGTGGCCTCGACGCCAGTCCCATCCAGCAGGAGCTTGAGCTTTAGTTGGGAAGGAATGCTGTACGCGTAGTCTAATTTCTTGCCCTCGCTGTTGTGACCTTGCCCCTTCCCATACTTGATTTCGTAGGCCCGGCTAAAGGATGCAGGGTTGAACATGGCCACAAAGGTGCCAACCAGATCACTCGCTCGTCGCTTACCAGAACTGTAAGCTTCTATCTTGAGCTTCGCCAACTTGAAGGGTTCTTTCGGCGGCGGCATCTTACCTTTCTTTGGAAGACTTCAGGATCTGCAAGACCTGACGAACACACTCCTCGACCATCGCCCGCTGGTCGGTTATCTCGCCCTGCTTGGCCGGAAAGGTCGACGGTCTTTCTTCAGCAGCCACCGCCCGAATAACCAGTTCTTTGATTTCAATCGGCATAGTCGCGCAGAACCCGCAGCCGGGTATAGGCTAGTTCTAACGTTTCGATCACGATCGATGGCTTGGAAGCATCCAGATCGGAAAGGGTCCACTTAACCGGATACGCTTTTAAGAATAACCAGGCGGCCATCCGTTCCTGGCCTTCGCCCAGCAGCGTCACCAGAACGTCGGACGGTGTAAACTTGAAAAGCGACATTGCTTCGCTGAACTGGTCGTTGAGCCGGGAATCGACAACCAGACCGCGCACGAGAATCAAGTTATTGTATTTGACTCTTCCGGGCAGTTGGAGGCCGGAGATATTCTCGCCGCCTTCGACCAGGAGAGTGGTGTCGACTTCACCGGAGAGCCCGGATACCTTTTGAAAGCGGATGTCCAACGGGTTTTGCCGCCCTCCGTGATTGAGGAAATCCACGCGAAAGCGAAATCCGAGCAGCAGGTCGGCCCGGAGACTACGGTCCTTGACCAAGCTTTTGGGTATGTGGCCGTTGGGCATAAAGCTGGACTCTGGGCTTCAATGACACTCGAGAGAAATTCCCGCCGCCTGCAACTCGAACGTGTCGATCGCCACCTCGTGTTTGCCGGCCTCCAAAGTCGGCGCGGACAGTTTTACCGGTAGCGCTTTCGCGATGTGCCAGGTGACGGCGGGCATGCCGTCCCGATCACAGAGACTGATATCGAGATTCCTGACCTCCATGGTCTCGAGCCAAGCGTAAAGAGCGGTCGCACCTTGGACCACTCCCTTTTTCATGGTGACCGGCACGTACCGGTCGTAACGAAAGACCCGAATCATTTCCCCTTCACGGAAACTCAGGCCATGTCTGTAGGTTACGGTCTGGTGCTCGACGGCCAGTCCGGAGACTTCGGCGAAACTCATGGCCGTGTCGGCCAGAGTCACCCGGAAATTGTACGTCGTCAGCGGGTACTTTTCATCGCCCAGCTTTAAACGCAAATGAAACGGCACCATAAGTTCGTTTCTAGGCTACCTCGATCACGATCCGGTCGGCCATCAATGTGATGGTCTCAACCGCTACCACCTTCTCCTCCTCCGCTTTGAATTCGGGTGAAGTGAGTTTGATGGGAAACGCATTGATCGCTTTCCAACTGATCACCGCTTCGCCGCTTCCATCGCAGAGGCGCACGTAAATATCCCTTTTATCGACCCGGGCGGCTTGGATCGAGTTTATCCAGGCGTAAATGGTCTGGAGATTGGCCCCGGTCAAAACCCCCCTCTTGAGTTCAATTTTCTGCGGAGCCTTGCGCGGCCCCGGCATGTTAAAGATGCGGGGACCCGGTGAACCGCTCGCTACGGGACTCTCCGCGTAACTGACGGGTTCGTGTTCGATATCAAGGCCTGACACTGCCGAGAAAGCGATGGCCACTCCATCGATTTCGACTCGGTAATTATATGCCACTAAAGGCTCTAAATCTGCCATAGGATGAGGTAGAGTAGTGCTGGTTTTTGACTTGATGACAATTGAACCTGCTTCGGAGGCATCAAGCCGCCGGCAGTTGGTGGGTGAACCTGAGAACGATAAACTCGCTCGGACGCACGGCCGCCACTCCAATCTCCACCAGCATCCGGCCTTCCAGCACGTCTTGTGGAGTCATGGTTTTCCCTAGGCCGACATTCACAAAATACGCGGCCTCCGGTCTTGAACCGGCGAGCGCGCCCTGTTCCCAGAGACCGTAAAGGTAGCTTTCGATCATGGCTTTGACCTTGAGCCAGGTGGTGGCATCGTTGGGCTCAAACACGGAGAAGGCCGAAGCCTTTTTCGCGGATTCTTCAATGGTAATGAAGAGGCGTCGGACCGGGATGTAGCGCCACTCATTGTCGTTGCCGGCGAGGGTCCTGGCACCCCACACCAGCGTGCCACGGCCGGTCATGCTCCGAATGACATTGATCGATTTTCCGCTGGTGGGATCGACATTCAAGCTCCCTTGCTGCGTGTCCGTAAATGTCCGGGTGAGATCGATCACCGAGATGACGGCCACATTGGCCGGAGCTTTCCATACCCCCCGATCGCGGTCCACCCGGGCGTAGATCCCGGCCACGGCGCCGCTGGGCGGGAGGATGACCCGCAAGTTCGCCAGGACTGCCTTAAGCCGGTTGTAGAGGCCAGTATTTGCAGCACCCAGGGCCTCTAAGGTCTGCGAAGTTCGAGATTCTAACACCTTTTCGGCAGCGACCGAGACTGCCGCATCTTGGTTTGCCGCTCTGAGGTAAAATCCTTTTTTAACACTGAGATCCAACGCTTCCCAGACGGTTATGACTTGACCCGCGGTTCTTGGTTGTCCGTTCAGAGTGATCGTTAGTTTGGGGCCAGGCGAATCTTGCACCGCGATTTCGAGATTACCGGTTGCCTGTCCGGTCGCAATCTCACATTTAGGCGGAACGGCTTCTGGGGCCTTATACGTAACCATGATCCCACCCGCAGTGCCTTCGAACACGGCGGGTAGATTTTCAACGGTGGAAGTACCCAGGGCGTCTAACTTCTGCGAACTTGTTGATTTTAAGCTCTTCGCGGCGGTGGCCGCCATTTTTGCGTGGGTGTCCGCTGCGGTGAGTTGGAACCCGCTTCTTTGATCGGCGCTCAGCGATTCCCAAACGGTCACCACTTCACCGGCTGTTCTCTTTCCGTTCAGAGTGATCGTAAGTTTAGGGACAGACGCGCCTTGCACCGCGATTTCGATATTGCCAGTATCTTTTCCGTTCGCGATCTCAACGGTGGGGGCCACCGTCTCTGGAACCTGGTAAGTAACGACCAAGTCCCCCAACCGGTCCTCAAAAATGGACGGCAAGTTTTCCACCGCCAATTTCTTCTCATCGTAATCGTAGGCCAGCGCGCTACGTAGATAGGGCGTGTAGGCAGCGCCATAGCTTAATTGTTCCGAAGCGAAATCTCTGAAGGCAGCCGCGTCCCGCTCTGGCTTGGCGTCCGTTTGCAAAACGTCCAGGATCGCAAAGCGATTTTTCATGTCTCCACAGTGTTTCAGCGCCAGTTGGCAGGCGGTTTTGAAATCCGCCAATTGCAAAAGGGTGGCATCGGGCATCACGATCAGGGTCGGTTCATCTTGCTTCGTCAGTGCGTCCAGCCCGTTTTTAAAGTCGTCGAGAGCTTTGGTCGCCTGATAGTCACCCAGAGAGACGACGTAGCAAGGCCCTCCGCCATTGTCGAAATACAAGCGCAAGCTGTAGTACAACAACGGGATGCCGGCTTTGGTGGTCACCGTGTCAATGTCGTAACTAGCTGCGGGATCAGGGTGCGTTCCCGCCACCTTTTTTAACGTGACTCGCTCTACAGCGTCAGGCGCACGGCCGAATGTTTGCTCGTACTCCATCATCGTTTCGATGCGCGTGGGCGTATATTTCTCGCCCTTCCCGGTATATCCTAGAAAGGCCGGGATGGCGGTTGAGACTTCTGCCACGGAGCGGGGCAGGGTCGAAATCTCCTCTACGTAAACACCCGGAGTGGTGTAGGTCCTGGCCATAGTTTATTTGATTAGGTGCTTTGGATTGCGGGGACACCGATGTCTTTGACGACTTGGAAGAACGCAAAATCTTTTGGGGCCGTGCAGATACTCCGAATCGAGGGATTGGGTAAGCTTTCGAAAATCGCCTCGTTCCCGTGCTTCAACCGAATCTGCCTGAGCGCGGCCTCCTGGCAGCGCACCGATTCGGTCGACTCAAAGCAAATCAGATCAAGACCGGGATATTGGACCTGCAGCGCCTTCGCCAAGGCGTCCGAGGTTTCAGGCGTGAAAATCGTGAATTGGCGATCGGCTTCGATGGCAAACTGCTGGCCCGATTTCCGGTTCGTAACCAGGTAGTACCTCCACTTGCTTTCTTTGGGTTGAAACTGGATAAAGAATTCAGAAGCCGCGCCGCCCGGCCTGGACATTGAGTCATCACCGTGGATCTCCACCTCGGCGAACACTCCTCGGTCAAGCCGCGGCTTGACCGGATAGGCGACCGTGAAAATCCGATCCGCCAGGGCGGCGGGAGCGTGGACAGTGAGTTCTCTCTGGTTGGTATCGTAATTTCCGATCTTCGCCCCGGGCAGGCCCTGGAGAATGAAGTCCGTCACGGGCCGCCCGTCCAGGGGATGTCCTCCAAGGCGGAAATTGGCACGGGTCTCGCCTTTGCCCAAAATCAGCGTCTCGCTCTCTGAGGCGATTCGCTCCTGGAGTTGCAAGGCCACCGGCGTCGCTGGCGTATTGTTACCCGCATTGGTGAAGAGCGGCGCCGCCTTGCTGGTGATCTCCGCAAGCTCGGTAAAGAGTGAAAAATCCGGATTCAAAAGCCGAAGGTGGAAAGTGAATGTCACTTTCCCAACGATTGGAATCAGAGGTTCGTCGTTCTCTCCAGCTGCCGTAAGCACCAGAATTCCGTCCGGCAGCATTTTCAGGATACAACGGTAGTTCTTCAGGAGTCGCTGGGTAGGTATCGTCGGTTCAAATTGGAAGCTCCGGCACCTGTTATCCGCGTAGAACAGGTGCTTCATGTGCAGAGTGAAGACCGCGCGGTACTTCATACTGTTTTTGCGTGGTTCATCGGTCTTACCTGCTACCCATCGGAACCGGCCCTGAGCGGCGTCGGGCGACGGCTAATTTCTCTGACTGGAGGCAGGGGCAGCCCGCCCTTATCCTTGAAGCCAATCGTTTTTACTCGGTAAAGGACAGAAGGACGGTAGGTCGTGCGGAGGGCACCCCAGATCTGGCTCTGTTCGGAAAACGGCAGGGTCACCAGTTCCACCACCAGTTTATCAATTCCTTCGCTTAGTTCTGGTGCATTCTGCCGATTGAAAACGCCATCGATCTGAAAAAAGCGGATGACGGCGGAAAGATAAGCCAGGGAGTGGGCGTATTCCTTGAACTGAGCGACAAACAGCAACAACAGATTGAGGCGAATTTCAGGCCGGATCTTTTGACGAACACCGTTGGCATTAGCCCCCGCAAAGAGGTCGGGGGCTCGAAGGGTGCTCTCTTCCTCCACATTGATCAATAGGACAGAAACCACTTCAGACTTGAACGAAATTGGATCCATCTGATCCCCACTGAGGAACTCGACCTTGTTCTCGCCTGCACCCGTTCCGGATAAACTCCGCAAAGACTGGTTGAGCTGATTTCTCAAAAAGACGATCGCGTCATCAATCATAGCTGTCAGGCGATCAATTGGGGGGCGTATGGGGGGTCTCAGGAAGCGAAGGCGGATCAACTTCCGTAAAATCAGTTGACGTTTACATCAGATAACTGTGCTGATGGCAATAATTTTTACGAACCCTCTGAAAGGAGGATTCCGACTGACCAACGGGAGTCTTACTTTTATTTTCTCAGACCCAGAGGCCATTTGATTTTCGATTTCGCGAGACACCCCGAAGCCTTCATCGCATCGTAATCCGCCTGAACCAGGGCGAACTGAGCTCTCTTTGCATTTTCTAGTGTCCTGGCCTGTGTATCGAACGAATGAGTCTTAACGTAATCATTAAACGCCTTGTCCTTTTGCTTATACAGCACGATAGACGACGCGGCTTGTTTTTCCGCGGCTTTCAAATCCTTGTCCGTGCAATCTGCTCGCGATATCTCAGGCAAGACAACGTTGATCATTCCAACGAGGGAAATCAGGCAGGCATACCTTCCTAAGCGATTAATCATAGCCGACAATGTGTTACGCTTCTCAACAGCAACTCAAGCTTAAAGAGAGATCGATCTGCGATCTGCTCGAGACTTTTGGCTGTTTTTCCAGACGGTCAGAGCCGGAGTGAAGCGTCCCTGCTTTACCTCTTGGGTAAGTCAAGCGTCCCCGCCTTACCTCTCGCGGGGGTAAGTGAACCGTCCCCGCTTTACCTCTTGCGGGGGGTAAGTCAAGCGTCCCCCGCTTTACCTCCCGCGGAGGGGTAAGTGAAGCGTCCCCGCTTTACCTCTCGCGGAGGGGTAAGTGAAGCGTCCCCGCTTTACCTCTCGCGGAGGGGTAAGTGAAGCGTCTCCGCTTTACCTCTCGCGGAGGGGTAAGTGAAGCGTCTCCGCTTTACCCTCTGTCCTCAGCCCAGGGATGAATGGCCCTAAGTTAAGGGCTGTTTCGGGTGGTTTCTCACCGAAGACGCCGACAGGGCTAGCGCACTAGCATAGGCTTCCAGCCTGTCTCGAGCCGATCACTTGATGTTCGCACGCTTCTTCTTCCCGCGATACTCCTGACGTCCCCAAAGACGTCGCTTGGTGCCAACACAAAAGACAGGCTGGAAGCCTATGCTACATTGCATCGCCTCTTCGGTCTTCGGGGGTATGAAGCTCTCAATCTTCCTTATCTTCGTGCCATTCATCTCAGGGATAAATCCCCGGGGCTCCCAGGGATTTATCCCTGAGAACTTCCACGACGCGACGCGTCCTGAAGGGACGGCAGATGGAGTGTCCCGCAGCGATCGGATTCGCAACCGCGATCGACTGATCAAGCCTGAAGCCGACCTAACAAATAACAACTAACCACTAGGAACTTAACTAATAACTAATAACTAACAAACCGAGCTCGAGGACGATTAGGGAACGAGAAACGAGCGGTCGAGTACCAGCTTTGGTCGAGATCACTTCCCTGGCATCTCGACCAATCGCTTTCTCTCTTCACTCGTCCTCATCCTCCAGTTCTGCTGCCTGCCTGGCAGGACGAGAATCTAGACGAAGCCAGCTGCAACAAGTGAGCGCTTATCGGCGAACCCTTCGGGCCGTATAACCGGCGCTAAGCACACACCAGGGTTTTACCCTGGATTACACGAAATAAACGTTTCGCTCCGCCCTGAAGCTGAAGAGGCGCGGAATTTGCACGCGATCCGAATCAGAGGGGTCCGGAGCCGATTCTCGCCGTAGCTGGTGGCCCTTCATGGGCTAATTCGGTGGAAAATTAACCCAGGGTAAACCCGGTAAACCCTGGGCTCAGACCCCTTGATTCCGGGGAATCCGCGTGAGCCGTCGGGCTCGGCATTGTGACATGGGCGTCCCGCCCGTGCTCGCACCAAGATCACGGGCGGGACGCCCATGCCACCATGAGTCGCCGAAAAAAACGTATCATCTGATTTTCTCAACGCCCCAATGTCGCCTAGTGCGCATCAGGAGTTCTGGAGCTATGCTTTTTTGGCCGCTTCGGGCCATAGATTGGAAATCGGCCCCGGTGAATTCTTCGACGAGACGTCCAAACCGCAGAGCCCTTCGGGCCGTATGACCGGCGCTAAACAGATACTCGTCCTTGATATCCTTACCAGAGGGATTTTCGTTACGTTCGGCGAATCACCGCAGGAAGAAAAATCGGGTCTGAGGACGAGCCCTCGTCCTTGTCTCGGTTTTTGACGGTCGTCGTCGCCAATCAGCCGTTGATCTGCAAATAGTTGAGCGTCCTACCTAACTTTGTGACAGACGTATAGCGGATAATACTACAACCAGAGGGCGAACTTCCCTACAATAATTCAGGTTGATTTTAAGGTCGAAAGACCCCCAAATGACAGTATACCCATCGTAGGGAGAATCGGCAGGAAGGGGTTAATTATCATACGGTATCGAGTACGAATGTTTGGTGGAACCTTGCAGATCAAATCGCGCTCGCCTGCGGGATCGGCGGTGGCTCGCGGCATCGCAACGGGAACGCCAGGCTGAGTTCAGCTTAAGCAATGTCATGAGTCAAAAAAAGGAAAGAGTAGCGGTCGTCGACGACCATCCGTTGTTCCGTGAACGTCTCTCTGAGCTGATAAATCAAGAGATGGATCTGGAAGTATGTGGAGAGGCGGAAGACGCGCAACAAGCTATTCAACTGATTCGGAACGAATCGCCGGATCTGGCCATCGTCGACATCACTTTGAAAGGGTCCAGCGGACTGGAGCTGATCAAAAGCATCAAGGCTCTTCCGGTCGGCGTACCGGTATTAGTTCTTTCAATGCATGATGAATCCCTCTATGCGGAGCGAGCTCTCCGCGCCGGGGCCACCGGTTACATCACAAAGCATGAAGGGGCTGACAACGTGTTACAAGCCATTCGGCGCGTGCTGGCCGGGGAAATCTATCTTTCCGGAACGATGACGTCGGCTTTTTTGAGGAGTCTTACGACCGGAATGAAAACCATGCCACGGCCGCTCGATCGCTTGACGGATCGCGAATTGGAGGTCTTGGAACTGATCGGGCGCGGCCATACCACACGTCACATTGCTGAGACGCTCCAACTCGGCGTAGCGACGGTCGATACGTATCGAGCAAGAATCAAAGAGAAAATGAATTTTCGCAATGCCGTTGAACTGCAACACTTCGCCATCCGCTGGGTCCGCGAGCGGGAGTAGGAAAGGTATCGGCGTGAGGCCGTAGCACAACCCTGCCATGTAACGCCCGCCGATGCGCAGGTGAATGGTGAGAGGAGATGGTGAGTGGTGAACGCCAAACGTGTATGGCTTGGCGAATGCCAGGATTTCCAATTTTCCCACGAATTTTTCAAAAGCCCTAGCGACCTCTGTGTGAGGTCTCTTCTGCGCCGCCGAACGCCAAACGCCTACCTCCCCTCGGACGGAATCACGCGGACATCCACGTAGATGGTGTCGCCGGCTTTGAGCGGTGAACGACCCTGGGTACGAATGGTAAGCATTGTCCGCGTCGAGTCGAGTTTTGAACCAGGTATTTGTTCGACCTCGATTTCGTCCGGATCCGCAGTCAAGGACACTTCTTCATCCGGAAGTCTCTCCAGGAGCGCTGTTTCAACGTTCCAGATGTCGCATTCCTCCACGCTTGGGTCTTCTTTTACGTTTCGCGTCACTCGTGCTGGGGTCTTCATCGTCAAACGTTCGCAGCCGAAGGGTAATCCGGATTCAGCGGCCACGCTCGGGGCACCAGCCCTCACAGAAGGAAACGAAGATTATTTGAACAGAAGGCAGCAAAGATAGCCAAGGGGGGTGGACAATCTTGGTCTTGGCCGAACGTTTATTCCGGGGGCGTGATTTCACCGGCGACGCTCGGGGCACCAGCCCTCACAGAAGGAAGCGAAGATTATTTGAACAGAAGGCAGCAAAGATAGCCAAGGGGGGTGGACAATCTTGGTCTTGGCCAAACGTTTATTCCGGGGGCGTGATTTCACCGGCGACGCTCGGGGCACCAGCCCTCACAGAAGGAAGCGAAGATTATTTGAACAGAAGGCAGCAAAGATAGCCAAGGGGGGTGGACAATCTTGGTCTTGGCCAAACGTTTATTCTGGGGGCGTGATTTCACCGGCGACGCTCGGGGCACCAGCCCTCACAGAAGCAAGCGAAGATAATTTGAACAGAAGGTAGCAAACATAGCGAAGGGGGGTGGACAATCTTGGCCTTGGCCGAACGTTTATTCCGGGGGCGTGATTTCAGCGGCGACGCTCGGGGCACCAGCCCTCACAGAAGCAAACGAATTGCCGAGGGCGACCGGAGGGAGAGTCTCAGCTGGGTTTCAATCCTGATCACTATCGAGATCCCGGAAGAGACCCTGGGGACGGGACTAACACGCCATCATATAACGGTGCACCAAGACAGGCTGGAAGCCTATGCTACTTATCTGTAGGGATATTCGCCTGACACTATTCTCGACGAGCGACAACCACCAGCCATTCTCGGTGACCGAGATAGCGTACCGAGAAGCTGAGAAACGCGGAAATTCCGAAATGCTCTCGATTCTATCCCCTATTATATAATCCGCGTTAGCCTACCGGAAGTCGCGTAGGCGAAGATGGGGCCGCCGTTTTCAATTGGAAACGCCGGTGGATTATTGGTCACGATAGCCGAAATATTGGCCTGGGCCCAGCCGGTGCCATCTAAACGCAATTCATGGACGTGGCTCGTGAGGTCGGTTGGCATATCTGAATCTCCAGTGATTGGTGGTATGCCATGTCATATGGCAGTAAAGCATCTTATACATCTCGGATACTCTCCGGTCTGTTGAACAAAATAAAACGGTCCCTCGCTGTTTGGTGTGGGTAATTGCTAAGTTAACTCATGTTTGGCACATCTAGATTGAGCTGACCGGCTCGATGGTAGGCGGCGGTTCTAAAGTAAGCGAAGTTTCTAAATCCCCGAGCCATTCGTTTTGCGAGCTGGATGATACCGTTGACAGCCTCGATTGCTCCGGAGGTCAGCCTGGTATCGAAGTAGGCGAGGATGCCATCCAGATACTGACGAACGGTTTGGGCCAAATGGCGGAAGGGCCAGAGGCGGCTGCGCGCTGCCCAACCACACCACCACCGGAGTTCAGCTTCGGCAAGCTGCCGGTCGGAGTTTGCGTAAATGGCTTGGAGAGTCTCACGCAGACTCATCGCACGGCCAAGTTGAGTGTACTGGCGACAGAGGTCTTTACGTTGCGCTTGACGCTCTGGACTGAGATTCCAGGTGTTGCCGCGTAAGCTCCACATCGCCCCTTTGAGCTGGGCTCCCTCGCGCTGCAATTGGAGGCGCACCTCCTCAAGGGCTTTGCCGGCCAGCACCATGACGTGGAACTTGTCGAAAACGATGCTGGCCTGAGGAAAGTATTGGGTCGCACCTTTGATATAGGAGGTGCTCATATCCATTGCGATGGCCTCGATCTGGGAGGGATCGCCCCCGTGCCGGCGCAGCGCCTTGGCAAAGGCTTCCAGGGCCTGGACACCACGTCCCTCGACCATCAGGAGCAGACGTGAGTTCTCAGCGTCGAGCACATTGGTCACGTAGCGGCGTCCGCGCTTGGCACTGGTCTCATCGACCGCAATCCGCCGGACGGCACTCCAGTCGCTCTTAGCGTGTGCTTGCTCCACATAATGCATCAACACCCGCCACAGACGAGTATCGTGCTCATCGAGTAAATCAGCCATGGCATCGACAGGCATCTCCGCGCTGAGCAGCATCATGAGCGCTTCCATCATCAGGGTGAAACCACTGCCTTCCCGGGCCCAGGGTACTGGCACCTGATGGACTCCGTCGGTGCGACACCAAGTGCGGGGCACCCTGGCCACCAGTTCGCAGCGGTACTGGAAAAAGTTCATATGCCGCCAGCGTCTTTCGATGGTGTCGTGGATTCCACACGAAGCTTTGCAGACCGGGCACTCGAAGTGTTCCCCGGGCACGTGCTCGAGTCGTAATTCCAAGCGTTTCGGTTCTCCCTCAAAGCGGCATTCGGCCACTCGCCATTGCCGACCCAATCCCAATGCTGTGGTAAAAAGCTCCTCCGGTGTCATCCTTCTTATTGAGTCCACGCTCACCTAAAATGCAAATCCACCCCCCCGGTTTTGCTCCCCGAAACAAAGTACCAATAGCTTTTGCGCTTGAGAGACCGTAGCGAGGAAACGAGCGAAGGGCTCTCGAACGCAAAATGCAGTAACCCTCTCAGCGCGGAGCGAAGCCTGCTCAAGCGAGAAACGGAATAAATGGAGGGGACCCACGAAGTGGGGAGGAGGCCGTTTATGCCGGATTCGACCTTGAACAGGCGTAGCGTAGCGCTACTACGTGGCTAACCTAACCGATTGAGTTACCCACAGAAAACAGCGGAGAGCCAATAAAACTAGACAAAAGAATCCCGGTTAAATTCTCGATGGCATTGCCGCCTTACCCCCTATATACAAGTCGAACCACTTGATCGGAAGTCAGGTATGCCAACAGTGGGCTACTGCTCTCTACAGGGAAGGCCGGCGCGTTATTAGTCACGACATCTGAAATGTCCGCCTGAAGCCAACCGGTTCTTTCAAGACGAAGCTCGTGGACATGACTATCCACGCCAATGTAAAATACGCGAGGTATAGAGCCCGGAGCTAACAGAGCAGCAAGAGGGCTTCGGGCGCGCGGAGGAAATGCTGGCGGGGAATTCGTGACGCTCGCAGAGATGCTGGCCTGTACCCAGGCGCCGCGCTCTAAACGCAGTTCGCGGATTTGGTTATCCTGTCCAATATAGAAGACTCTCGTCGTGCCACCGTCGTCAACGATTGCCGCGATGTCCGTCCCTTCCTGGGGAGGAAATGCCGGGGGATTATTGATGACAAAGTTTGATATACTCGCTTGAAGCCAGCCAGTTTCGAGGCGGAGCTCAGTTATTTTGTTATCGGACCCAATATACAGCACACGCGGAATTCCATCAGGACTTACGACAGCTGTGAGGGAAGTGTCTGCACGAGGTGACACGGCCGGAGGATTGTTCCCGACGATAGAAGCAATATTCGCTTGGAACCAGCCATTGCTTTCGAGACGTAGCTCGTTTAGATTGTTGTCCGAACTGATGTAGAAAACCCGAAAGACAGGCTCTCGGCTGACAAGAGCCGCGATCGGACTGCCCGTTCGAACCAGCGGAGCGGGCGGATCATTGAGGACTATGGTCGAGATTTCTGCTTGTGCCCAACCATTCGCCTCGAGGCGAAGCTCGTGGATATGTTGATTCGCACCCTCATAGTAAAACCGAGGGTTAGGTATCTGCTCTTTTCCAAGGACGGTGGAGATAGGGGTAGCAAATGTGGCAAGCCGAGTGCCAATTTGTATCGGAAAAGCCGGCGGGTTGTTATTTACAATACGCGAGATAGTTGCCTGCGCCCAGCCACTCCTTTCCAAGCGCAATTCCTGAACCTGATCATCCACACCGATGTAGTAGACTCGGGGAATGTTGTCCGACGCGGCGACGAGAGACAAGATGGAGCTACCGGTCTCAAGTTGGAGCGCCGGCGGACTGTTCGTAACAATTGATGTCAGATCTGCCTGAGCCCAACCGGTCTTCTCCAGACGTAGCTCTCTAATGCGGGCTTCTGTGTTTCTCGTGATCTGATAGTTTATCTCATATTGGGAATTAGCCCCGCAGCCGGCGGGGCTCTTTGAACCGGGGTTTGGCACCGAAAAATCATGCGTCGCTGTAGGCAGCACCATCTCGGCAAGCTGTCTAGCTGTAAAAGCAAATGAGCCAGATGCTACCTGGCCATCGCAATTCGCAGTGAGCAAGTTCAATGCTTCTTGAGCGCCGAGAACGACACCCAAGCCAGCTAGGAACTCGAGGCTAGCAACAATGTCGCCCATCGCGGCTTTATCGATGACTTTACCTGCCAGCGCTCCCGCAAATGCATCCGCAGCCTTGTTTAGAACGACGACGTACTCACGGTCAGCATTCCCTGCATTGACCAGCAGAAATGTCCAAAATACCGCTCCCCCGTCGGGATTCTCAGGCGTCGGGCTGGGGACGTCGACATTCCTGAATAGAAACGGAAGGTCTACGCCGCCACCGGCCTTGCGGTCGTTGAGAGCGGCGCCCTGTGCATCAAAGCTGAGGTGAAGACTCCCATTAGGATTAGTTACTTTTAGCGCTGTGGACGCGAAGAGGGTATCGCTATGTGCAGAGCGGACCTCTGTAATGTGAAAACTGGGAACGGAAAAGCTGTAGAAGGACATACACTATTTCGGGTTAAAGGTTGAGAACATCTGTCTATTACCTCTTAGAGTTGGATGCTAAAGATGCATCATAGCTCGAATGCCCGCCGAAAACGCAGACGGACCCAATGATCGGATACCAGGATCGAGTCGAACACTACTGAGTCGCAGAAATTCCCTCAGGCTACGAGTATTCTGTGGCATCACAGTGGTGGAAGGAGAAGTAAAATCAGAGCACTCGTTAAGTCCGATCAAATGAGTAATACAGCCTTGCACTTTGAAGCTGTATTCCCGTCCGGGGAATGTGGGTGCGACTCGGAAGAAACCGCTGGTGCCGCCCGAATTGATTTCAACCTCGGTAGAGCCGTGCGGTGTCTCCGCAAAGATGAAGTGATATTGATCGAAGTTAGTGGTGGCGGTCCAACGGACTACGATGTTGCCTTGATCGTGTAGAGTGGCCTGATGTGGTTCGATTGAGCTGATGCGCGGAGGCGGAGGCTTTGGTCTCGGCCCACCTCCGCCTCCGCCCGGGACGCCCTGCGTATGTACCGTGGCACTTGAACAGAGCTCGGATGCGTCCTGAAAAACAGAACAGACTGCAAAAGCGACATCAGTGTCCGCCGGGAGTCCAGCGACGTCGGTACTGAAATGGCTATCCGTTGTAACCGGGAATTCTCGAATGAAATTGTTCGGTCCGCGGACTCGCGTCTTGAGTGGCCTGTCGACTGGAGCATCACCAAACGTGATCTGCCATTCAAGATGTACACTTGCGACATTTCCGCCAGACGGCAAAGAATTTGCTTGTGTGATAGTAGGTGCTTGCCGCGCCATATTAACCTCCTATAATGTGATTCTTATTATTGTTAGAGAACGTTGGAACACTCAACAAAGTTCGAGCCTCGGCTACGTTAAGGCCGCTGCAGCTACGGCTATCTTCAACAAGAGATCAATAAGGCCACCGCCGCCACCCCCCTTATCGCCCTTGCCATCGTTATTCTGGGTATCTGTCTCGCCGCCGTTGCCGTTCCTCATGACTTACTCCTCGTTCCACGCATCTCCTCCGCTTCGTTTCTATTGCAGCGCAACCAGAATGGGTACCAAACCTTGTCCAGAAGGCAAGGAGGCCAGGGCCTTGCCGATGACCGACCCGAAAGCCTTGAGGGGATCTTGGGCCTTCATCGCGTGACCGAGCGTCGGAGAGCTTGCCAAAGGGTCGCCAATCTCAATGGGGGCGTACCGGGCATCCACCTTGCAGTAGACTTTGCCCAGCAGCGCCACCGGCAGGCGGTTGGCTTGCAATTGCTGCTTGTCTAAAACGATGCCCGGCTTGAGGCCACCCGCGCCGGAAATCACGCCGACAACCCGCTTATCGTAGGCGCGATGGCTTTGGCGTAATATTCCTTCCTCTCCGAGCACCATAACCGTTCCCGGTTCAACCTGCTCTTTTTCCACGACATCGAAGTCTTCCGCACAATCGGCATTTACCAGACGGATATCGCCGGTAACTTCGACGTCCCCTTCGAATCGTCCGGCAAGACGCCCCCCCTGGGCCTTTATCGCTATATTCCTGCTTTGAGCCAATACACCCACACCGTGATCAGTGTCGCTAAATCCCCCCACTCCGGCCTCGGGGCCGTTGCCCTGCACGCCACGACCGCTATCGGTCCGATTATTGGCCCCGAAGACTCCGACGGCACCTGGTGCGTTCGCAAAGCCGAAAACACCGCTTCCGCCCGGAGCATTCACTGGACTTGTAGCATTATTGGCACCGAACACACCGCTCGCATGCGGATTTGTCGAGAACCCAAATATGCCATTACCACCGGATACCCCCGGGGGTACCGGATCGGTGCTCTCGTTACCCCCAACCACGCCATTCTTTCCGCTCGCTCTGGTATCGCCGCGCACGCCATCGCCGCCGTTAGATTGGCCAGAGACGCCCGTGCCCCTGTCGCTGAATCCACCCACTCCAGCCTCGGGGCCGTTGCCCTGCACGCCACGGCCGCTATCGGTCCGATTATTGGCCCCGAAGACTCCGACGGCACCTGGTGCGTTCGCAAAGCCGAAAACACCGCTTCCGCCCGGAGCACTCACTGGACTTGTCGCATTGTTGGCGCCGAACACACCGCTCCCATGCGGATTTGTCGAAAACCCGAAAACGCCATTGCCACCGGGTACACCCGGGGGCGATGAATCGGTGGTCTCGTTACCCCCAACCACGCCATTCTTTGCACTCGATTGAGTATCGCCGCGGGTCCCATCTGAGACAGCACTGAAACCAGATACACCCGGGACATCAGCTTTATCTGAATCACCGTGAACAGGGTTGGCCATAATATCTCCTGTGGTTCTAATGGAATTTGACGCTAGGATTCGCACTCGAGCGATCCCCTGAACCGAGCAACACCGCAAAGTGAAAGCGTTAGAGGGTAAGAGGGAATCGGACGAATGATGTTTTCGCCTTGCTATAGTCTACAAATCTATTTGTGCGGCCCGAGTGTCAGCGTCGGCGAAAAAAGTGAAAAAAATCTGGCTGATCTGTTACTATTAACCGGTAAACTGGTTCCCGATGAGAGCGAGCGAACGCTAAGGTAATTCAAGCTCGATCCAGGTGGAAGGTAGGAGAAGCTGCCTTTTTTCCAAGTCGATTCCAACAATGTGCGCACCGGTCGAGCCGACGCGCCGGTTCGAGCTAAATGTTAGGGGCGGCGTCTGCCCGGTGTCGAAGTGGTAAAGCTTCTCAAGGATTCCAATCAGTTTTTCTCGCGTTACTTCCCGGCCGGCTTGTTCCAGCCCATAGACAAGTAATTTCACCGCGGAGAAAGCGGTCAGGCGTTCAGCAAGGTTGCCGGGAGAGAATCCGCCGGCGCGCGCCAGTTCCAGATATTCCATCTCTCCCTCTTTCGTCTGATCAGAGGGGAGCATCGGAAAAGAGAGGAAAAGGCGTCCAGAAAATTGCTTGGGAGCGGTGTAGATTTCCGGTCCCACGAACGCACTCGGCGCCAGAACTATTGGAAATACCCCGCTCGCGGCCGCTCCCGTGAAAAACTCTCCCAAATGCTCGCCGGACGCCAACCAGAAGACGACGTCGATTTTTCCGTCCCGCAAGAGCGTCGACCAGTCTTTACCTTCCTTGACATTTATTGTTGGAGGTGGCTCCCAGCCTATCGCCTGGGTCTGCTTGCCGATGCGATCTATGGCCGCCTGGATCCCCTCTTCCTCATCGTAGATCACGATTGAACGCGCGGTTCTAATCCCCAGGTCGGAGCCAGCGAACCGTGCCAAAGCCTCGCTTTGCCCTGGCACACCGGACAAAAGGTAGAAGGCAAATCGATTAATTGAAGCATCGACTTCGGGAAAAAGACTGATGGCCCCAATCAGAGGAACGCCGCTCTCTTTGAGGCAGGAGTTGATCTCTCTCTCGTTTCCGGCGATGAAGCTCTCGACCAGCGCAAAGGGTTGTTCTTCTTGAATGAATTTTTTCCATGATTCCGCTTCTGAAAATTGAGGGGCGCTATTGAACTCGCAGAGTATCCTCCGACCATAGAGCCCACCCGCCTCATTGACCTTTCGAAACGCCGCCATCAGAGTCTCGGATAGAGCGCGATGTATTCCGCCGAACGTTTCCTCCGGTGGAAGGATCACGCCAATCTTAATCGCTTGGTCGCTGATTCCCGGATCCTGCATATTGTCCAGCGCTTTCAAGTAAACGACCAGATCATCGGCCTGTTCTCTCGTGAGTTGGTATTTCGGCATCGCCAGGTTCAACCGAGTTCCGCCAGAATCGACGCCCATCGTGATGGCCCGGATGAGCAGGCTTTCGCTATAAGGCGGCCGTTCCCTTCCAGAGTTCGTCCTGACTGAGTACGGCTTGCTCAATTCCGACCAACGAATGTTGGACGGAAAAATACCGCCTTCCGGTCTTCCCCTCCCGTCGGGTCCATGGCAGTTGGCGCATCTGAGAATCGCCGCCGGGACTTTCACACTTCCATCTCCTGCCAACGCCTCGATCGGAACGCCGCCAGGCACCATTCCATCCATATATATTTCCTTACCCCGAGTAACGGCTGCGAGAGGCCGCTGTGCATCCTGCGCCAGACTGACAACCGCCAATAAGACAATGTTGACAATCTGAACCAGAACTAGAACAGAGCTTGGCCTGATCATAAGATTCTCCAGTGTACCGTCTCCTAAATCCCCTGGGTTTCGTTGCGTTCAAAATGGGTCGTCCGCGAGGCGTGAGGAAAGAGCATATCGGATCCATACGTACTCGCGGGTAAGCGAGGCGTCCCTGCCTTGCCTCTTCACGAAGTCACGACGGAGCAAAGCGGAGACGCTTCGCTTACGCGGAAATACCTCTCAGTGCAAGCTCGAATGCCGAAGTGATAATGAGCAGGCTCAATCGGGAGTCTCCGCCACGTCGACAGAAGGTAAGCCGAGCTTGATGGCACGATTGAAATCTGCGATGGCTGCGTCGAGGTCGCCGTTCTTTCGCTCGGCTTTGCCTCGGTTTCTGTAGGCGGCGGCATAATTCGGATTGAGTTGGATAGCCTGATTGTAGTCAGTCAAAGCTCCGTTCAGATCGCCTTTCCTAAACTCGGCTATTCCCCGGTTGTTGTAGGCGAGGGCATTTTTCGGATTTAGCTTAATGGCCTGATCGTAGTCAGCCATTGCTCCGTTCAGATCGCCCTTCATAAGCTCGACACTTCCCCGGTTGTCGTAGGCGGCGGAAAATCGCGGATTGAGCTCGATGGCCTGATTGTTGTCGGCCATGGCTCGGTCCAGATCGCCCTTCATTCGCTCGACATCTCCCCGGTTGTTGTAAGCGGCGGAAAATCGCGGATTGACCTCGATGGCCTGGCTGTAATCAGCAATGGCTCCGTCCAGGTCGCCCTTCGTTTGCTTGACTGTTCCTCGGGCATTGTAGCCGAGAGCGTGACTCGGATTGAGCTGAACGACCTGATCGCAGTCAGAGATGGCTCCGTCAAGGTCACCTTTCCTTCGCTTGACGTCGGCACGAAGGCCGTAGGCACGCGCAAGCTCGAGAGCGTAATTCGGATTGAACTGAATAGCCCGCTGGTAGTCAGCAATTGCCTCGTCGAGATCACCTTTTTCCTGGTTGGCATATCCCTGGTTGTTGTAGGCTTCGGCAATTCTTGGATTCAGAACGGCAGCGTAATTTGGATCGAGTTGGATAGCTCGCTGGTAGTCAGCAATTGCTCCGTTGACATCACCTTTTCCTTAGTTGGCATATCCCCGGTTGTTGTAGGCTTCGGCAATTTTTGGCTTCAGTACGAGGGCGTAATTCGGATTGAGTTGGATAGCCTGATCGAAGTCAGCAGCGGCGCCTTCGAGGTCGCCCTTCTCAAGCTTAGCATTTCCTCGGCCGGAGTAGACAAAAGCAGGTTTTGCATCGAGCTGGATGGCCCTATCGTAGTCAGCAATGGCTCCGTCGAGGTCGCCCTTCTGTACCTTGGCATCGCCACGCACGCCGTAGGCATTGGCAAGTTCCGGATTGAGCTGAATGGCCTGATCGCAGTCAGCAATCGCGCCGTCAACATCGCCCTTTTTTGCCTTGGCTATTCCGCGGTCGCTGTAGGCGTCGGCAAGATTCGGATTGAGCTGGATGGCTCGATCGAAATCAGCGATGGCTCCGTCGAAATCTTCCTTGCTTAACTTCTCGATTCCGAGGTAGAGGTAGGTGAAACTAAACGCGTAGCGGGTGATCGCGGCGCCTTTGAGGAAAAAATCAGGAGTGACCTGCCCGAGGGCCGCAGCTGGCAGTACCAAGCTCAGAACGCATGCCAGCAGCTTTCGTGGTACCAATTTTCTCATTGAATTCGACCTCCTCGAGCTTTTGCTCGTTGAGCAAGAAGTCCATTGATTACCCGAAGTTTGGTTTCGTTCGCGGTGGAGCGCCCAGCTCGCAAATTAGCTATTTCCTAACGTTGATCCAATCACGTAATAACCCGACCGGCAATACTCCTTTCGGGTTAGTGGAAACTGAATTCGATGGGAGCAATGCCCCGGCGCAGGTAGGGCGAGGGCCCCTTGGACGCCTGCCGTGATTCTTGAGCGGAATTCAAGGGTCGCGAAATCGTCCCGCACATCCGGAACGCGTTGATTCCGCCTATAGCGCGCTAGGGTCGCGCTCCCGCGCGACCGGCGCCCGCACGTCCGGAACGCGTTGATCTCGTCCTGACCGTGCCACCGCTTGCGAATCAGTATAGAATGACGTAAAGCAAATGAGCTTGCTTGTTCCATGCAGCGTTTCCTGACAATCGCTCTTCTTCTGCTGAGTTTGACCTTTCTGGGCCAAGCTCGAGTAGAACCTTTCTCTTGTGGTGCGGCGGTGGCTTATTCCAACGCCAGCGATTCTGGCTGCCAAAAGGGCTGCTGCAATAATTCGTCCTGCTGTAAGACACAGCGCACGAAAGAGGCCACCCCGTTGCACGACAATGGCGGCTTGATGGTCAGTCTGGATTGGGTTGAATGTAGTTTCTCGTTTAGCCGGATGCTCCTCGTTCTGCCGATGCCGGCCGGGTTAGTGGAGTTCAGCGATACCGGAGGATACGCTCCCCCGGTGCTGGCCACGAACTGTGTTCGATTGATCTGAGCGTCCTGAAGTTACAGGACCAGTGTGTCTTGGCGTCGCTGTCCGTCGCGTAGCCTCCAGACACCGCAAATCCGTGATCCTTCGTCCGGATTTTCCCTCAGATCTATGAATCACCCGTTTTGCTTTCCTTCATTTTTCCTCACAGCATTTGTGCAAGTCGCGTTATTGGCTCCTCCAGGCTTATTGGCGGGCCAGAGCACTCTTTCTCTGGAAGAGGTTACCCAGAAAGCGCTGGCGAGAAATCCGACGGTAGCTGCCGCTCGAGCGCGGTGGCGAATGGCTACGCAACGAATTCCACAAGAGGCTGCCTGGGAAGATCCGAAGTTAAATTTCCGATCGCTATTGGGCCGGTTTGTCCAAATTCCGGCGAACGGCTTCACGGATCAGACGGTGAGCATCGAACAGAGCATTCCACTTTCTGGCAAAAACCGGAGCCGTGAAAGAGCCGCTGCCGCTGAAGCTGTCGCCGCTTTTCAAGACCTGCGACGCCAAGAGCTAGAGGTGGTTTTCAAAACACGATCCGCTTTTCTCCAACTCTCCAACGACTATGAACTTCTAGAATTAAATCAAACGGAAGAAACTGCCCTCTCCCAGACCATCGACAGTAGTCGAACCAAATTTGAAGTTGGGGCGCAGACAGAGTCAGATCTCCTCACCGCACAGATCGAGCGGCAAAAAGTAGCCGAGGAACGGCAAGACCTCGAACAAAAACGCTCGGACGACGAGACCGCGCTGAAAGTCTTGATGAAGGTGGACGCTTTTGGGTCACTGGGGCGACCCGCGCTCCGAGAACTCCACATCGTAAATCTGGATACGCGAGAACTTCGCTCGCAGATTCTCCTGAACAACCCGGAGGTGCTGGAGGCGAAAGCCCAATTAGCCGCCGCGCAGTCGCGCTATCAATTGGCTAAGAGAGAATGGGTCCCGGATCCCACCGTGAGCATTCAAGCGGACCATTATAATGCAGGGTCGCAGATCGCTAGCGAAATCTCAGGCGGGATATCCATCAGTTTGCCATGGTTTAATGAAAATAAGTACCGCGCCGGCGAACGGGAAGCACTCGATCAGGTAACCGCCGCCCAGGATGCCGTGGACGGCGCTAAGAATGAGGCGCTTGGAAGGCTTAAGGACCAGCTGCAAAAACTCCAAACATTTCACCACCAGGCTGATCTCTACGCAAACAGTCTTATTCCTGACGCCAAGCAGAATGTCTCGGCAAACCAGTCAGATTATGAAGCGGACAAAGCGCTGTTGCAGAATGTTCTTTCTTCCCAGCGCAATCTTTGGGAAATCGAGGCGGCCTACCATCAACACCTGACAGACTACCAGATTGCTCTTGCTGAGCTGGAGTCTTTGGTCGGCTCAAATCTCCGATTCTTCGGCGGCGTGCCTGAAGGACTATCAAAATGAAAAAGCGCGTCTTTGTTTCTCCTGTCCTGATCCTGGTGCTCATGCTTGGTCGCCTGTTCGAAGCCCGGCCCGGCTGTTTCCGCCAAGAATGATGTCGATTACTACACCTGCACGATGCATCCGTGGGTTCATTCTAAGAAGCCAGGCACTTGTCCGGTCTGCGGGATGGATCTGGTGCCTGTTTACAAAAGCAAGTCTCAGGGTGACCAGGCTAGTCAAATGCGCAGTATACCAGCGCGAGTTCAAAGCCGATTGCACAACCGGAATCACACGACTTCGACGTTCCAGTCGAGCGTCAGCAACAGTTCGGAGTCACCTACGCTCAAGCGAAACGGCAACGACTCGTGCGCACCGTCCGCACGGTCGGTTTGGTGACGGCAGACAAGGGACGCCAATGGATGTACGTGCCCCGTACCGACGGATACGTGCAAAAGCTTTACATCACCTCGCCAGGTCAAGTCGTTGAGAAGGGTCAGGATTTATTGCAGGTCTACAGTCCGGACCTTGCGACTTCCGAACAAGAGCTCATCAAGCTTCTGGAAAACCGTGATCACGGAGCAGTCCCGCGACATTGACCAATTGATCCAATCCGCGAAGCGGCGCCTGCGCCAATGGAATCTTACGGATCAGCAAATTGAAGAGCTGGAAAAGAGCCGAATTTCTTCAGAATATTTGACATTGGTCTCCCCATTTCGGGGCGTCGTTGAGGATGTGCCGGCTGACCAGGGAGCAAGATTCTCGATGGGTCAGAAACTGATCAGCGTGGCTGACCTGTCGCTGGTGTGGATTTGGGCGGAGTTTTACCAGAACGAGATCCCAATGATCAAGGTGGGGCAGGCAGTCTCGATCACCTTCGATTCCGACAAATCGTTTACAGGTGTGGTCGCGGTGGTTAATCCGTTCGTCTCACAGACGCAACGGACCACGAAAATTCGAATTGATCTCCCGAATCCCGATCTGCAGCTCCGGCCTGGGATGTACGTCAACGCTGATCTTTCGGTTGATCTCGGAGAAGGATTAACCGTTCCAATCAACGCGGTCGTACCGACCGGCAGCCGGAATATCGTCTTCCTGGATAAAGGGAATGGAAAACTACAACCATCCATTGTTCAGCTAGGCAGCCAGGTAGGAGACGCCTACCAGGTTTTGAGCGGGTTGAAAGAGGGCGATCGCGTGGTCGCGAGCGCCAATTTTCTCATCGATGCGGAATCCCAAGTGCAAGGGGCATTAGCAGGGTTTTGAGCAGGAGACACCGACGCCCTCTCCTGAAGAAACAGGTCGTCAGAATGGCTTAGGCGGCAATTCAACGCCATCTCCATTTGCGGGCAAACAATCGGCTCGATCGGGACAATGAGCTTGAAAGCTGCCCGATGATCCAATCAAACGATATCAAGCAAGAGACACTGTTGAGCGGGTCATCGGTGCTAGCGCGCGCAACAAATTTCTGATCATCATTTTCACCGTCTTTGCGGTGGCGGCGGGAGTTTATGGGCTATTGCACACCTCGCTGGATGCTATCCCGGACCTCTCCGACGTTCAGGTGATTATCTACACCGATTGGGAAGGTCGCTCACCCGATCTCATTGAAGATCAGATTACCTATCCGATCTCGGCCCGTTTCATTTCTGCCCCGAAAGTCAAATTTGTCCGTGGCGAATCCATGTTCGGGAAATCTTTTGTCTACGTCATCTTTGAAGATGGCACAGACATCTATTGGGCTCGATCGAGAGTTCTCGAATACCTCAATTCCGCTCGAGGCTCTTTGCCGGCAAACGTAAATCCTGTCATTGGTCCCGATGCTACCGGCGTTGGATGGGTTTACGAATACGCGCTGATTGATAAATCCGGGAAACACTCTCTGGCGGATTTACGCTCGTTTCAGGATTGGACGCTTCGCTATGCCTTAGAGTCCGTAAAAGGTGTTTCGGAGGTTGCTTCCGTTGGTGGCTTCGTGAAGCAATACCAAGTCGATCTCGATCCCAACGCGCTGATTGCCTACAATCTTTCGGTTAAGGACATCGCGAGCGCGATTCAGGCGAGCAACAATGACGTGGGTGGCAAAACATCAGAGGTTGCGACGACAGAATATTTCGTTCGAGGGCACGGCTATATTCAAGGGTCCGGCGGACATCGAAGATATCGTCCTCAAAGTCCAGAATGGCACACCAGTTTACGTCAAGAATATCGCAAGGGTGCACCTCGGCGGAGACCTTCGTAGAGGCGTAGCGGAACTCGACGGCAAAGGGGAAGTGGTGGGCGGAATTGTCGTCATGCGGTATGGCGAAAACGCCCTGAACGTCATTTCTGGCATTAAGAAAAAGCTGCAAGAACTTCAATCGTCTTTGCCCGATGGGGTCCAGATCATTCCGACCTACGATCGTAGCGGGATCATCAAGAGAGCCATCGAAACGCTTCGGGAAAAGCTCATCGAAGAAAGCATTGTGGTGGCGCTGGTCTGTATCGTTTTCCTCTGGCATGTACGATCCGCGCTGGTCGCGATCATCACGCTGCCGATCGCGATCATTTTATCGTTCGTTCCGCTTTTTTTGCTCGGGCAGACCTCGAACATCATGTCCTTGGGAGGTATCGCGATCGCGATTGGCGCTATGATTGACGCGGCCATTATCATGGTCGAAAACGGTCACAAAGCGCTGGAGCATTTTCGGGAGAAGCACCATCGCGATCCGGATCCAGGTGAGCGCACGGAACTCCTGATAGGTGCTGCGAAAGCCGTCGGCCGGCCGCTCTTCTTCTCACTGCTGGTCATTACCGTGAGCTTCATTCCCGTTTTTTCGTTGACGGCTCAGGAGGGTCGCCTCTTCAGGCCTCTGGCTTTCACCAAGACGTTCGCGATGTTCTTCGCGTCTTTTCTCGGCATCACCTTGGTCCCTGTGCTCATGGTCTGGCTAATCCGTGGCAAGATCACGCCAGAGGCAAAAAATCCGGTCAATCGGTTTCTGATCTGGGCTTATCAACCCTGCGTCAACTTCGTCCTCCGGCACCGAAAGCTCACACTCGCTTTGGCATTTGCGATTCTAGCCGCGACGGCCTTCCCGTTTTTACAGCTCGGCAAGGAATTCATGCCGCCGCTAAATGAAGGCGATATCCTTTATATGCCGACGGCTGTGCCTGGCATGTCGGTGACCGAGGCTACTCAGACCTTACAAATCCAGGATCGCATGATCCGGAAGCTGCCCGAGGTGGAATCCGTATTCGGCAAAGCCGGGCAAGCAGAAAGTTCAACCGATCCTGCGCCGCTCTCCATGTTTGAGACAGTCGTGCAACTGAAGCCTTCCAACGAATGGCGTGCCGGCATGACCTGGGACAAGCTCATCGCCGAGATGAACGCCAACATCAAGACTCCGGGCATGGCTAATATCTTTTGGATGCCTATCCAAACGCGGACCGAGATGTTGACTACGGGCTTTAGATCCCAACTTGGCATCAAGGTTTTTGGAAAAGATTTGGGTCAAATCCAAAACGTCTCGATTCAGATTGAGCACACGCTGGCGGACTTTCCGGACACCCGCAGTGCTTTCGCCGAACGGACGACGGGCGGCTATTTTCTGGATTTCACCGTCGATCGCCAAGCCGCTGCCCGGTATGGGCTGAGAGTTGACGATATCAATGACGTGATCCAAACCGCCATCGGTGGACAAACGATCGCGACGACTGTTGAAGGCCGTGAGCGTTACCCGATCAGTGTTCGTTATGCTCGTGATTTTCGCAATGATCTTGACGCCTTGAAACGAGTCCTTGTACCAGTGCCGGCGCTCGCAGAGACTTTGAGCCCGACTTCGGAAGTCTCCGGCGTTTGCAATTCCTCCGATCGGCCTCCTGCCTCATATTCCGATCTCGTTGGTGGCAAAAATCGGATACAAAATGGGCCCTCCTCTCATCCGCAGTGAAGATGGCCAGTTGGTAGGCTTCGTTTTTGTCGATATCACGAGCAGTGACATCGACGGCTATGTTCGAGCTGCTGCCCAACGCATCAACGAAGAGGTAAAATTTCCTCCGGGCTACTACATTCAGTGGGCAGGCCAATTTCAGTATCTTAAAGAGGCCGAACAGCGGCTGGCAGTGGTGATCCCGTTTACGCTGCTAATCATCTTTGTCTTGATTTATATCAACACGCGATCTGCCATCAAAACAATTATCGTCATGCTGGCGGTACCGTTTTCGTTGGTGGGCGCCTTTTGGATGTTGTACCTGCTCCATTATAATATGAGCGTTGCCGTCTGGGTCGGATTGATTGCGCTCGCCGGACTGGATGCCGAAACGGGCGTAGTCATGTTGCTCTACCTTGATCAGGCGTGGGAGAAATTTGTCGCCGAAGGGCGAATGCGATCCCTCTCGGATTTATACGGAGCCGTCAAGGAGGGCGCAGTGCAGCGGATCCGGCCAAAGATCATGACCGTCAGCGCGATTCTATTCGGCCTGCTACCCATCATGTGGTCACCGGCCACCCAGGCGGGCGCGGATGTGATGAAGCGAATTGCGACGCCAATGATCGGTGGAGTGATTACTTCCGCAATTCTCGAGTTGCTGATTTATCCTGTGATCTACGTGATTTGGCGGAAACGCTCATTGGTTGGTTGATGATTGTGACTGCCAAAAGGACCGAACACTAAAGGTAGCTAGTGCACCGTCTCCCATCGACCCCAACCGGGCAATTCCTCATTGCCCCCCGCTCATTTCCGATCTTCGATCACACTCTCAACTGAGCGCCGAATTTCATACGGCGGCGCTATACCCAGGACTTTCTTCCATAAGCCGGTCGGTTCGTTCCCGACGATAAAGACGTTGGAATGTTCTTCTTTTGCTTCCGAGTATAAACCGAGCTTGTAAAGGACCTGATCGACTGTCTGCTTGTCTCCGGTCAGGAAGTCCCAACCCGGCTTCGCTCCAACGCCCGCAGCATACTTGTTGAGTACCTCAGGGGTATCGCTTTCCGGATCCACAGTAATCGAAACTAAACGAACGTCCTTGCCGAGACGGTCGCCAAGACCATCTTGCAGCTGTTTAAAAACCGGAATCGTCACTCTGCACACGCTGCTACAGGTCGAATAGAATGCGTTAATTATGACGACGTTACCTTTGAGAATATCGGTGTAAAACCTCACTTGCTTCCCATCCTGGTTAGTCAGCAGAACATCGCCAAAATAGCGTTCCGTCGGAGAGGGTCCATTCGATTTGTCCGGTGCAATCGCGGCTGATGTTTGTTCGACCTCAGATTTCGGATGACGATTCCCCACCATTCCCCGCAAGATCTCGGCGACCTTGGATGGAGGGGTTTCGATTGCATTCACGCGCGTCCAAACACCGCTCCTGTCATCGACGAGAAGGAGAAACGGCGAATGGCTTTGGATATCAGGAGTGAACAAACCGAGGGTCTTTAGAAGTTGATCCACTGTCGCTTTGTTACCTGTTAGCAGGGTCCACCCGGGTTTGGCGCCGAATTGTGCGCCCCACGCCTTCATCCTCTCCGGAGTATCGGTTCCAGGGTCGACACTTACCGAGATGAGCGCGACATCGACTCCGAGCGACGGACCTAGTTCGGTCTGTAAACGACCAAGGTTTGCTCCAATCAGAGGACAGATCGTTGTACATGTGGTAAAAATGAAACTCAACGCAGCGACACGTCCGCTGACCAGCTCACTGTAAAGATGAACCGCTTTTCCATCTTGGTTTACTAGTTCGACATCCGGAATAATTTGCCTTGTCTCTCCCTGGAGGCCGAGGTCTGTTTGAGCGTATGCCTCAACCATTGGTTGCATCGCTAGTACCGCGGCGAGTAGCAGTCCGAGCCGAGTTTCCAGCAAGTTCGTTTTCATGTCAGTCTTAGACCGCTTTACTTCTCTGTTAGACGGAAAATTGGCCGATCAACCCGGACGACGTACTAGTTTACCGTTCCAGGGCGCCCGAACCGGATTGGGCAGGCACTTCGACTATCAGTTGGACATATAACAACCCGATGAGCAGCAGTCCTAGCCGAGCCAATCACGTCGTCGGCAAGTTCGTTTTCATAGTTCGCCTTTCGGCAAAACTCTCACAATTATATAGTTTGGGTTTCCGAACTGCAGATTGACTGATGTGCACTGAACGTCGCTGTGGTATACCCCCGGCTGAGGGGGGATAAACCCGCTACTGTAAACCCCGTTCCCTTCATCTTTCGCCACGTCGCGTCGGTGCCAGGTCCCGGGTGCCAAAAACGTCGCGATAACAACGTCGGTTAATCCGGTGACCGGCTGTTTTGTCGCCTGGCTGACAATGCGGAACTTGAAAATTAGTTCTTCGCCGAGCTTCGGCGGCGTTTTAGGCGCCAGCGCGGTGACCGCAACCTTTCCCGCATTTCGATCCGCTTCGATGACCGGATTTGGTTCCACGGCGAATTCGAAGCAGTGGACAAGCCTCGGGGAATCGAGAAAGAAGACGACATCGTAAAGACCGGGCGCTCGCAGGGTGGCTACGGTTTCGTAAACCCCGGGCGAAGTACGCTCACGAAGGCTGCGATCAACGACCTGGACTGCGATCGGTTGCCGACCATAGTTGGAGAAGCTGCCCATCGGAGCAGCCATTCCCTCCTTATAGTAGTAGACCTGTTTATCCGGCGCGTTCGCCACCAGCACGGAATTCTCCCCTGAAGCTTGAACAACCCGCGCCGCCGGACTATCCGTCGAAGTTGCACCCAATGATTGCTGTCCTCCGGGAAAAGTAACAACCGAGAGAGGCGTACCCTTGCTTCCGACCGGGCCAAGCGGGATCATATAGACGTCGGCCGTCCCGAGATGATTGACATAGGCGAAGTCGTTGGTAAACGAGATCTGAAACGGAGCCTTTCCCACAGTGCCGGATTGAACGATCTCGTTAACGGAACAATCAATGATTTGCACCAGATCTTTTTTGCGGTTGAGAACAAAGGCATACCGGCCACCCGGCGCGAGTGCGATTTGAGCAATTCCTGGATCCGCTTCAATGGTTTTGATAACCTCGCGAGTTTTGACATCGATTACCGCGACCGAACCGGCGTCCGTCAGAGAAATGTAAAGAACGCCGGCTAATTCCGAATAGGCTGCCGATACTGGCCCCTCTCCGACCTTAATTTCCTTGACCACCTGCAGCGTTCTGGTGTCGACGACCGAAACCGAATTGTCTTCCCCATTGGTTACAAACACAAGACTGCTATCGCTCGATTCTACAATCTCGTGGCTGCCCTTTCCGACTGTTAGCCGTACCGCAAGCTCCAAACTCCCGGTTCGAAAAGCAACCAGGCTCGACTGAGAACTTCCTCCACCGGCCACCCAGAGATATTGCCCATCCGGTTGCAGAGCCATCCGGGTCGGCATGATGCCGGCATCGAGGTATTTGGACACTTCCCAAGTCGCGGTGTCGATCACCGCAATTTGCCCATGATCAGGAATCGAAACGAATAGCTTTGCCTGATCCTTGCTCAAAACCCAGTCGTATCCATTGGCCGTCAGAGGGATAAGCGCGAGGAGTTTGCTGGTTCCAAAGCCGAAAAGCGGATCGACGACCGAGATCGTTCCATCATCGTTTAACGCGAGAACGTAGTAGTCGTTCAGATCAAGTTCAGCTTGAGCGAAAAGGCCGCCCGTAATGAATTTCTGCGCTTTGATTTCGCATGCATTGGCACCCGGGATCTCATCATTTCGTCGCAGGTCCAACCAGGCGGCAGGGAAAACGCCCTGAATCGGGGCGTTCGTGGCGGTATCATTAACGGAGAACCTGAACAAAACCGGATCACCTTCCACAAACGATTTTCTTTTTTCAGTCGGAGCTCCTAGATGGGCAACCTCAAAATTGATTCGGATTCCATTCTTTACAACGGTTTGACGGCCCGCCTCCAGCGTGGCCGCTGAAGCGCCTGCTTCAGCCGCCGACATCTCTAAGATGCCCCCAAAAGTCGTCACCGCCAAGATTCCTAAGGCCATCCAAAGTCCATCATTGGCGTATTGCAAATGCGTATCTCTTCGATGCGTCATGGCCGTAAGCCAATTATCGCCGAAAACTAACAAAATTCCGAAAATGTCCGTTCGGAGCACTAGTTCTTTCCGCTGAAACTATTTGACATCGAACCGGGGAATCATGGTGCGAACATTTGTGCAAAATGACAAGACCATTTCGGTCGGATCCGGTTGATCGCCACAGCTTTTTCCTGGTCTGATTTAAAGTTTTGCGTGAAACCGATTTCAAAGGAAATATAGTTCGCTGTCGAGCCTCCAGAGCGCAAAAAATTCAGGAGCGCTTTGATCTTCGGATTAACCATGGAAACCCAGATAGAGCACCTGGCGTCGCGCCTGCCCGCAAGATTGCTTCGGGTGCTGGAAGCGCGCTTTGGCGGAGATCCCAGGGCGACTTATCTTTGCACGGAATTCTTGTCCCGCGATAACTATGACCGACGTTTAGTGAAGAAGTTGCTCGCGGTTTCCGGTGGCTCAGAAGACGATTCATGGGATATCAGGCTGTTCGCCACATTGATGCTTGCAAATCAATGCCGTCACCTCGATCCCGGCAACGAAGAAGAATTCAAAGTCCTTTTTCGTAACTTTGGCATTCTCTCGCGGGATGGGAAGCGGATGGATGGAGGTGTCCTGTCCGAAGGCTACACCTCAACGAACTTTGCAGTTTTCATTTCCCAGTTCTTGGGCAATCTGAATCGGTTCGAGAGGATTCATCGAAAAATTCGGGGGCCGCGGACTACTCCTGGCGCCCTCGACGAATTCATCAGTCTCTCGCTTGAGCCCTGCAAGCTTACCCTGGCAAGGTATCTGTTCACTCCCGCGGAAGTCGTCAATCGCTTGCTCGCACCAATGAATCTATCTTCCGGGGTTCCGGGCCCAATGACGGCCGAGGGTGAGCGTGAGGCGAAGCGTGGTCTTTCGAGTGTCCCTAAATATGAACGGGAAATATTCCAAGGACTCGCCTCCCCCGGATGGGCGTATTGGGTCTCAGAGAGAACCACTTCGGAAATCAATTCGATTGTCGAGCACCCCATTGGCACGGTCGTCTGCGTTGTTAAGCCACCCGGCAGCCCTTTGGAATTCGAGATCAAGCGCACAGGGCTCCGCGCGACCTTTCCGCTGACCGCTTCCTACACATCCATTACCGGTGAACCGCTACCGCCCTCACATCGTCTCCAGGGAGGCTCATCCACTGCCAGCCTGCGATGGGAGTCAACCCAGGCCGCAAAACTTGCGGAGATTTATCGCTTCGTTCATGGACGTCAAGCGCCAGTTTCAAAATTACTTTCCTTGGTGACCTACAAAAGCGTCCCGCTTGATGGAGAAGAAGTTAATCTGGTCGATTATTTCACCCATCCTTCCGTCTTTGGCAACTCTTACTCTAAAATGCGTGAGCAGTTGGCTCTTTGCGTGTCGGCCTTCGACCAGCAATATGGCGACGAACTGGCACATATACCCGGGGAGGTCGGTCTGACCGGCCGTTTTATCGCTCACGCACTACCTTGCCAAGGAATTTTTGCTCAGACCAGCTCGTTCCGTCTGGATGCACTTGCCACCTATCTTTCGCCGGGCGGCGCAGATGCTTACTTCAAGAATGGCCTGAAACAAACGAGCTACAGCAGACACGACGCCAAGCTTTTCGCTGACGCTCTCCTGGACGAAGTCTTGGGTATATATATCGCGCCGGACGTTGTTTATGAAGACCATGCACAATATCTGCGCGCCGCGTTTACAATTCCGCAGAACAAAATTCGAGCCGAGCGCTTTCACAACTCGACAATTACCGAACTCGGCCTGCTTTGGGGCACCCTTCTCGCGCTGGGCGCCTACTCGATCGGGGAGTCTTTTGTTGGCAGAAACGTCGGCCTAAAGAGCTCCTTCGAGGCCGGGGAGTGGACCGTCAAGCTTCTTTGCATGGACCACGACAATCTACACATCGTCGACGAAGAAGAGGAGTGTTTTTGGCCGCATCCCGCCTTCCGATTTTCAGTTCTCGACGAGTGCTTCATCTGCGCGAATCCGGGGCGCCCCAAACAGATTGATGGGAGTGATTTGTGGTATCTCGAAGAGATTTACCAAGTCGAACCTCAGACCCGCGCAATGAGTAAAACCTTTCTCCATCGAGCCATGGAGAAGGGCTACAAACGAACCCGCTGGGGGATGGACAATGACCCTAGAGTGCAGCGGCTTTTCTCCAAATCCTATATCCGGCATATGCACGATTGGGACGCCGTCGTTGCGGATTACCTGAGAATTTGCGGAAATCCCAGGAATATCCCCGAGTGGAAGAGCCGCACAGAAATCTATCTATCGAGCAGGAAGTATAGCAAGGAAGTCATCGCCAACTACCTTGACGCGGTCAAGAAACACGATGACGTCATCGGCCGATACTCGTTTCTCTATTTGCCAGGTCCATCTTAAATTGGGATGTTACAAATGGGTCTCTCCGCGCGTTCCGGCGGTGCTGACGAAATTCGATTTGGAACCGCCTTTTTTGACTAGTTCACCCAGGAGATGAGAATATTTATCGGGTCCGGTCACCGCTACCCAGCGCGCAAGGGGGGAATGGCGTCTGATCGCGTAACCGATTGCCTGGCGAAAGGACTGTCTGAGCTTGGCCACCAGGTATTTTATGAATTGTACGGGGGCAGTTCAGAGCCACTGCCCGACGGCATCGAACTCGTGCGTGAGCACCGATACGATGTGGATGTGATGTATTTGCAGAGCTGGCGTTCGATGGACACCTGCGGTGTACCCTGGGTGATGACTTATCATGCTCCCCGAAGAGTACACGACAGGGTGTTGCCACAAATCCGGGATAATTGGATTTTTGTTTCGAAGACGCATGCCCGGGCCTTCGCCCGGACCCGATACGTGACCAACGGCATTGATCCCGCTGAATTCACCTTCTCCGAAACCAAGGACGATTATTTCCTATTCGCCGTCGCCAATTTAGGGGATCTGGAAGAGAAAGGATTTGAGATAGCTCGAACTCTGATCCTCCAATTGGGAATCAAAGTTATCGTGGCAGGTGCGCCTCCATCTGGTGAATCGCTAGATCGCTATCTTAGCTTGTTCAAGAAACTAGGAATCACCTATGCGGGCTACGTATCTTGCGAGCAGAAGGCAGAACTCTTCGCAGGTGCCAAGTGCCTGCTGTTTCCCACCCAGCAAAACGAATCATTCGGCTTGGTGGTCGCCGAGGCATTGATGTCCGGAACGCCCGTGATTTGCAGCAACAATGGAGCTTGCCATGAAATCGTCACCCCGGAAGTGGGTTTTGTCTGTGCGACCGCCGACGAATACCAATCTGCCGTCGAAAACATTGAGAGCATCTCGGCTCTAAACTGCCGGATTGTCGCGCTCGAGCGCTACCATTACTTGAGAATGGCGCAAGACTACATTACCGAATTCGAAAAGGAAATCGCCCTGTGTTCAAGCGAGGAAGGCAGGGCGGCCTCACAAAACTGCTCACGATGTGTGCAGGTGGAGAAAGATGGATTTGTTTTCACCGTTTGGCTTCCCTAGCCTGCATCACTCACCAATCCTTAGAGATTTGTGAGCGACGCAGGCTGTAGCAGCGGAACTCTCCGGCTATGCCGGAAAATTGCGCTGCTTTTTGGAGGGCAGAGTTTAAAAACAGTTTGCTTCGATGCCTCCATTTTCGATGTGATGATCACTCTGAGCACGGCGACAAAAAGGACCGCTTGAGTCGTTCGTAGAGGCAGTCCGGCGCAAACGAAGAATCCTTATCGCGGGCATCACGACGCCACATTTCGTTCCAAAGGTGGATGGCATGGCTGTTTTGCCTTAACAACGCGTCACTTCCTGGCATAAGTAACGACTCCCATTCGTCAAAGGCAATGGGGCAGAAAACACAGCTCCTTTTGACCAAGGTCTGAAATCCGAATTTGGCGATCGCCTTTGCCATCAGTTTGGGGCCGTGCTCACCCCATACCACGCGCGAAGGATCGGGGCATGAGCGGCACACGTGCCAATTAAACGCCATGATTTCGCTCCCGGGCGGCACTTTGATGACTGCGTTAGTCGGCACCTCTCGGCCATCCACTCGCTCCGAGGCGAATACATACGGTTCCTTGAAGACGAAAGGCTGTAAGCAGACAACGTCGGTATCTACCCACCATCCCCCGGTGCGCAGCAAAAGTTTGTATCGGAAAAAGTTCGCGAACGCAGCGTGGCTGGGGTGCCTCTGATACTGAAAAATCATCGACTCGGGCAGAATCTCGGCGGCGGCTTTGAGTACCGTTCCCTTCGGAACATTCTCAACTTCCTGATAAACATAAAGATGATACGCGTGGCCCTTGGCAAGAAACGACGCGATCGACAAGTGCTCCATCGCTGAGAGTTTCTTTCCGATCCAAAGACTTTGAATTCGTTCGCTCACTTGTTTCACCATTACCATTTACCATCACCTCTCACCGAACCCTCCATCACGCCGATACGTTCCCCACTAAGCCAGCCGGCCAACCATCCACACACGCGACCCACCCGCCGTCCGGATCGGGATGAGCATCGATATGATGCATACGACTAGTCCGCCAACCGCCAACGTTTAGCGTACCGATCACCGGAAGGGACAACGCCCTCCGTTCTCGGAATCTATCCCGGCTCAAGTGGGTGATTTCGAACGCCCACACTTGTTCACCATATCGCCGGGAGCAGTCCTGCGCGAACCGTATCACTCGGCCATCGAAGATGATAACCCGACCCGCCGGCCTGGCAATGCTCCGGTCGTTTTCGACGATCGGACTCTCCGGATGCTCCTTCCACGGTCCTTCTAGAGCAAGTGCATTGTAAAGGCGCAGAGTACTGTGCTCGAACGGCAGGTCGCAGGCAAACATCCACCAGCTCTCTTCGTGGCGGAAAATCGACGGATCCGCGTGCTGCCCCCGCATCAGCGAACGGACCAGTCGCCAATCACGCGGGAAATCCTCGCTTCGGTAAAGCCTGATTTCATCCGCTCCAAGGGTTTCGGGAACCATGTAGTCGCACCCTTCCCACTCAAAAACATACGGGTAGGAGAGATGGAATGGCTCCCGGAGAATGACTCCCTGGTATTCCCAGCTAAGAAGATCGTTGCTGACGGCTACCCCAATTTCGCCCGTACCAGTTTCTCCTCGAAACAGTTCAAAAAAAAGATACCAGAGTCGATTTTTAAAAATCATAAACGGATCGGCGACGAAATCCGACTCGACGTTCGTAATCGCTCTGGCGGTGATCACTGGATTCCTGCCTGGACTACTCCACTCCAATGGTGATCCGCCTCTGAGAATTCCTATTTCCCACACGGAATTATGCGACCAAGTTGTTGGGCCCTTCCTCGATTGCTATGAAGCCGTCAGATTGCCATCGATAGCTCTCTCTATCTCACCGCGGGATCTCGGTCACCGTCGTCGCTCCGAGATTGCCGTTTCGGTTTATCGCTGTCACTTGGACCCTGACAGGCTTTTTCAGATCAGTTTTGCTTGTCTGGAAGAACCATTTGCCGTCGGAATCAACCTCAGCTTCGCCAAGGTCGATCCGGGCGTGCGAACCATCGGAAGCCAATATCTTAAGTTGCTTCGGGATTTTCTCGAGATCGCTCGACTTTGCGGTCTGTATCAAGCCGGATAAAGCCAAAGAACCCTCTGTTAACTGAACATTCTTTATCACAACTTCCTCGTTGGTGACTCTGAACAGGCCCCAGGTGCCCAGGAGGCCGCCAGTCTGGTAGGTATCGTACAAGTAGTCACCGGCAACCTGGTCCGATCCCCCAGCGCTATCAAACAAGAGATCGAACTTCTGGTTCGGCCCGCCTTGGATAGCTCCGAAAGACTCTGACAATCGATTATCGCCGATTCTTGTGGAACCGTGCGTATACGGCTCTTCCTGCCAATTATGGCCGTGCACCACAAAGACCGGCGGAGCAATAATTGCATTACTGGTAACCGTACTCGGTATTACCAACCGGAAGCGAGTTGGCATGCCCGCCGGAGCCACGAACACCGGGGTTTCCGGATCGGCCGGCGGATTAAAGAGGCTGTTAGAGAACGCCTGGGAGAATCCCTGAGGTGCCAATTGAGGGAGAAACTTTGCATTGAGCGGCTTCGCGCGGACGATAAACGGTTCTGAACGGTAATTGATCGCTCCGACGACGCTGTTTCCATTTAACTGAAAGAGGCTGCTGGCCGAATTTGCAGAGTTGGCCACCATATTCTGCTCGACGACGACGAATTCTCGGAAGCTCGTCCCATCTCGCTTGGTCACAGTCGCCGAGGCACGGCTCGAGATATCCTCGATCCAGGAGGATTCCTCCGGCTCGATAATCAAAGCGCCGACCATCCCGAATTGTGGCTGAATCAACTGGTCCGCGGCAACCAGGTTGGTAGCACCGAATTCGATCGGCGTCGCCTTCTCAACTTGTTTGGCGGCTTCGTCACCGGTTACCTCTCCAGCATACCAGTAAAATTCCCCGGCTTTTCCTGGCATCACCAGTTTATCCTGGGGGTTAAATCCGACAATCAGCCCATTCGCGTTCAGAGGATCGTACGCAACCAGTTGAGGATGCAGGCCGACCGCGGTCGAAGTGGTAAAAGGAACAGAACGCGAATTGTTGAACGGGGTACCATCCGGCGGCGGATTCGTCATTTTGAAGACCGAATCCTGGGGCTTGAAGTCATTACGGACTGTAACTTTTATCCATTCACCAGCGGCCGCTCTTAGAATTAATGGTTCGACCGGCGCACCTTCTTTCAATTTTCCAGCCGATAGGTCGGCAGTTCGCACAAACAGCAGCGCATTCGGCGTGGAAAGCTCGCCATTGGGCGGAGGAAGAGGCCGGCTGTTGAACACCAGTTTATCACCTTTGAGTGCGGTCGCAGTTACCGCTGTCACATCGAACTCGCGAACAGGGCCGCCGGTCTTTTTCGCAGCGAGGTATCCCTGCTCGAACAAATCGATATTTCCAGGCGATGGCGGGTGCTGGTTGTTCGGGAGCAGCTGGACACCAGCCACGCGGCTTCCGTATGCGCGCATGATTCCCCATAGTCCATTGCTCAATCCGACGATGTCCGAACTCGGGGAGTAAAAGTAATCCGCGAACGCGGGCAAGTCCTTAATCTCGGTATGGTTAGAGGTAGCGCCGGGCAGATCAAACAGCATTTCGAAATGCTCCGACAACCCCATAAGTTGAGCGTTGCGGTATCCTGAGTCTTTATAACTAGGCTCGAACAGCCATTTCACCCCATGAATTTCAAACGCGTGAGACTGCGTGTGAGCTCCAACCAGCGTACGCACCTGCACCTTGTCGTTCGCATAGGCTTCGAGGAGCGGCGTATATGGGTCATCCGGCTGGGCGTTGGGCACCAGAGGATCAGCCGGGAACCCCGGGACCTTGCCGTCTGGCTGGATATTGAGTTCGGTATCAGCCCGCGCGATGGAAGTAAACGCCAGAGCGAGATCACTCTGTTCCGGCTTTGTATTGTGCCCGTCGAGACGGAAAGGTATCGGCTCATTCCGATAATTGAGCGAGTAGGTACCCGTCTGGGCGGTACTAACCAACTGCGGGTACGGAGCTCCATTCGGAATGAGTCCGTTCGTCGCGTTAGGCGTGTCGATTGGAGCGTTCAAAGCGAAGTGTGGATCAGACCAACCCGGACTAATGTCAGGCGTGTAAACCAACATTTGAACGATAACATAGACGTTGACCCCACTAATGTTTTGCAGCTGGCGGATCGCGCGCACTACATAGTTTGTCCCGCTATTTTTCTCGCCATTCGCTTCAGTGATGAGCCACCTGTTATCAGGTTCGAGGACTTTGACGGTGGCCTTGGCAGAGAGCGGAACCCCGAATTCCAGAAACAGTTCCGGAAAGCCGGGCTCCCTCTGTTCGGGAGGGCTTTTCGTCCCCAAAGGGAGTTTCCCATGGTTGAGTAATTCAACAAACGCCCCGAATGATTTGATTTTCAATTCCTGAATCGAGTGCGCTTGACTTAGATCAAAAGCAGCGGAGGCGTCCAAAGGCTTTCCCGGATCAATTCCAGGGTCAAAGATCGATGACGAAGGCTTCGGGCGGCTGCCTTTCTCGTAGGCTAGCTGCAAATCCTGAAACTCGAGCATGAATTCGCGATAGCTCTCCTTTGTATCTTTCGGTACGACATATCCGTGCCAGCTGGTCGGACCGCCATCCAGCCGAGTGTTCATTCGCGCTCCATCAGGGAGATACCAAAGCGAGTCTTCCGGTTCGACAACCAGACCGGCATACAGCCCTGCCTGCTGGTGGTCGAGGGGCTGAAGTGATCGTGAGTGAATACCGTCCGAAGCGTTCGGTCCTCACCTTCGTTATTCAGAAGAGGATCGACCGCCCATAAGCTCAACTGTGGTCTGTGCGCCGTCCCATTGATTTTTATCTATCGGCGGTTTACCAAAGACCGACTCTTGCGCCGGCTTTCCGTCTTTCGTCTTCACCACCGGGACGGGACCCTCAGCGGTTTCCTGCACCGTGACGATACTCCCAGGTGCCGGGTAATAGTCATTGACGTTCTTCACCACCAGCTTTTGCTGCGGGGCGTTCCTTTTTACGTAGCCGGTCTCAGGATCAAAGGCATATAGTCCATTTTCCTGGTTGATGGCAAAGATCCGTTCACGGACCTCTTCGGGACTAAATGTCCCGCTCTCGTAGTTATAACCATTCGACGCACCATCCGACGCCGTGACGTCGAACTTCACCAAGTGAATATGCTGTCCAATGATGTCCGTCGGTGTTCGAGTCTGGAAATCGTCGAGCTCATAGTAATTGGGCACGAGATTGGTATGCCAGAACTGAATCGTATCCTGCGTATTGGACCGGAAGAACAACGGCTGCGGCGGCCGCTTTCCGTCGATTGTATCAGCGACATCCTGCCAGAGTGAAAGCATTCGCTGCTGAGGGAAGTGCCAGCCCTTTTTGTTCAAAACGACATTCAGCTGGATGACCGCACCCTGATATCGTCGCTTGTGGATATTAGCGTTCCCAAAATCCGTTACGGAAGGATCGGCATATGGCGCGCCCGGGGCTGGCGGCAACCCGTTCAGGATGAAATTTCCGTGTTGACCGTTAGGTTGCGAACTCGGCGTCGTCCGCGTGGCGTGTTGGTTCATCGCAGCAAGCTCCACTGGAGTCCCCTCTTCCGGAAGTCTGAAGGCATCCAGCCCTCCACCTGGCTGAAGGTTACCTTGCTTGTCCAGCGAGACGAAATCCTTCGTAAAATCCCACCGCGTCTGAAACTCTTTGACGACCTGTCCATCCAGAACCAAGTGCCGCGGTAGTCCACCGTCGAGATAAAGCCTTTTGTTATCTTTGGCTAGAATCTGATCTCCGGTATTGGGATTTTCCAGCCACGCAAAGCCCAGTGGCGGATGCGGCGAACGGTGGCCGGAGACACCTGGAATAAAGAAAGGATAACCGGGGTTTTTGTATACGGGCTTTCCATCAGGATCTTTCTTCACGACGATGGTGGGTTTGTTGTCGGCATCCTTCGCCAACTCCGTCTCGGGAAACACATGGACCCTGCGTCCCTGGCCAACGGGTTTTCCATACCAGGGTGATAAGTCGGTCAGCTCAACCTTGGCCGGCATTGGAGCCATGGCGAGGGTCGGCATCGGTACGATAGCCGGAATCGGGGTGCCGCGGACAATTTCGCCGTCCGGCAACGCGCGGTTCGGACCCGCTAGCGGCATCCCGTGATCATCAAGCACGGTGCCCCGCTCAAACACATCATGGACCCGCCATAGCGCCCACATTCCCTCAGCGAAGTGCGGATAAAAATGACAATGGAAAATTGAGTCTCCGACCGTCTTGTTGCGGTTCCCGCTGCCGCCGTAGGCGATTTCCAGAGTATACGCCGAACCGGGAATGATGAGTTGGCTATCTAGATAGTGCCCGTCATCGCTGTCGGGGGAATGCAACCATTGATGCGCGTGCAAATGGTGTACATGGGCCGGGCCTGGTCCCGCGTGAAGAATACGAAACTTGACATGATCATCCATGTAACTGTGGTACACATTGGATGGATCATCCGGGAAGAACGCCTTCGTGGCGTGCGCCGCGGTATCAAGCGGACCGAAATCGTCGCTTTGAGGCGGGATATTTCTATCTGGAGGTGGCTGATTGCTCTGCGAGGCGAGGATGGCGGCCGGCGAGTCCAGCGGAACCTTGGAAGCAATCTGGTGCTGCGAGCCCGGGCTATTAACAATATTGTTCGGCGTATTGGCAGGAACGTCGACGACCATCGCGGGGTCGCCCACAGCCCATGAACTGAGAAAGAATTCTTCAAACTTCAAGTCAACAGCATCAACGTTCCCCATCGGGCCGACTCCAAGTCGATTGGCCACGATTTCTGGTCCGATCGCAGCAGCGCCATAGTTAATGGCAAAACTATCACCCCCAGCCGACATCGCATTTTGGAGATTGGGATTTGCCCACTGAGCGAATGCCTGCGTGGTGAACGTCGCCTGGTGATAAATAATCGTGAATTCCCGGTACGGCTGCCTCCGGTCCGGCGAGGCCGGGTTGGTGCGAAAAGTAGGGCTGGTGTTGCTGTACGAAAACCTTCCGGCATTCGGACCCGTGATGACCGCGGTGAGATCACTCGAAATGAGGTCCAGTTCGGCGTTAAAAATCTGCAGGCCCCAAACCTGCTCAGGATCTTTCGGGTCATGGCGTTCAATTCCCTTGACCAGATAAGCGCTGCCTTTATCAGTAATCAGCCAGCTGTAATGAAAGTCATCTGTTAATCGAGCGGCTGCTGAAAGTTCGATTTTGAGTTTCGTGGCAAATATATCCCGAAGGGCTTGCGGAATGATTCCGGCACCCAGATCCTGCAGTTCCCGAACGTAAAGCGACGAACTGTTTGGCAGGGGCTCATCATACAAAGGGTTCCCGAGAGGCTTGGCCTGGATCATTTGCAGCACGGGAAGCCCCTCACGATAGGGCCGATTCGAGCCCGCTTTGTAGATCGCGTGGTAGTAGAGAAGAGGCTGACCATCCTCCGAGTAGATTTGCCCGCCACCCGGTTCTTTCTCGTTCTTGACGTAAACATCAACGGTGCTTCGCTTGTCCGGGTCACGGTTCACAAGCGCCATCTTCCTAACCGTGGATGGCGTCGCCATAAATGCTTCAGGGAGCACCGGGGCCTGAGGCGGCGTAGCCTCCGCGACGGCAACATCTTCCAATGTTCGGTGGTATTCTTGCAGGTCAGATTTCGTCAGGGTCGCCTGGTCCAAATCATCGTGCGTAACTTGGCTGCGATACCATTCCGCCCCTTCGGGCTCCACATTGATGGCCCCAAACAAACCTGCTTGAGCCTGCTGGCCACTCTCCATGTCGGCCGGACTGTAAATCAGGAATGTCCCCTCCTTGGCCGCATACCATTTGTAGGTCTGGACGTGACCCGGCTTTGCCAACCCATTCCGATTTTCTCCAACCCACGAAGCATCGCTGTCGATACTGCCAACCAACTCAATCCCGGTGGAATGGATACCCGCCCAGCGAGTTTGTGAGGAGGCCCCTTGCAGTTCCCGAGGGGCCAGCAGCTCGAGAGGGGCTAGCTTGTTGTTAGCCTGCTGGGCGAGCGGCAGGCTCCGCAAGTTGAAAAGAACACTTTTATTTGCGCCGGGGCTGTCCGTACCGGGGCTGAGCAAATTCCAGAAGGTGATCTCGAGGCAATCGCCCTTGTTGGCCCGCAATACTAGCGGACGAGCCCTTTTCTCGTCCCGCAGGCGCACGTGCCCGGCCAACCTCTCACGATCCTCCACCGAAAGCGCCGAAGGATCCGTCAGGTCCGTGCCATCCTTCTTCACGGAGCCGGCGATCAGAACGTCGCCTTGGAGGACGACGTCCCCGCGCAACGCGTAAATCATCCCTCCTGGCTGCGCTGCCCCGAGCCGGTTCCACATCCAAGGCTGATCGAGCGCAACGACCTGGGCCTTGATCGTCCGATTACAGACCAAACCGGATTCGTCGGCGGCCGCGGGCAAAGCTGAGACCAAGATAAGCGCCAATATCCACGTACAGTACGCTCCGCACCTGTTTGGGTTCCTAGAGTGCTTCATTGCCGTGCCTCTTCCAACCGCTCCTGTAGATCACTTCGGACCCTTCGTCCCTTTTGTACCCTTTGTCCCCTTCGTACCTTTGCCTCCTTTGCCTCCTTTGGTTCCGTTTTTACCTTTCTTGCCTTTACCCTTCTTCGATTTCTTCTTGTCAACCGGAACACCCAGCGCCTGAGCAAGCGCCAGGAATAAATTGACCGCGGTTTCCCTTTCCAATTTTACAGTAACGATATCGCCTTGACCTGGACGACCTCCCCCTTTTTTGCCTTTCCCTCCTTTGCCACTCTTCGCTGTTCCCATAAGTATTAATTCGATCTTTGGTTGTAGAAAAGCCGTCTTCTTACTGAGAAGGCAAGATCTGCCGCACCGGCTCCTCGGAGCTTGAACTGCAAATTAAATCGGTATTTAAAAGGAAACCTTAGAATACCAGGCAATAACAATCAATCGCCTGCGGTTATAAATCTGTTGCCTGCAAACGACATGTTAGCTCGAACTCAAACTGGGCGATTAGCGGCGGGCGCGAGCGTCTCAAAATGTCTATGAAAATAAATATCCTTGATGTCCCTGGTACCGATTTTTGCGAGCTAGTAATCAGTGATCTTAAAGTCTGTCAAACATCACCGAATATAGTAGAAGCTATTTTACCGGGCATAACAGAATCCAAGACATGAATCGACCGCTAGTCATCTTGATCCCGTACTTCGGAAGATGGCCCGAATGGATCAATCTGTTTGTCGAAAGCTGCAAGTGGAATGTTGACGTCCGTTGGAGAATTTATACGGATTGCGGTGAGCCTGAGAATCGGGCCGAGAATGTCGACTTTGTTCATTTATGTTTCGGCGACTATAAAGCGCTGGTGCGCGAACGGCTCGGTATCAAATTCGACCCTCGCGATCCGTACAAACTCTGTGATTTAAGACCTTGTCTCGGTCACATCCACCAGCGCGATGTTGCCGGCTACCGGTTCTTCGGCTACGGGGACATTGACGTTATCTACGGCGACGTTCGTAAGTTTTACAATGACGAGGTGCTTCGGGAGAACAGTGTGCTCTCGACTCATCCTGAGCGGCTTTCGGGCCATCTGGCGGTTTTTCGCAACACTACGGTCTTTCGTCGCGCCTACGAACGTATACCGAACTATCGAGGGCTGCTCGAACAGCCGCACAACTTCAGCCTCGATGAAGATGCTTTCACTGCAGTTTTCCGCCCACCAGGATCAGAAGTCCAAAGCAATCGTCCCAACGTGGCACATTTCGATCCGGGCGGGCGCCGGTTGCTGTTTATCGAGCGTTACAGTACCATATTGAGTCCAAGAGGATGGCACGACGGCACGATGAACTATCCGCAGCGGTGGTTCTGGCAGCAGGGAAAGTTGACCAATGACCATGACGGCCAGCGGGAGTTCCTCTACCTTCATTTCATGCGTTGGCAGTCGGCACGATGGAAGAACGATCCGCCGGCGCCGGGCGAGGCGGCATGGCTTCAACTTAAGCAAATTGTAAATGTCGATTGGCGCGTCGCCGCAGCTTCGGGTTTCTGCGTGAGCCGAGACGGCTTTACGCCTCTGTCCTCCCCGCAAAAGGGGTGATCGAGTTCAGCCGTGGAAAAGGCAGAGCGCACTACCAGGCGAATCAAATATCCGCAGACCAGGCAGGTCCTGAAACTCCGTGTTCGAAACGGGAGGGACGAGACGCTGTGCCAGAGTACGAAGTGCCTGGTGGGTAACGGTGAAATACTCGCTGCACCGACTGCGCCGCGGGCGGGGAACGTAGCCCTCAGTGTGACACCCCAATCCTTCAATGAGCCTGTCACTGTCCGATCTGCTAAGATCGATGTAGTTCTCGAACGAGCTGACCATATCGTAACCCGCGCATTTAATCAGGTTCGCTCTCATTTCCAGCCGGGAACAGACGACGTTGCCTTCGTTGAAAATGAAATAGTCTTTTCGCCCATCGTATCTTTTGAATCCTTGCAGGAAAGATCTGACTCTGTCGACTGCGGCGCCCTCGCTTTCGAGGAAGCAATAGTCACAATTCGGCGGGAGCGTGGCCGGGTCGATCCGCTGCCGCTCGTCACATTCCACGACCAGGGTTGTAAACAACGCTCCATAGCAGTTCGTCAGGTATCTAAGGTTTTTTAGTCCGCGTTCGCCCTCGCTGGGTGAGCGATACAGAATGATCGCCGCTGTTCGCGATTCCATTGATTTGACCTCCCTGCTCCGCAACACCAAGGATTCCTTGATGTACCAATGATTGGTATGCATTCCCTGGGCGTCCGAATAGCTGCCGTCCACCCAGGCGAGGTGCGGAACGAAGCAGTAGCAGTTGAAGAGGCGCTGGAGGATCGTGTTATTTCGATCGACCGCTTGTCTCGCGCGGGAATTCAGGCGGATAAAAGCATCGTACATCGTATACCGGACGAGGTACATAAAGGTCGAGAACGATCCTCGAAGCTTTCCTATTCCGCTCGCCACCGGAACCGGCTGATCGTGGTGCAAACAGCCGAAAAACAGCATGTCCCAGTTCTCCGGCAGATTCCGGATTCGTTCTCGGAACTTCTCGTGAAATTGTTCGTCGAACAGGACATCGTCTTCCATGATTAAAACGCTGGCACGCCCTTGCGCGCGCGCCTGCTTTACGACGGAAAGGTGACTCTGGAGACAGCCGTAAGCGCCGGGTGACTCCGGCCATTTTATCGGGATCGGCAGCTTGGAGCCGTCCACGGCCGCAAACCTTTCCACCGGTCCGAGACTGAACTTCGAAATTCGTGACTCCATGCGTTTCCATCTTTCCGGTCTGCGGTCAAGGTTGATGCAGACCCGATAGGGGCACAGATCGGTGAACTCCAGGGTGCGGGTCATTTTCTAGCTTTGGTCCAACCGTGGATTAAAGCGGCGTATGATTATTTTGCGCAGGCTTCTGCCTTCCTGCTCCTGAACTCCTGGCTTCTTGACTTCCTGGCCCTAAAATCCTCGGCCGCGGGCGGATGAAAATGCCGCCTCGAAGTCCGGTATCAGGTTTCCATCAGTGGGCCGTGCCATTTCCGCTTCGTACTCTTCAACGAAGCGCTTCGCCATCCTATGGTAATGGTACTCATTGATCGCCTTCTCCCGGCAGACGCGACTGGAGATTTGGGTCACTCTTTCAACGGCGGTCCGGTAGTCGCTCTCCTGCCGACAAACGAAACCGACTTCGGGCGAGATTATCTCCGGACAGGCCCCACGATCGCTGCAAATGACCGGAGTTCCGCTCATCAGCGCTTCAACCATGACCAATCCAAAACCTTCACCGAGGCGAGTCGGATGCAATAGCGCCTGCGCTCCGGCCAGAAGCTCCGCTTTCCTCTCCCCTCGCACATCCCCAACGTATTCTGCCCCCGCTCGCGAGCAGAGCTCCTCTATTTTTTGGATGACGGCGTATTCTCCACTGGTGCCGGCTACGACCAGCCTGAAACCCAGGTCCGCGGCCAAAGTCAATGCTGTATCCAATCCTTTCTCGAAAGCCCAATCCATGCTGGATATGAACAAGTAATAATCGCTCTTTTTTTCAGCGTAGATATATCCGCGCGGATCAATCCCGTTATGGACGTAGCGTTCGCTCCCGTAGAGTCGGGCGAGCGAACGCGAAACAAAAATCCAATTTCCCCGGGCGTAGCTGCGATCCAGTCCGCGGGCCTGAATGTCAAGATGGCAGGTGGTTACCCATGGAATTCTTTGGCGGCTTACGTAATTCATCAGGCCAGGGTCACTCCTGGAAGACGAAGAATTGTGCAAAATGTCTATAGATTCGGGCGGAACGGTGATCCGCTCAACCCCTGCTGGAAGAGGCTCAGCAATCCCGGCTCGCAGATGGTATAAAACTTCATGGCCCAACTCCGCCAACCCTTTTGCCAGAACGTCGTGAAGGTAGTGGCCCGAACCCGAAGGGAATTCGCGCGGGTCAGCGTCCGACACCATTTCCAAAAGAATCGCCATACCGATGGTTCGACCAAAGAAGGATCCTCATAACGATGTCAGTTGGAAGAGGAACATTCCCAAGCCGTCAAGGATTCCCGAATCGGACGATCCGGAGGTTGCTCGGCCAGCTTCAGATGCCCGTAGTCGAAATTCCCCTGCGCGCGCAAAAACAGGGTTTGTTTTTGGCCAAGATCGTACTCAGCCGTCACAAAGCGCACAATGAAGCCGATGCGTTTAGTGTCGGATCTGTTGGGCCGCGATCCATGAATGATCGCATTATGATGCAGCGACATTTCGCCGGCTTTCAAGACGACGTCCATTGCCTTGGTTTCATCCACCTCGACCTGAATCTCCTCACCCCGCTTGAGCAGGTTGTCAGGCCGGCGAGTTTCCTGATGAGGCAACGTTCCTTGCAAATGCGAACCCGGCACGCAACGCATACAGCCATTTTCAGTGGTACTGTCAAGCAGGGCGATCCAGGCGGAGACCGATCGCTTCAGATTCGGGTCCGAATAGAAGGTATCCTGATGCCATGCCACGAAGGCAGGATCGTGTGGATACTTACAAAAGATCAGGGTGCCTGAAATAAGTAGGTCAGATCCGAGGATTTCTTCCACAGCGTCGAGAACCCTCGACTCCGTCGCAAGGCGGTAGGCCCATAAAAAGTGCAGTGCTGGATTTCCCATGCGTTTAATTGGGCGCCCAAGAGCTCTTCTATTTCCGAGAAGGAAGAGCGATAAGTGGAACATTTCTCAGGCGAGAGTACAGGTATCGGGTAAACGACCCCGTCTCGCTCAAACCGCGTGAGAATGGTTTCTGGCATTGCTACGCTCATGGTTTGTCAATTGACTGTCTTGGTCCCACTGAAGGTTGAACCTACTCCGTTGTATTTCCCGGCTGCCGCGGGCACCCTTCATCCGTGTTGAAAATTGAATTCACGCGGCGAATTGAAAGTAAGTGGATCTCCAGACCAGGAAAAGTTATAACAAGTCTCAGGTGGAAGATTGATGAGGCCACAATCCCACCCAGCACAAATTGAATAGCCGCTGACACTGGAGCCTATGACTCCGTGGGTATTACGGAGCAAATAAAGGGACGCTACCGCATCCACAATGGCGCAAGAATCGTTGCGATCGTAACTCCGCACTGGATAGACCGCGAGCCGGTTGCGATACCGATCAGCCAGTTGATCAGTGACGGTATGATCATCGGTGCTCAAAAAAATGCCGGCATCTGTCGCATCCAATGCGCCGTCCAGCGCCTCTAAATATCGTTCCAGTGAGGGCAGACCACAATCGGTTCGATCGGTGCGTCGGACATGAACGCCGATCATTTTATCCCTCCAATTAGACTCCATGAACTGGGTTACAAGCCTGCCTACTTCTCGGCCGGGACGAATGATTTGATCGAGTCCGTCAAAGTTGTGCCCGAAATATCCGTCCCGCAGCAACAATACTCGATCTTCCATGTTTTGGTCCGCCCGCCGAATGACAGCATTCGCATTGAGAAGCCCCCACCCCTCCCCGATCGTCACTCCATTCAGCCCGAAGGTGTTTTCGGAAACTTCAATAGTATCGGTCTCAAACAAACGATGAAAAAGACAATTGCAATTGCGATTGGCAACCCAGTGCCATAACGCCTTGCGTCCGGTCTTTCGAGCGACGGCATGAAGCAGCAACATGGCGGTCAAACGATCGCAAACGCCTCCCGTTTGCCATCCATATACGATTCGCTCCATGGTCTGCTTGGATTTTTGGCTGCCCCGACCTGCAAGAACGGGTTGCAATTCGATCGTTGTCCGAGGGCCTTGCTACAAATGTTCAAGCATCAACGCTTCCCTCCTGTCAAGAGCCGTTGAGTCAGTCCTGCGTCGATTTTTCGGCTTTGCCAATCTCTTCCCATTCTGCAAAGAGTCTACTTGGGCGAATAATGTGCATAGCAGAGATTCGTCACCGAAAACGTCCGCCTTGACGCTACTTCTTCGAATTGCCGGTTTTGTCGTTCCTCCCTTCATTCGGCGCGATTTCCGAGTGTGGCGAGAATGCCGGCTTATGGCGCGCCGGCCCGACCGCGAGTTCCTGGTTGGACAGATCCTGCCCGGGCTGTCAGAGCCTGGCACTTCTATCCTGTGGGTCGGTTGCCAGCCCTACACACGGCCTTATTTAGGCCTCATCGAGCGACGCGGTGCGCGATGCTGGACATTGGAAATTGATCCTGCGGCGCGGCCTTGGGGCCACCCGCAAAGGCACGTTGTCGGCGACCTGCAAAAAGTCGGGGCGCTCTATATGCCAAGGCAGTTCGACGTGGCGCTGGTGAATGGCGTGTTCGGCTACGGCCTCAACACTCAGCAAGGCCAAAACGAAGCGATTGAGGGGCTCTCCCGCACACTCAAGGCAAGCGGTCTGCTAATGATAGGTTGGAATACGCACCGCGCTGGCGATCCGATTCGACTGCCAGCGATCCAAAGATACTATACGCGGTCGCACCGCCCAGGCTTTGACCAGCGAATTACTTTCCCTGAATGCACCCACGTCTACGACTTCTTCGACCTTCGCGAATTTAGTTAATTAAGTTTGCCAGCATGAAAATCTCACCAGCCAAAGCGCTGATGAGAGATTCGCGCTTTAGAGTGCGTTTTTCGGATATCTTTCAGAACCCGCCTCATATCGAGCAAGCACACGCGGGCGGACCTCTTCATCGAACGCAGCCATTTCCGGTAAATCCGGCCATCCCAGAAAGAGGAATTGCGTAACTCCCACTTTGGTAAATTCGAGGATGCCCTCCGTGACTTCGTCGTACGATCCGACCAAGGCAATGGCCGGAGCGCCAAGGTAAGGTACCGCGCCGGTCCAGAGCCAGGCGGTCAACCAATCGGATGAACTTTCCTCGGCCAACGCCAAAGTGCTGGTAAACGCCACGGAATCGGAAACTCTGGAAAAATCCTGGTGAGTTTTCCGCGCACGGTCACCGACTTCAGCCAGCATGGATTGAGCCGCCGAAATCGCTTCTTTATGGCTGGAACGTGCGATCATCGACACCAGAATCCCTACCTCTGTACCACTCTCCAATACGGCCTTTATCCGCGTCGCCAACTCTTCGGGTCGCCGAGGAAGCGTCCAAAGACAGTGGGCGTGCCGTGCCGCCAATCCGAAGGCCTGTGGCGATGATCCACCGAGGAAAATCTCCGGACCGGTGCGGTCCAAGGCCACAAAGGGAGTATTCAGTCTCCCATTTTCGATATGATAGTAGCTCCCACTGAAATTGACGGGACCATCCCCTGCCCAGAAAGCCCGGCAAACCGTTAAAAACTCGTCCGTCCGGGCATAGCGGTCATCGTGGGAGAGAAAATCGCCGTACCCTCTCTGTTCACCCGGCGTGTGGCCGCCAACAACGTTCAGGCAGATCCGACCGTTCGTGAGAGCAGACAGCGTATTGACCTGTTGGACAAGTACGGTTGGAGAGCAAACACCCGAACGAACCGCAATCATGAATTTGATTTTCGTCGTCAGCATCCCTAACGCGCTCGCCAAGACAATCGGGTCTGCGCGGTGAAAACCAAACGCGGTTAAAACAGAGTCTATCCCGCACGCTTCCGCGGCCCGACAGAAATCGATGTGAGCCTCCAGGTCGGGTACGCCGCTCTGGGCAGCTCTCGACTTCGCCCCCTTCCACTTCTCTCCCACGGACGACATGCTCCAGTGGAAGCGCAGCGGTCTTTTTTTTATCAAGTCCACAAACAATCAAATAGCCAAATGGAGAATGAGCCGTCACACCAAGTCACGAAGGTCACGAAGGTCACAAAGGAACAACAGGTGTCCAAAACGAGAATATTTCCTAGTCCCTCCGATTTAATAAACAATTAAAAAAAACTTTGCGACCTTGGCGACCTTGGTGTGAGGCTGTCTTAGACTTTTAAAAAACTTTGCGACCTTGGTGTGAGGTTCTCTTCGTCTTTTAATCTTCCTTGAAAAAGAACTCCCGATTGAAATAATCCGGCCGGCCGCTCTGGTCCTTAAACCGGGTATACTGCGAAACCACGATTAGCCCTTTCGCGTAGTATGCCGCGAGTGACATTTCAAGGAACCCGAAATCATATTGAGCCATGAATCCATCCGCGTTCCTCGAATCGACGTTCGGGGCGAACGGAACGACCGCGGCCGCTCCGAGATCCTCAACTCCGTCGGCGACATAGGTAGTGATGGTGTAGCCCGCAGTCGCCCGGGCTAAAACAAACCGAGTGATGCTGCGCGTATCTCTGAAAGTGTTTACCCAGTTGCCGAGAAAATGCGAAAGATCTACGCTGGCAACCGCCTTCGCCGTTTCCGACCCGCGATCAGTCATCTGATCGTCTCGCTTTATCGATGGTCTTGTCGACATGCTCACTGGTGAAAGAACTCCTTGCAGATGTAGTTGGTTCGCAGACCGTCGTCTTTGAACTTGTGATAGGTGTGAATAACTAGAACACCGCGATTATGAATCGCCGTGACCAGCGCCCGTTGGTCCTCGAATTCGTAGGTCAGCTCGAAACCGGCAACGATCTCGCCAGTAACTTCGTAAGCATAAGCCGTCGCCGGCCGCACTCCCCAATCGCAAAAATCCGGCGATCGAGCGCCGCAGACCTGAATTTGGAGCGTCTCTTTCTCCCGGCTAACACTTATTTCCACGATCCCCCCGGTTGCGGGATTGGTGTTCTTCCATTTTCCGATCAGGGAGGAAAGGTCAAGTTTGGCGGCACGCCGGTGGCCTGGTTTGACCCGGCTGTTGTCGTTCAGGTAGACCGTATTTTGATTATTAGTCATAGTTGAATTGATCGCTGCTAACAAGTATTTCCGGCGTCCGGTACCCTCGGTCTGAAGAAGGACCCGTCGTGATCTCTTCCAAGGACTTGCGAGCCGATCGTGGCCAGGATCTGGTCACCGTTGTCGTGCCGCACATAAATCGAGAGATCGCGATAGATCCGTTCTACCGGACTCGGCTTAACCAAAGACCTCGCCCCGCAAGCTCGAACGCAATGATCCAGGATCTCCATCGCCAATTTTTCCAGCAGGTAGCGAGCCCGAATCCCGGCCACCTTGGCTTCGTCAGTCCGACCTGTATCCCACAAATCTGCCACGTATCTCAGCCAGAGGTGAGCGGTCTCCAGGTTGAGCGACATCTGGGCGATTCGGTGAATGACATAGGGATCACCCTCTCGCCGCTGCTTTTTTATTGATTCAAGAGCATACTCGTAAGCGGCTTCCGCGCCGCCAAGGAAGGTGCTGGCATAATGGGGTGAAAACCGGGTTTGCCATCCTTCGTTCAAATACTGGCCCGGCCGCCCAATCAGGTCCTCAGCCGCAATAAACAGGTCGTCAAATCGGACCAGGTAGCTGACCGTGGCGCGCATCCCGATCGGGTTCCACCAGGAACTGTCGAAGGTCACTCTCGGGTCGCCGAGATCGCAGGTCAGGAGCAGCAACTGATCCGAAGGTCCGGATGCATGGCGCGCTCCCCCAGGGCCCTCTGCATTCACCAGGAGAATCGCCCGACGAGCATGTCCCGCACTGGTGGCATAGGCCTTGGTCCCGCTCAACACATAACCGCCGTTCACTTTTCGCAAGTGGGTACCAAAGCTCGATGCCTGACCCGGAACTTTTGCCTGCGGTTCTCCGCTCCATGCCACCCAGATGTCGCCTCGATCGACAATACCCTCGAACCAGCGTGCTTTCTGCTCCTCATTGGCAAGAGCAGAAAGCAAGACCTGCGAATTCACATGACCCTCCCAGCAGCGCGCCAAAGACATATCCGCTCGGGCCAACTCCTTCGTCATCATCCAGAGTTCATACGTATATCGCCCTGGACCAAGCCCCAGGCCGCCGTAGGCTTCCGGCACGGCTGGAGCATGCAGGCCAGCCCGAAACAAGTCCTCAAAATCTTCCGCTGGAAAGGCCGCCGCCCGATCATAACCGTCAGCGCGCAGAGCAAACCTCTCACGAGCTAATCGAGCGATCCGGGCAACATATTCTCCCCTCGCCGCGCCATAACTATCTGCCAGTTGGCTTTTTAGCATTGCTCAGCCTTTCCGTGCTTACTCATCGGATCTGGAACCAGAGAGTGCATCGCGCCGTTTCCGCCCGCCGGAAGGCCGAGCAATCGGCGAGCAAGTGCTTCCGGCATTTGCTCGCCGGTCATCAGCCGATACTGTCGCCTTGTCTGCGCCAATAAAACTTTGCGTCCTTCGACCACTTTATGACCGAGAGCCTGGGCGGTTGTCGTCAGAGGCGTCGTACCGTTCCGTCTGTAGGCCAGATCCACTACTAGAGAACCGGCATCGAGGCTTTTTAGATCGATGGGCAATTCTTCTCCATCGCCGCCTACCGGTGTCGCATTAACCATGGCCGAATAGCCTCGAAGGGAGAATTCCTGCAAAGGAACAAACCGCAAACCGAGCAAACGTCCGGCCCACCTCCCTCGATCGAAGCCTCGATTGACCAGCGTCACTTCAGCTCCCTCCTGGACCAAAGCCGCGGCGGTAACACGGCCGGAACCTCCACAACCTATGACCGCAACCCTGGCGCCTGACAGATTCATCCGTTGCACTATCGCCTGGTCGAAAATGCCTTCTGGATCCGTCGTCCACGCCGCCCAGGACCCGTTTGTTTTAACTAACAAATTGCTCGCTTGGCACCGATGGCACAGCGGCGCAGCCCTCCCGCTGACTTCCAAGGCCGATTGTTTATTGGGCGAGGCTACCGTCAACCCCTTGATCGTCAGCCCCATCCTCTCCAAGTTGCCGGTTGAGACAAGTCGGCTCCAGAGCCGATCAAATGCCCGGGTCGGAAAGCTCAAAAATATCCGACCGGCCCCGGAAGCGCGGTGAGCGGCGTTATGCAATCGCGGGGACAAAGACCTTGAAACCGGCTCGCCAACAATGGCAAAAATTTCGCTCACCGGAGGCATTTCAGGAAATCCATAGTCTTGCATCAGCTCTGAAATGCTCGGATGCCCGGCTCCATTGTCACCTTTACCCGGCAATCCACCGAAGACGATGGGAGCGCCTAATCTGGGTCCTATAATCCGGGTCCAGAGCCCATGCGGGCCCGTGGCATAAGCAATAACGTCCGATCGCCGAGCATGCTCTAAAAACTGTAACGCCGTAATGCCTTCCTCAACACTCGAACAGTTTAATTCAAACCGATAGAGTCGTGCCTCGGTACGACTTAGATCTTGAAGCAGTTGGCGCAAACATTGCTCGTCACGTATCCGTCCACACCAGGAGATGACGCGGCGTTGAGGATTAATACAACTCAGCAGGTCCGGGACCAGGTCACGGTCGCCTTCCAAGTCGACCAGATCGAAAACGCGCGCTGCGCCCCGAAGGCGCCGGTGCCGTACTTCAATTGGAGAATCGTCCCGTCCTCCTGCTCCGCAACTTCGTAAAGAGTATAACAACTGTCTATCAAAGCTTCGCCTGACGGCCATCGGATCTGGTTCTGGCATCAAGTCCGCGCGAATCTCTAACCAGTCAGCCGACTTCCAATCCAAGCCGCTCGTCGCTGCGCTGATGCCAGACAAGGAACTGATGGTGCCCACTAGCGTTGCTCGAGACATGTCGTTGAAGCCTGCGCCAAGGCTTTCGCGTAAAAGAACAGTTCGTCGATAAAATGTCGTAGACTAACTGGCCACTTTGCATCTTTCGGTTGCCCTTCCTCATCAAAAAGCTCTTGGACTCTGGACACGGGAAAGGCGTCCGGAATCGGTAAACCGCCAAGTGCCAGGATCGTCATCCGAAGCTGCATCAGGCAATTGACTCCGCCAAAACCGCCAGATGAAACGGTACAGATTCCGACCGGCTTCCGTCGCAAAATGCCCGGCTTGAGGTAGTCCAACGCGTTTTTCAGAACTCCGGGAATTCCCCCCTTGTACTCCGGCGAAACGATCAAAAGACCATCAGCGAACTCCAATTTGTCCGAAAAGCTCTGCAGACCCGGTGGAGCAATTTTCATCTCGGAAAGCCTTTGCTCCATGATGGGAAAATCGTAATCGCCCAGATCCAGTAATTCCGTATTTAAGCGGGGATCCCCAGTCATTCTCGACAAGATGAACCGAGCGACTTTGCAACTCTGCCGCCCGATTCGAGCTGCTACCCAGCACGATTGGGATGTCGATGGATTGCATAAGGTCGCTCAAGGTCGCAGGTTCGACCAAGTCGGTAAAGGTATCCGGGTGGCCACCTGTCTAGTTTATTCAGCAATAGGCGATCTTATGAAGCCGGGTGCGTCAGCAATTGTTCGCTGCGGATCACCGGCCGTAAAGGGTGTCGTGGACCAATATCCTGCTCCGCGCCGAGGTAAGCTGCTCAGCATCCTGTCCTGTGCATTCGTCTGCGATCGTCTGAATTCCTTCGGGGTAATTCCAAAACGCGTTTTAAACTCTCGACAGAACTGGGGGATCTGAGGGTAAGCCAACTCGTAGGCCACCTGCTTAACACTCTGCGCCTTCCTTAACATCAGGAGGGCATTGTTTAATCGCTGCATCTTAAGCCACTCGCGGGGTGTGCATCCGGATTCGACTTTGAATGTGCGCTCCAAGTGGCGAAGGCTGATTTGACACAACCGAGCCATCTTGACCGGTTGGTAGTTCGACTGATTGGCTAAGCTCATCATAGTCACCTGGCTGGGCGGCAATTGCATGACGGAGGCCTGAAATGAAATGTTGCCCTCCGCAAACTGGTCGACCACATCGTTCATAAAGCACCTCAACTCGTGCAGAATCCGACTCGACGCTAACATTGTAGACCGCTGCAATATCGCGGTTGCTTAATCGAAGCTGAATCAGGCAACTCCTTTGTCCGCCACTATGCTGAGAATTTTTGTATTTGAGCCGCCGATTTTTGTCGAGTCTATTCAGACAAAATAGTATGAGGCATTAGGTTCGTTTCATCAACGCACCTGAACTACTTAGAATCTAATCCCGGCTTCCAACGCGATGCGGAGCATATCTTCCATGAAATACCACTACGATGATCATCCGTTCTTTGCGGTCGCCATTTCTCGTGCCGTCCGCACGCTTGGAATCTGGCGATCATTATCGCTCGTCGTTCTTGTTATCCATCTGGTCTCAGCTCTTGCCGGCTCGAAAACTGCAGCGGCCGAGAGTCAAATTTTTGTTCTTTATGCGGGCTCTCTTGGAAATCTCATGGAAAAGGACGTCGGGCCATCGTTCACCCGTGCAACCGGATACAAATACCTGGGCGAGGCCAAAGGTTCAGTGCTCTCCGCGAATCTGATTAAGGAAAAGCTGCGAACGCCTGATGTCTTTATCAGCGCCGACCCGAAAGTTAATCAACGGCTTATGGGAAAGGAAAACGGTGATCTGGTGCGCTGGTATGCCACGATCTTCGGCAACGAGATGGTGCTCGGCTACAACCCGAACAGCCGTTTCGCCGCGGAGCTAAATCAGGTAGGCACAAACGACACCCGCCTCTATGAGATCCTGCAGGAGAAAGGATTCCGCTTGGGCCGCGGCGATCCTGAACTCGAGCCGAAGGGTTATCGGACCCTCTTCCTTTTTGATTTGGCGGAAAAGCATTACCAGCAACCGGGATTGGCCCAGAAGGATCTTAAACAACCCCGAACCAACCGACACTGATCTTTCCGGAAGAGCAACTTGTCGCGCGCCTCGAGGCGGGGCAGTTGGATGCCGGCATCTTCTATCGCAACGAAGTCGCAGAGCATAGCTTGCCGTTTATCGGATTCCCTCGCGAGTTGAACTTGAGCGAGCCGGATCTTGACCCCTTGTACGGCTCGGCCACTTATGTTAGCCCTAAGGGGACCGACGTACGCTGGCTCCGCAATCGTTTACAGCATTACTATCCCCGCAACTTCGCAAAACCGTCGAAGGCGCTATTGCGCTGGTCAGTTTCCTCCTCTCCGATGAGGGCAGAAAATCGTGGAAAAACACGCGTTGCGGCTCATTCAGCCAGTGGTCTCCGGAGAGATCGGATGCCATACCTGCGACGCTGCAAACTGCTCTCAGGAAAGCAAGCCTCTCAATGAATCGGGTTCGTCAGCCGATGCCGCCGCTGTTCCTCATGTTCGGGGGACTGCTGGTCGTCTACCTCTTGTTGCCGCTGGCGGGCCTGCTACCCCGTGTATCTACCAGTTCGTTCAGGGACATGCTGCAGCCCGAGGTGCTCGCCGCGGCCGCCGTATCCGCAGAGACGGCCACGGTGACGAGTCTGTTGTTACTTTTGTTCGGGTTGCCGCTTTCGTATCTTTTAGCTCGCTGCGACTTCCCAGGTAAAACGCTTGTTACGCTCCTGGTTCAGCTCCCGCTGGCGCTTCCTCCGTCGGTATCCGGCATTTTGCTTCTCATGGTGTTCGGCCCTTATGCACCGGTGGGCGGTTGGCTTTCCCAACTCGGGCTGCCGCCTCTTACCGACAATCTGGCAGCGATCGTGCTTGCTCAGACGTTCGTCGCCAGCCCCTTTCTGATTATCGCGGCGCGCAACGCCTTCGAAGAGGTAGACCCGTCTCTCGAGCAGGTAGCAACCACCTTCGGCAAATCGCCGGGAGAAATTTTTTGGCGCATTACGTTGACGTTGGCGTGGCCCGCCATCCGGAGCGGCTTAACGTTATCCTGGATCAGGGCTCTCGGTGAATTCGGCGCCAACGCCATGGTCGCCTATCACCCTTATTCCCTCCCTGTCCTGGCTTGGGTACAGTTTTCTGAATCGGGACTCAACAGCACGGTCCCCCTCGTGATCCTCATGCTTGCCGTCGCGGCGGCCGGAGTCGCTCTTTCGTATTTGTTGGCACGGCGTTCGTGGTTTTCGGGTTGCTCTCCCTGCCTGCCGACGGTCAATCTCTCAGCTCCGCAAATCCAGACCAACGGGTCTGGCGAAGGATTTGAGCTCGGCTGACATAGACTTTACCACTGTCAGGCGCCCTAAAAGTGCCGCCCCGATCACCGCGGACATCGTGCACGATCTTGGGGATTTCCGCCTCGACCTCCATTTTCGAACGGGTTGCCGCCGCGTCGCCGTCCTTGGTCCTTCCGGTGCTGGCAAGAGCCTGCTGCTCAAGGCGCTCGCCGGCCTTGTCCAACCGGCGAGAAGGGCGGCTGGCCATCGGCGAACACACTTTGTTCGACACCGCGGAGGGAGTCTGGCTGCGCCCTGACGAGCGCCGGATCGGTTATGTTCCCCAGCACTTTGCCCTTTTCCCGCACATGACCGTCTGGCAGAATGTTCTCTTTGCCACCAACGCGGCGCCCGGAGACATTGGCCGGGCTGCTGACGTGGTTCGGCTTCTAGGTCTTGAACCGCTTTCTGAGCATTACCCTGATCAGCTTTCTTTTGGTCAGCAACAGCGCGCCGCCTTGGCGCGGGCACTCGTCCGACAACCCGACTACCTGCTGCTGGACGAACCCTTCGCTTCCCTTGACACGCCATTCCGTTTGCATCTGCGACGCGAGTTGCTCCGGATCCTGCGTCGGCTTGACCTTTCCGTGATCTTGGTGACCCACGATCCGCAGGAGGCCTACGAGTTGGTCGAAGAGGTGATCGTTATCGCCGCAGGAAAAGTGCTCCAACAGGGGCGGCGAGAAGAAGTTTTCGGTTCCCCCACTTCAGCCGTGGTGGCCAAGCTGCTGGGTTTCCGGAATACCTTTAGAGGCCAGGTTATATCGTCAACGCCAGAAGCAAATATCATAAAGTACCAGAACTTCTCCCTCTCGGCCCCCGCCGGGCCCCTTGTCCCCGGCACAGCAGTCGATTTCTTTGTCAATCCGCAAGTCATTGACCCTATTCCGCCCCGGCTACTCCGAATCGTTGCCACCCGGGACCGTACTCCGCGGCGAAATTGACGCCATATGGCCCCGGTCCGTCGGGTAATCGCCTCGCGGTCATCGTTGGAAACGGCACCAGCCCGGACTACTGGGAAGTAGAAGACGTCCATCACCAATGGACGGTCACCGGAACGGTGGAGCGAGCGAGATCGGGTGCGCCTGTTTTTGCCGCAGACCTCGATCCATGTCATGTGCCAGGAAGCGAAAGTGCTCAGCCCTCACTCTCGTTCTGCGCTTGAAATCAATGAGGTCCTGCTGCCACAGGATATTTGTCGGGTCGAGCATCGACCAGCTTTTTGGCAATCGTCAGCGACTGCTCGTATTCTTCGCCTGCTCGGTTCGATTCGGCCGAGGCTCTCCCAAACGCTGCCAACACAGTTATGCGCGACAGGCGAGGTCTCGCTGCCAATCTGCGTTATCAGGGTAGCGTTGAGTCAGCGCTGTCATGATCTGCCTGGCCGCTTCGTATTCGCCCAGGGCGTCGTCCAGTCGCCCTTGGGCCTGGAGCCACACTGCCAACGCAACTGTGAGCAACGGAGAGTTCTCGCTGCCATTCGCCGTTCTCACCATCGCGTCGAGTCAACCCTAGCATGACCTCTTTATAGTCCTCGAACTCGCGGAGAGCGTCGTCCAACCCGGCCTGGGCTCGGAGCACGCCGCCAATGCAACCATGGGCCACACCCAAGTCGCGCTGCCATTGAGCATTCTCAGGGTCGCGCTGGGTCAGCCGAAGCAGGATCTCTTTGGCGGTTTGGTACTCGCTCAAAGCGCCACTGAGCTGGCCTTGGAATTGGAGTACGCTGCCGACGCGGTTGTGCGAAATGGATAATTCTCGGTGCCAGTCGGCGTTTTCGGGATAGCGTTCCGTCAGTCGTGACATGATCTGGCAGTAAGCGTGGTACTCGCGCAGAGCGTCGTTTAGCAAACCTTGAGCCTGGAACACGCTGCCAATACAGCCGTGCGCGACCGATAGCCCTCGCTGCCAGTACGCGTTCTCCGGATAGCGCTCAACCAATTGGAGCATGATTTGTTTGTATTTTTCGTACTCGTCCAACGCGTCGGCGAGCTGACCAAGAGACTGCAGAACGCCACCGACGCAACCGTACGCGACGGAGAGATCGCGCTGCCAGTCGGCGTTTTCTGGGTCGCGCCGAGTTAATCGCAACATGATCTGCTTGTACTCTCGATACTCGCGCAGCGCGTCGTCGAGATTACCCTGTGCCTGCAGCACGCCACCAACGCGGTTGTGCGCCACCGAGAGGTCTTGCTGCCAATGAGCGTTTTCTGGGTCGCGTCGAACCAACTTCAGCATGATCTGCTTGTGGATTTCGTACTCGCGCAGAGCATCGCCAAGCTGCCCCTGAGCGTGCAACACACCACCAACGCGGTTGTGGGCGATGGAAAGGTCGCGCTGCCAGTGGCTGTTCTCAGGCTCGGTTTCGGTCAGTCGCAACATGATTTGCCTGTAGGCCTGGTACTCGCGTACGGCCTCACCGAGCCGAGCCTGGGCTTGGAACACGCCGCCGACACAGCTGTGGGCGGCGGAGAGGTCTCTCTGCCAGGAACCGTTTTCCGGGTCGCGCTTGGTCAAATCCGACAAGATCCGTTTGGCGGCTTCGTACTCGCGCAAGGCATCATCCAGATGACCTTGGCCCTGCCTCACGCCACCGACGCGGATGCAGGCGATCGAAAGCCGTCGCCGCCAATCGCTGTTCTCAGGCTCGCGTTGGACGAGACGCAACATGATCTGCTGGCAGGCCTCATATTCATCCAGGGCCGCGCCGAGCTCACCTTGCGCCTGGAACACGCTGCCGATGCAGCTATGGGCCACTGAAAGAGCTCGCTGAAAATGGGCGTTTTCCGGCTCCCGCCGGATCAAAAGCAGCAGCATTTGCTTCGCGGCATTGTACTCGCCGAGGGCTTCCAGCAAAGAGCCGCGCTTTTGTAGGGTTTGACCGAGCAGGCAGCGCGCTTCCGCTTCGCCTTTCGGTTCATTCACTTGCCGCAAAAGCGTCAAAGCCTCCCGCGCGAGCGCTTCGATCTTACCTTGAGATTCCCGTCCCTGCACGATCCAGCCCAGGCAAACGCCGGCCAAGCCACGTGGCCACGCCGCCAGTTCTGGCAGCTTCAACAGCTCTTCAAGCATCACACCCAACACTTGCAGGTATCGATCCTTCCCTGCCTGGGTCCAGGCCGTCCACACCGTGTAAAGCTCCTCCGAAGCAGAATTTGGTTCCGCGACCAGGTCGTGAAAAAGTCTCTCGATCACCCGTCCTGCTTCGTCATCTTGACAACCCGCGGCAGGATCACTGCCGAAATTCCCGAAACACTTGGTGTTTGGCGTTCGGCGTTCAGCGTTTGGAGTTCGGGGTTCGGCGTTCACCTCTGACGTCTCGCCTGGCGGCACATCGCGAGTATTCTTCCTGAGCCGCGACAAAACAAGGCCGAGTTTGGTTTTGCGTTTTGAGTTTTGAGTTTTGAGTTTTGCGTGGCGACCGCGCAGCGACTTCCTCGTGACATGGGCGTCACTCCTGGCGTCACTCCCCGTCCTTTGCGGCAGCCATTGGCACGCGAAATCCCGCAGCGACCGGCTCCTCAAGGAAGCGCCGGGACGCGAAAGGCAAGACTCAAAACTCAAAACTCAAAACCCAAAACCACCCTGCGCCGCTTGCGTTCTATCCAGACTTCAGCGACCCTTCGGAAGGCTAACAATCTGTCCCCCAAAATACCCTTCGGATCCAGCGTCCGAAAAGCCGTCAAAACAACACGCGTGGAAATCAAATGAGCCAAAATCTCAATCTGCTCCGGCAGAACTTCTGCCGGCCTGCCACGCTCACTGGCAGGAAAGTTAATTACCTCTTTCCTTTAGAGAGAGGGTGCGAGCAGGGGAAAGCCCTTCTTGCGACAGCACCAAAATCGCAGCTTCATCTTCAAGAGTTCGACCCGTACGGTCTTCAGCAGACCTACCAGGACGAGGCTACCGGTGCACAACTACCGGTCTTCGCCGTCTTCGACCTTGAAGGAAGTCACCGACTCGCTTTCGAGATTACTTCGGATTCGGTACCCACAGTCGACGAGCCAAATAGCCTCCCCTCCTATATTCCATTTCAGAAGACCCAGGCCTTCGTCAGGAAGATCAACGAACGCAGAGTCAAGGCGGAACGGGCACTGACTCCGTTCGCCGTGATCTTCGGGATTTTCTCTGCGGCCTGGTGTCTCTTTTCCGACATCACATTAAAGACCGGCGGAATTGCGATACCATACGCTCTGGTCGGAGGTTGGATTCTGGGCGCCTTCCTCGCATACGTACTAAGCCTGCTGGTGCTCAATCGGGTCTGTCCCTGGTTGAAACTGGTCATGCGCGCAGAATTTGACGGAATTCTTCCGAAAGAAGTTCGGGAAAAGGCCCGGGCGGCCAAAGACCAATTCGACAAGCTCTACTTGATCGTCGACCAGCAACACCGTTGGCAGAGCGCACTTCTCCCAGATCCAAGACCTCGTCTTTTGGATCCCCTGTTGATCGGAGAGATAAAACAAGGGCGCCGACGCAAATTTTTCCTTATCCACCAATTCGATCTGACTGAAGCAGAGCAATACCTGGCGGACGAATTCGCTACCTGCGCACCCCTTCCGTGAGTCGGGACTGGAAGACGCAGAATATCGTGGTAACCGGTGCTGCATCCGGACTCGGCCGCGCCATTTGCGCTCGCTTCGCAGACCTGGGCGCGGCCGTGAGGGGCATCGACGTCAATGAGGCCCAGTTGCGGGAGATGGAACCCCTTCTGGGGAAGAATTTCGTCCCCCTGATTTGTGATGTGACGAATTGGGAAGCAGTGGCCCAGGTATTCGATCAGTTTCCATCGACTGACGTCCTGGTGAATAGCGCAGGAATAACGGGCCGAACCAATCTGAAAAGCGATGAAACGGATCCTGCAGAGGTTGAACGGGTATTTCGGGTAAATTTTTTTGGCTCTTATCACACTTCCAAGGTCGTCCTCCCACAGATGGTGCAGCGCGGATACGGTCGATTGCTCCACATTGCCTCGATCGCGGGCAAGGAGGGCAACGCCGGGATGATCGCTTATTCTGCCTCGAAAGCTGCGGTCATCTCGATGACCAAGGTTCAAGGCAAAGAAGTAGCCGGCACAGGTGTAACCGTCAACGCGCTTGCGCCGGCGGTCATTCGCACCCCGATGGTAGACGCGATGCCGGATCAACAGGTCAAATACATGACCGACAAGATCCCGATGGGCCGATGTGGAACGTTGGATGAACTGGTGGCGATGGTCGAATTCATTGTTTCCCCGGGTTGCAGCTTTACCACCGGTTTCACATTCGACCTCTCGGGCGGCCGCGCCACGTACTGAGGGTTGGAGTTTTGCGTTTTGAGTTTTGAGTTTTGGGTTTTGAGTTTTGAGTGGGGCGTCCCCGCCTAGCCTCCGACGTAAGTAAGGCGTCTCGCCTTACCTCTGGCGTAGTAGGGCGTACGGCCTTACCTCCCCTTCCGATGCAAAACTCGACGCTCTCGATGAGCCAGTCTGAAATCCTCCAAAAGAGCGAACAACCTGAGAGGCGGAGGCAAGGCGGGACGCCTTGCTTACCACGTTCCTTGGCCACGCCACGCCGGTCGCGCTACCACGCCAATACGCCGATACGCCGACACGTTCCCCAAGTCCCAACTCAAAACTCAAAACTCAAAACTCAAAACCTTCTCTTGAATTCGCGCACCCGCGCCGATATGTAAATCTTCTGCCATCCGCCGTTCGAGAGTGCAGACCGGCCATTATGTCTTACGCGAACGTTTCATTAAAGCAGCGCTCATTTGGTGAGACCATGCGACGCGGTGCTTGGTGGGCGCAGCCATTGTTCGTATTTCTGGGACTTTCTACTTTCCTGGTCTACTCGACTTGGGCGGCATTTCAGGGAGCCCACTATTGGCTCGATCAAAATGGCGCAAATTATCTGTCGCCGTTTTATTCGCCGGAATTCTTCGGCACCTCGCCGCATGCCATTTTTGGTCCAAAACCCGGCTGGTGGCCGGCGTGGCTGCCGTTTTCGCCGGCGTTTCTGGTTTTGTGGGCGCCGGCCGGTTTTCGTTTCACCTGTTATTATTATCGCGGCGCCTATTACAAGGCGTTCTGGGCCGACCCACTCAACTGCGCCGTCGGCGAACCGCGCAAAAAATTTCTGGGCGAACAATTCGTTCCCGCTCATCATCCAAAATATCCACCGCTATTTCTTTTATCTGGCGGCTGCTGTTCATCGTCCTTCTCTCCTATGACGCCTGGATGGGGATGTGGTTCACGGATGCGATCCGGCAACCGAACATTTCGGCATCGGCGTCGGAACGATTGTGCTGACGTTGAACGTCCTTTTCTTGGCGTTACACTTTCGGCTGCCATTCGCTGCGGCATTTGATCGGCGGTTTTTTGGATTCAAAATCCAAAGCGCCGTCGTGCGCGAAAGCCTACAATTGCGTGAGCTGCCTCAACACACCGCCACATGATGTGGGCGTGGATCAGTCTGTTCTGGGTCGGGTTCACGGATGTTTATATCCGCCTTTGCGCGACGGGCTGGCACGATTTAAGGATCTTCTAAACGCTAATTCATGATACACTAGATCTCCTGAATTCTCCGATACCTTAAGCCTCAAACACTTCCGCGAACCAATTGTGGCCAATTACGAAACTCACGAATACGACGTGCTGGTCATCGGCGCGGGCGGCGCGGGATTGCGCGCGGCCATTGAAGCCTCGGCGGCCGGCGTCAAAGTCGGGCTGATCTGCAAATCGCTTCTCGGCAAGGCGCACACGGTCATGGCCGAAGGCGGCATGGCGGCGGCGATGGGCAACGTGGACGACCGCGACAGTTGGAAAGTCCATTTCGCCGACACGATGCGCGGCGGCCAATACGTCAACAACTGGCGCATGGCCGAACTGCACGCGAAGGAAGCGCCGGCGCGCGTTCACGAACTCGAAGCGTGGGGCGCGGTGTTTGACCGCACGAAGGAAGGAAAAATTTCGCAGCGCAATTTCGGCGGCCATCGCTATCCGCGCCTCGCGCACGTCGGCGACCGCACGGGCTTGGAAATGATCCGCACGTTGCAGGATCACGGCATCCATCAGGGCATCACGGTCCACATGGAATACACGATTGTCACCTTGCTCAAGGACGGCGACCGCGTCGTGGGCGCGTTTGGTTATGACCGCGAGCGCGGACGTTTCCGGGTTTTCAAGGCGAAGGCCGTTGTGTTTGCACCGGCGGCCTGGGTCGCGCCTACAAAGTCACGAGCAATTCCTGGGAAGGCACCGGCGACGGCGTGTCGCTCGCGTATCATGCGGGCGCGGAATTGCTGGACATGGAATTCATCCAGTTTCATCCGACCGGCATGATCTGGCCGCCGAGCGTCATGGGCATTCTCGTGACCGAAAGCGTGCGCGGCGAAGGCGGCGTGTTGCGCAACAAGGACGGCAAGCGCTTCATGTATGACGACATTCCGGACAATTACAAATCGCAGACCTCGACCGATCCCGAAGAAGGCTGGCGTTACACGCAGAACGACAAAAATGCGAAGCGTCCGCCGGAACTGCTGACGCGCGACCACGTGGCGCGCTGCATCAATCGCGAAGTGAAGGCCGGTCGCGGCAGTCCGCACGGCGGCGTGTTCCTCGACATTTCCTGGATCAAGGAAAAAATCCCGAACGCGGCGGAACACATCAAAAAGAAATTGCCGTCCATGTATCACCAGTTCATGCAACTGGCGAATCTCGACATCACGAAGGAGCCGATGGAAGTCGGCCCGACCACGCATTACGCGATGGGCGGCATCCGCGTGAACGGCGACACGCAGGCGACCAATGTGCCCGGACTTTTCGCCGCGGGCGAATGCGCCGCCGGATTGCACGGCGCGAACCGGCTTGGCGGAAATTCGCTTTCCGACCTGATCGTCTTCGGCAAACGCGCCGGCGAATATGCCGCGAAATTTGCCAAGGAAAATTCCGGCGCCGGCAAATCAACGACGCCCAAGTCGAAGCCGCCGCGCGCGAAGCGCTCGCGCCGTTTGAACGCGGCGCGAAAGCCGGCGCGAGCGCCGAAGGCCCGTATCAAGTGCAGCATGAATTGCAGGAGATGATGCAGAACCTCGTCGGCATCGTGCGGCGCGAAGACGAGATGAAGCAGGCGCTGGACGGACTGGCCAAACTTTACGAACGCGCACGAAGACCGTCGCCGTTTATGGCCATCGCGAATACAACCCCGGCTGGCACACGGCGATTGATTTGAAACATCTGCTCACCGTTTCCGAAGCCATCACGCGCGCGGCCATTGACCGCAAGGAAAGCCGCGGCGGCCATTTCCGCGAAGATTTCCCGAACAAGGATCCCGGCGGCGGCAAAATATAACATCGTGATTTCCAAAGACGCGGACGGCTCGATGCAACTGCGGCGCGAACCGATTCCGCCAATGCCGGAAGCATTTGAAACAAGTCATCGAGGAGATGAAATGAACAAGACCGTACTTTCAGAATCTGGCGCGGCGACGCGAACGGCGGCAAGTTCGTGGATTACACCACGGAAATCACCGAAGGTCTGGTCGTGCTCGACGTCGTCCACAAAATCCAGGCCACGCAGGCGAACGACCTCGCGTGCCGCTGGAATTGCAAGGCCGGCAAATGCGGCTCCTGTTCGGCCGAAATCAACGGCATGCCGAAGCTCATGTGCATGACGCGCATGGACACGCTGCCGCTCGACAAACCCATCACCATCGAGCCGATGCGCGCGTTTCCGAGCATCCGCGATCTGGCGACGGATGTTTCGTGGAATTTCCGCGTCAAAACAAAGATCAAAAAATTCAATCCGCGCCCGCCCGACGCGCCGGACGGCACCTGGCGGATGCAGCAGGAAGACGTGGACCGCGTGCAGGAATTCCGCAAGTGCATCGAATGTTTTCTCTGCCAGGACGTCTGCCACGTGTTGCGCGACCATCACAAGCACGAGGAATTCATCGGCCCGCGCTTTCTGGTTTATACCGCCGCGCTGGAAATGCACCCGCTCGACACCGAAGACCGTCTGCCGGAACTGAAACAGCCGCAGGGCATCGGCTTCTGCAACATCACCAAGTGCTGCACCAAGGTCTGCCCCGAACACATCACCATCACCGACAACGCGATCATTCCGCTGAAGGAACGCGTGGTGGACGAATTTTACGATCCTTTAGGAACGTTGTTGAAACTGTTTCGTCCAAAAACCTGAGAGGAGAAGAACATGTTTGAGCTCAAGCGACTTTCCCGGGAAGCCATCCCGGCGGCACTCGAAAAAGCCCTACGCTATCGTCTGCTCAACGAACCGGCAGAGGCTGAGAGTATTTGTAACGATGTGCTGAACATTGAGCCGGAGAACGAACAGGCGCTGGTCGTTCTGCTGCTGGCCCTGACCGACCGGTTCGGCAAGGGCTATTCGGTGGGCATCTTGCAGGCCCAGGAAGTACTCTCCCGTCTCGGCGATCCGTATGATCGGGCCTATTACGCCGGAATCATCTGCGAACGCCGAGCCAAGGCGCGACTCCAACAGGGGCATCCGGGTTCCGGCCATGACGCCTATGAGCTGCTGCACGAAGCGATGAGCTGGTACGAACAAGCCGAAAAGATTCGCCCACCCAAAAACGACGACGCACTGTTACACTGGAACACCTGCGCACGTCTGATAATGGGCAATCAGCTTACACCCCGGTCAGAGGACAGATTCGAACTGTCGTTGGAGTAGCCGCTTCGGTTGGGAGATTCTCTCTGTTGACCAGAAATGCAACGATTCGTCGACCCGATCCAAATCTAACCTCCGCTGATTTTTATGGCCGAATATCGCACCGAAACTGACAGCCTTGGCGAAGTCAAGGTTCCCACCGACAAACTCTGGGGCGCCCAGACCCAGCGTTCCCTTGAGCACTTCAGCATTGGCACGGACCTGATCCCGCGCGAGATGATTGCTGCCTACGCCATCCTGAAAAAAGCCGCCGCCAACGCGAACCACTCCAGTAAGCGGCTCGACGACCAGCCCCACGCGCTGATTGTTCAGGTCTGTGACGAGATACTGGCGGGAAAACATCACGACATGTTCCCACTCCACGTCTGGATGACGGGGAGCGGCACTCAGTTCAACATGAACGTCAACGAGGTGATCTCGAACCGGTCTTGCCAGCTGGCCGGCACGCCGCTAGCCAGCAAGGCGCCAGTTCACCCGAACGACCATGTCAATATGGCCCAGTCGTCCAACGATACTTTTCCTTCCGCGATGTACATCGCAGCCGCCGTCAATGTGAAGCAGCGGCTGATTCCCGCAGTAAAGGCGCTCCACGACAGTATCGCGGTGAAGGCCGAGGAGTGGAAAGACATCATCAAGATCGGCCGGACCCATATGCAGGACGCAACGCCCCTGACCCTCGGGCAGGAATGGTCGGGCTATGCCGGCATGCTCGCGGAAAATCTGCAACGAATCGAAGATGCGCTGGAGGATGTCTATCACCTCGCCCTGGGCGGCACCGCGGTAGGCACCGGCATCAACTCGGCGCCGGGCTTTGCCGAGGCGGCAGCGGCGGAGATTGCCAGGCTCACGGATTTACCCTTCGTCACTGCGCCAAATAAGTTCACCGTGCAAGGTTCCCATGACGCTCTGGTTCAACTCTCCGGCACACTGCGCACCTTGGCCGTGTCGCTTTACAAGATCGGCAACGATATCCGACTGATGTCTTGCGGCCCGCGCGCAGGGTTCGCCGAGCTGATAATCCCAGAGAACGAGCCAGGCTCCTCCATCATGCCGGGCAAGGTAAATCCCACTCAAGCTGAGGCTCTGACGATGATCGCCGCACAGGTAATGGCCAACGACGTGGCGGTGGGTTTCGGTGGCGCCGGCGGTTACCTCGAGATGAACGTTTACAAACCGTTGATGATCTTCAACATCGCCCACTCCATCACCATTCTGACGGATGGGTGTACGAACTTCGGCAAGTTTCTCGTCGAGGGCACCAAACCGAACCTAAAGAAAATTAAAGAGTACGTGGATCGCTCCCTGATGCTCGTAACGGCGCTCGCCCCGGTCATCGGTTACGACAAGGCGTCAAAAATCGCGCACCACGCAATGGACCACGACCTCACGCTGAAAGAAGCCGCCCTGGAACTCGGCTTCGTCACCCAAGACGAGTTCGACCGAGTGGTTGATCCGTCCAAAATGGTCCAGCCGTACGTAGCTACCGGCACGTAGGGGGAAGAGTTTTGAGTTTTGGGTTTTGAGTCTTGCTTTCTGAGTTTTGGGTTTTGTGACGTTGCCCGTCCGCCTCGCGCGCTAGCTCAAATCGGGGTAGGACGCCTTCGGCGCGGTAGGGAGGCGCTGCGCGTCCGGCGTGGCCCGTCTCAAAGCCTCCGTTCTCGGACGGCGCGGTAGGGTTGTGCTCCCGCGCGACCGGCGTGGTCCGTCTACAGAACGTCGTGTCGGCGCTGCTGCGCGTCCGCGGCGGCTCGTCCCCAAAACTCGAGTTTGTCGACCCTCTTCTTCCTATACGTGTGAACCACTCGACCTTTCACGGCTCACACTCAAAACTCAAAACCCAAAACTCAAAACTCAAAACTTCTTCCGCACGACCAACGGGGCTGCGATGCCAACCGCGATCGCTGCCACCATGAGAAGGCAGGTGAGAGCGAGCGAGAGCGTCTCCGCCACGAGAGCCGTCGCGGCGGCCGCCCCAGCCCCAACGATCTGAAGAGCACCGATGACGACCCGGAAGGCGAACGCACCTGGTATCATGGCCACCACGCCGGGAAAGGCGAACGCCACGGCGGGAGCACGAAAATGCCGCGCGAATCCGTGGGCGAGGAAGCCCGCCGCCAACGCCCCGATTAAGGTTCCGCTCACCATGTCAATTCCCAGGTGCATACACAGTGTTCGCGTCGTGTGGCTGGCCACCCCGCACACCACACAGGCCCAGGCGATGCGGCCCGGCACATTAAAGAGGAACAGGTAACCCAGAGCCGCCAACGCCGAGAAAAGCGCGTCTTCGGGAATCGAGAGGAGCTTCGACGGGGCGTCCACCGGGATTTTCGCACCCGTCAGGACAGTCGCGACGAATAACCCGAAAGCGATCGCCAGGGTAATAAGGACGCCAAGACCCAACCGGGCAAGGCCTTGGCTCATGTGGTTCTTGAACATGTCCTGGACGCCGTTGACCAAGGGCACCCCAGGTACGATGATCATCCCTGGCGCCACCAGGCACAACGAGGGTGTCCCACTGACTCCCAGCAGCACCCCAACCCCACCAATGACCGCGCTCACGAGCGCAGCGGCAAAAGGGATGAAAAAGAGGTTAAACCGCCGCCGGCCCAATTCCTGGCGCAGCCACATCCCGACCGAGCCGGCCAGCCATACGATCCCGAAGGTCGGCCAATCCCCGCCGAAAAGGCGAGCCAGGCTGGCCGCGGTAAGGCCCAACGCGATAACCACGATCCAACGCGCGTACACCGGTGGCTGGTGTTCGACATTTTCCAGTTCCGCCCGGATCTCGGCGATTTCTCGTCCGCCGTTCTCCACTTCCCCGACAAGCCGGCTGACGTCAGCGATCGCGGTCATGTTAACGTTGATGGCCGGAACCCGCGAACCAACTTTCGTGCGAAACTGCCCGCCTGCGACGAGCGTGAGGAGCAGCGCCTCGTAGCTCACCATGAGGTGGGCCTCGCAGCCGAATGCTGCGGCGAAGCGGACCACCGAATCCTGGACCTCCGCGGTATCCGCGCCGTTCTCGAACAACAGGCGGCCAACCTGAAGCGCCAGGTGGGCGACCTCCTCTATCGGTGCGGGATTCATCGGAAGAAGCCGAGAAGCCAAGAAGCCGAGAATTCGAGAAGCGGGAGTGAGGAGGTCAAGGGGTCAAGGAGATTTTTTATTGGCGACGATAGCGTTTGCGTAGGCCATTAGCAATCGAGAGACATCTTCGAGACTTTGTCGGAGTTGCGAGGTCTTGCCGTATCCTAAGTCTTCGCTCAAGATCAGGTAGTATCTGCATTCTTCGACTGAGCCCTGAGCTATGTTTAAGAATCTGGCTTTATCAGCGGTGCTCCATTTGGCGAATCCTTCGGCGATATTTGCCGGAATGGAAATTGCAGCTCGACGAAACTGGGTGCCCAGGCAGAACATTTCTTTCCGTGGGAAAGCGCCAATGAATGGGTATACGGCCAGCACGAACTCGTGAGCCTTTTGCCAAACGACTAAATCGCTGAATCTTTTAGCAGGTGATTTCATGACCCAAAAACCTGAATACGAAAACACAAATGTAAAACGTTATTTTGAGAATAATCTCACCGGCCAAATCTAACTCCGAATCCTCTTTTCGCTTCTTGGCCCCTTGGCTTCTCGGCTTCTCGGCTTCTTGTCTCATTGCCGCACCCGTCCAGATCGACCCGTACGGTCTGAATCCGGATGGCAGAATGTCGGGGCTTCCGTCAGGCACGGGCATTCACCTGACGGACAGCGCGAGCGAGCTGAATGGGAGCAAAAATCTGGGTGACGCCGCCGAGCAGTTGATCAGCGGAATGCGCGAAACCCACTATCAGCACAAAACGCACGCTGACAGGGCTTCAGGTGATTACGACATGGATTGTTCGGGGTTTGTTGACTATCTGCTGAAGCATCTGGCTCCCGCACAGTTCGCGCAGGTGGGAGTCGAACCCGGGCACGCCCGGCCACGTGCAGCAATGTACTTCCAACTGTTCAATCGGTTGCGTGCGAGCCCTTTGCCCGGATGGGAAGCGGTACCGAAGCTCCACGATGCACGACGGGGCGATATCATCGCCTGGCAATTGACGGCCTCAACTCAGGTGCCCGGCGATACCGGACACGTCGTCATCGTCGCCGCTCCGCCGGTCGAGCAAACGGATGGTTCTTGTCGAGTCGAAATCTATGACTCAAGCGTCATCCATCACGATGACGATAGTCGACCGGAAGGAACGAACGGAATCGGAAAAGGAGTCATCACCATCAGAGTTGATGGCCAAGGTGAGGCGGTCGGATTTCAGTTTAACTCACTCGCCCATTTTCACCGCGAGCCGATCGCGATAGGCCGCCTGGTGAATCCGTCAGGTGGCCATTGATTTGCCCATTCCGCACGCGCCTGGCTTGCCGGCACTCTGCCCCACAGCGAAGACGCGACGGCATAAGGTAGCATAGGCCTGTCTCCGAGCGCGCAAGCGCCCCATTTGCCGAGGAAGACAAGCAGGATGCTTATACTACTTCGCGCTGGCGTTGGCAGCTTCTCCGGCGCGAAAAGTTTGTCTTTAGCGCGGTTCTCTTTTGAGCGCTAACCGCTTTGAACCGGCGACGCTCAAAGCTCGATGACGAGAACGACGTCGTCGTCCTTCGTTCTCGTTTTTTGACGGTCAGCGGCTGATTCTGGCGTCGAATGTTCTTTTGAGCGCGAGCCGCTTTGAACCGGCAGCGCCCAGAGCCATCCGAAACAGCCCTCCGCTTAGCGCCATTCGATTCAAACGGTTGTTTGCCTCAGTTAAGTTCAACTCGAATGAAAATATTCCGAATGAGCCGGGTTATTTTAGAGTAGATGCTTCTATGGAGTTCGAAATTAAATGTCATCTGGGCTACGAAGTCTCTGGCGCCGCCTCTTTTCTATTCAACGTTGCAGTGACAAAAAATGCCTTTCAGCGAATCATCACGGAACACTTCGACGTTGCGGGAGCAGAGTCCTGTCAAGAGACGGTGATCGATGGCCAGCGTTACCACCGGGTCACGGCAAAAACTGGTCCCGTCGAACTGACATACGAAGCAACGGTGGACGTCACCCACGAATCGCTTGGAGATCCTTCCCGTATTCAGGTGCCGCTGTTCGAACATATTCCTCCCGAAGCGCTGGTCTTTCTTTACCCGAGCCGTTTTTGCCAGTCAGATCTGCTGGCACGCATGGCCAAGCGTGAATTCAACCAAAACGAGTCTGGGTTCTATCGCGTGACGAGGGTTTGTAATTGGATCTATGGTCGAATTGAATATCTCTCCGGGACGACGACGCAAACGACCTCGGCTTTCGACACAGTTACCCAATTAGCGGGTGTCTGCCGGGACTTTGCCCATCTTGCCATCGCCTTTTGTCGAGCATTGGGAATTCCGGCCCGATTTGTCAGCGCGTATGCCTACGGGCTGAATCCGCCAGACTTCCATGCACACATCGAAGCCTTTCTTGGCGGACGTTGGATCCTTTTCGATCCCACCCGCCTTTCTCCACAGTCGAGCTTCGTACGTATTGGCCAGGGCAGAGATGCGGCGGATACTTCGTTCGCGACCATTTTCGGCGGCGCTGCCATGAACAAAATGGAGCTTTCGATGAATCCCAGAACCGGTCAGACCGGTTCTCCGGAATACACCACCGCTCCAATTTCGAATTATCCGAGCCAGGGGAGGAGGCGGGGAAGTCCAGCCAGTAGCCAGTAGCCAGTAGCCAGTAGCCAGTGCCAGTAGCCAGTAGCCAGTAGCCAGCAGGCCGAGTAGGCTTCGGAGTGGCCACGCTGCGATGGTAGCGACGCGCGCGGCCCTACTACCACCATGCGCGCGACGGCGTCACGCGGCCAAACGCCGACATGCCAATACATCTCTCCCATGGGCGCATCCCGCCGCAACACGCTCGGCCACGCCGAAATCTACTCGGTTACTCGGCGTACTCTGGCTCCTGGCTCCTGGCTCCTGGCTCCTGGCTCCTGGCTCCTTGGCTCCTGGCTCCTGGCTCCTGGCTCTCTGGCTCCTGGCTCCTGGCTCCTGGCTCCTGGCTATCGGCTACTGCCCGGCATCACAAACTCGGTTCGAATACTAGCTGTCGCTTACTCGTGTTCCAGAGCGGCAAGTTTTGCCTGATCCCCCTGCTAAATCCCATTTGGCATTATGAAAAATTGCGAAAAAAGACGGATTCTGTTCTTCGCGGAAAAATACAGATCTTCTAATTGCCTCATTTTGAGTGTGTTACATAAAGCACGCGATATTCAAAACAATGTTGGCATCCGCCTTGCTTCACCGATCCGCAGTGAACAGAGGCAATATCGCTCCAAGAATATCGAGTGAATACCCGAAACCTGAGGCTGTAAAAGCGCTTGGTCCTCTCGCACCCGACGAGAGTGTGTTTCAGCGTCTACTCGAAGACCATCTCCCCCGCGTTCGAACGATTGTCGAACGCATCAGAAGGAGGTTACCGAACACAATCGACCCAGACGATTTATACAGCATCGGAGTGAGCGGCCTGGTTGCCGCCACTCGGAACTACCGACCGGCTCGTGAGCGAAGCTTCGGAAGTTACGCCAATACCCGAATTGAGGGGGCGATTTTAGATGAACTCAGACGAATGGATCCGATGAGTCGCACGAACCGCTCGAAGGCCAAACGACTCGGAGTTGCCATTTCCAAGTTAGAACAAGAACAGGGCGGCAGCGTTTGCCAGGGTTCACTCTCCACCGAAATGCAAATGACGGAGGAGGAGTTAGCGGAACTGCAGGAAGACGTGCGCGAAGTACGGTTTGTCTCCTTGGATGAGGATCAAGGTGAGGCGGAAGACCAATCGCTGCATGATATCATTCCGGATGAGTCGTGGGTTTCCGCCCTGGATGTCTTGGAGCGTAAAGAAGTGCTATCGCTGCTGGCGCAAAAAATGGCCAAACTACCCGAAATTCAAAAGAAGGTTTTGGCGATGTACTACTACGAAAACATGAAGTTATCAGAAATCGCCGCCTGTTTTGGACTGACGGAATCCCGGATCTGTCAAATCCACACCCAAACGGTTAGCGTACTTCGAGCCTACCTGGCCAACATGCTGGCCTGAGCCTTCATCGCCGACAAATCCTGAGAGATTTATCAGCGATGCAGGCTGTAGCAGCGGAACTCTCCGGCTACGCCGGAAATTTCCACTGCTTTTTTGGAGAGACCTTCAAGATTGGAAAATCCGAATTGAGGTCGGGCGAAGATCCGTCAGGAGGGAAGGGCCGGAGGCTGATCCACAAACCCTGGGGGAAACGTGTTGGACTATCCGGGTCACGCCGGTCGCGGCGTGGATCCTTGGCGCGACAAAGTTGCGTACGCAAGACAAGCCTCGCGCAAGCTCCCATGGGGTCAGTCAACAAATCTTCTGGGTATGCACTTGACTCCACCGAATAAGTTTCATCCACCTCAAGCACGCCAGACAATTTCTCCCGCCCTGGCCTCACCATGGCCTGCCGAAGTTTGTGCAACATTAACCAAGCCGTCCGGTAGCTGCCAAGGCCGAGAACTCTTTGCAGCCCCAGAGCACTAGCCCATTTTTCTGACTCGTGATATACCACATCGCTCGAAACCAAGTTCTCATTGGCAGATGTGTGTCTTGGAAAACCGTTCCAGCCAGAACGGAAACTTGCCTGCGACATCCAGAACAAAGCCAAAGCCCCCGCGATGATCTCCAAGCTCGACCGTTGGTGCAATTGGGACAACAGAAACCGTCCGGCCATCGCAACGCCAATAAATAGTCTAAACAGTCTCCTTCTTGAGAAAATCGGCTTTCCAGCGAGGCAATGGTTCGCGGATAATCTTCGACATCTGCCATTTCCACCCCTTAGACCTGGCGCTAGGTGGAGTCAAGTGCATACCCAGAACAAATCTTGACAGGCTGGCTAGACTAAGCTCTCTTGGCCCTTCGGGCCGAATAACCGGCGCTAGACACATACCCCCTCCCTACTCCCGGCGTAAGTAAGGCGTCCCCGCCTTGCCTTCCGGCGTAAGTAAGCCGTCCCGGCTTACCCCCACCGACGCGCCCGTGCCACGGCTAAGATGCAAAGCGGGACGATTGGCTTACATTGCGACTTGTCGCACGAGTTTCCCGCCCCATGCCCTTCCAGCACTGACTTGCCGGAGCCCCGCAATCACTCAAAACCCAAAAGCCAAAACTCACTTATGCCCGCACGATCAAGCCTGAGGAAAGCCGTCGAAGAAGAGATTCCCCTCCAGGTCGTGGGGACGATCAATGCCTATTGCGCTCTCCTGGCCGAGCGCGCAGGATTTAAGGCGCTCTATCTCTCCGGGGCGGGAGCGGCAAATGCTTCGTTTGGATTGCCGGACTTGGGCATCACCACTTTGAACGATGTTTGTGAAGAGGTGCGGCGAATCACTGCTGCCACTCCGGCACCACTGCTCGTGGATGCCGACACCGGCTGGGGCAGCGCATTTAATATTGCCCGGTCCGTTCACGATTTAATCCGCGCCGGAGCGGCGGGCTGTCACCTGGAAGACCAGGAGCAATCCAAACGATGAAGACACCGCCCGAACAAAGCAATCGTTTCATCGGGAGAAATGGTGGATCGCATCAAGGCGGCGGTCGATGCCCGGTCTGAAGATCAGTTTGTCGTTATGGCTCGCACCGATGCAGTCGCTTCGGAAGGAGTGCAGGCAGGTATCGATCGAGCCGCGGCCTACGTCGAGGCAGGGGCGGACATGATATTCGCCGAAGCACTGTATACCTTGGAAGATTACCGCGCTTTCACCAGCGCAGTTCCAGTTCCGGTCTTAGCAAATATCACGGAGTTTGGAAAAACACCGCTTTTCACGGTGGAAGAACTAAGAGAGGTTGGGGTCCGACTCGTTCTTTACCCTCTCAGCGCGTTTCGCGCGATGAGCGCGACGGCGATTCGTGTTTACGAAACGATCCGGAATAAGGGGACTCAAAGAGAGATGCTCGCCCAAATGCAGACTCGCGAGGAATTGTACGACGTCCTGAATTACCACTCCTTCGAAGACAAGCTGGATCAACTATTTTCAAAAGAGAAAAAGGCCTGATTTTATGAGCGACGCTAAGATCCCCGGTTCGCCTGGCGGGCTGCGAGGGCAATCCGCGGGCTCGACCGCCATCTGCACCGTTGGCAAGGAGGGCGGATCACTGCATCCAGTACATGGTGGCGGTGCCGCTTATTTTCGGTCGATTAACAGCCGAAGACTACGAGGAGGCTGTGGCGCGCGACCTGCGCATTGATGTTCTTCGAGCCAGGATGCAGGTTGTCGAACGCAAGCAATTTACTCTCGATTACCTGGATCCGGCGAAGCGCTCAATCGGCAACAGCGTGCAGGTCTTTTTCAAGGACGGCACGCAAACCGAGGCTGTCGCTGTCGAATACCCGATCGGCCACCGGCGCCGCCACGAGGAAGGGGTTCCGCTGTTGTTAGCCAAATTCGAGCGCAACCTGCGCGGACGCATCCCGGCGCGCCAGGCTGACGCTATCCTCACGCTCTGCGCCGACCGGGCACGCCTTGAGGCAACCGCGGTCAACCGTTTCATGGATCTCCTCGTCATTTGAACCAACCCGCGGTAAGAAAGCGTGTCGGCGTGTCGGCGTGGTAGGTTGCGCTCCCGCGCGACCGGCGTGGCAAGTCTCAACGCGTCGCCTTGCGTGAGGGCGATAGGGACGCGCACCCGCGCGTCCGGCGTTGTAGGTCCTGAGAGCGTGCGAGGCGAAAGGGAAAGGCCGGCAGGCGACGTGACTTCGAATTCACTCCCATTTTTTTAAACTCTTAAAAACCTTCGTGACCTCCGTGCCCTTTGTGTGAGTTTCAGTTCCGCCAAACGCCAAACGGTGAACACCAAACGTCACCACGATGTACGCAACGCTACGATCGCGCTTGCTTTGATGGCTTTGCTCGGCGTTGCCTTAATCTTTCTTTTTCCAGGCTGTCCCGAGCAGGATACGGACTACCATTTCCTTGGGGCGCGCAGTGCCTGGAACAACCCACGGCTTTTTGTCGACGTCTGGGGACGTCCGCTATACACGACGCTTTACGCTTTGCCTGCCCTTTTAGGATTCACTGCGACACGATTTTTCGCGGTGGGAATTGGCGTGGCGATTGCCTGGCAAACATGGCGTCTTGCTTGCGACCTGCGCTTGGAGCGCGCTTGGCTGGTCATCCCTCTGCTGTTGGGGCAGCCCGTCTTTTTTGAACTTTTCCCCGACCTGCTTACCGAACCCCTCTTCGCACTCATTCTTGCGGTCGCGCTACGCTGGAATCTACGGGGCTGGACGAAGCGTGGGATGCTGGTGGCCTCTCTTCTGCCTCTGGCAAGGCCCGAAGGTGTCTTTCTTTGCCTGCTTTGGGGCGTGTGGGTAGTGACCCAATATATCAATGCCACGACCTTGCCGCGATTGACCATTCATCGGGGGCTCATCCGCGCTATTCTTTCGACGCTGATTCTTACCACAGGTGTGTTTGTTTGGTGGATCGCGGCAACTTATATCACGCGCGACCCGCTCTTTATCCTGCATAACTGGCCATCGACCTGGCACCAAGGCGTCTATGGTCGCGGCACCCTTTTCAGTTACAGCCAGCGGGCGCTGGAATTCACCGGCATTCTGCTCGCCGCACCGTTTGTTCTCGGCCTCTGCTGCAAGATCCGCGTCTGGGCTTGGATTCCAGTCACCACTTCGTTTCTTCTCTTATTTTTTCTGCACACCATCTTCCGTGCCTACGGACTCTTCGGTGAGGCCGGCTACCCGCGTTATATGGTTACAGTTGCGCCCGCCATCGCCCTGCTCACGTTGGCCGGATGGAACATCATCGCGTCCCTGATCAAAAAATGGCCACGCTTTGCTTCCGGAATCCTGGGGTGGAGCATTCTAAGCGTTTCTCTGGCGGCAAGTTTTTATTATCTGGACTGGTTTCCCTGGGCGCGTGATCCAATTGCCATTCGTGAAATGTCCGACTGGTTTCACGACCATCCTGAACCTTACAAACGGCTGGTCTGGAGCAATGCCCGAATGTGTATTGTTTCCGGGTTGACTCTGCGAGAAAGTCCCCCGCTGCGCTCTTCCAGTCGGGAAACTACCCTCGCCTTCCTGCACGATGCGCCTTCTGGCACCCTCGTTTTCTGGGACGACCATTTCGGTCCAGACTGGTTCGGTACCACCGCGGCAGATATTGAAAACAGCGGGTACAAACTCCTTCGCAACAAACGCTATTCGCTCCCCGGAGTCCTGGTCCGGCATTCCAGCAACCATCGCGAAGTTGAGCTAAGTTTACTCCTCAAGCCAGTAGCCAAGTAGCCAAGTAGCCAAGTAGCCAACTAGCCAAGTAGCCAGTAGCCAGTAGCCAGTAGCCAGTAGCCAGTAGCCAGTAGCCAGTAGCCGGTAGCCAGGTAGCCTTTGGCGTGGCCGCGCGTGTTGCGACGGTAGGGATGCGCTCCCGCGCGTCCGGCGTGGAACGTCCGGAGAGCATCGTATCGGTATTTCGGCGTATCGGTGTGGATACGCGCGTCCGGCGTGGGAACGTCCAAAGAGCGTGAATGGGTGAGTAGCGAGGTAGCAGCAAGTCGCCGGGTAGCCCGAGTGGCCGCTAGCCGAATAGAGAGGAGCCGAGGTGGCCACGGGACAGAAAATTTGACGTGTCTTCCCCGTCCCAGATCTCGTTATTGAAGTACAGCTTTACGTTCATGTTGGCCCAAACGGCGGCTTTAACTTCCCGCCTACAGTCTACTCCCTATTACCTACTACCTTGGCGCTCACGTAGTGATCCCTGCGCAACTTCAACGCCTTGGCTGTCATTTCCGTAGCAGTTACAAAGTATGTTCGAACTTTACTTGCGCTAGTTTGCGTGGTTAACCGATAGCGGGCAGAAGCATTTGGTATAAGAGGGCGCTAGCCGCGATTTGACCGCTTAAGAAATCCAGTGACAAGCGCTGGCGGTCCCATTGAGATCCGTTTTCGCATCCAGTCCCTATTTTAACCTATGAGAAGGGGTACAAAGCGAAGTCGCGCTTCCCTGGCGAACGGGAAGCAGTTAGCGACAGTTGACGAAACCTTTCACCACAGCGTTTACGTGATCCTCCTCGACCCCTCCGTGCTTCAGCATCCATCGATCCTGCGGCTGAACCCGAATCGCGAATCTACAAAGCCATGCGTTTACGTCGGCATGACAGGACTACCGGTCGAGCAGCGCTTCGAAAATCACAAGAACGGACAAAAATCGGCCTGGGTCGTAAGAAAGTACGGCCTCCGCTTGATGCCTGAACTGTTCGGGTTTCTAAATCCGATGCCCTTTGAAGCAGCAGTCCAAATGGAAAAGGATTTGGCAGAGGATCTGCGAGCGGATGGTTATACCGTCACCGGTGGTACGTAGCTCCTGGCTCCCGACTCCCGACTTCTCTGCAACAGCGAGGTCCCGAGCTTCAGTTGCTGCTAAAACGCTCACGCGCCTCAGCCCGTGGGGTGCTCCTGACTCCTGGCTACTCGACTCCTGGCTACTGGCTACTGGCTACTGGCTACTGGCTACTGGCTACTGGCTACTGGCTACTGGCTG
>CAWBKA010000013.1:0-145146 GCA_963789065.1 uncultured Verrucomicrobiae bacterium | reverse complement strand
ACCATGTAGATTGAGTGCTCTTCGTTGCCGATGAGTGCTACCCTGCGCTGTTGCCACCATGTCAGCGCTTTGGCAGCGGCAGCCTTTCCGCGCCCGTACAGCCCTTTCGTTGTTCCTATTACGAAATCAATGACCTTATCGATGACACCCCAGACCTTCTCACGAACTTCGCTGATGATGCCGCGAATAGTTCCGCCGATGCCACCCAGGCCAGCCTGCTCTGCCAAGAAGGCCATTACGAAGGTGAGTGTCCTGCTGAGGGCGTTCTCTACAAAAGTCGCCGCACGCGACAGATTACCCTCCACGATCAGGGCTATCGAATTCGTTATGGCTTCCAGCATCGCAGCCAGTTGCTTCCCTTTTTCGACAATGACCTTGATCGTGTTGTAGATAGCCTCAATGGCGGCAACGATTGCCGATGCCGGTGTGAACAGCTGGAGGACTTTCCTGATTGCTGCCTGAACGACTTTGGTAAGCGCCCAGTTTTTGATGGACTCAATGGCGGTATTTACGAGCTGGTCAATGAGTTGTCCCGCTCGCTGTTTGAAGACCTCCCAAGCGCCGGCCAAACTCTTGGCGCTCGCGAGCTTCATGATGAAGTCGAAAGAGCCTTCGAGGAATGAAACGGTGTCCTCTGAGGTTTTCGCTACCAGCCGCTTTCGGAATTTGTCATAGTGCAGCTCCAGAACATCGAGCACCAGATTAAAGATCGCAGAGACGCTGAATTCTTTTGGCGGCTTGATCTTCGAGCCGATCTCGCCAAAGAGGAAGTCCATGAACGAGTCTTGCAGGTGTTGCAGGAAGTTGTTGGGACTGGCAAAGTTCGTGAAGCCTTGCCTTACGGCTTGTACAAGGTTTCCAACAAACTTGATCGGATCTTTAGCAATCGCGAGGAATGTGCTTTTTACCTTGTTGAAGACAGACAGCACTTTCTTGCCGAGGTCGCCGAACTTCTCCATGACAAACTCGACCACCATTTCGAACAGTTTGTTGAACAACAGGCGGGCGAAGTCCAACACACTGTCGTAAGCCGGTTTGAAGATGGCAATGAGCCGTTCTCCGGCAGCGGTGGGGTCGTTGACGTCACTTACGTGAACAGAGTTAATAGCTTGTTGGACCAACTCCTGGAAGTGTTCAAGCGTGAGCTGGCGCTGCTTTAATTGTTCCGTGACCCAAACCCACGCCTTTTCCAGTGCACCAGCGACTGCGACGATGCGGTCGTACGCTTCTTGTCCTGCGGGAATGAGTTGGAGGATCTCCTTGAGAATCGCTTCTCGCGAGTTCACCTTGGGCCGCCAGGTCGCGAGGTCCCTGCCGATTATGGTGCAGAACAGGTCGTACCCAGGGATCTTCTTCGCTTTTGAGAGCAGCCAGCCTTTGGGGTCGGTCCAGATGCTGGGCCCTTCATCATCTCGATCCCGCTGGATCTTGCTGGAGACGCGGCTTACTCCGACAGGTCGCGGTGCCAGGGTCGGACTCTGTTGCACGACATGTGTCAGCTCATGGGCGATCAGGCGGCGGCCTTCAGCGCTCTTTGGTGCGTACCGGCCGGAGGAGAAGACCATATGGTTGCCAAACGTGTAAGCCTTCGCTCCCAAACCTCGGGCCGAAGCCGTCGCGCGAGAGTCGGTATGTAAGCGCACTTTGCTGAAATCGAAGCCGATGTGCGATTCCATGTAGCGTCGCGTCTCGGGATCGAGTGGCCGCCCGGGAGAAGTGACCACCGACTCCACCTCCGCCATGTTAAAGTAGATCGGCTGAGCGCCCTCAGCCTTGCGCTGGATGGTTAGCTCTTCTTTCTTCCCGGCCTCGGCGTCGGATTTGATGGTCCGCGACGACGAACCGCTCAGTGCCTTGATCTCGAGCTTTTTGTCGAGCAGCGTTGGAGCTTTCGGCGCGAGGGGCGACCGGAATTGCGGCAGCGTCAACTGCGGGTCAGTCGGGCGTGCAGGGGCAAGGTTCGGATAGCTGTACTTCGAGACGTCGATCCCGCCGGTTCCGACGCCGGGCCGTCGCAGCGGAGCGTCCAACGCTTGCTGCGCGTCCGCAGCTTCGAGTCGGCGCTCCTGCTCGGTCTTGAGACCTTCCTTGAATTTGTACATTTCTGCGGCCATGCGGACGGTCTCCGAGAGCCGCTGTTCCTTAGGCGGGGGCTTCTGCCTATCGTCGGCCGCCTTCGGGGTATAGCTGAAGCTGATTGACGCTGCGGTTGGATGATCAACGGCCCCTTGGTAGGTGATCTTGACGGACAGGCCGGGCTTCACCTTGTCCAAAGGAATCGCCGGAATCTGCGCCGGCAACGGCTGGTGCGTGGCCGCCAGGGCGCTGACCACACCCTTGGCTGTCGCCCCCGCGACGATCTTCCCCGGCAGCGTATCGACAAAGCCCTCGACACCCTTCACGACCGGATCCTTCTGCGCCGCATCGGTGATCTGCCTTCCGAGGTTCGTTTTCAGGAAGGCCTCCCCGATCTTCGCGAGCGCTTCGTCGTAGTTGTTAGGCTTGGGGTCCGGGCCTTGAACCGTTGGTTTCGCTCCGTCTCGCTGGATGTGGTTTACATCGAGCTTGGAGAACGACCAAGAAGCCGGCGCGATGCTGCTCGAGCGGCTTAGCTTGCCACCACGCGATACCGTCTCGGCGACGTACTCGGCTTCTGTTTCAAACGAATCGCCCCGCTTGCTCACCCGTAGGGTGCCGTACGCATGGCTGTTCTTCGAGCTTTGCGCCGAATCGGTGTCGAGCATGAGGGCAGCGCGGCTCATCGCACCATCCCCTTCCCAATTGCGCGTGCTACGCCGACACCGAGCTTGCGCGCACCAGCTGGCCCTTGTATCAGGGGCATCGTTCCAAGGCGCAAAACAGGCGTTCGTTGCGAGGTGGCGCAACGTAAGCGCACATCAGGTTGCGCGAGAACGCGTGTAAGCTCGTTCTTCAGGCCGCGCACAAAAGCTACACGATCCGCTGGGTCAAACCCACACAGCACGAGACGATCGATCGTGACCTGAATGTCGCTCATAGCCAGCCTCGCACTTCCGTATCCGCAATCGGGCGCTCGAGCTTGACCGCTTCCATTCGCGCGGCCTTCAGGATGCGTTCCATGCCAACCGATTCGCCGTTTGCCGCCGCCAGAAACGCCGCATTCATCGCGATGTTGCGAATATTCCCGCCGGAGACGTTAAGTGCCGCAAGACGCTCCGTCCGGAGCCCTTCGGTTGGCGTTTGCGCGGGAAAGACGCGCTGCCAGATGGCTTGGCGGTGCGCTGCATCCGGAAACGGAAATTCCACGCAGAACCGCAGCCTTCGCTGGAATGCCTTGTCCAGCGCAGACTTGAGATTTGTGGTGAGGATGGCCAAGCCTTGAAAGCTCTCCATGCGTTGCAGCAGATAGCCAACCTCGATGTTGGCGTACCGGTCGTGGCTGTCTTTTACCTCAGCGCGTTTTCCAAACAGGGCGTCGGCTTCATCGAACAGCAGCAACACGCCGCCGCACTCCGCAGCATCGAAGACCTGCTTCAGGTTCTTCTCAGTTTCGCCGATGTATTTGCTCACGACGGCCGACAAATCGATGCGATAGAGATCGAGCTTTAATTCGTGCGCCAGAACCTCCGCTGCCAACGTTTTGCCAGTGCCGCTGGGGCCGGAAAACAGTGCGCATATACCCAACCCACGGCGCCCCTTCGCCGCGAATCCCCATTTCTCGTAAACCGTCATGCGATGGCGCGACTGCGAGGCAAGCTGGTGCAGGGTTTCCAGTTGGTGCACCGGCAAAATAAGGTCGTCCCAGGTGGCGCATGGGAGGATGCGCTCCGCCATGGTGTCCAGCTGATTGCGGCTGTGTGAACGACACGCGTTCCACAACCGCTCTGCCTGATTGAGCGGATCGTCGCCCTGGGTGTGCACCGAGTCGCGGATAGCCACAATGGTCTCTGCGCTGAAGTGGAATTGTTCAGCGATTTCCTCGACCAGCGGCACCAGGTTGTCATCCGAACCACGCAATGCTACCTTCCACAACTGTGTCTGGGCCGCCGGGCCGGGCTTGTTCACCCCGTAGCGCTCAGCTGGCCGATGCAGTCGAATCGAATCGCGTGCACAGATGAACAGCGGCCCACTGACTCGCTCCGCCAATTGAGAAGCGGCTGCGTTAAGCGAATCGACACCCCATTGCAGCAGAAGAAACGCCGGTATGAGCAGGCTCTCGCGCATCCACAGATGGAGGAACTGCTCCAACTCCGGCCCTGGCGCCGGGGTGTTTTCAATTCGCATCATCATCAGTTCCCGGCCGGCACTGTGCGTCAGGATTGCGGCAAGACTCTCCTGTGCTTCCGGATCATCGCCACAGAGGTGAATCACCCTGTCGCCGGCGTCACTGTCACCCAACGGGCGTATGGTCTCGGTGGCGAGTGCGAAGTGCTCCTCTGTGATCCACTCGGGTTTGGGTTTGCGGCGGAGAACGGGCTCCAGCCGCTCATCAAGCTCATTCAGGCCAGCGATGTAGTGCAGGATGCGCTCGTCGATGCGCAGAGGTGCCGAGGTCAAGCCGTATCCGGATTCCATCTCAATCAGCCTGAATCGGCGCAGGGGGGACGACGGCGCCAGCGCGCTCCAGTGCGGGTCTGACAGCACCGACATGGCCAGCGAGAAATTGACCGGCGCACGCCGCCGTCCAGTAATCTGCGCGCACTTTTCACTGAGCTCCGACTCCATCTCGACACCCGCCAGCAGAAGCAACAGCTGACGTTCAAAGTTCGAGAGACCGAAGATCGCCGTCAGCGTGTCAATTGCCGGCGGAGAGTCCATTTCAAAAGAGCCACCGACAGGCCCTGGCGCAAGGTTGCTCCCGTCGCTTGCGCTGAGCCGGGCAGTCAACGCTGAGAAGGCATCGGCCAGACATTCCTGGTTGAGCCTCTCCCAAGAGATTGCGCCGATCGCGGCTTGCGTCATAACGTGATGGTCACCATGGGGCCTGTAAAGGCGGGCAGCGGTATGGCGTTCCAATTCACCTGCACCTGGCTGGTTACGCCATCGACTTCGAGGCGGCCGAGCAGCGGACCGGCGGGAAGCTCAGCGGGAAAAATGAAGCGGAGCGAACTGTTATTGAGGCCGGTGAACGTCTGCGCCGGCGCTGTCGCCGAAAAGAGAGTTGCTGGGTGTATCGGGGGCTGATTGCTGCTTAGCGACAGTGCAACGTCCTGTCCTTCCCAAACGTTTGGAGTGAAGTCCACCGATACGGTGAACGAGCCGTCGGCATTCTGCGTCGCCGTTTGCGCCTGGTCCGGCAAGGTCGCCGCGAGTCCGAAAGGCAGCGAATTCGTCGACCGCAATACCGTCGTGCCCGTCGGATCGGTAAACTGCGCAACCAAATTATAGATCCCCGGCGGAACGCCGGTGGGAAACGTCGTCTGCGCGCCGGGTATGAACTGCAACGAAGTGTCGCTCACATTTGAGACTGGCACGGGAAATTGCACCGCGTACCGCGGGTTGCTCAACCAAACCTGGCTTACCCCGCGCAGGAATTCGCCGGTGACCGTCACTGTGTCGGTGAATGCGGCGGCGGTCCGCCCATTGGGCAACTGAATCGACAAGATCTGGGCCGGCCGGATTGGAATCGCCTGTAGACCACGCGACAGGACGGGAAGCGCAAGCCTGGTATTGCGCTGCGGCTGAATCAAGACTACCGATACCTGGAATGGAAATGTAAGCCGGTAATCGGCTTTCAGCGCCGTCCATAGCCACGCCATCTCCTCACGGCCCAGCGTCGCGGGCGTAATCTTGATCATCTCGATCTGGTCCGCCAGCGTTGATCCCTGCAACGCGGAGATCATGTTGTTGGTGCCGCTAAGGTTGGTGAGCGCGAAGCGGATGTGGTCCCGCGTGATGATGGAGTTTTCATGCAGCATCATCAACGCGTACCCGAGCAGACCTTCAGCCTGCCAATCTGCCGAACCGTAGGTAGTGAGCAGGTAGTGCAGGTCGAGAGCCAGGGGAGGGCTGGAAAGGTGCGTTCTGCCATCGGCCGCCACCGACGGTAACCCGACATTCCGCCACGCGGGGTTGTAGGTCACCTGGTGGAGGAATAGGTTCACTTGGTTCTCCGGTCTCTGATTCGGTCCAAAGCTGTTTTGTACGAGGTCTGGCGCCTGTGATGTAACTGTTACCTGCCCGCCGAACACGGACGATACCGTCGTGTACAAGTTAAAGAGATAGAACTGAAGCACGGCTGAGACTCCGGAAATGGCAAGAGGATCGCTCATCCGACCCTCCCATTCCGGCGGCTCAAGTATTCATCCAGACTTAGTCCCTTTCGAGCCGGCGCGGGCGTAGACCGAGGCGCCGAGGGCGGAACAGCAATCACCTCGATTCGGCCAATATTGATTCGAATGTCGTCGCTGGCGTGAGTTTCCTGTTGCGTGCGGGGGACAAACGGCGCAGCCGCCGGTGCCGGTTTTCGCAGGGCTAATAACGATAGAACATCGAATTGTGAATGAAGCGGCGTTTGCTTCGCGCCCCGAGATTCATCTTGGGCAGGATGTACCGCGGTGACACGCGCGGTCGCAGAATCACCAGTGACGCGCTCAACGTCAGGTGTGCTGTCAGTGCGAGAATCGGCCGTGACTGGTGAGGTTGCGTCTATCCGCTGGCTATGTGGCGAGATGACACTGGTGGCATACGAATCTTCGGCCTCTCGCACAGGTAGCAATGGTCTGAAGGTCAGTTCGTGACCCGTGATGTTTTCTTCTCGTGCCGAAGACCTTGCTGCGCTCAACCACGACTGCACTTGGGGCTGCGGTGACCGGGCCGGCGTGAGTGTCTGGCTTTGGTGGACGAGCGGCGCCGGCTGAGAAGCGCTCTGCTCGCGTCGCGAAGTCGCGACGCTGATCTCCTGCTCTTGAGTGGAACGCTCCGACGAAACATGCAACGGCGCCGGATAGATAGACTCGGCGAACGGGTGCAGGTTCGGCTGGGGCCGAAGGACACTGCTCGCGAGCTTCTGCAAGAAGCGCTTCATGTCCGTACCATTTGCAGATAGAAATCGCGGCGCGCGGTGCTCAGGCTGAGAATCTCGTTCTCGCTCCAGCCGAAGCTTGAGGCCAAGGCGTAAACGTCCAGCAGAAGCCTCTTGGCGCGCCCTTCGATCTCGACCCACAGGAACGACGATAGATCGAACGCCTGATCAAAGGAGTGGTCACAGGCGGGACAGTCGAAATGGAGAAGAATCTCCGCCAGCGGATCGGCCTGCGACATCGTTTCGCCAATCAGCTCGAGTTCGCCCTCGCTCAATTGCGCCGAAGTTTCTTGCTCCTGTGCCGCTTCACTCCCCGTCTTTGAAACGGAACACAATTCGAGCAGCCGAACCGCGGCCCTCACGGGATCGGCTTCAGTCGTGATCCGCGCGAGATCGCGGCTGCTAGGTAGGCGAAATGACCTCTCCCCAACTCGGACCCTCGCTTCCGAACCGGGAGTTGCGCAGTCGCTGATCGCGGCTCCATCGACCGCGAACTCAACCTTTTCGCCACACGCTTCACACGCGCTCCAACCGCGAATCCAGCGGCCAAACAAAGCGCAACGCAATTCCGCCAAGGCACGATTCCTGCGCCCCAACGGCCAGTCCGCCACGCTCTCATTTCGCATTTCAGGGAACGCCGTCTGGATTGCGAGCATGCCCTGGTCAAGCGGATGCAGCCCCTGTCCGCTCTCCCAAAGTGCAAGGAAGTCTTTTTGTGAAAGAGCGCGCATGCGGAGTTCACCGGTTTACGTATTGCCCGAGCCGAGCGTCGGCTCAACGGGTTCGGTCACGCTGGTATCACGCTCCCAGCCTTCGTTCTCCAGCTTGAAGTGCTCGATGGCGATGGCGTTCGCGTTGGCATCCAGGTCCGGCATGGCCTGATACTCGGAAACCCAGCAGCGATAGATCTTGTAGGCCATCACCAGTTGGCCGGCTTCGTTGTAGAACTCCAGGTAGATGTTCTTGCGGAAATTCGCCAGCGACACTTCGGAACCAAGTGAAGCGCCGAAGTTCCATACCAAACCCGCCCAGTCGTGGAAGTTCAAGTCTTGGGTGAGCCCGCGCTCCAGCGTGATGGGCTCGTACTTCTGGCGTCCGGGTGATTTGTGCGCCGTCGAGGGATCGCCGCCGCTACGGTGTTCCACCACCTCGGTCGTGCGCTTGAGCGTGCTTATCTTGCTCACTCCCGCAACGTATTTGTTGTCCCACTTCAAGCGGAACTTGAAGTTCTTGTAGGGATCCAGCCGTGTCGGATTTGCCGGAAAAATAGCCATGTTCTATCTCCTTCTTTATCTTTTTGCGGACCAGGGTCCTAACCGGAAGTCTGGCCTGCAATCTGCTGGATCTGAATAACAACGAATTCCGCCGGGTAGATCGGACGAAAGCCGACCAGGATGTTGACTACACCGAGAGCGACACTGGGGTCGGGATTGTTCTCGGCATCGCACTTTACGAAATACGCCTGTCGCGGGGTAATCCCGGCAAAGGCCCCTTGCTGGAAGAGGCCCTGCATGAACGCGCCGACGTTGAGCCGTATCTGGCTCCACAGGGTTTCGTCATTGGGCTCGAAGACCACCCACTGCGTGCCGTTGTATAAACTGGACTCCAGGAACAGCGCCAGCCGGCGGATGGGAACGTACTTCCATTCCGAGCCCGCCTGATCGTTGCCTGCCAGGGTACGGGCGCCCCACACCACATCGCCGTAAACTTTGAAGTCGCGCAGGCAGTTGATGGCCCGGATGTTGAGGTCACCGTTCTCTTCATCGGTGAGCACGTACTGGAGTCCGAGTTCGCTGGTGAGCCCGGCACCGACGCCCGCAGGTGCCTTCCAGACCCCGCGACTGGCATCTGTAGCGGCATAGATCCCTGCCACGAAGCCGCAAGGCGGAAAGAGCGCGGGACGATTTCTGGCGAGCGGATCGGGCGCCTGCACCCAGGGGAAGTAGTAAGCAGCGTTCGCCACATCGAGACCGACGACCGACACGTCGTCGGTGCCCGCCGGGCCTGAGGTTCTGAGGCCGGCGATGGTCGCCAACTGCGGCGGATCGACGATGTAGAAGGCGCGCTTACCGGCGCAGTAGGTCTGTAGCCTCTTGACGGTGCTCGGATCGGTCTCGGCCGGCACGCATAGCAGGTTGAAAATATCGACGCGGTCCAGGAGGTTGATGCCTACGCCTCCAGCGGCAGAGAGCAATGCCAGCTCGAAGTTGCCGTTCGGCGCAGCAGGCACCAGCACGTCGCCATCAGTGCCGACATCGGACGTTCCCAAGTTGCCGCTGGCCGTTCCTCCCGGCAGCGCAGGCGGCGCCGGCGTCGGCGGAGGACTGATGGTGGGATCGATAAACGTGATGTAACTGGAGTCGCTGTCGATCACGCTCACCACGTACTGAGGATCGGTAGTCGAGACCGACAGGTTGGTGAAGTTCTCCAGCGTGATCGTTCGCCCGCCGTTCACCAGTTGGACCAGTACGCTGAAGCGCGTGGGATCGAGCGTCGAGGGGGTGACCGTGATCTTGAGGTTGTTTCCCCACTGGCCGGGACTGCTGGCGAACAGCGTGAGAGTGCTGACGATTCCGGAGGCGGTCGCCGCGAAGCTCGCCGCGTTGGGCGTGTCGGCGGCGGTAGCGACCAGCCGCACAATGTAGGCCTGCTGCCCGCCGTTGGCGAAGAACTGGTTGACCGCATAGCCCAGGTAGTTGCCCGAGCTGAACCCGCCGAACTGGCGCGCGAAATCCGACCAGCTCTCCACCAGCACCGCCTCGGTTACCGGGCCCTGCGGCGCCCAGCCAACGAAGGCTGCAATCGAGGTGGCAACTCCGGTAATGGTGTGAACCCCGCTCGAGATTTCTTCTATATAGACACCGGGATAGGTCAATGTTGGAGGCATGATTGTCCTTTCTTGGCAGATGTTTTACAGGGTGCCTTCAGGAATAGTGTTGCGTGAGAGCCGCTGCTGAAGCGTCGAGGGATAACGCGGGGAACGTGCTAAAATAGGTTGCCATCCACAGATCACTTCTGTTTGAGAAAGCCTTGTTCGACTAGTTGCTCGACGGTCTCTGCCATTTTCGGAGCCCGCTTTCGGACGCAAGAGTCAACTCCAGTCGAAGCCGGCTAGCTGGGGGAAGGTGGTTTCGATACTGCCGCAGGCGTCGCCGGGATGGATTCGAGCGCCTGCTGCCGCCAATTTGCAGTGGCGTCGTCGAGTTTTTTTTGCATTTGTTTTTGTGCCGCAACCGCGGCGTCCAGCTGGTCCTTCGCGGTGCTCTGGGCGTTTGAGGCTCCAGCCAGCGCGCTTCCTGCCTCGTTCAACTGCCCCTTGTACTCCTCTGGCGTCAGCGGTTGAATGTCTTTCAGCCTCTCTTCCATGGCCAAGACTAGAAAATACTGCCGGCCGAGCTTGCTCTCGGCGCCCTGCTTGTCAGCCGCCGGGCGTAGACCGGCGAGGTCTTTTAGGACATCGGCGTTAGCGGCAGGCCGATCCGCAATTCCCTTGTACGCCGTTTGCGCCGCCGCGGTGGCGTCTTTGGCCTTGGAATATGCTGTGTCCGCATCGCGGGCTTCCTTAGTCGCTCCCGCGAGCCCGGTTTCCAGTTCCGCCAGGTCCGCCAACTCATCTTTTAGCTTGCCTTCGATTTCCGTGATACGGCTTGCTTCGAGAGCGGCCTTGAGCATCGTTTTTCCCGTGTCGACGTATGCCGTAAGCTTGTTCAGTTGATCGCTGGCCGCGCCTGCCGCCTTCTCGTAGGCGCTCGTTTTCTGGTCGATGTCGCCGACGGTCTTGCTCAGGTCGGCAATCCGCGCCTTCGATTGATCGATCTCCTTCGCGAGCCTGGAGGCTTCGCTTAGTTTATCCTCGAGCTCTTGCTTGCGCTGGGCCAACTCCTCTGCAGGTGAAACCGGCATCCGATTGATCTCCTCTTGTTGATGGTGTTGCCAATCCTGGTACTCACTTTATGTCTTGAAAAGATAGAGCGGCAGATGGGATTCGAACGCTCGCAACCAGCCTGGGGCTTCTTTCGTTAATTTACGGATTGGCAGTGACGGAACATTCTATCTGTATTTGGGCAGGCTCCGCACAACGGCACCGCGTGTCGTCCCTTCCTATATAAAAGTACCTGACGCCTGGACCCTAAGCAGCTGCGGCATCGAGCCAGCGTCTCTCGATCAGGACCCGGGAATGCCAAAGTGTTTCGAGGAGTATCGCCACCCTTTTCCCATCATGTAATTCTCGCTCAACCCTACCCATCATTCCCTCCAACGGACCGGCTTGAATCGAAATTCTATCTCCCGATTTGAAATCCTGTCGGCTAATCCGAATCAGGCCGTCTTCTCCAGCACGGATCTGAATGTCTCGTACGATTTCGTCTTCAACTGGAATAGGAAACCGCCCCGAACTTACGACGTGCAAAATCCCACGGGAACGCTCAACGGATTCAAGCGAGTCTTCTGGACGAAACCGTGCAAAAAAATAGCCTGGGAATAGCGGCTTAATGGTGGTTCGCGCGACTCCATCGACCAAACCTTCGGCTTTGAGTCGCGGCAGAAATGATTCGATACCAAGTGTACTAACGTTCGTGACAGCGAACTTCTCGCGCCGCGGCTTTGTGTGAAGCGCAAACCAACGGATACCGCTCCAGAGGTTGCTGCTCTTCGCGATCGGAACGGAAAAACTCATTGCCGCGCTCCTGCGCTTTTCGTGACGCCGCTCGGCGTCAAAAGTCTTGGTGTTTCGATTCCTCTCTGAGACTTACGCTTCATTCAAAGTCTTTCTTTGAGGTGCCGCATGGCCACAATCACCGGCTGAGATACTCCCTCGATTTCGACCACCGCATATGGGTCTTCCTGACCGCCGCTGTCGGATACGTCGATAATTTCTCCTTCCAACAAATCTTTACCGTGAAGTTCCATGAGAACTTGCGTGGGCTCAGGGATGTAGATGTCGCTAATTCGAAAATTGACCTTAGTGGCTTTGCACATTGTTTGGGCAACTTTCCCTATGCAATTTCACCCTCTCGTTTGTTCGCCAGATGGATAGCTTGACGCATGCCAGGATGGCGAAAGAAGCGCGTTCTCGCCGAACCTTGGAGGGAAATAACCGCGCCCTTTATCTTGTTTGTGGAAGGGCGCCATGGCGCGCTCCCGAAACGGCCGGAAAGAGCGTTCCGAGTCTTGACAATCCTTCCGGAAAAAATTTTCCGGGCGTGCGTGCCGATTGAGATGCCGAGTAGCGTTCGACTAGCCTGCATCGATCACAAATCCTTAGAGATTTGTGATCGACGCAGGCTGTACGATCTTCATCTTGTGCTTGCGCAGTTTGTTGTAGACGCTCCGGGGAGTGATACCGAGTAGCCTCGCAGTCTCGGTTTGATTTCCCTTCGTGCGCCCCATTGCAGCTTCGAGAGCGTGCCGTTCGCAGATTTCCATTGAGCGTGGCAGATTCCAATCGTTTGCATCCAACAGCCGGATGACGGACGTCAACAGAGTTTTAGAATCGACGGTGATCACTTGCTCCGATTTGGTGGCTCCCGATGTTTCTTCGGTCCTCACCAATTGCAGCAATATTTCGACCGGCAGGTCGCTGATACTCAACGGCAAATCAGTTGCTTTACGCACCAGCGCCTGGCGCATCAGATTTTCCAGTTGGCGAACATTACCGGGTAGTTCGACCTGCCGGAGCGCTTCTAAAAAGTCCGTTCCGGCCGTAATCGCAGCGGTGGGGGCAAGGGACTGATATTTTTGCAAGAAATGCTCCACCAGGAGTGCGAGATCATCCGGACGATCACGCAGGGGTGGCACGTGAATGGACAGGACATTGAGCCGATGAAAAAGATCCGCCCGAAACCGATTCTCCCGGATCATCTGCTCGAGATCTCGATTGCTCGCGGCAACAACGCGCACGCTTACCTCCGTTTCGCGGTCTTCGCCAACGCCGAGCACCCGATTTTCCTGCAGTACACGCAACAGTTTCGTCTGCAAAGCGAGATCCAGGTCTGCAACTTCGTCGAGAAACAACACGCCATCTTCCGCGGAACGAATCAGCCCCCTGCGTTCGCGTTCCGCACCGGTGAACGCGCCACGGCGATGCCCGAAAAATTCGCTCTCTGCCAATCCGGCGCTTATTGCTCCGCAATTGACCGCGACGAATGGTCCCCGCCCTCGTTTGGGATCGAGATCATGCACCGCACGAGCCAGACCTTCTTTGCCTGTGCCGGTTTCGCCCGTGATCAACACCGGCAAATCGCTGAGGGCGCTGTAACGGATTACCGAGCGGAAGACGCCCAGCATGGTGGCGCTCAGGGCGACCATTCCAAGGTGGCGCATGATCGCCGCAACCTGGTGCTCTTCGCTGCGCTTCTGCGTCTCGGCGCGCACGACCCGCTCGATCAATTGGCGAAGGTCTCGGGGAAACTCCATACTCGAGTTGTCGAGCAACTGAACCGCCCCGGCAAGAAGCGGCAGGCATCTGGTTCGAATCGGCCACGATCCTGCGCCCTCCTCGCAGGCGATCACCTTGAAGCCCTTGCCCCTCAAATCACGAATCGGCCGCATTCCGACTCCGGCCGGGATTCTGCCCGTGACTACCACCGCGACGCAGCAGTCCGCGCAACACTGGACGAATTGCAGATCTGAAAGACTTTCGATCAGGACAGGCTGCCCTCGGGCATTTCTAATGATCTTGCCAATCTTTTGCCGGACGTTTTGACTTTCGTCCCACAAGATCACGCGATAAGGAGTTTCGTCCGAGCATTCAGATCGGCCAAAACCTCCCGCTTCTGGATCGCGGTCTTGCACGAGGCATTCTCAAACCTTTAGGTGACTTGGATCTTCGCCTTCAAATTGGCTTTTCCTGAAGTCTGCTCGGCGCCATCAAAATACGCTCCTGTCGCCGCGGTAGGGTAAGCGACGTTTCGTTTTCTTATCTCCGAGTACCTTGGGATCCGCGGTGAAACTATCGGCTCGACCACCAGCCCTCTGTTCGAGTCGGTTGCGGTCAGTTAAGAAGATGAATCCATATTGGATGCCACATCCGCCGCGAGTTTAAGGTAATCCAGAATCTGATCCAGGGTTGGAAATGGAGCATTCGCCCACTGAGACTATACACCTCGTGGCAGTTTTAATTGAAAATAGCTGAAACTAGTAATTTTTTCTGGTTTGGCTTGTGGTTGTTTTTGTTACAGCCTTCGTCCTTATTTTCCCAGTCGGTTTTAACGAACGAACGGTTTATCGGAGCAGCAGGAAGATGTGGGCAGGCCTAGCGACCTATTTTGCGATAACTCTCCACGGCAAAGATCCTTAATCACCTGCGATCGAGCGATACCCTAGTCCTAACAACGCCAAAAACTACCGGCGTCAATCGGGGTGAAGGAGATCGGACGAAAAAAAGCGCTAACGGTAACGACGGGGAGTATCAAAGCCCAACAAGCTGCATTTTGCAATATAAATCGAGCATCTTACCCGAAGGGATAATATGGCCGAAGATTCGGCTAGGGGCTCGCAGTCTGTGTGAAGCCGCTTGATCGGGAAGGCCGTATGCCTATTGCCCTGCTGAATTGGCGCGGGCAAGCCCGGTCAGTAATGGCGAGATAGAATCGATATGGGTGCGCTTGACATGTTCACTAATACGTATCATAAATTCGCACTACTGGTGTCCCCCCGCTTCACCAAGGCGCGTCCTACCCAAAAATACGAATTGGGGCGAGTCGCCGCGGAAATGGTGCTCCAAAGACTCAATAATTGCCGCATGACACCTCCGGACGACAGCGCCAGATGCCGTTTGAAGTGGTAAAACGTCAATCTGCCTGAACGCGCGGAGCAGGAAGAAAACTGATGAACAAAATGAACACGATGAACGAAAGAGGAGGATGGACAGGTTTTAGGGCCATCGTCGCTACCTTGACCGCCGTCGCCACCTTGTCGACGATCGCGAAGGCCGATGGGCCGATCACACTTTGGTATCAGCGCGGAGGGAACCCGGACCAGCAACGAATCCTGCAAAAAGACCTGGTTGAGCCGTTTAATGCAGCGCATCCGAAAACACCGCTCACCCTCGAGGTTCTGGCTGGCGGAAACGGCGACAAAAAAATCCGGATGGCGGTCATCTCAGGCAAAGGTCCCGATATTGTGATGACCCCCGGGCCGAGCACTACGTTAGCGCTGGTGCAATCCGGCCATCTGCTGTCGCTGGACGACTACATCAAGAAATACGATCTGGATAAACGCATCCTGACTCCGGTGCTTAAGACCGGGGAATACCATGGCCACAACTACGCCTTGCCGCGCACTTTCGAAACGATGGTCCTTTATTACAACAAGACCTTGTTCGACAAAAATGGCTGGGCTCCGCCCAAAACGATGGCGGAACTAAACACCATTGCCGAAGCGCTGCTGGCCAAGAACATCACCCCGTTCGCAGTTGGAAACGGAGACTGGCGGGCCGCCAATGAATGGCATGTTTCTGTCGCGCTCAATCATTACGCCGGACCGGAGAATATCTATAAGGCGCTGAAAGGCGAGATTCCCTGGACAGATCCGGTCTTTGCTCAAGCGATCGATGTGCTCAAGAACTGGTACCAGAAGGGATGGTTCGGCAAAAATTATTTCTCTCTCACTGGCGATCAGCAAGCGCTTCTCCTCGCCAAGGGGGAAGCGGGCATGGCGCCGAATGGCACCTTCTCGTTCGATAATATGGTGGCCGCATTCAAACAGACCGGTCAGGAACTGGGCGTCGCCCCATTCCCCACCCTGCGGGACGGCGTGCCCTATCCAATTTACGCGATCGGTACCGGCAGTACGATGTCGATCAACAAGGATTCGGCAAACCCCGATGCCGCGGCCGCCTTTCTCGACTATCTCTATTCCGACGCGTTCTATGACCGCATCAGCAAGGACTGGCCGGGGGACTGGAACCTGCCTCTGACCTCGATTGACGAAGCCAAACTCAGCAAGAACGTCTCGCCGATTTTCGCGTCGACCTTCACGGCGTTTTCCAAAGCGGTGGCGCAAGGAAACTACGGCTACACGACCTGGACTTTCTGGCCGCCGGCGACCGAGGACTATCTCATCCACGGCATCGAACAGGTGTGGCTAGGGCAGATTTCGACCGCCGATTATCTGGCGAAGATGCAAGAAATCTTCGCCAAGGAATTGGCAGAGGGCAAGGTGCCGCCTCCCGCGGCGCGTTGAAAACAGATCGCCGTGGCCCTACCTCGCCGTTTTGTCGCCCTGCCCGGTTGGATCACTGGTCTGGCTGATTCGTCGCTACTATTTCTGTTACCCGCGCTCGCCATCAATGTGGCGATCATTCTAATGCCGGGGCTTCTTACCATCGCGATGGCCTTCTTCGAATGGGATGGAGCCTCCGCGCCGACTTTTGTCGGTTTAGGCAATTTCCGCACGATTTTCGCCGATCCGGTTTTCTTTTCAGCGCTTTTCAACAACATCAGATGGACGGTGATCTTCCTCACCATCCCGATCGCGATGGGCCTCGGTGCCGCCTCGCTACTGCTAGTGGCGCGTCGCGCCCGCACGTTTTTTCAGGTCGTCTATTTCCTGCCGGTCGTTATCGCTACGGTGGTTGTCGCCCGCGTCTGGCAGGGCATGATCTACAATCCGGAATCGGGCCTCGTCGGCTGGTTCAAATTTTATGGAATTGCCCTCTCTGATCCGCTCACTCAGCCGCCCACCGCTCTCTATGCGGTGGCCTCGGTCGATCTCTGGCATTGGTGGGGATTTCTGGCGGTGATTTTCTTCGCTGCTTTTCGGCAGGTCGACTCCACCCAGATCGAGGCGGCGGTGATCGACGGCGCCAGCTTTTTCCAATTGATGCGCTATGTGTTAATTCCGGCCATCCGACCAACCATTACGCTGATGATGATCATGACGGTCATCTGGTCGTTCCTGGCGTTCGATTTCGTCTATGTCTTGACCCAAGGCGGTCCCGCCTATGCCAGTGAAGTGCTCTCGACGTTATCGTACCGATACGCGTTCTATAATTACACCATGGGGCCGGCCGCCGCCGTTGCTCTGGTGATCAGCTTCTTCGGCCTGATCGCGACATTTTTTTACGTGCGAATTCAACAGAGAGAAGAGGTCTAATGAACCAGAATCTTGGGCGCAGCACGATCTACATTTCTTACTTCGTTCTGGCGGTCGCGGCCGTCCTGGCCTTATTTCCGCTCTCCTTAATGGTCATCAGTTCGCTGAAGAAAAGCACGGAGATCGTTGCCAATCCACTGGCCCTGCCAAGCGTTCTGCAATGGAACAATTTCTCGCGCGCCTGGACGGACGCCCAATTGGGACGGTCCCTGCTGAATAGCACAGAGACGACCGGCTTGGCGGTCATACTGATTTGCTCGACTTGCTCGATGGCGGCTTATGCGCTGGCGCGTCGGGTCGGGCCCGGATTGCGCTGGATTAGCGTCTATCTGCTCGGCACGACGACACTGCCGATCCAGCTCTATCTTTTCCCTCTCTATTTCGGCTTTGCGCATCTCGGACTGATCGACAATGTGTTCGCTTTATCCTTCGTCTATGCCGCGGTCTTCAGCCCGTTCGCCATCTTTCTGCTGCGGACTTACTTTCTCGCCATCCCCAAGGAACTCGAGGAGGCGGCGGTCATCGACGGCGCTAGTCGTTGGCAGGTCTTTTACAATGTGCTTCTGCCGCTGGTCTCTCCCGGTATTCTGACGGTGGCTTTGATTTCGGGCCTTAACATCTGGAACGAATTCCTGATCTCGTCGACCTTCCTGCAGAGCCACGATCAGCAAACCGCCGTGGTCCGCTTCTACACGCTCGGCGGCCAATATACCAGTGATTGGGGCGAGATCATGGCCGCCGCGATCCTCATCGTCGCTCCGGCTGTCGGTTTATTCCTGCTAATGCAACGCCGCTTCATCCAAGGTATGGCGGCTGGATCAGTCAAAGGTTGAAGCGCCCGGTGCCAATTCCAAACGAAAAGTGCTATGTCTGTTCCTACCGATTACCTCGAACGCGTCTATGCCGGTGTGCTCGGCAAAATCATTGGTGTTTATTTGGGACGCCCTTTTGAGAACTGGACTCATCAGCGGATCGAGACCGAACTAGGCGAAATCTGGAATTATCAACACGAAAAGTTCGGCGTGCCTTTGGTAGTCGCCGACGATGATATCTCGGGCACCTTCACCTTCCTGCGCTCTTTGCCGGACCACGGAGGTACCGCGGACCTGACACCGGAACAAATTGGATTAACCTGGCTGAACTACATCGTGGAGAACCGCAGTATCCTCTGGTGGGGCGGCATGGGAAATTCAACAGAGCACACGGCGTTCCTTCGATTGAAGAACGGAATACCGGCGCCGGTGAGCGGTGCGATTCGAGACAAATGGCAAAACGGTGGCGGAACAGATCGGTGCCCAGATCTTCATCGACGGTTGGGCGCTCGTTTCCCCGGGCAATCCTGGCCTGGCAGTAGAGCTGGCCCGAAAAGCGGCTTCGGTGAGTCATGATGGTGAAGCGATTTATGCGGCCCAGCTGGTGGCAGCGATGGAGGCCCACGCGTTCACCGAACCAAGGATCGATCAGCTGATCGAAACCGGGCTCTCCTTTCTTCCTCCGGATTGTTTAATCAGGCGGTTGGTCAACGATGTGCGCGATTGGCACCGGACCGATGGAAATTGGCGGGTGACCCGGGAACGGATCGAGAAGACTTACGGATACGATAAATTTCCAGGCAACTGCCACGTCATACCGAATCACGCGATCATCCTTCTCAGCCTGCTCTATTCCGAGGACGACTTTAGCCGTGCGCTGATGATCGCCAACACGGCCGGTTGGGATACCGACTGTAACTCTGGCAATGTCGGATGTCTGATGGGAATCAAGAACGGTCTGGCCGCCATCGACCTAAAGCTCCGGGCGCCCGTGGCTGACCGACTTTTTCTTTCCACTGCCGACGGTGGACGTTGTATCACGGACGCGGTCCGTGAAACCTATGAGATTTGCCGGCTGGCCAACCGACTTGGACAGGTGCCGCCCGTGCCGATACCGAAACAGGGCGCCCGTTTTCATTTTGAGCTTCCCGGGTCACTCCAAGGATTCCAGGTCGAACCAGGTGACAGGTCCTCTGAGGTTCTGTTGTCGAATTCTCTCGGTAATAGCTCGAGCGGTAAGCCTAGCCTGACTCTTGATTTCAAATGTCTGCCGGACGGGCGTTCGGTAAAGATCGCCACGCCGACCTTCATCCCGCCTGATTCAAAAGATGCAAGTCACTACTCTTTGATGGCCTGCCCAACGCTTTACCCAGGACATGTCGTTCAAGGACGCCTCATCGCCGGCGCCGAAAATTCTAGCCCCAGTTCGGATCGCCCCGTTCATTGCGTACTATGGCGATAACGATGAACTTCGTTATCACCACGGATCGGCGCTTTTACTCGATCCGGGCTTCGCCCAACATTTCCAATGGCAAATTGAAGAGTTGAACGGCGCTCCGATCGCGCAGTTTGGAATCGAGGCGGATGCCGCTGCCAGTGGTCGAGTTTACGTCGACTTTGTCGATTGGTCGGGAACTCCCACCACGGTGTTTCGTCGTCCAGATGCCGAGGGAAAAATGTGGTTGCGAGCTTGGATCCAGGCGATCGATCACGTGGGTACGCGATGGGCGTCCGCCTTTCATTTGTCCCAAGACCGAGGCACTGGGCTATTCATTCAAGGATCGCGCGACTGGCAGAACTACGCGGTGGAAGCGGCGATCATCTCGGACCCTGCCAAGTCCTTCGGACTGGCCGCCCGAGTTCAAGGTTTGAATCGCTATTATGCCCTCCTGCTTGGACCGAATCAGGCGTTACAACTGGTCCGAAGCTACGATTCGGTCGAGGTGCTGGCCGAGGTTCCATACCGCTGGCATTGGTCAGAACAGTATCATTTCAATCTCGCAGTGAATGGAGCAACGATCATCGGTTCGATCAATGGAATGGAATTGATTCGCTACCATGATCCCGACGCAACGCTGCTCGACGGCGGAATCGCCTTGGTCTGCGAAGAAGGCCTTATCATGACCGATGAAGTCAAAGTGACCTCGGCATCGCCAGCCTAACTGGCCATCGTCAATTCGAGTCACTGACCTGACACCTAATCAAGGGCTTCGCCCTGGTAGCTGTTTAGTTAGCGTCGGTCATACGGCCCGAAGGGCTCTGCGGTTTGGACGTTTCCAATTTTGTGTCCCGAAGTGGCCAAAAAAAGTCTAGCTAGAAGCCCAGGGTTTACCCCATTGGCGCTGACTAATCTAACTTGTTTCGACAAGTGCGTCTGTGCCCCGAAGGGGCAAGAAAGCATAGCCCAGGGTTTACCCTGGGAATTGGGTTTGTACCGCGTTTGTGCCCTGAAGGGGCTGCGAATTTCTCGTCCCGTCGAATGTATCTTCTACGTGCCCAGGGAAACAGAAAACGCGCACCATCAAACCCGGCGCCCCTTCAGGGCGGTTTCCAAAGGGAAATTTACCCAGGGTAAACCCTGGGCTAAGCTTCCTTGGCCCTTCGGGCCGTGTGACCGGCGCTAAACAGATGCTCGCTCCTCATATGCTTACAAGAGAGCAGCCAATCCAACGAGGACAATATTCTCTTCAGGTTCGCCCCACTTAACATAGGTCTTCAAGATGGCGCGGCATCTCTACTTCCGAATCAGTGAGGTCGCGCTTGATGTCGACCAGCAGGATGATCCGCTCCTCGTCACTGTTGTTCCATGCTTCGTGCTCTGTCGTATCGTCGAAGAGCAGACATTTTCCCTCTTGCCATGCCCGTCTTTCATTACCTACCCGCAATTCGCAGTGCCCGCTTTTCGGGACGACTAGACCAAGATGACAGCGGAGTACTCGATTGGTGTATCCACGATGCGGTTTGATGTGCGTCCGGGGGGCGAGTCTGGAGAAACCAGAGGTCACCATTCCCGGTATCTGTTTTACGATTTCCGAGGTTTTCGGACAAAGCTGACAATTGAGGCGTCATTTGGCGGCCAAAGGCCCACAGGCCAAATACGTGCCAGCCCGATTCATAGAGAAATTTCTCCGGCCATTCCTGGAATCGGGCAAAATCCAAATCTCGAAGTTCGGCGTGAACGATTTTCCAATCCCGTTCCAGGGACTGAAAAGGTTCTCCGAGCGTCTCGATGAACATTCCCTGCTTCAAGCCTTTTGGTCCATGTTGTTAGAAAATCCCGGGAAAACCGGGCTCCTCCCGTGTCGGTGAGATTCTTTTGGCGAGATAACGGCGTTGAACTCGAAGCGACAAATGATCCAAGCCAGTAGCGTCAGCACCAAAAAGATGACTTCGAAAAGATAAACCGAGAACCTCCGGGCGAGAGCAACCGCCAGGCCGTCGATCAGGGTGTGAACGATTACCACCAGACCGATTGGCCAAAAATGGCGCCTGATGAAGGCCAGCGCGATCAGGCCACCTGAACAATGGTGAAACCATACCGCGATACTGCGCTCGATCAAACCAACCCCACGAGGAAGGCCGGATCTGGCCGCCAGGAAAAATACTTCGGTCAATCCAAAGCCAAGGCCGATCGTCGAACCAATAGCCAGACCGTAACGCGCCTTGTCGGATTGGAAATGGCGGAGAAAGAGCGCGGACGTGGCGACCTTTCCCAAGGTCTGACAAAATCCGCTGCCAAAGCCCAGCAACATTGCTCCAGTTCCATCTCTAGCGGCAACGGGACCGAGTGAACGGTAGAGCGCGCCGTTGACGCAGGTTTGGACCCCGAAGCCGATTAGGGTGGCGATTACTCCGGAGCCGAAATGGCTCAACACCGCGCCGTGCAAGGGGACTTCGCTTGCCTCAATGTTCTTTGAATTCTTCACCTTGTCATGACGGCGGCCTTGCACTCGAGACGGTAAACAGACCAGACAGACAGCGCCAGAACCAGAAAGATGATTTCCGAAAGATAGACTGAGATGCTCTGGGCAAGAACAACCGCAAGGCCATCCGTCAGGGTGTGAACGATCACCACCAGACCGATCAACCAAAACCGCCGAAGGATGAAAGCCAAGGCGATGAGGCCACCTGAATAAATATGAAACCCTTGCGCGATGGCGCGCTCGATCACGCCGAGCAGGCTTGTAATTTGATGTCCTGCCGCGATGAGTTGAATCGTGATGAAGAATACTTCGGTCAGTCCGAAGCCGAGGCCGACGGCCAGACCGATGGCTAATCCTTCGCGAACATTGTCGGGGCGCAGACGAAGGATGAAAATCGCGGTTGCGGCGACTTTACCCAGCGTCTGACAAAATCCGCTGCCGAAGCCGAGCAACATCGCTCCCGCCCCATGCAGGGCGATGGCGGGGCCAAGCCAGTGCAGGAGCCCGCCGTTTACAAGGTTCTGGAGGTCAAAACCGATTATCGCGGCCAAAGTTCCATAGCCGAGGTGGCTCAGGACCGTACCTCGCAAGGGTAGTCCGATCCCGTTAAAGAAAAAAAGGCCAAAACCCAACGCAATACTTAACCCGAACCATGGAACGATGAGGGGATAAGTCACGATCAGAGAAATATGCTGAACGAGCACGACCATCAGTCCACCCAGCAGCAACGCAGCAAGGACGATGGTGAGAATGGCGTGGACCTGGCTCGTGGAACGAGTGCTCATACGCCATCGAGAGGACCAAGGACGGGACGTAGTTGAAACGAATCCGATTTCAGCCGTTCCCAAGCCTGCATAGCCGATGCGGCATGGCGTGGATCAAAGTTTTCCACATAGCCGTTCGGGTAATCAGCCTGTTCACCCAACTCGGGAACATCGCCGAAGCAGGCGAGGGCGAGAAACTTGCCATGGATATGAAGTAAAAGCTTTCGTGCCGTTAGCTCATGCAGCAACGCCGTGATGGCGGCAGGTTGAGCGCCACCCTGGCTTTGGGAGGAAAAACGCTTGAGAATCTCCGCTGCGCTATTGGAGGCGTCGCAAGCGAGATAGATTTCGCGTGCCAGGCCCGCGATCTTGACCCGGCGGACAGGCGCGCATGGGCGCGTATCAAAAAAATCCAACACGCCGTCACGATCGGCGACGCAGAAAACTGGGGGAACGGTGCGGTTAAAGGCGGTTTTCCATTGCCGCACCTGCTCGCCGAGGGCCAGTACGCCCGGTTTGAATTCGCCTTGGCGCGGCGAACGGGTGTCATAGAAGAAATAGGCCAGGTCGCGCAAATCCTCCGGCGGGAGGGGATAGACGGCGGCATAAGCCGGAAACGGGCGCAGATCGAGGCCATGTTTTTTTGGTTCGTTGAAATAAACGCTGAAGCGATCGTACCGGATGTGAACGACGCCGTTGGGCGGCTGGAGATGGTAAATAAGGGGGAGCCATTCGGCGACCTGATCATGCCATTGGTCATTTTCGCCGGGAAAGCCAACCAGGAGCATCCAGGTGGTGATGATGCCGGCTTCACGGGTGTATTTGAGCAACTGGATATTGATCATGGCCGAATTGCCCTTCGCCATGAGCTTGAGCAGATCGTCGTGCAGCCCTTCGATTCCCGGCTGGATGTTGGTGATCCCGGCCTCCGCGAAAAGCCGCACCTGGTCCCGCCGCAGATTGGCTTTGGTCTCGTAAAAGAGTTCGAACGGGCGACCGAGCGCGGCCAATCGGGGCAGCAGTGTTTTGAGATGGCCCATGTCGATGATGTTGTCGGATACCGTCATTTTGCGTGTCGGGTAGGTCCGCCCCAATTCGATCCATTCCTCGAGGATCCGTTCCGCCGATTTCGATCGATAGTTCATCCCCGCACCATTGAGACCGCAAAAGGTGCAATGACTTTTTTGTCCCCACCAGCAGCCGCGGGAACTTTCGACCGCCAGTGCGGGCGTAATGAACCGGCGCAGCGGCGAAATCTCCAAAGCCGCAAAATATTCCTGGAAATCGGGAGCCGGGCTGATGTTCATGTCTAACACGACCGCGCGCGGAATGACCCCGCCGGGAAATGCCTTCCAGCGCCCCATGGCAAGGTGCGCCCGCCCAATGACTCCCAGCGGCAGCGAATCGACGGGAAAGGCACAGCCCTGTTCCAGCAGGCCGCGGCAAAGCGGGACGATTAATTCATCGGCCTCGCCCGAAATTACGAAGTCCAGCCACGGCGCGGCGCGCAAAGTCGCCCATCCCATGACGCCTTCGCAGTTCGCTCCGCCGATCATCGTGATGACGTCTGGGGCGAGTTCCTTGATTCGACGCAGCAAGGCGAGGGCGGGGCAATGTTGTTCAAAGGTAGAACTGCACCCGACGATGGATGGCCGGCGTGCGAGAATGCGGAGGGCGACCTCTTCCACAAAGGCGGGAGCGAAAGCGCGCAACTGCCTAAAGACTCTCGAGAATTTCCTGTCGTCGAGAGAGCCGCGCGGCAGGTTGTGAGGTTGGTGACGGCGAGCGAGACCGAGGATGTCGCCCAAGGTGTCCCGTCCGTCGCGGAACGCCGCCTGGGAAAAAGTCCATTCACCGATCAGGCTGTCAGTGCGCAAATGGGACATCAGGCTGTTGATTTCCAATCCGACCGCTTCGGCAAAATGCAGGTTCGCATATTCGACGCCGCAGGAAATTCCGCCACGCCTCAGGCAAGTTTTCAAAATCCCCAGCGCGATCGAAGGCCGCATCACATGCCCGTACGGCATCATGATCGAGGGAAACATCGACCAGGCCGGGAGTGGAATCGTCAACCGTACGTAAAGCAACCAACGGCTACCTTTCCGCGCCATTTGCCGATGGCAGCCGCCTTGGTTCTTCATCGAGATAACCGCTCTCAAAAAGATGATTGAGAATGTCGAAAGTGTTTTCCAGAGGGCGATCGAACTTCTCCTCAAAGCGCAGCGCAATTTCGGCCGCGGTCGAATTGCCTTCGGCGATCGCCTCGCCGAGTTCCTTACGTTGCGGGCCGAAACGCGGATCCCCGGCAAAAGTGGTCTTGGCCCCAAAAGCGTGCAGACGGTACCCGTTTTCGGCCTTTTCGAAGACTAAGTCGCGACGAAAACGCACCACATCGGTGGCACCAACGGCCGTCTTCATATGATGGTCCATCATTCCTTCCAGCAACCCGTCGAGGTCGGCCGCCGTCTGAAAATGACCCTCCTCGAAAATCCAGTAGCCGTCGGGCCATCGATCGCTGGAAGGGCATGGGGTGATCAGGCGGACGCGTCGCCGCACCATGTTGATCAGGAAACCGGAGACACACGCGATGGTTCCTGGAACTTCGGACCACTCTTCGGATTTCGCACCGTGGGCTTCGGCTCTCGATTGCAGTCGATCATTGCCGCGCGCGCGGCCCGCATTGCTTTGAATTTGCGCGGCTTCTCCGTTCTGGGAAATAATTTCACAATGGAGCAATTCTTCGGGCGCAAAAGCCTTCATGATTTTGTTGAACTGGCCAAGGCTTAAGACGGAGAACCGGTTGATCGTGCAACCGTTCTCGACGGATAGTCGAAGCAGAGCACGAGTCCGTTCGACGTCTTTATGAGCCAGCGCGGTGGTGGTCTGCGGGAATCGGCCGCCGATGTGCGCCATGTCCAGGGCAAATTTTTCATAATCGGGGTTGTCCATCGGATCGGAAGCCCAATAAAGAAAACCGGTCCTGGCTGCTTCACCGACCCGGGCCCGCAAGACGCCAAGCACTTCGCGCCAAAAGGCGGCATTCTCGGAAGTATAAAGAAAATCACCTTTCTTTTTTTCCGCCGAAACGCCGCAGAACCAGCACCCCACCGAACAGCCGTCGCTGAGTTCAATGGCGAACGGGGAATGAATGATGCCTTCGTGGGGCTTGACGCCCAGATGACCAAGGCTTCGACCGATCTGTCGATTCCTCCAGGCACGGTGGCGCAGATCAGCTGGCACACATTCCACAGACCGAAGTTTCTCCCGGTGCAGCAGTTTTTCGCGGATAAAAAACTGATGTTGCTGGACGATCATAGGCTTTTCATCGTCCTGCCTGGCATCCATTCCCTGGCAAAATCTTCGTCCCAAAAATAGCGGAGATCTTCCGGATTGGCCCTTAACCCATATTCGGCCGCGATCCGACGGCATCGGCAGGCAACGCCTCACGAAACGATCGGTCCGCACGCCAGCGCTCGATGAAACGCTTGAGATGTGCGAGGTCGGAAGCATAGGCGACGTCCCGGGCTTGCAGGGGCTCGATCAGGGATTGAAACTCCTGCGGCTCTTCAGTCAGGATTGACTTGATTTCCGCCTCCGTAACTTGCCACGCAGGTTTATAAGCGCTGATCATAAAAGAGGCACGCCGCAGTCTGGACATTTCCAATCCGTGGCCCGAAGTGGCAGGAAAGTGCAGCCGGGTTCACCCAGGGTTAATCCCCACCAGAAAAGCCCTGAAAGGGCCGTTAGGTACGGCGAGAATCGGCTCCCAACCGGACCGAATGCGCATTTCCATCTCTCTAGCCCCTTCCGGGCTAAGAACCTTCTTTTGCCTAGCCCAGGTAAACCCTGACAGGTGTTTAGCGCCACCTCCCAATCCTCCTCGTCCTCGTCCGTATCGCGGGTCGTAGGAGCGAAAATCCCGCCGCTTCCTCTCTCAATTCATCCCTCTTCACACTGGCAACCGCCTCCATCCAACCGAGAACGAAGGACGACCACGAGGACGATTTAGGATCGGCGCTAAACACCTATTTCTGAATCCAAAAACTCGCCCCGGAGTTAACTGATGAAGCAAGGCACAACGACGACTTCTACCTCGGCTGCCACGGTGGTCGTTGTTGCTGCGGTCTGTACCTCGACAGCGGTCGTTTCGGCCTCCGCCTCGCTGTTGGTGTTGGTATTCGCGCTGGATTTGCCGCCTGCCACCTGCTCCAGCGCCGCGTCACTCAATTGACCGGTGGCCACCGCCGCCGGAACCGCCGGGATAATGACGTGCGCCTTATGCGACGTATCACGGACTACTCGAAGCTCAAGATTCTCTGGCAGTTCAGAGATGCGTTTGGTCGCTTTTTCGAGGCGGGATTGATAGTTAGATTGGTCACCCAACGGCGGAAGAACCGCATAAAGGGTCGATGGCGTGTTTTCGAGGATCACCACGTCCATGTCGGGCGGGATGTCCATTCCAGCAGCTTTCAGAGTCTTCTTGGGGCCGCTTTTCAATTCGTCGCGGAATTCAGGTTGGCGCCACGCACGGGCGATGACTTCGGCCAGAATGGCGCGATTTTTGTCTGATGTTTTCATTTATTTTTGTTTTGTTTTGATTTTTGAAGACCACTGAAATTCATGCGTGCACCAAAACACGCGACGTTTCGGCGCAGCGAGCCGAGTTGGGGCTGGGATCCCAGGGCGAATAGGCTGGTTCTTCATCCAGTAACCCCTGATCAAACAGATGATTGAGGAAATGCATCGTCTCTTCGGCCGGCAGACCGTAATGGTCTTCGAGATCAATCAGGATCTCGGCCACGGTGCGATCATTCAGGGCGATGGCCCGGCCTATTTCACGAACACCCGGCCAGGAAGAAAAGGTGGTCGTGATACCCCATGCCTTGAGCGAAAATCCGTCCTCGCTCAGCGAAAATTTGAGATCGGGCCGAAAGCAGATGGGACTGGAGGCCCGCAAAGCGGTCGGCATGTGACGGGCAATCATGCCTTGGAGCAAATCGTGCAGACTGGCGTCATCCGTAAAGTTGCCTTCCTCGAGCACCCAATAGCCATTCGGCCAGCGATCCGAAGAGGGCGCCGGCGTGATCAACCGGACCCGTTTGAGAAGCATATTCATCAGGAAGCCGCTGACGCAGGCGATGGTGCCGGGGTTTTCTTTCCAGGAACCATTTTGATGCCCGTTGAATTCCGCTTTTTTCTCAAGCCGCCGCGAACCGCGGGCCCGCCCCGAGTTGCTCTGCATGGACTTCGCTTCCATGTTTTGCGTGATGAGCTCGGTATGGAGCAATTCCTCCGGAGTGAAGGCCGACACGATGGCTTTGAAAAGGCCAAGGCTCAGGATCGAAAATCGGTTCACTTTACAGCCGTATTCGCGCGAGACCTTGAGCAACTTGCGCACTCGCTCGATATGCTTGTGGGCCTGCGCAGTAGTGGTTTGAGGAAACCGTCCGCAAATCCGGGCAAAATCGAGACAGAATTTCTCGTAGTCTGGATTATCCAGGGGATCGGTGGCCCAGTAGCAAAAACCTGTCTCGGCCGCGGGGCCAGTCAGATCTCGTAAAACTTGAAGAGCATCCTGCCAGAGACGCGCGTTTTCGCTGCTGTAAAGGAAATCCTGTTTTCGTTTTTCGGCCGATACGCCGCAGAACCAGCAGCCAACCGAACAGCCGTCGCTTAATTCAATGGCAAATGGAGAATGGATGATGCCCGCATGGGATCCCGGTCCGAGATGGCCAAGACCACGGTGAACCTGCCGCTCGCGCCAGGCTGCGAGTCGTCTGTCCAGCGGGACGCACTCGATCACGCGAAGTTTTTCGCGGTGCAGGAGTTTTTCGCATGACACTAAACGGTATTGCTGCGCCAGGACCGGTGTTCTCCACCCGGGAGTGGCGATGGCATTCCGGCAGAAATCTTCATCCCAGAGATAGCGAATTTCCTCCAGATCGGTGTCGATGCCGCGTTCCTCCAACAAGAACTGACCTTCCGTTTCGATCAACGCACGAAATTGGTCATCGCCGGTCCACCATTCCAGAAATCGCTTCACGTGGGCGATGCGATGGGCGTAAGTCGGGTCGAGATCTTTCGCCTCCAAGACAGGCCGAAAAAGGTCGGGCCTTTCTTGCCAGGCCTGGTCCATGCGCGCCTCGAGGGCTTTCCAATATTGACAAAGTTCCATGCGATTCTTTCGAGATTCAGGGATCGCGTTGAGTCGAACGACACTTACTGTAATTCTGGATTTTATTGTATTAAGCAAGTGATATCGTAGAAATTATACATACTTATCGTAAAAATTAAAAATAGCTCGCCCGCAAGAGTGTCCTGTGGGCCAGTGCTCCATCTTCACCCTTCACTTACCGTGACCCAGCCCTTCGTCTTCATTCCCATCCTGTCCGAACAAGAGTGCCATCAGCTGCTCGCCGAGATCGATGGACAGCGAGCAAACTGGACTCGTCGCCACCCGCACACCCCTTTTTTTACCCTTGGGGCGGCGAGCTATCTGGATGCCAGATCCGGCGGAGAGAGCTTACCTGGCTCATGCCGAAGCGACCAACGTGCTGCTCGCCCATCGCTTCGCCAATCTCTATCAGCGCGTTCGTGCCGCCTTGGTATCGCGCCTCGACGCCGCGATGCTCGATCTCCCGCACGCGGGTCTCCCCGGCTTCCATATTTTCGGCAGCCATCCTGCTTTTCGCCACCCGACAGGCAGCGTGCACTTTGATCTGCAATACGAACTCGTGCCCTGGCCCGCACCACTTTTTCGCGATCAAGTCTTATCTTTTACGCTGCCATTGGCGATCCCGAATGGCGGCGGTGGCTTGCGCTATTGGGATCTGACACCCGAGTCTCTGGCCAAGCTGTCGCCGGCTGAACAAAAAGCGCTTATCGGAGCCAGTCCGATGCATTATCTGCCGTATAAAGCTTGGAACGCTGGTCCTTCATAGCGGGCATCTTTTGCACCAGATCGCCCCCGCACCGGAACTGACAACCGATGACCGTCGCGTCACTTTGCAAGGCCATGTCGGACGAACTTCTCAAGGATCTTATTGGTATTGGTAACCCAGAAAGGAATCACCGCATGTTAATCGAGCAACTTCACTCTTTCCAAAGGCCCGCTTTTGCCGCGTTTACCTTTCCCTATTATCAGGCACTGCTCCTCACCCCATCGCTGGCATCGCGGTCCATCTGCGCGGGAGTTTCACGCCACGGAAGGCCGGTGGGCTTGGCCCTGATCGAAACCCAGGCTCGCGACAGCGGCAATTTGCGTTCGATCTGGATTGAGCCGGAATATCGCCGGCAGGGAATCGGCCAGACAATTGTTGCAGCGAGCCGAAGAGATGGTCGTGGCTCGAGGCTTGCGGCGGCTGGAGACCGTTTATATGAATACTCTCCCCGAGGTGAAGGCCTTCGAATCGCTTTTACGCGGTGCGGGTTGGGGATCCCCGCACATTCGCATGTATGTTTTAAAAAGCGATTTGGCCCATATCAACCGATCTGGATGGATGAAAAATCCCCCGGTCCTTGAACCCGAATACGTGCTCCACCCTTGGGAGGAAGTTTCCGCTGAGGAGAAGCAGGCCATTGCCGCGTTGCGAATCTATTCAAAAGAAGTCTGGCCTGACAATACTCCACCCAATTATGACCGCCCTACCAGCATGGCGATTCGCAAAGAAGGAGAGCTGGTTGGGTGGATTGTCAACCATCCCTATGAGCCCGGCGTGCTTCGATTCACCTGCAGTTATCTGCGGGACGATTTGCAGGGTCGCGGGAGAATGGTGGCGGTGATGGCGGAGTCGGTCAGGCGCATGGGCCCGGCCGGCTATCACACGGGTATTTGGGCCGTTCCGATGGAATTCCCGCGCATGGTCGCCTTCTCCAAGCGGAGGCTCTTCCCTTTTGCGACCGAGATTTCGGAGACCCGCGGGTCGGGGAAGGAACTGTGAATGTGCTTATGGCGTTCGGCGTTTGGCGTTCTGAGGGCGCACACAAAGGGCACGAAGGTCACGAAGGTTTTTGAAACTTCAATTGGAGAGACCTCCAGTGTGTGTTTAGCGCCGGTTATACGGCCCAAAGGGCCTGGCCCGAAGGGGCAAGAAAGCCCAGGGGTTGTATGTGTTTAGGCGCCGGTCATACGGCCCGAAGGGTCCGCTCCGAAGGGGCAAGAAAGCTTAGCCCAGGGTTTACCCTGGGTTAGCCAAAATAAGCGTTTCGCCCTGAAGGGGCCAGATTTTGGTGTCGCCCGTCGAATGAAATCTCTGCGCGCCGGGGACACATAAACGCCGTGGATCAATCCCAAACATACCGTTCATCAAACGAGACCTTATGCCGTTTCAAAAACGCTCGATATTCGTCTTGAAACGTAACCGTTTTGTGATGCGTCTCCTGGTCGGATACGTACTGGACAACCGCCTCAAGGGTCGATTCGGACACCGAGAACGCTGCATAACCGTTCTGCCAAGAAAACTGCGATAGATACCGTTCCCGGACCGCCAGGTTAGAGCTTACCTTTAGTTTTGCTACGACTATCGCCACACTGAGCGTGCGGCCAAGTGAACATACCACGTGGACGTGATCAGCCACTCCACTGACACAGATCGCGGGACATCCAAGGTGATTCGCGGTTGCGGCGAGATATCCATGGAGATCGTTGCGGATGGTTGGCTCGGTGAAATAGGACGCCCGGTTCTTGGTTGAAAAGATGAGATGAAGAAGAATTCGCGAAAGGGACTGCGGCACATATTATATCACCATATTTTAATGTTATTACGATTGTCAAGATGCCAAGTGCGATTCCATGCAAAGAGGTCTATTCGAGTTGTGTCATTTGCGGGAAGCTCTTCCCGACGTCCTACAGAAGAGATTTTGTAGTTACCTTGTGGAACGTACGTTTTGAGCGCCGTCATACGGCCCGAAGTGGCCAGGAAAGCGTAGCCCAGCCCAGGGTTTATATGTGTTGAGCGCCGGTCATACGGCCTGAAGGGCCCGCCCCGAAGCCGAAGGGGGGCAAGAAAGCGTAGCCCAGGGTTTACCGGTTGGGTTTACCGTGGGTTAGTCGAAGTAAACGTTTCGCCCTGAAGGGGCTGGGAAATGCGCACGCGATCTTTTTCAAAGGTCCCGGAGCCGATTCCGCCGTACCTGTCGACCCCTTCAGGGCTCATTCCGTGGGGGAATTAACCCAGGGCTATGCTTTCTTGGTCACTTCGGGTAGCGGATTAGACTCCGCAAACACAGCCACGTTTTTCAGCCGGGGTAATTCTTCGACCAGTCCCTCGATCAGGCGCACGCCTGTCCAACCGGCCTCTCTTAGAAAGGCTGGATAAGGGTGATTCCAACTGAGCTGTCCGCGGGGTTGAGAGACGCGCTCCTGTTGTACGGCAAACGAGCGGCTCATGGGCTGGGAGAGAAACAGACGGCCGGCCAACGGTTGAACCCGCAGTAAAAAGCGGCGCAGTGAGGCCGGGTCCAGGTAATGAAAGCCGCCGCTGGCGTAGAGGAGATCGCACTTTAGCTTGGCGCTGTCCGCCAGATGTTCTTCCTCCAATCGTACCAGATCAAAGGTCAAGTTGGACAAATACTTCCAATGCTCGCGCAAAAAGTCGATCAGAGCTTCGTCACAGTCAGAGCCGGCAAATTCTATTTGCGGATAACGGCGCGCGAAATAAGCAATCTCACGGCCAGAGCAACAGGCCACCTGGCGCACGATTTGCACCGAGCCGCTCGCCAGGAGAGACTCGATTTCGTCAAACATTTTCAACGCGGGCGTATAACGGTCCGGAAAGCCGAGGGAAAGATAATGCCTGGCCCACTTCACGGCCGAAGACCGTGCCATGCAAAGCGCCTTGATGCTTTCCCGATCCTTCGTTGAAGCCGCAGCATCGTAGTAGCGGTGATCGATCGCTTGCGACAAGCCGGCAAATAGCCATTTCTCCGGCGGCTCGAGTGAAGATCCGCCTTCTGTCCAAAACGAGAGCAAGTAAGCTCGATAGGCGGGCGCTCGACGAAAAATAAATTCGCCCACCCTCAATTGGGCCTGACGGAGCCAATCTTTCACGAAGGGGATGGAGAGGTGATCGCAAATGGAAGCTTCACCGCCAGGAAGCCGGCCCAATTGTACCAGCGGAAAAACACATCCTTGGCTTCAAATCCATTACGCTCCAGCAAAAGAAGATTTTCTTCCACCCGATAGGGAATCAGCACATTTTCCAAACTCTCTCGCTTTTGCGCGACTTCGATTTCGGAATACCCGTTCCTCTTTTTAAATCCATAATAGAGCTCGATGTACAATCGGTTCAGCAGAGACTCCTGGCAGAGTACTTTTTCCATCAGGATCAGGCAGCCGCGCGGCGCCAATTGCTGGTAAATGCTTCGGATCACTGCATCGCGGTGGAGCGGTCGGACAAACTGCAACGTCCAATTCATGATCACGACACTGGGCGGCCGTACGAGTTCCAGGGGCGCATGGATGTCTTGTTCGACCAGACGGCACCGTGACCGCAGGCCCTGTGCGTCGAGCCGTTGGGCTGCTTTTTCGAGCATCGGACGGGAATTGTCGATGCCGATGAATTCGACTGTCGAATCGTGAATTTCGGTGGCCAAGGCAGCTAAAGTCGTTCCTGTCGAGCAGCCAATATCGGCCACACTGGTTTCCGGGCTGAACAAAATGACGGGTTAACTCCACGGTCATGCGTTGGAGCTCGTCATAAAACGGAACGCTGCGGACCAGCATGTCGCCGAACACTTCGGCGACAGCGCGATCGAATGCGAAATCATGCATTAAAGCTTTGATATTATTATTCCTGTTTCTATATTCAATACTATATTTATTGAATTTCACCTCCCGGATCGGTTAAAGCGGACTGCGAATCAAGCTTTATGACCGTTTCTGCCAATCCCGCGCCGGGTCCGCCTCCGCCCGTTACGGCCGGCCTTTTCCGCGAGAAAGCGCTGGCGAAACTCTCTTCGCCCGAACATCTGGATCAGCTGGTCCGAATCGTACCGCCGCTCGGCTGGCTCTCCCTCCTGGCGATTCTGGTCATCATTTCCGGGGCTTTGCTTTGGGGCTTTATTGGTAGTGTTCCATCCACCGTAAGCGGGCAGGGAATACTCCTGCGCGGTGGCAAAATATCCAGCATCAGTTCCCTGGGCAGCGGCCAGTTGGCAACTCTCAACGTGAAAATCGGAGACTTTGTTCAGAATGGACAAGAGGTCGGAACGATTTCCCAACCGGTGCTGATTTCCCAGATTGCGAGTCAGCAGCGAACCGTCGAAAACCGCAGTAAGTATCTCGAGAAAGTCAAGGCGGACGCCGAGAAGGCGCTGGCTTCGCGAGCCGAGTCCTTCCATGGCCAACGGACCAGCGCCGAAGCCTCCATTAGAGATGATCAAGAACAGCTGGCGGCTTTGCAAAAGGTCGTTTCGGCCCAGGAGAAGCTCCTGGCGGGAGGCTTGATTCCAATGACCACTCTCTTGCAATCCCGCACCCAGTTGAATGCCACCCAGCTCAATATTCTATCGGCCAAGAACCAGCTTCAGCAGATCGGCTCCGGCGAACTCAACTCCCAAATCACCTCCCAAAATAGCGTCTATGAGGCAGAGACCAACCTGCAAACCGAGACCGAAACATTAAGCGTACTGAAGGTGAAGATGAACCAGAGCGCCGCCATCATGAGTCCTCTGGAGGGCCGAGTTGTCGGCATCTCCGTGGCATTGGGGCAGGATGTTGCGCCGGGAACCCAGATTCTTGAACTCGAGGAGAACAACCAAGCTATGATCGGCGTGCTTTATTTTCCCGCAGGACAGGGGAAGAAGGTGCTCACTGGCATGACCGCCCAGATTTCGCCCGCTACGGCACCCGTCGACAAATTTGGCTTTATCGTTGGCGAAGTAACCAGCGTCGCTGACGTGCCCGCCACGGAGGGGAGCATCATGGGAGTTTTGTCCAACAAAACGCTGGTGGCGTCCCTCACCGCAGCAGGACCGCCGTTGGAAGTCGACGCGATGCTGGAGACCGATGAATCGACGCTCAGCCATTTCAAATGGTCTTCCTCCCGCGGGCCCCCGGCCACGGTCTCGGGGGGAACGATGTGCACGGCCCGGGTCATCGTCAGTGAGGAGCGTCCGATCGATTTGGTCATTCCCCTGCTGAAGGACCTTTTCGGTGTCTCCAACTAGAGCGGAAGCTTTCGCATGGGAACCGTCGCTTCTTTGCCAGCCCAGCCCGGCCCGGGTTTATCGTTTCCCGGGCGGCTCAAGAAGCGCGTCCGCACGCCGACCCTGATTCAAATTGAAGCCGTCGAATGCGGGGCCGTTGTCCTGGGGATTATCCTTCGGCATTATGGCCGTTATGTGCCGGTGGAGGAATTGCGCGCCGCCTGCGATGTTTCCCGGTCGGGCAGCAGCGCGATTAAGGTGCTGAAGGCGGCACGCCAATACGGCCTGGAGGCCGTCGGTTGGAAGCAGGAGTTATCGGACCTGGTCAACCTGCCGCCACCGTTCGCGGTTTTCTGGAATTTTTCTCATTTCCTGGTCGTCGAGGGACTGGAGCGCCATGCAGCCTATCTGAACGATCCGGCCACTGGTCCGCGGAAGGCGACGATTGAGGAGTTTGACGTCTCCTTCACTGGCGTCGCGATGACCTTCAAACCGGGACCGAATTTTAAAAAAGGAGGGCAGGCCCCACACCTGATTCGATCTCTCCTGAATCGGCTGCCTTTCCGCAGCATTTTTCCGGTTGTTTTTTTGTTCTGCACCGGCCGTCGGGCTGGCCGTGGGAGGGCTGATCACGCCGACGTTCCAAAAAGTCTTTGTCAACGATTATCTCATTCAGGGCATGGACTCGTGGGTCAAGCCGCTCCTCTGGATGATGCTGGTGGCGGTGATGATCACCGCGGTCCTGCAATGGCTGCAAAGCTACATTCTCGTCCGCTTTTCGATGCAGTTGGCCGTCAGCATGGAAGGGCATTTCTTCTGGCATGTGCTGCGATTGCCAATGTCCTTCTTTGCTCAACGTTTCGCGGGCGAGATTGCCACCCGCACGACCATTAACGACAAGGTGGCGACGCTCCTGACCGGACGCCTGGCTAGCACTTTAGTCAGCCTTTTGACGATTCTCCCCTATGCTTTTCTGCTCTTCACTTACAATTGGCTTCTGGCCCTGATCGGGCTAACCATCGCGGCGGTCAACCTGCTCTCCCTGAGGCTGATCGGGCGGGTGCGCACGGACGCCAACAGCCAGTTGTTGCAAAATCAAGGAGTCTTGAGCGGAACGGTCATTGCGGGGCTCCAGAACATCGAGAGCATCAAAGCGACCGCGTCCGAAGATGATCTTTTCGCTCGCCTGGCCGGTTGCCAGGCCAAAGTGGTCAGCGTCAACCAGCGACTGGGCGCGCTAAGCCAGACCCTTCGTCAGTTTCCAAGCTTTCTCAACCAGCTCAATACCGTGGCCATGATGACCATCGGAGGCTTTGCCATCATGAATGGCAGCTTCTCCGTCGGCTCGTTTCTGGCCTTCCAGAGCTTGATGGGAGCGTTCATGGGGCCATTCACCAATCTGGCGGGTCTGGGTGGGGAACTGCAAGTAGCACAAGGGAGAATGTACCGGCTGGACGATGTGCTCCACGCTCAGATCGATCCATTGATTAGCAAGACGGCCAAAGAGTCCCTGACCAGCGAGGAGGCGCCGTTTCGTGGCGCCGTTGAATTGCGCAACGTGACCTTTGGCCACAGTGCGCAAGAACCGCCGCTACTCCAGAACATCAGTCTTAAAGTTGAACCGGGAGAGCGCATCGCCATCGTCGGTTCCACGGGCAGCGGGAAATCCAGCCTGGTCATGCTGATGGCGGGTTTGCTGGAACCGTGGTCAGGTGAAATTCTCTTTGACGGCAAACCGCGCTCGGCGTGGCCGCGCCGACAATTGGCTCGTGCCGTCGGCTATGTGGGACAACGCATCTACCTCTTTGAAGGCAGCATTCAGGACAATCTCTCTCTTTTCGATCCGTCCATTTCCATGAAAGACATCGAGCAGGCCGCCAGGGACGCGCAAATCCATGATGTCATCATCTCCAAATCGGGTGGCTATCTGGCCGGCGTACGCGAAGAGGGCCGCAATTTCAGCGGCGGACAATGCCAGCGTCTCGAAATAGCCCGGGCTCTGGCCCAAAATCCTTCGATGATTATTTTGGACGAGGCCACCAGCGCTCTTGACCCGCGTACCGAATCGGCGGTGGACGAAAGTTTCCGCCGCCGGCGAATGACATCGATTATTTCCGCCCATCGCCTGAGCACGATCCGCGATTCGCATGAAATTATTGTCTTGCGCCGCGGTCAAATTGTTGAACGAGGCGTCCACGACGACTTGATCAAAGCTCAAGGTTATTACGCGGATTTGGTTCGATCCTGATTTTGGATGTCTGGCGATCCTGTGAAAATATTTACCCTCAAACACGCTGGCAACGGGTCGCCACCGGAGAAGGAGCCAGAAGAATTTCTGGCGGCCTCCAATCGTATCCTGAGATCTCGAATCGACCGCACCCGCCCGATCCGAGCGATGTCCGGCGATGGTTTGCTGGAGGCTTGCCAATCGGTCGCCGGCAGTTACCAGTTGCGTCGCGCCGCTCCCTCGCAAAGCCCGGGCGAAATCGACGTGCAAATGCGGCTGGAACGACTTCTCCATGCGTCGGGCTTGCGTCAGCGAAAGGTCGCCCTCTCAGGCAAATGGTACGAGCTGAACTGCGGCCCCCTGCTCGGCTTCTTGCGCGAAGGCGTTCGTCCGGTGGCGCTGATTCCGGAGTCCGCGCGCAGTTACCGTCTGCTGGACCCGATCAAAAACACTTCGCGTAAGGTGACGGCGGATGTCTCCGAGGAGCTTGAACCAATGGGCGCCATGCTCTATCGGCCCTTCCCGCCGGGAGCAGTCTCCGGTCGAAAACTGCTTGCCCACGCCCTGCGAGGAAACTATGCAGACCTGGTCCTGGTCGCTGTGGTTGGTATCCTCGCCGCCCTGCTAAGCCTGATCGTCCCCATCATGACGAATGTCATCTTCAGCGAAGTGATCCCCTCCGCGGAGAGAAGTCAGCTGCTCCAGATCGGCGCCGCCCTCATCCTGGCCGCTTTCGCCAGCGTGATGTTTCAGTTGACCGGCGCGTTCGCCCTTCAGCGGTTGGAAGGCAAAGGGGATCATACCGTGCAAACGGGGGTCTGGGATCGCCTCTTTAGTCTGCCAGTCGGCTTTTTCCGTTCCTATTCGGCGGGCGACCTGGCCAATCGCGTCGACGGCATCAACGCCATGCGCAGTGCCTTGTCGAACACGGTCGTCAGCTATCTTCTCGGAGCCATCTTCTCCGTCGTCAACCTCGCGATCATCTTTTGGTATAGCTGGCAGTTGGCTCTTTTGGCTTTGTTACTGGCCTCCATCGCCGCCTCGGTGGATATGGCCGCGGCACTCTTCCAGCTCAAGTATCAGAGGCGCAGTCTCAATCTGAGTGGCCAGCTGACCGGGCGCATTTTTCAACTGCTGAACGGCTTGGCGAAATGGAAAACCAGCGCGACCGAAGAACGGGCGCTCCACCTGTGGTCGACCGTGTTTCTGGAAAAGAAACGAGCCGACAAAACCGCGGGGCTGATCAAGGCCGCGGCGACTTCCTTTTCCACCGCCTATCCGATTGTCACCACCCTGGTCAACTTCGGTATTTACTATTTCTTTCTCTCTGCGCACCTGACGACGGGCTCATTCATGGCCTACAACGCCGCCTTTACCCAACTGATCAGCGCACTTCTGGCGGCTACTTCGGCGACGATTACGCTGGTTAACATCATTCCCCTCTATGAAAGGGTGCGTCCTATCCTGAGTGCTGAAGTCGAGCAGCAGCAGATTGGCGGGGACTCCGGCGTTTTGACCGGCCGAGTGGAAATGCGAAATGTGGGCTTCCGGTACGATGCGGAGAGCCCGGCTGTCCTGCGCAACATTAACTTCGAAGTGAAACCGTGCGAGTACCTGGCCATCGTGGGCGGCAGTGGTGCCGGGAAATCGAGTCTGGTGCGGATTTTGCTCGGCTTTGAGAAGCCGACTCTGGGCGAGGTGCTCTACGACGGACAAGATCTCGGCGAACTCGATGTGCGGGGAGTCCGGCGCCAGCTGGGCGTGGTGTTGCAGAATGATCGTATCCTTTCGGGCGACATCTATCACAACATTGTTGGCAGCCATCCCCGCACCATGGCCGAAGCATGGGAGGCTGCGGCCATGGCCGGAGTTAAGGGCGACATTGGAATGTTGCCGATGGGCATGCAAACGTTCATCAGCGAAGGGGGCAGTACCTTTTCGGGAGGCCAGCTTCAACGCATCATCATCGCGCGCGCGCTGGTAAACCGGCCTCCGATCTTGATCTTCGATGAGGCCACCAGCGCCCTCGATAATCTCACCCAGGCGATCGTCTCGGATAATCTCAAAAAGATGAACATCACGCGCATTGTGATCGCCCAGCGCTTGAGCACCATCAAGGAGGCTGACCGCCTTCTGGTGCTGGAAAAAGGGGAAATTGTCGAAACCGGAACCTATGATGAACTCATGGCCCAGGATGGCGCTTTTAAGAAGCTCGCCGCGCGCCAAATGCTGTAAAATGGCCGCCGTCCTGGCGACCACAGGGATTGTTTCCCTCAGCGTCTGTGCCGCTCAAAGAGCGCAGGTCCCGTCCGTCACACCGTCGGCTACAGCCAACGGCGGATCCGCCCCGAATCCGTCCCCGAACAACGCAAACGTCTCGGGAACCAAGGCCATCGTTGTTCCGCAAAATATGGTTTTCAGTGCTCAACCGGTGAGGCCCCCGTACCCCGCGCTCGGCCCCGTCCGGCATTTGAGTTTGAAAGATGCCGTCGAGATGACGCTGCTGAAAAACCCCAGCATCAGGCTCCAACAGGAGGGCGTCCTGGGCGCGAAAGGTCAGCTCCGTTCCGCTGCTGGACCTTTCGACCCTGTTATCCAAGCGCAATTCAATCGCTCTTTCTCCCGAACCCCCGGTGTAGTGATCCAGCCGTTCGGGGGCGTAAACGCCAATGTCCCAGCGTATTTCATCACTCGACAGGACAACACCGGGGTCTCGGTGGGGATGCAGCAAACTTTTCGCAACGGGATCACCTTCTCCCCGCTGATTTCGTTGACTCGGGATATCACCGACCAGCAGACGCCGGTCGGGAGCACCTCTCTGATCGGATTCAGTCTGAACGTTCCGCTTCTCCAAGGCTTGGGTCCGAACGCCTCTGCTCCCGCAACCGAGCGGGCCGCGCGGGTCAACGTGGAGATCAGCAAGCTCAACCTTGAATTTACGATCACCCAGCAAGTGTTTAACACCATCAATGCCTACTGGAACTGCCTCCTGGCGCAAGATACGGTGCGCATCGCCTGGAGTAACGAAGCAGCTGCCCGTCAGCTAGTGCAAATCACCCAGGCGCTCATTGACGGCTTCGTCCAGCCCGCGGTGCAGATGGCACAAGCGCAAGGCAACCTGGAACAATACGTTTCGCAGCGAATGCTCGCTGAACAGCAGCAATCGCAGGCGAGTCAGCAACTTGCGGTGGCCATTGGGTTGAGCGCGGAAGAAGTGAAGAAAGAACTGCTGGTCGTTGGTCAGTTTCCCAGGCCGCAAGAACGCACTTCGCTCAAGGCGGAAGACATTCTTCCCCTGGTCGACCTGGCAGCAAAGGAAAGGCGTGATCTGATGGCCGCCCGCAAAACCGCGGAGGCCAACGAATTACTTTTACTGGGGGCTAAGAATAACACCCTGCCGCAGCTCAACGCGGCCTTTGGCGCGGGGTTCGCCGGCGTCCAGAAGGGAGATACCGCGGCAAACACGGTCGGCTCACTTAATCACAACCTGACCGGTGTCAATATGTTCGGAAGTTTGTCCCTGTCCCTGCCGGTGCATAATGACGCTGCTGAGGGTCAGTTGATGCAACAGAAAAGTCAGCTCCTGCAGTCGAAAACTCAAATCTACCTTCAATCCAGCCAGGTGGCTTCGAATGTCGTTACCGCTGCCAAATCGGTGATCAACACCGAAAGAGCCCTGGAACAGGCCGAGGCCTCCGCCGAAAACCAGCGCAAATCAGTCGTCGCCCAGGAGCAACTCTTCGCTCTGGGTCTCTCCTCGATTGTCGAGGTGATCACCACGGAGACAAATCTCGCCAGCGCCGATTTAACTGTCGCCACCAACCAGGCTCAATATGCCATCGATGTCGCCCAATTGCGTTTCGCCACCGGAACGCTTCTTCCGGAAAACGCGAGTCAGATTTACCACCTTGACCTGGCGGAAATCTTGCGGTTGCCGCAGGTGAAAGAGACGGACCCAAAGCGGTCTTTGCAGACGTCTAGAGAAAAAAGGAGCCAGGCTCCGGGGGATTAAAGCCATTCCGACTATCGTGCGTTGTTTCCCTCCAGGCCGGATTTGTCAAGATTAGTTCTGGGTATGCACTTGACTCCACCAGGCACTAAATCCTCCGGCTTGTGAGCTTCGAGTATGTCGCCGGTTCGGCGTTGATGGCCTGTTGAGCCAAACGATAGAAAAGCTTTCCGCGTGAGGCAGATCTCCGTCTATTAAAGCGAAACACGAATTCATTGAGGTAATCATCGAGATATTTGTCCGAAGCGCTGCCTTGGAGGGTTCCGAGCAGCCACCGTTTCAGCAAGGAAATGACCAAGTGAACGCGCGGAAGCAAAGGCTCGCCTCCCTGCCGAAGGTTTTGAACTTTTCGATTATGGATATAGCCATTGAGTTCCCGGTAGGAGTTAAGACCATCCGTGCAAACCATGCTTCCCAGCTCAATATTATCCTCAATGAAGCGGTGGAGGGTTTTTCGATCAAAGTCCTCGATAAGGGCCATCCGGATGCGCCCGATCCTTTTGCCATCGGCTTCTGCGGCAACGATGATCAACACTTTGCTCAAGGTTTTTCGGCCAGTTGCACCTCCGAATTCCGCGCTGCCCCAATAAGTTTCATCCACCTCAAGCACGCCAGACAATTTCTCCCGCCCTGGCCTCACCATGGCCTGCCGAAGTTTGTGCAACATTAACCAAGCCGTCCGGTAGCTGCCAAGGCCGAGAACTCTTTGCAGCCCCAGAGCGCTCACCCCATTTTTCTGACTCGTGATATACCACATCGCTCGAAACCAAGTTCTCATTGGCAGATGTGTGTCTTGGAAAACCGTTCCAGCCAGAACGGAAACTTGCCTGCGACATCCAGAACAAAGCCAAAGCCCCCGCGATGATCTCCAAGCTCGACCGTTGGTGCAATTGGGACAACAGAAACCGTCCGGCCATCGCAACGCGAATAAATAGTCTAAACAGTCTCCTTCTTGAGAAAATCGGCTTTCCAGCGAGGCAATGGTTCGCGGATAATCTTCGACATCTGCCATTTCCACCCCTTAGACCTGGCGCTAGGTGGAGTCAAGTGCATACCCAGAAGATTAGTTGACTGACCCGAAATGGCGCTAAGTTAAGGAATGTTCGGGGACTGTCCTTGACCCCGAAGGGGCATGAGAATTTAGCCCAGGGTTTCAACCCTGGGAACCGTATCTCCCTGCGAAGAGCCCTGAAAGGGCACCCGATCGAATGGGATAATAGCACGCATCTAACCAAAACTAGCCCCGGGGTGATGGCACGAAGATAAGGAGGAGTTGAGAGTTGAGAGCTTCATACCCCCGAAGACCGAAGGGGTTGTGCAATGTAGCATAGGCCTGTCTTTTGTGTTGGCACCAAGCCACCTCTTGGGAGGTGGTCAGGAGTATTCGCGGGAAAAAGAAGCGGGCGAATATCAAGTGATCAGCTCGAGACAGGCTGGAAGCCTATGCTACTTTGCGCTAGCTCCGTCGCCCTCTTCGGTGAGAAAAGTCGTCCGAAACAACGTTTAACTTTAGCGCCATTCTTGACTCACCCTAATAATGCCGCCTCGCAGTACTTTAGTGTGCGTGCCCGAGAATCCAGAAGATCACGAGTGCGAATAGAGCCAAGTATAAAGCATGGGCGACCGTAACCTCTCCAAATCGTAAAGCCTTTTTCATATTGCCGCTCCTTTTTTGCGGTTGGATGCGGTATCTGCTTTACCGTCAGCCACTGCTCCACGATACAGTCAAAGCGTAGATTTGACAAGGAGAATTTGCTGCTGACGGCGTCAAGCTAAATCCCGAAGTTGTATCTCGGCGGTTTGCACAGATAGTTAGCGATCGAAGCACCATTCGCTGGAAGCTTCCCAATCGATCGTGTTAATGCCTACAGTCTGAGCAAAACATGGAACCACTGATCCCTCTAACGGAAGAATGGCGGACCACAGTACGCCAACTCCAGGAACTCACCGAACGGCACTTTATTACGTGGCTGCGGCAAAACGAAGCTGATCGGGAAGAATCCTTTTTGCTGGAGTCCTTAGGGGAAATATCCGCCTTTCAGATTTATAGGATCGGATTGGCCAATTACGTTTCGGTTACTCATCAAGAGATCAAATATAGGCACGCGGAAGGAGTAGCTGACCCTGTCGAAAGCAAGATCGTGCGCCGAGCAACGTTCTTGGCTACGGACCGAGATCGCGAGTTTAGCGCCCTTTTGTCGGCGGTAGAAAAGGCGGTTACAGAAGACGAACTAGAAACCCTTCGTCTCGTCGGGAACGAAGTAGCGACATTCCACCGAGATTTTACGAAGAAAGGCGCGCAAACGTGAATCGCCTACTGGCGTTCCTGCTGATCTGCGTCTGTTGCCCCTCGATTGCGACTGAGAATCCGACTCTTTCTGCTGACTTCGTTGAAATCGAATTCAATCCTGCCAAGTGCACGGTGCAATTTGCTTTAGGCGCACTTCTTCACACTGTGCAAGGGACTTTCAACGTCAAAGATGCCACCGTCCGTTTCGACCCCGCCTCAGGTCTGGCAAGCGGCCAAATCGCGGTTGATGTGAGAAGTGGACAGACTGGAGAAAGAGCGCGTGACCGGCAAATGCATGGAGAGGTACTGGAATCCAATCGCTTTCCGGATGCGGTTTTTTCTATCGACCGCGTGAAAGGTCGACTTGCTCCGAGTGGTGATTCGCAAGTCGAAGTGCACGGTTCTCTGCGCATTCATGGTGGAAAACACGAGATGACGATTCCGGTCAGGGTTAATGTGCAAAACGACCTGGTCACGGCCACCGCGAAACTTGCAGTGCCATACGTAGCCTGGGGAATGAAAGACCCGAGTAACCTCTTGCTGCGCGCGGATAAAACTGTGGAAGTCGAGGTCGCACTCACCGGGACTTTTGCGGCGCGCTTCCGCGCGTCCGCGGGGGTGGGTGGGGAATGAAGCTGAGGTGAGAGGTGAGAGGTATTTGCAAGCTCACGCCGGACCTTGGCGCCCATGGCCATTTGATGCCTGACCTAAAGTGGCAACGCCTTTGGTCGTATTGCAGGAGATGTCCAAGGAAAACCGACCCCGGTACCAGTCGCTCCTCAACATTCTCGAGGGTTTCGCGCTCCTCAACTTAATTCGATCTGCGAGACGGCAGAAAAACTCTCGCCGATCGGGCGCGGTGAATGGATTGCTTCTGGAAGTAGTGCATCCGTCACCGGAAACGGCGACACCGTGAATACTTACGGGATCCGATGAGCCGGGATAAAACCAAGCTATTGACAGCTGATCCTTCGGGCGAAGTCAAAGAAGCATACTCAAATCAAAAAGGTAATCGGAAATCAGGTCGTCCTCCGGGCGCGCTCGCTTTTTGCCGACGGTAGTCTGCGATGAATTACCGAAAGCAAAGCTCCCCCTGGCTCCGAGAATGTTAGCAGCGAAGCAAGCATTACCCCGCTGAATCCGCGAAATATAAACTTCAGGTAGTGCTTCGCGGAATAAACCGGCATGGCAACCGCTGATTACTGACAGGAAAAGCGGTTCCATCTCCCTGAAACTATCTGGCAGTTAAGGCGCCATTGTTCGATAATAATGATTCTTGAGCGTCAGCGTTTTGTGCGAGCACGGGCGGTACCGCCCATGTTACAATGCGAGCCAGGCGGCTAACGCGTATTCCACGGAATCAAGGGACCTGAGGAGGAGGCCGAAGATCCGTCAGGAGGGCGAAGCTCCAGCTGAGCCGGAGGCTGGTCCGCAAACTCTGGGGGGAGACGTGTTGGACTCTCCGGTTCACGGTGGTCGCGGCTTGGATCTTGGAGCGACAAAGTTGCGTACGTAAGACAAGCCTCCGGCTCGGACGGAGCCTCGCCCCCCAAAGGGGGTCAGTCAAATTGACTGACCCTTTGACTGACCCCTTATTGGTTCGAGCCGTGACAGCGCCACCAATGATCGAGAATCGCCGCTTTTGGTGAGGAGGAAACACGTCGAATTGTTGAACAGTAAATACGCGACGAGTTTGCAAAGCTTCGCTAAACTACAAGACCTGCGATTCCTTCCCTTGAAGGAAGAGTTCATATTCATCCCCCAATCAGAGAAAATATTATGGGCGAGCGGTTTACTTCATCGAGGGTACCTGATTCAGGAATATCGAGCTCTGTTTGGTACAGAGGCGCGTTGGCAGGCCTGGCTTGAGATCGAGTCCGCGCTGGCCTTGACCCAAGCTGACTTTGAGATGATCCCGCGGGAGGCAGCGGAGGCGATCAGGTCGGCTTGCCGGATTGATCGCCTGGATCTGGGGCGTGTCCGGGAGGGGATTGCCCGGACCAGTCATCCCTTGATGCCTTTGATCGTCGAGCTCAGTCGCGTCGTTGGCGAACCGCACGGAGGCTGGGTCCATTGGGGGGCCACCACGCAAAACATCACCCAAACCGGAGACGTTTTGATTCTGCGTAAGGTTCATCGGGTTATTCTAGCCCTCCTAGGACGCATCATGACCGGTCTGGCGGGTCTTGCCGAACGCAGCGCGGAGATGGTGATGGCCGGTCGGACGCATGGACAGCATGCGGTTCCGATTACCATGGGCTTCAAGGTGGCAGGCTGGATAGACGAAATCGGTCGGCATGTCACTCGGATGTATGAAGTCGAATCGCGTTTATTTGTTGCGCTGGTGGGTGGTGCGGCGGGCACCTTCGCCTCTTTGGGGGACCGGGCGCCTGAGGTGCAGGCCGGGATCGCAAAGCGCCTTGGCCTTGCTCCGATGGCAGTTCCCTCCCGGAGTATCGTGGATCACTTTGCCGAATTCGTCTGCGTTCTGGGCTTGCTGGGCGCGACCTGCGGCAAGATCGGCCGTGAAATTTATACCCTGATGAAAACGGAATATGGAGAACTGGAAGAGCCTGTGCCCGCCGGTACGGTCGGCAGTTCGACCATGCCCCATAAGCGCAATCCGCAGCTTTGCCAGGATATTCTTAGCATCTCATCCGAAATTCGGGCGCTGGTGCCTCTCGCGCTGGAAGGCGTGCAAAGTGAACACGAGGCTGATCACTGCCCTGGAATGGTGTTCGAAGCAATTACCAGGGCATGCCTTCTGAGCGGCGAGGTATTGGAGCGGATTCATGTCATCGTCGGCGGATTACGACTGAATCCGCGACGCATGCGGTCCAATCTGGACCTGTCTGGTGGGATGATCAGTTCTGAAGCAATTATGCTGGAACTTGGGAAGACAATCGGACGGCAACACGCTCACGATGTTGTCTACGAAGGGGCCCAGATTTCGGCTTTACAAAGCAAATCCTTCCCGGAACTCCTGGCCTCCGATCCTCGCGTCGCTAGGCATTTGAGCAAGAGCTCAATTGATGGCTTGCTGGACCCTGCCAGCCACATCGGGTTTTCGGCAAGGATCGCCCACGAGCAGGCCGAAGTGGCCAACCGTTTCGCGGAAGATATTCAGGCCCACCTCGGGTTGGCGAGTCACCCGTGAGCCGCGGGCGAACTGAGAACTTCCAGAGCGCGCAAGCTGGCCGCGGTTCGCGTCTCGACGCCAAGTTTAAGGAAAACTTCGAGGACATGTTTTTTCACTGTGGATTCGCTGTTCCCGAGAATGGTGGCGATCTCGCCGTTGGTTTTGCCTTGGGCAAGCCAGAGCAGAGTTTCGGCGACACGCGGAGTTAGACCGAGCACTTCCTCCAGTGGTCCGGCGGAACGGAAATTAGGTTTGAACTCCGGCACCGCTCTGCTGGACCGCGCGTTCAAGTCGCGAACGGATGGCGGCAAGCAGGTCGGCTTTGGCGACCGGCTTGGTCAGATAGTCATCAGCACCTAGATTCATTCCAGCGCGGATATCGGGCTTCTCACCCTTGGAGGTAAGGAAGATAAATGGGATGACGACGGTCTCTGCATTGGCGCGGAGGGCGGCGATGACACCATAGCCGTCCAGTTCCGGCATCATCACGTCACAAAGAATGAGATCGGGCCTTTCTCTCTTCGCCAGTTCGAGGCCGACGCGGCCGTTTTCGGCAGGCAGCGGGTGAAACTTCTCAAGCCGGAGAATAGTCGTCAGGTTGCGGCGCATCTCCGGTTCGTCTTCGATGACTAAGATCTTTTTCATATCGGCAACCTCACAGTCACTACGGTTCCTTCACCCAGTTTGCTTTCCACTTCGATTTTGCCGCCGTGCAGATCGACGCAGCGCTTGACGATGACCAGACCGAGCCCCGTGCCGGGACGGTCACCGACATTTTGCCCGCGGTGGAAGGCGTTAAAGAGCCACTCTCGGTCGGATTCTGGAATTCCGATGCCCTGGTCACGGATGGTGCAAACAATGTCTGCTCCGATTCCGACGATTTCGAATTGCACGGTCCGGCCGGCGTCAGAATACTTTACCGCGTTGGTCAGCAGATTCGTGAATATGTGCCGCAGCAGGCGCCCGTCGGCCTGCACGATGGGCGGCATTTCTGCCAGCAATGATTCGATCGGACATCGCCGGTTAGTGACCGAAAGGACTTCGTCTACGAGCCTTCGCACGAAGGTCCGCAGCTCCAGCAGGGCGGGCTTGAATTCCATCTTGCCGGCATCAAAGCTGCCGATGAGCAGCGTTTCCTCCATCAAAGCGGCCATCCGGCGAGTGTTTTTGCGGATAGATTGCAGATGATCTTTGCGCTCGGTATTCTCTAACTGGTCCTGGTAATCATCCAATATCTCAGCGGAGGATTGGATGATAGCCAATGGCGTCCGGAACTCGTGCGACACCATTGAGACAAATTTGCTCCGCAACTGCCCCAATTCCTTCTCTCTGGCCAGAGTTCGGAGCAGTTCGGATTCGGCCTGCTTGCGCTGGGTGATATCGAGGCCGGAGACGAGCATGTATGGCTCGCGGTTGATTTCGATCAGGTCGGCCGAGAGCAGCATGGTGTGGACGGAGCCGCGCCGGCTGCGCAGTTGGCACTCCACCTCGTTCAGCGAACCATTGCGCTGAAGATCCGCGAGAAACTTCGCGCGATCATCAAGATCCAGCCAGATGCCCAATTCGCGGGAGTCGTGACCGACAATTTCCTCGCGGCTCAGTCCAATCCATCGGACAAAGGCGTCGTTCGCCTCGATAAAACGTGCGTCACTCAGCCGCGAAATCGAGATCAGCACCGGGCTGGCCCGAAAAGCGGTGCTAAAGCGCGCCTCACTCTCTCGCAGCCGGGCCTCGCTCTGGCGCAATTCCTCTTCAGCGCGCTTGCGCACGGTGATGTCGTTGCAGACGGCTTGAAAGAGTTGCCGGCCGCCAAGTCGAATGGGCGTGAGAAACACTTCAATCGGCACTTCAATACCGTCACGGCGCAAGACGATCCATTCGAAACGCGCACTACCTTTAACTAGAGCGTCGGCAATGTACTTGCTTTCCAGTGTCTCGGCGCGCTCGCCGGCAGGCTGGATCGGCGCGGAGATTTCGGCGGGGTGTTTGCCGATCACCTCTTCCAATCTGGAATAGCCCAGAAGCTGTAACCAACTTGGATTCGCGTCAAAAATTCCATTTTCGTCATGCAAGACAACCGCCTGACTAGTGCCTTCAAACAAGGCCCGAAACTTTTCTTCGGACTCGCGCAACAGATGCTCCGACCGCCCGCGACTTGATTCTTCCAGCGCTAAAGAAACCATCGAGGCGAGCGCGGAAACAAAGTCAATCTCCTCCGCCGACCAGTCGCGAGGCGGACCGGTATGTTCGTGACAAAGCACGCCGACGACCTCGCCGCACAACCAAACGGGCGCGTCAAGCATGGATGAAATCCGGAGCGGCTTGAGATAATTCTCCGCCAGACCGCGGGTGGCCGGGTTGACCAACACCCGGTCGGCAACAATGGGCCGTTTGGTGGCCAACGCCTCAAAATAGGCAGGACAATCTGAAAAACCCAGCCGGGCGCCTTTTAATTGCTCATCACAGCTCTCGGAGGTCCGCAGATAGAGGACTTGACAGACAATGGCAGAATAATCTTCCTGCAGTGACCAATAACTGACGCGCGCCACCTCCAGTGTTGCGGCCGCGAGAGAGCATATTTTCCGCAGCGCTTTTTCGAGATCCGATTTGTCGGAGCGTGCCAACTCAAGCAGGACGTCGCGGTGGATCTGGACCTGTTCGCCGCGTTTCCGCAATTGTTCCTCCGCCTGCCTGAGTTGGTCGTTCGACCGCACGAGTTCGATCGTGCGCTCGGCTACTCGTTTCTCGAGCGACGCGTTAAGCTGACGAATTTCGCTCTCTGCCCGCTCGCGCTCCTGACGCGTGCGGAGCGCTATCACTCCATAGGCCAGGTTGTTTGCTAAATCCGTAAGTTGCTCGATCGCGCTCTCAGTGAAGGCCTCGGGTTCTTCAGCATGGAGGGCGAGCGCCCCAAACGCCTGGCCGTTCGACATCAGCGGAAGGGAAATGGAGGAGGCGTAGCCGTGACTGAGGTCTTCGGCCCGCCATGGAGCCAGATTCGGATCGGTCAGATTATCCCTGGTCCAGCAGGTGGTTGCCGTCCGGATGGCCACGCCCGTGGGCCCTCGTCCTCTGTCGGTATCCGCCCAGGTGATGTTGATTCGGTCCAGGTACCCGGCCTCGTATCCGGCCTGGGCGACTGGTCGAACCGTTTTGTCTTCGTTGAATTCGCGGTAGCCGACCCAGGCCATCCGAAGGCCGCCGACCTCGACGAGGATCTGACAGACCGACTGCAACAGCTCGTACTCCTCAGTCGCGTGGACGAGCGCCTGGTTACACTGGTAGAGCGTCTGTAGCGTCCGGTTTAGCCTGGCGAGTTTCTCCTCCGCCCGCTTGCGCTCGATCCCTTGGGCGATACCATCAGCCACCACTTCAAGGGCCTCGAGAGTGTCCTGACCCAGAAATTTACGGGCGAACATTTCCAGAACACCAACCAAACGCCCTTCGACCAGGAGAGGATAGCCCGCAAAAGATACCGTTCTTGGTTGTTGTTGCCCCCAGTCGGGATGACTGTTGCTATTGTCAGTCAGTATTTCATTTGTCAGTTGAGGCTTGCGCTCCTGTGCGATCAGACCAACTCTGAGTTTGCCAACCGGCACGCGAGCGTGTTCGCCGTCCAAGGGGGGGTAAAGACCTCCGCTGGCCTGCAATTCCAGTACGTTCTGTCGCTCGTTGAGAGTCCAAATGCCTGCGAACGCTCCATCGAGGTGGCGCACGACAGCCTCGGCGCACCGCTGCAACACGGTTTGCAATGCGTTTTCAGTCCCGCCGGAGAACGCTTCGTGAATATCTGCGCGGAGGGCCGCCTGGCGCGCCCGCCTGGCCTGCAATTCCTCCGATCGTTTCAATTCGGTGATGTCGGTCGCGATGCCACAGATCGCGTACGGCTTCGAGGTGCGGTCCCGCAGCAGAAATTTAACCACGACGTACTGTCGATCGCCCTCCGCCATCGGTACGGCTTCCTCAAACTGGATGGACGTGCCCGCTTCGATCACATGCCGATCGTTCGCCCGTAACTTCTCGGCAACATCACGAGGAAGAATGTCGAAGTCAGTTTTACCTCGGATCTGGTCACGCTGCACCTGGTGGCGGCGCTCATATTCGCGGTTCACTAAAATGTAGTGAAGTTCGAGATCCTTCACGAACACGACGGCAGTGGTATTATCCAGAATGTCCTGCAGCCGCTGTTCGCTGGTGCGAAGCGCCTCTTCTGCCCGTTGGCGTTCGCGACTCTCAGCCAATAGTGCGTCGATTGTCTTCTGAAAGTCTGCGCCCCGCTTTTTCACTTTTGTCCTCACTTGGGGAGAGAAGCCGTAAGAACCACATCCATTTTGATCTTGAGGAATTCAACCGATTTGTCACCAGCTTTCAAACTACGAACTTTACGAACCTGGATTTATTTCCATGCGGCTATTCGTAAAGCATTCACCACCAGGCGTAAATGGAACGAAAGACCCATGTGCCGCACGCGGAAACCGTTCGGCGTTTGGCGTTTGGCGTTTGGCGTTTGGCGGCGCGCAGGTGAAGAACACCCGCGCTGGGTCTTTTGTTCCATTTACGATTATCGGTGGTCGCCCTAGGGATAGGTCTATGGCTGGACTAAGTGATAATCTGAAGGCTGCGGAGAGAGCGGTTTCCTACGTCAAAACGGTGTTGCCGCTTGGAGCTTCCAATGCCGCGGAAGATGTACTTTTGAGCGGAGGGGGATCGTCTGCCTGTGTGCTCAGCTTGAGGGCATCTTATCCCGACGACATTAAATTTGGACCGCAGACGGATGACTGGATTGAACGAGTGGCCGATGCGGCCGAATATGTTGGGTGCGGCAATTGCGCTGAACAATGCGCGGTCGCGATCGGTTTTCTTCTTTTGCCAACCACGCGTATCGATGCCCTGGATTTTATGGGCTTCGATCCAAGCTCTTTTGATCATCAGTTTCTGGTGATTGGCCGGGAAAAAGACAGCATCGTGACTGACATATCGACCTGGGGATCAAAGGCAGTGATCTGTGATCCCTGGTACCCACTTTTTCCCGACCCTGGCGTAAACCGAAGATTTTACCCCGCATATGAGGCTCGGTCCAAAATGCGCGGCTATTTGCCGGCGGGAGAGCGAACATTGCAGGTGCTGGGGCGATGGGACCGTTGAATCCGGCCTCTGGTGGCCTGTTTCGCAAAGCCACCGCTCCGCGCGCTGGCTGGCTGCTCTCACTCCGGAAATCATCTCGGCGGTGGTTGCTGCCGGCTCAACACGGACGTCACCCCTTTCGGTCGTCGCACTGCACCACTTCCACGGGCCCGGCACAGAAGTCGCCCCTGATAGCACCGCGTTCGGTCTGCGGAGGAAGCACTTCCTGATGGAAATCATCGCGGCTTGGGATCCGAGCTCCAAGGAAGACGGTGGTTTCCACCGGCGTTGGGCCTCCAACCTCTCTTCGATTCTTGCGTCGCTTCCCCTTCCAGGCGGCTATGTACTAACTCTTTTTCTTTCCCTGATGGGATTATTAGTATAATCTCATGCTGTGCGCTACAGCGAAGAACACAAGGCCCGGACGCGAGACCGAATCATTCAGGCGGCCTCACGCGAGTTCCGACGCAAAGGCGCTCACGGCCTCAGCGTCGCGGACATCATGAAGGCCGAAGGTCTGACGCATGGGGGCTTTTACCGCCATTTCCCGGACAAGGAAGCCTTGCTCATCGAAGCGGTCGAGATGGCGCTTGACCAGGTCGCGGATCGACTCTGCCAGATGACGGTCGATTTGCCTCGCCAACAAGCTCTCGAACGCGTCATCAACTTCTATTTGAGCGAAGAACATATGGAGTATCCCCAGTACGGATGCGCTTTTGCCGCGCTCGGCACGGAGCTCGCGCGTTATCCTAAGCGCTGCCGTGCCCCGATCGCCCGCGCACTCGACCAGTACAGGTTTCAACTTCAGTCGCTGCTGCCCGGTCGAACAGAAGGTGAACGGAAGGCCTGTTTCGACGTGCTATTCCCATCGATGGCCGGCTGTCTGATGGCCGCTCGCGCGCAAATCGATCCGGAGCGGAGAAGGGAAATCCTGCAGCACGCACGGAGTTTTTTTCTTGGGAACTTTTCCAAGGGATTCGTCGATTCTAGGGAGGAGCAATCATGAAACGATCATCGTGTTTCCGAGAACGATACGGGCCGTGGGCGGTGGTGACCGGTGCGTCTGAGGGAATCGGGCGGGCTTTTGCTTTGGAGACGGCTCGTTCCGGCCTCCACGTGGCGCTGGTGGCGCGACGGCGGGAAAGCTTGGAGTTGCTGGCGAAGGAGCTCGCCACTTGTCACGGCGCAGAGACCCTGGTGATCGCATCTGATCTCTCCACACGGCCTGGGTTGGACGCGGTGGTTGAGGCAACAAAAGATCTCGATGTGGGTCTGCTGGTTGCGGCGGCAGGCTTCGGAACCTCCGGACCGATTCTGCGTGCGGATCTTGAGCAGGAGCGTGCAATGCTGGAGGTGAACTGCTACGCGTTACTCGCCCATAGCGTCCACTTCGGTCAGAGGTTCGCGGCACGAGGGCGCGGAGGCATGATTCTGATGTCTTCTCTGGTCGGTTGGCAAGGCACACCGTTCGCTGCCCACTATGCGGCCACCAAGGCCTACGTACAATCTCTGGCCGAAGCGATGCATGCGGAGCTGAAGGCCCATGGCGTCGATGTACTGGCCTCAGCGCCAGGTCCAGTTCGCAGCGGTTTCGCAGCCCGTGCCGCTATGAAGATGAGCGCAGCCACAGCTCCTGCTGAGGTGGCCAGGTGCTCTCTGGCCGGACTCGGACGCCATACCACGGAAGTGCCTGGATTGCTCTCCAAATTTCTCACCTACTCGCTCGCCACGTTGCCGCGCCCGGTCCGAACGCGCGTGATGGGCCTGGTGATGCATGGCATGACGAGGCACCAGTCCTAGCCCAGCCGGTTGCAGTCTCTGCGTCTTAGCGCCACTCCCCTCTGCCAGTTTGATCAGCTGCCAAATTGCCGGTTGAATCCAGGACTGCTCGGCAGCTGGTAGAAATCCCAATTTTTGTCGGCAGCCTGAATCTTGGCATCAGGATTGGTATTTGCTGGCATACTTCGCCTTACCTTTGACTGGCAGACTTTGCTTGAAGTAGGCAACCGGATCATATCCCTTAAGAATCACCCCGTTTTTGTCGACGTTGACCAAGGGGCGTTTCTTGCCAGCTTCGTTCTTTGTTGGTCCCGAGGTATCCGTTTGCGCTAAGAGCATTTGATCTTTGCCAACGCCGTGATTCGCGGACTCTGGCCATGGTTGATCTACAGGCGCGCCGTTTGACGAAGCGACGATGAGGACCGCGGCAACGAACGCCATGATCTGCGTGTATGGTAATGTTTTCATGCTTAACTGTGAAGGTAGTAGCGTAATTAGCAGCTTAATTATCACTTACTAAATTGTGACGAAATTGTCACATCAGTGCTGGGGCCGCTCGTTGGGTTTTTGTCTGACTTCCAGGTAATGAAGTCATCCTTCTGATAAGCGGATCACCGCTCGCTCAGCAGTCGGATTTCGTGATAGAGCGAGCGTGCGAAACCGTCCAGACCCGGAAAGAGCGAAGCGGAAGTGACGTTCATGGCGTGGAGGTCGCGCAATGCCTTGGTATGGAGATGTTGTGGAAGGCGGATTTTCAAAAGCGCTGTCTCGCGCGGCAGTGGCTTGCCATTCCACTTCGCGGCTTCGCGTTTTCGAAGCGCGTCGGGGTCGAGCCCGAAGGTGGCGGCGAGATTTTGCTCGAAGCGTGCGCTGATATCGCAAGGCGCGAGAAACAACGCCTGTTGGATCGAGAGTCGCTCGTTCATTCGTTCTGGAGCTACGGCGATGACAAACGGCTGAGGGTCGCGTTTGCGCGCCAGGAATTCGTTGACAAAACCAATGTGATCGAGGTTCATTCGATCCGCATTTTTCGGCGGCCATTCGCTCTCAAATTTTTCGGCGATCTGTTTGCCCAGCAAAGTATCGTTCACGGCCCAGACCGCCGCCGCTTCGCGGCGTTTCGGTTTTTCCATGGCAAAGAAAGCCGCTACGTAAAAGGAGTATGAAAAATCGAGCAACCGCGTTGGCCCGCCATAATGCTGAATGAGCGCGAGCCATTCGAGCCGGTCTCTGCGACGCGGTAAATCACCGACGTAGTGATGGGCGCGCCGCTGGAACTGCCGGAGAATGCGCTCTTCCCACTCGAACAAGAAATGCAGCGGGCCCGCCCGGCGATTGGCCGTGCGGTAGAGGGAAGTCTCGAGGGGATTGTCGGCATTGGCATGCCCGCGAAAAATCCAGCCGTTGAGCGAGGCCCCCAGTTCGCGCGCCGCAGCCCAGTCAGCGGGTTCGAGAGTAAGGAACATGCCTTCTCTAGCCTATCCGAATCGGCCTGAGATATAGTCGTCGGTCTGTTTTTGCGCTGGGTTACTAAAAATTTTCTCCGTTCGATCGACCTCGATCAGTCTGCCAAGATAGAAAAACGCCGTATAGTCGGAGCAGCGAGTCGCCTGCTGCATATTGTGGGTTACGATGACAATCGTAAATCGCTCTTTAAGCGAGTAAATGAGCTCTTCGATTTTTGCCGTGGCGATCGGATCGAGCGCTGAACACGGTTCGTCCATCAAGATGATCTCAGGTTTCCCCGCGATGGTGCGGGCGATACACAAACGCTGCTGTTGACCTCCGGAAAGGCCAAGGGCGCTCTTGTGCAGTCGATCTTTAACTTCTTCCCAGAGGGCGGCCCGGGTCAGGCTAGCCTCGACGGTTTCATCGATGATGTGCCGGTCCCGAACTCCGGCGATCCTGAGTCCATACGCTATATTCTCGTAGATCGATTTCGGAAAGGGATTTGATTTTTGGAAGACCATTCCCACTCGTTTTCGCAATTCGGTCACATCCACGTCCGAGGCATTGATGTTCACGCCATCGATCCGAATCTCACCTGCCGTGACTTTGGCGCGATCGACCAAGTCGTTCATCCGGTTAAAGCAACGCAGTAGCGTTGACTTTCCGCACCCGGACGGCCCAATAAAAGCGGTTACCTTCTTTTCGGGGATCTGGAGATTAATACCCTGTAAGGCTCTGGAAGAGCCGTAGGAAAAGTCAACCTGATCGACCGCGACTAACGATCGTCCAATCGCCACCGACTCGGCCGAGGCTTGGGAAGTCTGAGACTTCGCGGAGGTGGGAGTTTTAGTCGTGATGTTTCGGTCAATGGTGGTTTTTTCCATGGAACCAATCGGGCTTCGCTGCTGGTGCCGATTTATCAGAGGAGTGTAACCAGGGTTGTTGTTTCAGGAACAACAAGAGAACACCTGTTCGCCTGGATCGCAAAAATGCAAATGTTACAATATTGAAACAATCCGAACATTGCGTTTCGCGGCGACATGGGTACTCTCCGTACACATTTTATGGCACTCGGTGGCAAGCATTCGTTACCCGGCTTCGAGCAGTCCCTGGAGGAGTTGCGGGCAGATATCCTTTTAATGGCAACGCTGGTGCGTCGTAGCCTCAACAACGCCAAGAGCGGTTTCGTTACGCGGGATGACGACGATTGCGCCGCGGTCATTGCCGACGATGAAGAGGTGGACCTTTTAGAGAGACAGGTCGATCGGGCTGGCACCAACATCCTGATCCGTTTTCAGCCGCTGGCCACGGACTTCCGCACCGTGCTCGCGACCATCAAATTGGGATCACACTTGAAGAATATCTCTGATCAGGCCGTGATCATCGCCCGGCGTGCTCGCGGGTCAATTCAGGAAAGCCCCCTGGAAGAGGATCATGGGCTGATTACCATTTTCGAGCGGGTGTATAGCTCTTTTTCCGAAGCTTTGGAGGCTTTTTCCGCCTTTGATAATAACCGAGCCGAGAAGCTGCGCGGCCAAATGGAGTCGCTCGCTGAAAGCGCCCGAGATTTGCTGGAAAAATTCAGTGACGCGGTCGGGAAGAATCCGGAACGTTCTGGTTATTACGTGAGCCTTATCATAATGGCGCGGAGTCTGGAGCAGATTGTCTATCTGATAGAGAGCATCACGGAGGATATCGTCTACGTCGCGGAGGCGAAAGATATCCGGCACGCGAACAATCGCCTGGCTGTCGATAGTTGATTTTGCGATAGGCCCCCAGAGCGGCTTCCCACCACTCCTTCAGACAGAAGGAAGCAAAGAGATTTTGAACAGAAGTCGCGAAGGAACGAAGCCAGTTCAGGAATCAGGACACCAGTCCCAGTGTAGCCCGATTGATTCCGGCGCAGATGAGGGGTTTAATCGGGATCTGGCGTTGTTCCACGTTGCTTGGGCGTTGACAACAAAGAAACAAGCGGCGAATTCTGGCGAAGTCGAACGGCTTGTTCACTGGAACCCTCCAGTAATCTGATCACTTGGAGAGGGGACCAGAGAGTGAGGATAACGTACCACTCCCATTCATTGTCGCTAACTGCCGCCGCGGACTTAGCCTTGGCTAATTTCGATCGCAGTTGTTCAGCCAATTGGCGGACCAACCCCGGTTCCTTCCTAAGAACCAACGCGATCCGGCGGTGCAAATCCACGGTACCACTATGGACATTTTCGTGATTCATAAAATTCTTCAACGACCCGACAATCATCCTTCCGCTGGCTAAGCAAAAGTTACAATTCTGTCACAAAGCGGCCTGGGTTCGTAAGTGTTTAGCGCTGTGACCTTGAAGATTGGCAAAACCGCGAATGGACACGAATTGACGCGGAGGGGATCGGATGCAAAAAGAGGGTTCTATTTCTTCTCGATGAGACAGGCTGGAAGCTGCTACTTTGCTGGGCGGCGTACCACCCGACAATTGACGCCGCAAAACGTAGCGTAAGCGTTCTGCTGTCTGGTTTAGTGGATGGGCGCATTCGCGTAGAGCGAAGGCGCGCTCGGAGAAGACGGGCTGGAAGCTGTTATTTTAGCTTTATGATCGCGGTTCGAAAATTAGCGCGCGGAGTCGGTAATATTGAACTGCAGGAGGTGCCTGAACCTCATGCGGGCGCCGGACAAGTCGTCATTGAAGTCAACTCGGCTGGAATTTGTGGGACGGACCTGCACATTTATCTCGACGAATTCGAAACCAGACCGCCGGTGACGATTGGGCATGAACTGGCAGGGGCAATCGTCGAATTGGGAAGGGAAGTCGATGGATGGAACGTGGGCGACAGGGTAACCACTGAAACCTATTTCTCCACCTGTGGTTATTGTTTAGATTGTCGTCGTGGCAGACGGAATCTCTGTGCCCGTCGCCGATCCATTGGCTCCAAAGAAGACGGAGCATTTGCGCGGTATCTCCTGACGCCGGCCTCCAATCTGCATCGTGTTCCGGAGGGACTAGATCTTGAGAGTGCGGCATTGACGGAACCCTTGGCTTGCACGGTTCACGGTGTTCTTGAAACGGCCGGCGTGCGCGCGGGCGAAAACGTGGTGCTCACTGGACCAGGACCGATCGGGCTATTGGCGATGCAACTTGCCAAAACAGCAGGTGCGACGGCCGTAATGATCGGCACCAATCTGGATATTGAACGACTCAAGCTGGCAAAGGAACTCGGTGCGGACGGCGTCATCAATGTCGAGGAGGTTGACAATGTGGTCGAAGCGGTCGGCGATCTGTTCGGGACCGAAGGCGCAGATCTGGTCGTCGAGTGCTCAGGTGCCGCCGCGGCGGCAAAGACTTTGATTGACGTGGCGCGCCGAGGCGCTCGCTTTTGCCAGATGGGACTCTATGGCAAGCCGATCACTTTCTATCAGGACGCCGTCTGTTATAAGGAGTTAGTCGTGACGGGTACGAATGCGAGCGTGACGCCCGCCTGGCCGAAGGCTCTGAAACTTCTCGCCCAGAGGCAGGTCAATGCTTCGCTCTTGATCACCCACCGTTTTGCCATCACCGAGTGGGATAAGGCACTCCAAGTAGCGAAAAACAAGGAAGGTGTGAAGGTAATCCTGAAGCCGGGTTGGGCCTGAACATCGACTTACCCGACCGGGCAGATTCAAAAAACTGCGAATGGACGCGAAAGGAGGGCGTAGTCGTCGCGATTCCAAATATCAATTTTCTGATACCTCCGTGACCACCGTGGCCTCCGTGCGAGCATTTCCCCATCTTCGTCACGTCTTCGCGGCCTTGAGCGGCCAGAAGAGGAAAACTCGCACGGAGGCCACGGTGGTCACGGAGGTTTTCAGAGAATTTTTTAGAGTTTGTTTTGTGCTGTTCGAGGGGATATGGCGAGGCATGGCTCGTGCCTGCCCAAAAATCACGGGGGGACGCCCACGCCACGATGAGCAGCCTCCAGACGACATTGGGGCGTTGGGCGTTGAGGAAAATCAGATGATACGTTTTTTTCGGCGACTCATGGTGGCATGGGCGTCCCGCCCGTGATTTTTGGTGCGAGCACGGGCGGGACGCCCATGTCACCATGTGCGAGCCCGACGGCTCACGCGGATTCCACGGAATCAAGGGATCTGAAATTAGATTAATCGGCTGAAGTGTGATCCCGGAGCAACGACGACGGCATTTCGCGATCTGCCATGCGGATGACTGTTTTTGCGGCGGGAGATAAATACGCTCGCCATCCGATCTATAGAGAGTATTCTAATTATGATAGTTATGGTGCTTGATGTTATGAAAATACCCGGTTTTCCCCCTTCCGCTTTAACCACGCTGTCCTGGCATTTTCCACGCGGGCAGTGGCGAAGGAGGGGACATTTTAGAAAGCGTGTTGAAGAGACACGACAGTAAGGCATGCCTGTCCAGAAACTGCTCCAGGATTGTCGTTTACCTGCCCTGGATTTCATGTCCTTAACGAAGAAATTAGTACTCACCTTTCTATTGGTGACCTTGATCCCGATTGGGGTGATCATCTGGGTTTCGCGCCAGACTCTCGTTGAACAGGCTCAACAGCAGATCGGCACAAGGCTCGAGGACAGCGTGGTACAGGTTGGGAAGAGTATGGACGAATTTATGTTCAACTCAATCCATCATGTCCAGGCGATGGCGGCGGACCCTGAGTTGGGTTCGGGAGACCTGAATGTCGCCAACCGGGATCTTGCCCGCTTAGCCGACGCATTTTCCTACTTCGACCAAGTCATGCTCGTCAATCCTCAGGGCGTGATTATTGCGGCGTCCGATAGCTCGAGCTACCTTGGCGAATCGCTCTTTACTCATTTCAGCAACACCCGAGACAAGTTTCAGTTGGCTCTGCGTAGCAGGCCAGGCTCGGTGTATATCTCCGATCTGGGTGAAGGTTTAAAATCCGTGAGCCAGATGGCGCCCGGAGACCGCCCGAGTAACAGGCTCCTTGAAATCCAGATCCTGGTGTCGGTGCAAGACAGCGAGGGGCGACCTGTGGGGGTGATTGTCGCCAATGTGTTGACGCGCCAACTGCTGGGTCTCTTGCAAGATCTAAAGCGGCAAGCTCCTGGTGACGAATTTCCCTGTTTACTGGATAAGGCGGGCCTGGTGCTAATGAGTGCCGACCCTCGCGCCCGGCTGCTTTCAGTTCACGTGGATGCGACCAGCGGAGCGTTACGAGCTGCTTTGGGCAGTGTTAATAACGGACATCTGGTGTACACAGACTCCCGCGGGCACAAGCTGATGGCCGGCTACACCCGCCTGGCGACTTATGGAGACAACAGTGCTGGAGACTGGCGGCTAATCAGCGTGGCCTCTTACCAGACAATCATGAAACCGGCGGATGAGTCATTTAACCGGATGATGGGTTTACTCTTGGCGACCCTTTTGGTGGCGGGCGTCCTGGGCGTCTTGGTTTCGCGGCGCCAGGTTAAACCTTTGTTAAAATTGACCGAGGGAGCAAAGACGATTGCGGCAGGAAAATATGACGCTCGGGTGGTTGCCACCACTCACGATGAAATCGGCATCCTGGCCAACACCTTTAACCAGATGGCCGACGCACTGGAGGCCAGAGCCTCCGAACGCACCCAGGCTCAAGAGGCACTCTTCCGCGCGAACAACGAACTGGAGCAACGGGTGGATGAACGGACCTCGCAGTTGGTTGCCGAAATCCGCGAACGAAAAGGGGCGGAGCAGACCGCTCGCGAAAGCGAGGCAGAGCTGAATGCCTATTTCGAGCGATCCCCAGTTGGCATGGTGTTAGTGGATCGGCAACTTCGATATTTGAAAGCCAACCAGCGGCTGGCTGAGATGACCAAAGTGTCACTGGACCTACTCATTGGTAAAACTGTCCGCGAAATTGAGCCGTCGCTGGCCGATATTCTCGAGCCGCTCTACCAAGAAGTGTTCGCGAGCGGGAAGCCTATTCTTAACTTCGAATTGAGTAGAGAGCCAAACGATAGCCCCGGCGAGCGCCGCGACTACCAGCTTTTCTTCTTCCCTGTGATGGGAGATGACGTGAGGCCCAAGGCGGTTGGGGTGGTTACGCTCGATATCACCGAGCTAAAACGTGCGGAGGTGAAGGCCAATTACGCCAAAATCGCCGCCGAAAGTGCCAATCAGGCCAAAAGCGAATTCCTGGCGAACATGAGCCACGAGATCCGCACTCCCATGAACGGCGTGATTGGCATCACCGAACTCCTGTTGGAGACCGATCTCACGGTCGAACAGCGCGATTTCGCGCATACGATTCGCTCCAGCGGCGAGGCGCTGCTGGCGGTAATTAACGACATCCTGGATTTCTCGAAGATGGAAGCGGGACAACTAGCTATCGAGGAAATTGACTTCAATTTGCACAGCGTGTTTGAGGGGACGCTTGAGCTACTGGCCTCACGTTGTCAAGAGAAAGAAATCGAGCTGGCTGGTCTTATCGAGTGCTCTGTCCCGAGGCAGCTTCGTGGCGACGCGGGGCGGATCCGCCAGGTGCTGACCAACCTCGTGGGGAACGCGATCAAGTTTACCGAAGTAGGAGAAGTGACCGTACGCGTCTCCTGTGACGTTGAAAGGGAGCAGGATTGCGATCTGCGGTTTAAGGTCAGCGATACCGGCTTAGGAATCTCTCCAGAGACCCAGAAGAAGCTTTTTAAGGCATTCAGCCAAGCTGACAGCTCGACGACGCGAAAATTTGGCGGTACCGGTCTGGGATTAGCCATCTCCAGGCAGTTAGTCGAAAAAATGGGCGGCGAGATCGGCGTGGAAAGCGCTCTCGGAAAGGGGTCGACCTTCTGGTTTACAACGCGTCTACGAAAATCGCCTCCGCGGCTGTCTACCTTGGACCTTAATCACCGGCTGATTAATATTCGGGCGCTTGTCGTTGATGATCATGCTGTAAGCGGCCAATTTATCCACGAACAGATCGCTGCCTGGAAAATGCGCAGCGACCTCGCCACTACCGGAGCCGAGGCGTTGAGCCGCCTGTACAGCGCTGCGAGGGAAAGGGACCCTTATCAACTGGCCATCATCGATCAACAGGTGCCGGACATGGATGGTATGGCACTGGCCCAGAAAATCAAGACCGCCCCGACAGTCTCCGAAACCCGGCTCATCTTGCTCGCTGGTTTCGGCAAGCGGGTCAGTTCGGAAGAATTGCGCGCTTCGGGGTTTACGGACTGTTGCTCGAAGCCGGTGCGGCAATCTGCCCTGTTCGATTGCCTGGCAAACGCCGTAAATGAGGCCTCGGCTCCATTGCCACCCTCGCCTGCCGAACAACAGCAGCCCTCTTCACTCATCCCAGGGCGACAGAAGGCTAGGGTACTCGTAGCTGAAGATAATCCGGTGAACCAAATGGTCGCCTTAGGACAGTTAAAACAACTTGGCTATATGGCAGAAATCGCCTGCAACGGGCGGGCGGTCCTGGATGCGCTAGAGCGCACCCATTACGACATCATTTTGATGGATTGCCAAATGCCCGAAATAGATGGTTACGAAGCGACGCGCCGGATCCGCACTCGCAACGACGGCTTTCCACAGCCCTACATCATCGCCATGACCGCTCATGCCATGACCGGCGACAGTGAGAAGTGCCTGGAAGCTGGTATGAACGATCACGTTAGCAAGCCGGTAGTCTTGCAGAAACTCGCGGCGGCTCTTGCCCGCGGAACTGAAGTTGCGACGAAAGGGCGAAACTAGTGTCCTGTCCCCGAAATAGGAGGTATTTTGCCGGAGGTCAGTTGGCTGTTTTTCAAGGCGCAAGCGAAGCGCCCATATCTGAGTCATACGGGTCGAGCGAGCAACGCGGAAAAACAGCCAACTGGCCCCGGCCCGGAGGGTTGCGATGAAAATGGGCCGGCGGCTGCGTTGCTCGTCGGTCACGTATCGATCTAGATATGCTCTCTCCTCGCGCCTTGCCGGCGGCCCATTTTGATCGCAACAAAGTACCTCCTATTTCGGGGACAGGACACGAGCTTTCATGAAGCCGCCGCTTCTTTTGCAGTGTCAACCGCCTTCTTCACCGCATTGCAGAAGGCATCCCGGGAAAAGGGCTTCTCGAGAAAATCAAATATATGATATTTCTCGGCTCTCAGCGCGACGGCACTTGTGACATAGCCCGAGATAAGAATAATGGGAGCCGTAATCCCTTTCGACCGAATCCGCGCCGCGACATCGATTCCAGAACCGTCCGGCAACTTGTAATCCATCACATAGGCATCAAAAGATTCTTGCTCGATGACGCCGAGAGCATCGGCAACCGATTTACTTATTTGAACATCATATTGCTCAGAGGAAAGCGTCCGTTGCAGGATTTGGCACATGGCAATGTCGTCGTCTACCACTAAGACTTTGGTACTACTCATCTGGATTGGCGTAGGGAATCGATTCTTCCATTATACCATCGACGGAAATTCGACTTCGCCTCAGAATTATTTAAGATTTTGAAATTATTAGACTCGGGGAAAATTAGCGGCAAATCTAACAGGCGTTTGGGTGGGTTCGTTTTGCGGGAAGAATTCGAGCGGGATGCTTTGGCGGTTGCCGAAGCGTCTCGCTTCGCTCGGTTTTCAGGAGGCAAAGCGGGGACGCTTCGCTTACTCTCAGGCGCAAAATGTCTCCACTCGAGCGGGTCCGGTTTCCGCGACTCAAAACCCGAAACCCAAAGCCTCAACCGGCGATCAGCCTTCAAGATAGTCCTCGCGCCACGACCGCAGCGGCGGAAAGGTGATCCCTTTGTCATCGAAAACGTGGACGAACCGGCGATCGACCGAAAATCGAGCGATTGCTCCCTGTCGAAGGTTGCGAATTCCACGGATCGAGGCTGTGACGCTTTCACCGGATTGGAGATTGGCGAAAACGATCGTCTCGGCGCCGAGCATCTCGGTCGCGATGACCGTACCCGCAATTTCACCGGTCTCGCACAATGCGATATGTTCGGGCCGAATCCCTAGGATGCAATCCGCGTCAGCCGGACTTTTCGTTCCGTCCACGTCGGCATGGATAGTGGACCGTCCGGCATCGACGGCTAAGCTCATTCCGTATCTGGCCGGTCGCACCTTTGCTTTCAGCATATTCATTTGTGGGGTGCCGAGGAAGCCCGCGACAAACTGGTTTCGCGGTCGGGCGTAGAGTTCGATCGGGGCGCCTATCTGCTCGACGGCTCCGTTACGGAGAACCACGATCGTGTCGGCCATGGTCATGGCCTCGACCTGGTCGTGGGTGACGTAAACCATTGTTGACTTGAGCCGGCGATGCAGGCTGACGATCTCGCTCCGCATCTTGACGCGCAACTCTGCGTCGAGATTGGACAGCGGTTCGTCCAGGAGGAAGGCCCGCGGTTCCTTGACGATGGCTCGACCGATGGCCACGCGCTGACTCTGACCACCCGAGAGCTGATAAGGCCGCCGCGCGAGAAGTTCTGAAATTTGGAGGATCTCGGCTGCACGCCGGATGCGAGCATCGATCTCGGGCTTTGGTATCCTCTGGTTGACCAGGCCAAAACGGAGGTTTTCGTACACGCTCATATGCGGATAGAGGGCGTACGATTGGAAGACCATTGCCATACCCCGCGCCGACGGCAAGAGATGATCGCAGCGGATGCCGCCGATGTGCACTTCGCCGGAGCTCAACTCTTCAAGGCCGGCAATCATCCGCAACAGGGTCGATTTCCCGCAGCCAGAGGGTCCAACGAACACGGTGAAGGATCCGTCTTCGACCGTTAGATCGATTCCGTGGATCACCTCGAGCGATTGGAAGCTCTTGTGGACGTCTTTAAGCTCAAGTTTGGCCATATGCGTCCAGTTCCGCGACCAGACTATCACCTGCCTGCAGCTTGCGAGGTCTTCCAAGGATGATCACATCACCGCTTCGCTCAGTAGAGCGGCCGTTCACGGTGGCTACGCCCGGGAGTTCCGGGAGCCGAAGCCTCGAAATCAAAAGTTCGCCGCCCTTGACTGTCAGCGTCATGGTCGATCCTTTCAGTTCGACCACGCCCCAACCTCGTCCGGCTGACCAAAAATAGATGCCGTCGCCAGGGCGGGCAGGTCTGAAGCCGATTTCACCGCTCCGCTGGTCAAAGGAAAGGCCAGAAAAGGCATTGATCAGGGCATAGCTGGAGAGCGCCCGGACGTAGTAGCTGCCGCACTCGATATCGTTCCACGGATTGCGGCGCGACCCGTCGTGACGGGCGCGCGCCGCCTGGACGATCGTCAGGCCTTCATTGATCAGGCCGCGCTGGATCAAGTGCGAGGCCATCATATATTCCAACCCGGTCCATACTTCCTCCGCGTAGGGAGCCGGCAACGCCGGCTTGCTTGTTCCGTCAGGCCAGGTGCAAAGAAGAAGTCCGGCCTCATCTTCATAGGCGTAAACGCGACATGGATTGAAGTGGTCACGGAGGCTAGGCCGGTAGTTTTCGTTGAACACCGATTTTAGCGCGGTCCGCACGTTTTCCGGGGCGAGCAGGTCGCCAAGTCCGGCGATATCGGCGTGCCACTGGCCGAGGATTTGATCGGTGAGACAGCCGTCGCCGATCTGGTACTTAATCTGATCATACTCATCGGACCAGTACGCCTCCATGAACGAGTCACTCAGCACGCCGGCCCTGCGGCTCTGTTCGAACGGGGCGAGTACCGAACGATCGGACAGATCGAGCTTCTGTTTGTAGTAGCGGCCGTTGAAGAGTTCGCGATCGACATAGGCGCCGCCTTTGGCGGCCAAGTCTCGGCACTCTTTGGCGAAGGCCGGCTCGTTCATGGCGTCCGCCATGAGCGAAGCAGCCTTCAGCGCCGCGAGATACATGGTGGTCAACCAAGAGTTTGGTCCGAACAGCTCCATGTCGAGGGTGTGATGCTGACGGCCCCAAAGCACGCCAGTCCTGTTCGGGTCCCATTGGTCGGGATTATCCGGCGACCAGGCGTACTCTATGGCGCGCTTAATATTCGGCCAATACTGATTCAGCCACGCGTCGTCGCCGAGGTTTTTCCATTCCCGATAAGCTTTGACGATCGCGCCGAAGTGTCCGTCGGCACACGGGCCGATGATGTCGAAGCCGGACCCGAGAGGGAGCCTTTGGCGGAAGGTCAGGCCACCGCTCGGCAGCTGATTATAGGTGAACTCCGTTTCGCGGAGGGTGCGCTCAAGGGCCGGGAAAAGATTGGCGAGCGCCTGCTGATAGTTCCAGACGTGGGTACAGGTACCCTCGCAAGAGCCTTCGCGGGGATGTTGGCCTTCCCATCCCCAGACTTGACCCCCCTCGAGCCGGATGAGGGTCGCGGAGCGGAGGATGCCGAGCGTGCCGTTGACCGCGTCGATGATCTCGGGCGGCAGCGACGAGCAGAAGATTGAATCGCGGAAGGTGACGGTCTGCGCCTCGAGCGCGTCCCAACGCTGGAGTGCCTCTGTCCCGCTCGATGTCGAATTGTCCCATTGGGTTGCATAGTAGTTCTTCCAGGTCGGAGGCCGGCCCTCAAAGTGCGGACTGCCGGGTTGATCACGGTTGAACCAGTAGATGCTGCCGAGCGGATAGTTCCAACTGATCGCAAAGCGCACCCGCCGCCTCTCGCCGGGAGCGACGCGGGTACGAACCGCGAGGGTGCCGTGTTCGGGCTGCTGAAACATGTTACTCGTCGCGCGCGGCTTGCCGTAGCGCCGCTCACGGAGGCGGCCTGACCGCGCGAATTCTCGCCAGTAGAGAGCGAGGCTGTCGAACCACTGACCCCGGAAATGGTAATCGACGTGCTCGACATCGTTCTCATTGGTGGTGATCGCTAGATCGCCGTGTTGTTCAGGATTTCCGGGGTCGGCGGAAGTGAAGTGGAGGATGCTGAGTTCGTTCTTTTGGGTAAAGGTGTGGATACCGCTGTCGCAGCCGTAGTTGCCGAGGGTCGAGGCAATCGTATAATCGATCGGCGCGCTGGTGTCGTTTTCGACCGAGATTGCGAAAAGTGCGACCGGCATCGACGAGTCGCGGTCGTTGTGTGGGATGAACGGGCTGAACGCGGTCATCCGCACGTGGCCCGGAAAATTTGCCTGACGGAACTCGAGTTCGGCGATCGGAAAGCGGCCGATGAACGTGACGTCGTCAAAGTGGGGGACTCCGGCCATCGAGTCGCGATTGGCACCGAAACCGTATCCGTCGAACTTGCGCGCACTTGGCGAACCGGTCGGCGTCCCCTCATAGGGTCCGTTCAAGACGCGAGCATCGAGCAGCTTGCCGTCCTGCTCCGCCTTGATGGCAAAGTGGCTGTAACCGTTGAATTGATGGATCGCGGGTCGGTTGCGGATACTCCAGTCGATCAATCGGCCGCTGCCGGTCAACGACACACTACCAGTTCCGAGGCCGCCAAGCGGAAAAGCAACGTACCTCCGCCTTTCATCGGCGTAGACGAAGCGGTCGTCGATAGTCTTCATAGGGCAGGATTCCAGGAGTCAGGAGTCAGAAGTCAGGGTCGGGAGTCAGCACCCCACGGGCGAGGGCGCGTGGATCTTTGAAGAGAAACTCGACACTCGGATTGAGGACGAGGACGAGTTCGAGTTCGAGGACGATTGGAGGCGAAGAGTCGGGCGGCTCTTTTTCCTCGCAATCGTTCCCACCGTCGTCCTTGTCCTCGGTTTCTTTAAAGGCCGATGAGGTCTCCAAGTCAGGAATCAGGAGTCGGTTGCGGGTTATTACCATTTGCACTCGATCCAATCGCTTCATCTTTATTCTGAATCCTGACTCCTGTCTTCTGTCTCCTAGTTCTTTATTCCGCTCATGGTGACGCCTTCGATGACCAACTTCTGGGCCAGAAGGAAGATCAGGATTACGGGGAGCACGGCCATGCTCATGGCGGCCATGACCACTGAGAGATTGCCGGATGCGAGGTAGCCTCGAAGGAGATCCATCGCGATCGGCAGGGTCATTGCTGGTTGCGGTTCAAGCAGCACGCGTGCCTGGAAATAGTAATTCCAAGTCTGGGTAAAGGTGATGATTCCCAGCGCTGAGAGCGCGGGCCGCAACTGCGGCAATGAAATGCGATAGAATATTTTCAAATAGCCGGCCCCGTCCATCAATGCCGCCTCCTCGAGCGCTTTTGGCTGCGAGCGCATGAACTGGCGGACCAGAAAGACACCGAAGCTCGAGGTCAGATACATCAGCACCAGGCCGATCGGGCGATTGAGTAGTCCGATCTGCGCGAAACCCAGATAGATAGGGATGATGGTCACCTGCGCGGGAAACATCAGGCCGACCAGCATCACAAAAAAAATGCTATCGCGGCCGGGGAAGGTCAGCCGTGCGAAGGCGAAAGCGGCGAGTGTGCAGGTGACGAGTTGGCCGAGGGTGACGAGAACGGCGATTTCGACGCTATTCCAATAGATCTGCAAGAAAGGGACACTGGAATCGAGGACGGCTCGATAGTTTTTGAAGTCGAGAGTGGGCGGCAGGAAACTTGGGGGCATCTTGTAGGCTTCCGCTGGGAGTCGGAATGACATGCTGAACAGCCAGGCAAAGGGGAGGAGCATGGCTACGCCCAGCACCGCCATGACGGTGATGATCGTTCGGTCGATCCAACGCTTGGCGACTTTGGTCTGCATGGCTCAGTAACGCACCCATCGCCGCGAGGCGAGAAGTTGAATCGACGTGATGATCAGGATAACCAAGGTCAAGATGACAGAGACGGAGGCGCCGTAGCCAATCTCGAAGCTGCCAAAGGCTTCTTCAACGATGTGGATGGACATGGAACGGGTGGCGTCGCCGGGGCCACCCTGAGTCAGGATGACGATCGACTCGTAAACCTGCAGCGCACCGATCGAGGCATAGACGATGGCGAAGAAAACAACCGGCGAGATCCATGGTAAAACGATGCGGAAAAACCGCCGCCAGTAGGAGGGCTCGTCCATGGTCGCGGCGTCCATGATCGCCTTAGGCACGCCCTGCAGCGCCGCGATGAAGATGATCATAAAAAAGCCGGCATTCTTCCAAACATCCATGATGACGATCGACATCATGGCCGTGCGGCTTGAGGTCAGCCAATGGACCGGAGCGAAGCCCAGCCTGATCAGGTAGTAGTTTATGACACCGAGATCGTCGCCGTAGAAATAGCCCCAGACGATCGAGACAAAGGCGGCGGCGATGATCACCGGCAGGAAATAGGCGAGGCGGAACAGGTAAAGGAGGAAAGGGGGCATCGCGCGATTGAGGGCGAGTGCGAGCAGGAGTCCGACGGTGACATTTCCCGTCACGGCGAAGATGGCGAAACTCAGCGTGTTCCAAAAGATCTGTAGCGAGCGATCGCCAGTGAAGAACCGCTGGAAATTCTCAAATCCGACCCAGTGTGAGCCCCCCATCGGATCGTAGTAAGTGAAGCTGAGCACGAAGGTAACGATGACCGGCGCCAGCACGAAAATCGCGTAGAGGGTAAAGGACGGCAGCACGAAAAGGTAGCCGGCACGCGTTTGCGCCTTCTCGAGGTCGGATTTTTCGTAGGTTTTTAGCGCAGGCACAGGTAGAACAGGAGGCAGCTTTTTCCAATCTTCGGGAGCCAGAGCGCTAAACACGTACGATTTTTTCGAACTAAGCAAGGAGGCAGTAGTAAGTCGTCAGGAGCAACGCACGAGCTAACGCGTGAAGATTTGTGAAGAAACTCGTCCTCGTCCTTGATTTCCTAAAGGCCGATGAGGTCTACATTTTGCCCACACCAACAACTCTCTCGGCGCTTCTAGTTTCAGAGAAGGCGAGATGTGAGGTCCACAAGTCGGGGGCTTTGGGCGTTCTCGGCTACTTGGCTACTTTCCTTGATGGGCGGCGAGGCGCTTGAACGACTCGTTCAATTCCTGATCAGCACGCTTGACGCCGTCTGAGATCGAGATCTCGCCCGACATCATGGCAGTGTAGTTCCGGATGAAGATCTTTTCGACCTCCTGGAAATTGGCCGGAGATGGCACCGGGAGCGTGTGCGGCAGGGTCTGATAATAAAGCGCCGCATCCGTCGGATAGGCGAGGAAGGCGGGAGTCTCGGCGGCTGATTTTCGCCCAGGTACACCGCCTCCGGCTTCGCCTTCTTCCTTCTGCGTTTCGAAGCTGGTCAGTTCGCCGACCAGCTCCTTGGCGAGGTCTGGATGTTTGGAGGTTTTCGAGATTCCATAGCCGCCGAACCCGATGACCGTGTAGTCATTCACTTTTGTCGGCGGAATGGCGATGCCGAGGTCAAGCTTGGCAGCCATCGCATTTTCAACGATCCAATGGCCGCGCGAAATCATCGCCACCTGACCGGCGGAGAATTGGTTGTCCATCGAGTCCTTGCCGGGAATCGGCGACACTTTGTCCACATGGATCAGGTCATAGAGGAACTGCAGCGATTCGGAGACCTTGGGATCAAGCATGTTGGACGCGGTCCAGTCTTCATTCAGGATCGACGTCCCGTTCGAGAAGAACCAAGGTTGCACGAAGAAGAACTGATTAGGAACCTCGTAACCAAATTGGGTCACGTTACCCGACGCGTCGCGGATGGTCAGTTTCTTGGCGGTTTCACGGAACTCGTCCCAGGTCCAGCCTGGCTTTGGCAACTCGACACCGGCGTCCTTGAACAACTTCCGGTTGTAGTTAATCATGATGTTGTTCCATCCGATCGGGATAAAATATGTCTTGTCCTTGTAGGATGCGTACTTGAAGAGAGCCGGATCAAAATCGGAATAACTCGCATGGCTGGCAATGAAGTCGTCCAGCGGGATGAAGAGGTTGCGAGTCTCGAATGTCCTGAACGTTTCGATTGCCGTCCCGTAGACATCGTAGGCGTTGTTGGCATTGAACTGGGAGAAAACGCGGGTAACATAATCGCCCCAGCCGTGTGAAATCGGATCGATGGCAACCTCGACCTTAACATTCGGATACTTCTGATTGAAACGTGCGACGGCGTTGTTTACCGCTTTAAGCTGAGCGGCGCTGCCAAAAGCCATCAGCCGGAGATCGGCTGAAACATCGGATCCGGCGGCAAAGCCGGCACTGCAGGACAGCGCAAGGCCGGCCGCCAAAATGAGGGTCGCAAACTTTGATTTCACGATAAGTTACTTCCTGTGGGGGGATTTGAGGCGCGTGGAGCGTAGCAAAGCGTTCCTTCTAACATAAATACTTTGGACGTCAAGCGTGTGAGCTTCCAGTTGAGAGGTGAGGGTGATGGTGAGAGGGGGGAGGCGGATGGTGGATGGTGGATGGTGAGAGGTGAGAGGTGAGAGGTGAGAGGTGAGAGGTGCATGGCGTCAACGGTGCGCCGAACGCCGAACGGTGAACGCTCTGGCTGCCGCTAGTTCTTAAAATACTTAAAAATCTTGGAGATCTTCTCTTACCTTTGTGACCTTGGTGTGACCTCTGAATCAGACGCTCGAGGAGGTCGGATTCAATGAAGGATAAGGCATCGCAAATTTCGCTGGCAGCCATTTTTATCTTGATGTTGCCAGGCGCAGGATTTGTTCAGCAGACTGCGAAATATCCAATCAACGAGAAAGTGAATACGGTGATCGCCCTCGCCGGAAGGCGAATTGACGCGCCTGAAACGGACCCGTCGCGTTTCCCGCTCAAGAACGTGCCGATAGTCCGGGAACGGCTGGCCGCTCTGTTTTCTGCGGAGCACGCCAGAACCCTGGTGTGCTCGGCAGCGTGTGGCGCCGACCTGATCGCGCTCGAAGAAGCTGAGCGACTCGGTCTGCGTCGGCGGATCGTCCTGCCATTTTCGCCAAAGCGCTTTCGTGGGACTTCAGTCACCGATCGTCCTGGGGACTGGGGACCGGTGTTCGATCGGTTGGTCGCCGCAGCCGAAGCGGCCGGAGACCTGGTGATTCTCGATAGTACGGGCGAGGGTGACGCCGCGGCGTACGCGGCGGCGAACCAACGCATTATCAAGGAAGCCGAGGCGCTTGCCCAGGCAACTGCTGGTGGGGCGCCACTTCGCCCCGTTGCGGTGATCGTCTGGGAAGGGTCAGCAAGGTCGGGAACCGACGCCAGCGGCGAACTCCTGAACTTAGCGTTGCAAGCGGGATTCGAGGAGAGATCCGTGCTTACACGGTGAGAGAATTAAACGAAGGATAGCCGCGGAAATGGGAACCGAGGATTTTTTAACCGCAGATTACGCCGATTACACAGATTATTTTTTTTGGTTTTTGAATCTGCGGAATCTGAGTAATCTGCGGTTCAACTCCCTTCTGCGCCGTCTCCATGGAGAATCGATGGTTCAAAAATGCGGTTATTTATTGCGTCGACGTTGATACGTTTCGCGACGGAAACGGGGATGGCATCGGAGATCTTATTGGATTGCGGGAGGGGTTAAGCTATTTGGCCGGCTTGGGCGTTACCTGCATCTGGTTACTTCCATTCTACGATTCACCGGATCGAGATAACGGGTACGACATCACCGATTATCTCTCGGTTCATCCCCATTTGGGCGATCTTGGCGATTTCGCCGATTTCATGTCGGAGGCTAACGATCGCGGGATTCGTGTGATCATCGATCTCGTGGTCAACCACACGTCCGACCAACATCCCTGGTTTCAAGCCGCTCGGCGCAGTGATCCGAAATACCGCAGCTACTATATTTGGCGAAAGGATGATCCGGGCGATACTTCGGATCAGGCGGTGTTCCCTGGCAAACAATCCGGCGTCTGGGAATTCGACAAGCTTGCGAAGGCTTACTATTTTCATCGGTTTTATTCGTATCAACCCGATCTCAATACGGGAAATCCGATGGTACGCGACGAGATCAAGAAGATCATGGGCTTTTGGCTTGCGTTGGGAGTCTCTGGATTTCGCGTAGACGCGGCACCTTTCGTTATCGCCTATAAGGGGCCGGATGCCGAAAAACAACCACACGAATCGTTTGATTACTTGGAGGAATTTCGCGAGTTCCTGCGGTGGAAGACCGGCGATGCGATCCTGGTGGCAGAAGCCAATGTTGCTCCCGATCAGATTTTGAACTATTTCGGCGAGCGAGGTCAGCGAATGACGATGGTGATTAACTTCTTCGTCAATCCGCATCTTTTCTTAGCAATCGCCGAGCAATCACCAGAACCGATTGAGCGCGCGCTTCGCCAATTGCCCCAGATCCCGATTCTCAGTCACTGGGCTTATTTTGTCAGGAATCATGATGAACTGGACCTTAGTCGCCTGAGCCAGTCAGAACGCGAAATCTGTTTCCACGCTTTTGGTCCGAAGCCTACCATGCAAATCTATCAACGAGGCATCAGGCGTCGGTTGGCTCCGATGTTCGGTGGGCGCCTCGATTTGCAACTGCTGATCTATAGTTTGATCTTCACGATTCCCGGGACGCCGATTCTTTGGTACGGGGAAGAGATCGGAATGGGTGAAGATCTTAGTCAAGCGGAGCGGAACAGCGTTCGGACACCGATGCAATGGACGGCGGACCTAAATGCTGGCTTTTCGACCGCAGATCCATCGTGCCTGGTCCGTCCGGTCGTTGACAAGGGCGCTTTCAGCTACCGGAAAGTGAATGTGCAGGCTCAGCGGCGCGATCCCAAGTCGTTATTGAATTACCTGGAGCGGATGATTAGAACCCGTAAAGAATACCCGGAATTCAGTACCGGAACGTATCGCGTCCTGGAAACTTCTGAACCGACTAAAATATTTGCCCACGGTTGCCAGGATGAAAACGGGAACGCGGTCATTGCGGCGCATAATCTGACGGAGGCTCCGGTTAAGGTTGTAATCAAGCTTTGGGAAAAAACTTTTGATCACTTCATCCACCTCTTTGATGAGCGTCCAAACGAGAAAATTAAAAAGGCAGAGATAGGTTTAGAATTATCCGGGTTTGGGTTTAGTTGGCTTCGGTTGCGACAGAAGAAGCAGATTTAGCGCGCAAATCTGACAAGCTAAAACGCTTTTCAGATACGCGCGCTATAGAACCGCTTGGAAAGCAGTTCGGGACAGAAAAAATCAGTCACTAATCTTTGGAGCGTCGATGCCCAACGCATCGGCCAGATCGAGCAAATGATCTTGTTCCTGCTCGATGATCTTTCGAAGCACTTCTCCGAGCGCAAATTCACCACTTAACTAGATCCGCCAGCACGATGGGGCGCGAACCTTCTTTGAGATATTGCAAGGAGCAGAAAAAATGAACACCTACCAGAATGAATTCAAAGCCACGGTCAAAGAGGTTGGGCCGCTCGTCGACGCCGATATGGGGGAAGCTCTCGGAGAGCTTAAATATGTCAGCGTTACCTTCGCGATTGAGGGCGGGGAGAAGAAGATCTGGAACCGGTTGTCGGGCCGAATTCAAAGAGGAGAGTTCTCCGGTGATAGTGGGCTGGAACGAGCCCACAACGCGGCCGGTGCGGGTTATCTCGCTCGCAATGGCGTCTTTACGGCCTCCTTGGGACAGAGTCCTCAGCTGGTTGAGGGGGCAAGCTTTCCGGTCAAGATATCGAGCGTTTCCGACTTTGATGGATTGATTGATCAGCAAAATCGCTTCCGGCGGCCGCCGGTTCTCAAGGCGAGGCTCCGTCCGAACGGAGCTCTGCTTCTGTGTTTTTGCATTTCCTCCAGGTTGTCCGAGGGTTGGCGATCGTTAAGATCTTCCCTCTGATCTCAGAGAAACCCTTCAACCCTGGACCGTTCCAATGACGACCATCTCCCAGCGTTTCCTATCCACCACTGCACCCTATTTGCCGACAACCTACCAAGCACTGACGACCCGCTACGATAATATGCCGTTTCGGCGGGCGGGCCGGAGCGGTTTGTTGTTGCCCTCATTGTCGCTCGGCCTTTGGCAAAATTTCGGCGACGCCGACCCAATTGCCAATCGCCAGGCTGTTCTCCGGCGTTCCTTCGACCTCGGCATCACCCATTTCGATCTGGCGAATAACTACGGTCCTCCCCAAGGCGCTGCTGAACGAACTTTCGGACTGATTTTCAATGCCGATTTCCGAGCTTATCGCGACGAGATGATTATCTCGACCAAGGCCGGCTACGATATGTGGCCCGGCCCCTACGGTGAGTGGGGCTCGCGAAAATATTTGATCGCCAGTCTGGACCAGAGCTTGATCCGGATGGGTCTCGAGTACGTGGACGTCTTCTATTCGCACCGCCCTGACCCGGAAACACCGCTTGAGGAAACGATGGGAGCGCTCGATCACATCGTGCGGAGCGGTAAAGCTATCTACGCCGGTATTTCGAACTATTCTCCGGAGCAGACCCGTGACGCCTCGCGCATTCTGCGCACCTTGGGTACACCATGCCTCCTTCATCAGCCGCGGTACAATATGTTTGATCGCCGCGTCGAGGATGGGCTGCTTGATGTTCTCAAAGAAGAAGGCATCGGCTGCATCGTTTTCTCTCCGCTGGCGCAGGGCCTTCTTACGGAGCGCTATTTGGGAGGAATCCCGACCGATTCGCGCGTGGGTAAAGCGAGCCGGTTTTTGAAACCGGAGAATGTTAACGATCAAGCGCTTGGACGCGCTCGGGAGTTGGCGTCCCTGGCACGGGAGCGAGGTCAGACTTTGGCGCAACTGGCGGTGACCTGGATCTTGCGCCAGCCGCAAATCACCTCGGTCCTGATCGGCGCCAGTCGCGTCGCGCAGATCGAGGAATTGCACGCCGGCCTTTCATTTCCGCAACTCACCACTGGCGAACTTGAACACATTGAGAAATGTCTCAGGGTTTGAGTTTTGGTTTGAGTTTTGGGTAGCGCTCCGGTGTGGCAGGTCCGGAGAGCATCGTGTCGGCGTTGGCCGTGATGCGGTCGCGCGGGAGCGCAACCCTATCACGCCAAGCGCAGAGCGAACGCGTCTTTGATTGAACGCGCCACGCCGGACGCGCGCATCCCTCCTGCCGCGCCACACGCACGGCCGCGTCACGCCGTTAAACGCCGACACGTTTCCCCTCGGGTTGATTCTTCTAAAGTTTGAGGAATTGGCGTCGAAGGTTCGAGAAAGCTCGGCAGAGTCTCCTCTTCCCAAAGAGGAAGATTTGGATGCCGGCTAAAGAAAGAAGTAGCACGGCCGAAAGATGGAAAATGGCAACTGAAGTGGTGGAAGATCTAAGAAATTTAGCAGATGGTTATCGGCTCATCGTATACTGGAGCAATGAGGACCAAAAGTTTATCGGGTTGTGCCCGGAGCTTTTCTACGGCGGAACACACGGCAGGGACGCTGAAAACTCTTCAACGATCTGCGCGAATTGGTAAAGGACGAAATCGAAGATCGGCTCAGCAGGGGCGATTAGCTGCCTGAACCCAGTAAAGAAATCATGTTTTATTAGAGGTGCGGGATGCGCGTACACCTAGGTAAGGCGTCCCTCTTCTTCCTACGTACGCCGACACGCCGACACGCCGATACGATGCTCCCTTGGACCTGCCACGCCGGACGCGGAGGAGCGCATCCAGCCAGGCGCCCGGCCGCGACACGCCGATACGCCATCTTCGGGCTGGCGGAGCGAGGCAACGTAGGTCAGTATGGGTGACGGTTGCGGAAATTATGGCTGAGTTCTTCGACATCGCTATCGTGGGCGGCGGGCCGGCCGGCAGCACGGCGGGAACTTTACTGGCGCAAAAAGGCTGGAATGTTGCGATTTTCGAAAAAGAAAAATTTCCTCGTTTCAAAATCGGCGAATCCCTCCTGCCTGGGAGCCTCTGCACCTTTGAGCGCATGGGGGTCAAAGAGAAAATCGATCAAGCCGATGTCATTGTGAAATATGGCGGCAAAATCGTTTCCGCCTGCGGCACTCGGAGCAATCGGCTTTCTTTTCAGTGACGTCTTTCGGTGCCAATACTCCGACCGCCTACCAGGTCGAGCGTTCGATGTTCGACAAGATTGCTCCTGGATCATGCGGCCGAAAGCGGTTGTCGGGTCTTGCAGGGCACCCAGGTGACCGATCTCGCATTTGATGCGGACGGGGTGACAGTCCACACCGGCGAAAGCCGATTTCGCGCGAGATACCTGATCGATTGTTCCGGTCGTCACAGTCTGATCGGTTCGCGTTTCAAACTGCGCCAGAATTATCCTCATCTTCGGAAATTTTCGTTGTTTGCTCACTTTGAAGGCGTTGACCGTGAAGAAGGGATCGATGGTACGCTGACCAAGATGATTCGCTGCAAGGATCGATGGATCTGGATGATCCCCATCACGGCAAAGAAAACCAGTGTTGGGATTGTGCTCGACGCGGAGAGCTTTCAAGCGAATGAAATTGAAGCCGGAAACCGCCTACACCCAGATTCTTCAGGAGAATCCGGAAGTCATCGGGCAAATGTCGCGGGCGCAACGGGTCACCGAGGTCCATGCTGCCGGAGATTTCTCTTTTCGGAACAAACGGTTCACCGGAGACCGTTGGGTGCTCGCAGGGGATGCCGCCGGGTTCATTGACCCCGTGTGGAGCAGCGGCGTTTTCATCGCTGTTCTTTCTGGCGAGAAAGCCGCCGATATGCTCGACCGAACGTTGCGACAACCAGATCGGCGTGCCGCCGAATTCGCTCGCTATGAACGCCATCTTGGACGGGTCATGGACCTGTACTTAAAGTTCGTCACCGCGTGGTATACCCAGGAATTTGCCGAGGTGTTCTTTAACCCAAGGCAGTTTTTCCAGATTGTGCCGGCCGTGAATTCGGTGCTGGCAGGGAGTGAGGAACACCTGCCGGAAGTCCGTTGGCGCCTGTGGATTTTTGATTTTCTGGTCTTTTTGCAAAAGCGCTTTGCCCTGATTGCGCCACGGATGAGCTTCCAGCCCAAATAATCGGTAGGAAAGTCACCGAGATGAATTCGTGCCGCAAGCAGAATGCCTCCGCTTTACGACGTTGTCGTTGTTGGCGGTTCGCTTTCTGGTGCGGCGACAGCGACGTTGCTGTTGCGGAAAAACCCCGGATTAAAGCTGCTCATCGTTGAAAAATCGACCCATTTCACCCGACGCGTTGGTGAAGCGACGGTGGAGGTGAGCGCATTTTTTCTCGGACGGATCCTGGGAATGACGCAGCATCTCAATGAGTCGCACCTGGTGAAACAGGGGATGCGATTTTGGTTTACCAACGATGAAGTCGATCCCTCGACCAGGCGAGCGAACTCGGCGGCCGATACCAGGTTCGCCTTCCATCCTATCAACTGGATCGGGCGGTTTTTGACGAGGAAGTCCTCCGCCGCGCGTGCGCGGCCGGCGCGACATTGCTCCGTCCGGCCAGTGTGACGAAGGTGCAGCTTGTCTCCCGGGCGGCGAACAAACCATCACGCTTCGCAATGGGGAGGACATCGAAAACAGTGCGCGCGCGATGGGTTCTCGATGCGTCCGGAGTTGCCGCGCTGCTTGCGCGACAGGAAGGATGGTGGCAATCGAATAGCGCTCATCCTATTGCCGCGGCATGGGGACGCTGGAAAGGCGTGAAAGATTGGGATGGATACGAACTTGCCCAGAAATACCCCGAATGGGCGTGCTGCGCCATACGGGATCCGCGGAACGGCCACCAATCACGTGGTCGGAGACGGGTGGTGGAGTTGGTGGATTCCTCTGAAAGGGGGAGACGTCAGTGTCGGTGTCGTTTTCGATCAACGCCTTGTTCACTGGCCAAGGGACGGCGGAAAACTGGGCGACCGGTTGAAGCATTTTCTGATGCAGCATCCGGTCGCGCGCGAGATGCTTGCCGACGCGCATTTGATCGAGGGGGACGTCCACTGGCGCAAAGACCTGGCCTACTTCAGCACGAAGTTTGCCGGAGACGGCTTTGTGCTGGTCGGTGATGCGGCTGGGTTCATCGATCCATTTTATAGCCCCGGCATGGATTGGATTTCATTTACTGCGACGTGCGCGGCTGAACTGATTACCGCGCAGCGAGATGGCGAGCCTCTGGCCGGGCAGATCGAGCACCATAACAACGCTTTTTCCTTAAGCTATCACAGTTGGTTCCAGGCTGTTTACCAGGACAAGTACGAATACATGGGTGAGTACGACCTGATGCGGCTGGCATTCCTGCTGGATCTCGGTCTGTATTATTTGGGCATCGTTTCGCAACCCTTCAAGATGGGAATAAAGGGTTGCTGGCGCCGCCGTTTTCCGAGCCGCTTTCGCGCGCCGTGTTCAGCGCTGATGCGCATCTACAACCGGCGTTTCGCCCAGATCGCGCGCCGGCGCCGCCGCTTGGGCCTGCTTGGACGAACGAATCGTCCCAACGTTTTCTCGCCAACGGCTTCACCTTGAGCCGAGGCGATATCCGGCTCATTTTCAAAACGCTTCTCCAGTGGGGCTGGCTGGAACTAAAGGAAGGATGGCGCAGTTGGTGGCAACCTGGGGAGAAGCCAGGAAGTCAAGAATTCGAGAAGCCTGGAAGTCGAATCAATCAGCCGCGGACAAAAACCTCTCAGGCCAGCGACCTGACTTGAGATGCTTTCCGGTAACTCTCCGCCGCCAAAAGCTCCAACCGCCTGACTTCGATCGGTTCCTGTCAACTAAAGCCAAGTTTTAGTTGAGGTGATAATTCGGCCTTGGTAGATTTTGCACACGGGCAATGGAGTTTGCCATCTCCTGAACAAAGGTGAGAAAACCGTGCTGACACGATCAGTGCTGACAACTCCTAACAACCTCATCGGTTTTGGACGCGATTATGCCCAGGCTCAACCCGAATCCCCCGGAGACTGAATCGCGCGCCGCTGGAACACAACTTCATCAGCTTCCCGAAGAAGCTTTATTGTTACGGATTTTTGTAGGCGAGGATGATCGTCAAAAACATTTGCCGCTTTACGAAGCGATTGTTTTGAAAGCCCGAGAGCTGCATTTAGCGGGCGCCACAGTTTTTCGAGTCTTCTCGGTTTTGGGAGATCGAGCCATATGCACAGTGCGAAGATCCTCCGGCTTTCGACCGACTTGCCCATCGTGATCGAGATCGTCGACACGCAGGAAAAGATTGACGCATTTCTTCCGCATTTGGAGCGAATGATGGGTGGCGGCCTGGTCACACTCGAGCGAGTACAGATCATTCACGATCGAGTTGAGCCGATCCGAAAGTCGGCCAAAGACGGGGGAGGAAGGGTTTTGAGTTTTGGGTTTTGGGTTTTGGGTTTTGAGTTTTGGGTGTCCCGCCCGCGCTCGCACAAAGATCACGGGCGGGACGCCCATGCCACCATGAGTCTCGGCTACTGGCTACTGGCTACTGGGTTTCGAGTTTTACGTGTGGTGATCGTTGGCGACCGGGGGAAGGTTTTGCATTTTCTCCAGCCGCAAACTCGGAAGGGAAAATCGGCCCACCGAACTGCCGCCCCCCAAAATCTTAGTTTCCTTTGCTATCTTCTGTTCAAATCGACTTCGTTTCCTTCTGTGAAGGCTGCGGGGGCAAAACTCAAAGCGTGTCGCGAATGGCGCAAAACAAAGGCGTCACGCCGGGCTCGCAGTGCATCGTGCAAAGCCCATGGAAGAAAAATCCGCTGGGAATCGATTTTCGGTTGTGCGGCGCCGCCTCTTCGAATAAGTAAGCGTCTGGCAATGGAGTTTGCCTCCCCCGCAAGTGGGGAAACCGCCTGACCGTATTCAGGGCTAATAACTCCTGTTGGCGCAGCAGATGCGTGGACAGGAGTTTTATTATGCTCAGAAAAGTCTGGGTCAGCGTGAGAACTGCAACCAACTGTGACGGTTCGGTCACATTGGAGAAGCGAAAGTGAATCCATTACCGCGCGATGGTGGAAGGAAACGGCTGAGAACAAACCGCGTTTAGCATGTTCAACCGGATCCTTTTTAACCTTTTCCAGGTCGTTGTGGTCTTGGCGTTCGCGCCTCTCGTCTCCGGCGTGCTAAGCCGCTTGAAGGAAATTGTCCAGTCCAAGCGAGGGCCGAGCATTTTCCAGCCTTATCTGGATCTATGGAAGCTCTTTCATAAGGACGAAATAGTGTCGGAAGAGAGTTCGTGGATTTTCCGATTCACGCCTTACATCGTTTTTGTCACGCCTATTTTTGTCACGCTATTGATTCCGGTGCTGACAAACTATCCGCTGTTCTTTGCTTTCATGGGCGACATGCTGGGCGGCGGCTTCGTGCTGTCACTCGGCGGCTTCTTTGCCGCGCTTGCCGCGGTGGACACGGCCAACCCTTACGGTCCCATGGGTGCGAGCCGCACGCGGATGGTTGGGTTCCTCGCTGAGCCGGTGTTCATGATCGTCTTCTTCACCGTTTCGTTCGTTGCCGGCTCAACCATTCCTTACATTGTCCAGGAAAAATGGGTGACGCCGCTGGCAAATTTCTTCGCGCCGTCGCACGTGCTGTTGGTCCTGGCATTTCTCATGTTGATCCTGGCCGAGGGCGGGCGGATCCCGGTCGACAATCCAACGGGTCATTTCGAACTGGCGATGATAGACGAATCGAAGTCGCTGGAATACTCCGGGCGAGGCATGGCGCTCATGAAATGGGGCGGCCAGATGAAGTTTTTCGTGCTGATCTGCATTTTTCTCAACGTGCTCGTGACCCCCTGGGGGCTGGCGCGCGTACAAACCGCAGAAGCGGTGCTGCAGGCCGTTCCTTTAGTATTGTTCAAAATATTCTGCTTCCTGCTGGTGTTAGTTTGTATCGAGTCTTCTCTTTCCAAACTCCGCCTCTTTCGCATCACGGAATTTTTGGGCGCGGCATTCGTAACTTCGGTGGCGGCGATGATTGCGCAGGTCTTTCTACCTTGAATGAACACCCATGAGCGAAACGACGGGTCAATTACTGGATAATCTGAATGCTCTCGCCGCCGGATTATTTCTGCTTACCGCTTTCGGAATTGTTGCGATGCGACAGATCAGAGGTTGCTTGAACCTGTTCATCGTGCAGTCTCTTTTGCTGGCGGCCTCCGCCGCGCTATTGGGTCTTCGCCACCAGTCAGAGCATCTCTACGGCGTGGCGTTGGTGAACCTGATTAGCAAGCCGCTAATCGTCCCTTGGCTTTTGCGCAAGACATCACCGGCAGAGATTTACACCCGACGCGAGATTGATCAGGCGTTGAACATCCCGACTTCCTTGCTCGTTGCTTTGGCGCTGGCGATCCTGGCTTATTTCCTGGGGACACCCTTGTTGAAGTCCGTCGGACCGGATTTTCGCGGGCCCAACGTGCCGATTGGCGTTGCGGGATTGTTGCTCGGTGCGTTTACGCTGACCGTCCGGCGTGAAGCAGTGCCGCTGCTCATTGGGCTGCTGGTGATGGAAAACGGCGCTTTCCTGGCCGGCATTGCCATCTCGCGCAATCTGCCCTTGCTGGTCGAACTCGCCATAGCAACGGACGGGTTGATTATCGTTTTCATCATGGGCGTGCTGACGCGGGCCGTCCAGAAGCAGACCGGCACCACCGCTGTGGGGACATTGGCAAGCTTAAAAGAGGTCGCTCCGGAGCCAACGACAAGCGAGGCGGCCAGATGAGCATTATCGTTATTCTCCTGCTCCCCCTGGTTGCCGCCGCGCTCGTTTGCCTTCCCGGCCAAAGATACTGTGCGTCGGGCCTTACTGTCGTCTCGTGCTTGGCCGTTCTGGTTTTGGCAACGCGAGTGGCCTGGCAGGTTTCGGCGGGTCACTCCGTCACCGCGGTCATGAAAGTCGGGGCGTTAAAATGGATCGCCGTGGACGGGTTGAGCGCTCTGATTCTGCTGCTGATTGCCTTGGTTGGGTGTACCGCGGCAATTTTCTCAGTGGGATACATGGCGCATGAAAATCTGGAGCCGAGAAAGCTGCTGCTTTATTACGCGAACTACAATCTGTTCATCTTTTCGATGCTGGCCATTCCGGTCATGGCCGAACCGACGCTGGTATGGATTGTGGTTGAATTGACAACCTTGTGTTCCGCGCTGCTGGTAGCCTTTGAAAATACGCGGGAGGCGCTGGAGGCGGCATGGAAATATGTGGTGCTGTCGCTCATGGGAGCGGCCATGGCTCTGTTTGGCTTTCTTGTTCTCTTCGCCGCAATGCAGGCAGCAGGCGGAGGCGATTATACTTGGGAAGGACTGGTGGCGGCAGCGCCTTTGATGCCGCCAGTTTTGCTGCAAACAGCGTTTCTGATGATTTTGATCGGTCTCGGAACAAAAGCCGGCCTTGTCCCCATGCATACCTGGCTGCCGGACGCCCATAGCCAAGCCCCTTCGCCGGTATGTGCGCTGCTCTCAGGCGTGGAGACGACGGCGATCCTCTATGTGATTCTGCGGCTATTTCCGGTGATGAAAGCCGCGCCGAATTCTCATGCGGAAATCTGGGCCCAGGTCCTCGGTTTGATTTCGGCCGGAACCGCCGCGTTTTTACTGCTTCAGGTGCGCGACTATAAACGGATGTTCGCCTTTTCCACGGTCGAACACATGGGTATCATTTTAGTGGCGGTTGGACTCGGCGCATCGGCTGCGGGTTATGGCACCATGCAGCAAATCGTCAGTCACTCAATCACCAAGTCGTTCTGCTTCTTCGCCGCCGGCGCCGCGCTGCTGGCGGTGAAGACACGAGAAATCGCGGCCGTACGCGGATTGATCGGTAAATCTCCCGTCGCCAGCGCCGCGCTCATTTTCGGCGGATTAGGTATCACGGGTGCGCCGCCGTTGGCGGTCTTTCTAAGCGAATTTTCGATTCTAAGAGCGGGTCTGAATCAAAGGCACTATCTAGTGACCGGCCTTCTGGCGCTCTTCATCGTGATCGCCTTTTTCGGTGTGATGCTGCAGATCAACCGGATGGTCTTTGGCGCTTGGGAGCGGGGCGAGTCTGCCTCGATGGGCGAGCGTTCCAGCACAGAAAAAGAACAAAAACTGCCGTTCAGTTGTCGATTAGCGCTCGTTCTGGCGGCTTTGCCGGTTCTGGTGCTCGGCTTTTATATTCCAAAACCGCTACATGAATTGCTGACCCAGGCGGCGGCCGCCTTGACAAAATGAATCCTCCATGAACCCCGCCGAACTAAAAGAGCAAATCAAAAGACGTTGGGCCGGCAGCGCAGATTGCCATTTCGCAGCGACGGGAAGAATGAGTGAAGTCACTTGCGATCGTAACTTGCTTCCGGAATTGTGCGGCCGACTTTTTCTCGAATGGGGATTTAGTTTCGCGGGCTTGATGGTCGAGGAAGGGCAAACTGAATGGGAGTTGCGTTATTGCTTTTACGGTGACGCCGAAGCCGGCTGGGTCCACGTGTTCGCCAGCGCACCGCTGGATCAGAAGATCTTTCCCAGCATCGTCAAATTCGTGCATGCGGCGGACTGGCATGAACGGGAAGCCGAAGACCTGTTTGGTCTCATCTTCGATGGCCACCCGCGACTGGGAGATTTCGTCTTGCACGATGACACGTGGCAGGAAGGCGTCGAGCCAATGCGTCGTCATTTCGACCCGCCATCGGCGATGCACCACCGCAAAGCAGACGCTGAGTGGCGGCCACGACGCATCGTCGAGGAACCGGGCGCGTTCGTCATGCCGATCGGGCCAAAATACTCCGGGGTAACCGAATCGGTTCTTTTCCTGCTCGAAACGGTCGGCGAAGACGTCATTCGCTCCGTGCCCCGACTCTTTTACAAATGGCGCGCCATTGAAAAACTCGCAACCGGCAAATCCGCGGATGAAGCTTTACTGCTGGCGGAACGGTTTGCGGCGACCACGGCGTTCGCTCATGGACTAGCCTTTTGCCAGGCGGTTGAATCTATTTGCGGCGCGACCGTGCCGCCGCGCGCGCGGGTCTTGCGCGTCTTTCTGGCCGAACTCGAACGGCTGCGGCAACATGCCGGAGCGATTCAAGAAATCTGCGAGTCGACGGCCCTGGTCGTCGCCAACAGCCAGGCCGGAATCCTGGAGGAAGATTTGTTGCGAATTTCCGGTGAACTCACTGGCCATCGATATTTGTTTGGCTTGCTCGCACTTGGGGGTCTGCTGCGTGAGTTGTCGAATGAGGCGTGCCGCAAAGCGCTTGGCCAGTCGCGGCAAGCCCTCAAGCAGTTGAATGAACTCGAACAGCGGTTACGCGTCTCCAGCAGTTTTCTCGACCGACTGGAGGAGGTTGGCTTCATCGCGCCGCGGGACGCCCAAGCTTACGGTCTTCTCGGTCCGGTCGCGCGCGCATCGGGGCTGGTTCGCGATTTGCGCCGTGCGCAGCCCTACTTGGGCTACGAAAGCTACGATTTTGACGTGCCGAGCGAACAAGAGGGTGATGGTTACGCGAGGTTGCGCCTGCTGTTTGCCGAGGTCAAACAATCGGTGCGGATCATGGAGCAGGCCGTCACCGCACTGCCAAGCGGCGTGATTCGCCAACCATTCCAGCTTCGAGACGGTGCGGCATTAGGCTGGGTTGAAGCACCGCGCGGCGGTACATTTCATTGGGTCCGTCTGGCTGCTGACGGACGGATCGCTCGCTACCGGATTGTTCCGCCGTCGTTTGCCAATTGGCATGGCTTCCACCTCAGCGTCGAAAAATTCGCGTTTCAGGATCTTCCGATCATTCTCTCGACCTTCGATTTATCGGTGGCCGAGAACGACCGCTAAAAAATGAGAAACAACCCTATGGAATTGAAAAACGCATGAGTCAGTGGGTGATCAACGGTCTTCGCAGGGGAATTAAGACCACCGCGTATCCAGGAAGGAAGGAAGGTGCTCCGGGAGTCACGCCCGGATTACCTCTGGGCGGACCAATCGATCCCGAAGCGGGGGCGACCCTGGTAGAGCGCTGTCCGACGGAAGCACTCAGCCAGGCTAGTGGCAACGTGGCGGTAGATTACGGCCGTTGTGTTCATTGCTATCGGTGCGTTCGCGAAGTGGAGCGACCGCTTGGCTGGGAGCAAACTTACGAATGGGCGGCTGTTCGAGATAGCCGAAATGAACTTGGCTCGGCTTTTGCACGTTCCATTCACATCATCGTTGTGGATGCGGGTGACTGCGGCGCGTGCCTCAATGAAGTCAAGCAACTCAACAACCCATATTACAACATCCACCGATTGGGGTTTTTCATTACTCCGACCCCCCGCCATGCGGACGTGATGTTGGTCGTCGGCCCGGTAACCGACCACATGCGGTTCGTTCTGCACAAAATCTACGACGCCATGCCAAGGCCAAAACGGGTCATGGCGGTGGGTGCGTGCGCGGTGTCTGGCGGCGTGTTTGCAGGAAGCTTTGTCTGCGCAACAGGATTGGCGGGGATTTTGCCGGTGGACGTCGAAGTGCCAGGGCAACCCCCGCCGCCCTTGGCGATTTTACACGGACTGCTCCTTGCGGTCGGCCGGACGACTTCGGCATCGCTCGTTTCATCTGCGCCGGTCGTAGACGGCAATTCGGTCAAGTCGTGATGCAAACGCCAGCTCTCATCTGCATCTTTTTTTCGCTGTGCGGAATCGGCATTCTGCTATCGCTCATGGCACCCGCGCCGCGCCAGGGAAACGTGTTGGCATGGCTGGGTTGTCCAGCGGCGATTGTACTAGTACTGGCGGGTGCAAATGCATTGCTGGGCGGCGACACATTCCGCCAAGCGCTCTGGTCGTTGCCGGGTTTGACGACGCTTACGCTGGTGCTCGACCGGCTTTCGGCAGTGTTCTTGTTCGTCACGGGTTTGGTGCTTTTTCCAGCTTCGATTTTTGCCGGCGGCGAATTAAAGCGCGAGTCGAATCAGCGGAGTGCCCGTGCGTTCACCTTGCTGTTGCTGGGATTGTTTGCCTCTGTTGTTTTGCTTCTCCTCGCGGGCGACGCGGTGCTGTTCCTGCTCGCGTGGGAAGTCATGTCGGTTCTTTCGTACCTCTTAATTGTCCACCACCCCGGTCGCGAGAACGGTCAGGCCTCTGCCGGTTACCTTTTGCTGGCGATGGGCGAAGCTGGAACACTCGCGGCGGCGCTTAGTTTTCTGATCCTGGCAATCAACGTAAACGCGCTGGATTTCGCCACCCTCAAAGCGGCTGCCCAAGGCCTGAGTGGGGAAGGGCATTGGGCAGTTTTCTTGTTTTCATTTTTTGGTTTTGGGGTCAAAGCCGGATTGGTGCCGGTGAATATCTGGTTACCGCGTGCGTATACCCTGGCACCGCGCGCGTTTGTTCCCGTACTGGCGGGGGCAACGCTGAATCTTGGGCTTTATGGGATTTTGCGGGTCAACGCTGACCTGATGCCGGCGACGCAGGTTGGTCCCGGCTTAGTGGCACTGGTGGTGGGAACGATTTCGGCCCTCCTGGGAATCCTTTACGCAACCACCGAAAACAATCTAAAGGCGATGCTGGCGCACAGCTCCATTGAGAATGTCGGCATCATGGTGGCCGGTTTTGGAGCTGGCATGGTCTTTGTGGCCACGAATCATCCAGCACTGGCGGCCATGGCGTTTGTGGCCGGGCTCTATCATCTGATCAATCACTCCCTTTATAAGACGTTGCTATTTCTCGGTGTGGGTGTGGTGGAAGCCCAGACCGGCACCTGCGATATGGATCGACTGGGCGGCTTGATCAAATGGATGCCGTTGACCGCGCTTGGCTTTCTTGCTGGCACTCTCTCCATCGCCGCGCTGCCGCCGCTTAACGGATTCGTTAGTGAATGGCTTACCTTGCAAACCATGCTCCGCTCGGCGGAACTCTCCTCGACCTTGGCAAAAATCGTTTTTGCCTTGAGCGGAGCGGGACTGGCCCTGACGGCGGCGCTGGCGGTCACCTGTTTTGTGAAAGCGTTCGCGATGAGCTTTTTGGGCATGCGCCGTTTGGCCAAAAATCAACCGGTGACTGAAGCGAAGTCCAGCGCGCTGGCGCCCATGGCCATCCTTGCCGCCCTGTGTCTAACATTCGGCGTGCTACCGACCTACGTAATTCCAGCCTTGGGTTCAGCGTTGAAGCCATTGATTGGCGGGAGCGCCGCCGACGCGCTAGTGCCACCTTTCTTCGCTGCAAACTCCGCGCACCACACTTTGCCGCCTGCCTTTATTGATGAATTCCATGACTTGGGCGCCCAAGTTGGACAAAGTGTTCTGCCCGGACGCGGGTTGGTGGTGATGCATCGGGGTGGCAAAGAGAATCCGGTGGTGTTCGCCATGTCTACCTCTTACATGCTGGTGGCGCTGATCGTCTTGCTGGTTTTCACCTACCTGATCGTTCGACTGTGGCTGACCCGTGGCCGGCAACTGACGCGGCTTCCGCGCTGGGACGGCGGTGTGCGACGCTTGTTGCCAGAGATGACTTACACCGCAACGGGCTTCTCCAATCCAGTGCGAGTGATTTTCGACGCGGTGTTTCAACCGACGACAGTGGAGGACACCCGTGAAACGGTGGCAGAACATTTCCGGGTCGCCATTCGGCGCGAAAAGGAGCGCGTGCATCTGGTGGAGAAGCTGGTCTATCAACCGATCAAGTTGGCGGCGTTTTGGTGTGCCGGCGTGCTGGCGGCCATGCATCACGGACGCTTTAACGCTTATGCCGCCTACGCGCTCCTGTCGCTCCTGATCGTCCTCGTGGTGTTCCTATTATTCCGAACTTCATAAACCTTGATTTATACTCTAGCTAGTCCATGAAACTCTTGATTCTCTCTGACATTCACGGTAACTGGCCGGCTTTGCAATCGGTCCTCCAAGCCGAATCTGATTTCGATAAAATCTTATGCCTCGGCGATCTCGTCGACTATGGGCCGGAACCGGCGGCGTGTGTTGCCTGGGCCATCGAAGAACGCAGCAAATCCTTCTTTATTCAAGGAAACCACGATTGGGGCGTTGCCTTGAAGCGGGATCCGCGAAGTTCGCCGCCCTTCCGTCATTTGACAGCCTGTACCCAGGCGTTCTCATTAGGGGCTTTATCTGAGGAGATGTTGCGTTTCCTGCGCGGCCTCAATCCCTTCCATTCATTCGAGATTCTCGGTAAACGCTGCGTGGCTTGCCATGCGGCACCGAGCGACCCTTTGTTCCGGTACCTGCGCACCGCGGAAAAGGATCTCGCATATGAAATCACCCTCGCTGGATCTCCGGAGTTTCTTTTTTTCGGACATACCCACTGGCCACTTTTGAAGCGGATCGGAAAAACGACCTTAGTTAACCCAGGAAGCGTTGGTCAACCGAAAGATGGTGATCCGAAGGCTCCGTATGCCGTCTGGGAAGACGGCAAAGTCGAACTGTGCCGAGTTGCCTACCCTATTGAGGCAACGGTGGAAGCCTACGCTCGCACTCCGCTCGCCTCTTCAGACGTGGAAAGCCTGGTCGCCGTTTTGCGAACTGGAGGCACTCTCCCACCGAAGAACGTGGCCCAATTATCTTTTTAGCGGTCATAACATAATGAGCTTCCTTCTACCTTGCCAAATAATTGGTTTGGTAGGAATCATCAGCCCTGCGGGCGGTTGTTCCGCTGTTGCGGAAAGGCAAACTCCATGCCAACCCGAGTGTAGCCTACCGGATCGAGTGGAAGGTGGAAACTAGACAAAAATTCTATTATACAAATCTTCACCATAGCTGGTTTGCAATGGTTCGCCTTCGATGAGTTTAAAAGTTCGTCCTCCGTCGGGTTGTCTTTCAGCCCGCAGAAAAATGGCGTTCGCATCGTTTTTCGTCATAAAAACCATGCGCAAATTCATATAAATGCGTGACGAAGAAGACCTTGATTCGCCTTTCCAACAGCGCGCAGACGATCTGCCTGGCAATCTCCGAGCCTTCTCGATCGTTCGTCGCGGCAAAGGATTCACTAAACAGCAGCATGGAATTTGCCTTCAGATGCTCGACGATACCGCTCATTCTGCTGAGTTCTTCATCAAATTTCCCGCTCTTCATGGTAGTGTCTTCTTCCCGCTTGTAGTGCGTGAAAATTCCTTCGCAGACGTTGGCAGAGAAAGACTCGGCCGGCACAAACATGCCGCATTGCATCATCAATTGGGCCACACCTATGCTTCGGAGAAATGTCGACTTTCCGCCTTGATTCGCGCCCGTGATGATCACGAGGTCTTTGTTGTCGGCATTGACCTCATTGCTGACGATTTTATGCTCCAGGCTTAAAGCCAGACAGATATCGTATAATCCGGTAAAGGAATGTCTGCGTTCGCCGGAAGCGACGGGCAGCGGAAAAGACATTGGCTCGCCCTTTTGGTCAAGTTTTCCGTCTAAATTCAAGCAACCGACGTAAAAGGCCAATTCGGTTCGGAGCATGCTGAAAAAACTGAGAATATGATCAGTGGATTGCGCGAGGGCGTTGGCAACCAGGTTGATCCCGCGGTCGTTCAATTCCGACAGGGCCCTGGCGCCGCTTTCATCGCGAGGATGGAGGTGAAAGGTGTAGGAGCGCGGCTTTTGCTCCAGGATCCGTTCAATCCAACTCTCCGTTTTGGTCGTGAGGCTTTCGAAGTATGTAGTTGGTCCCTTTGTTGCCTGGTCCGAGTTCGGCGCTGATCAAGCACCCCGTCACGGAATTTTAGTTGCCTGAGATGCTTTTGCGACAGTCGCAAAATATTCATCACTCAGTTCTCTCTTTGAGCATCGCGAAAAATGACGCTGAAACCTTCCGATTGAAATTGGTCGGCATGCTCATCGGCGATCCTCCTGAGTTCTTTAAGCATCCCAACAAACATCTGCATACACTTCTATCGACCTACTGAGGATCGCATCGGGATAGTCGCGGAGTAAACTCCAATACCCCTTTTTCTCTCGGTCAATCGATGCCACTGCGATATCGTAGATATCCCTGACAATGGAAGAATTGTTCAGGCAATCCCGAAGAACATCTTGACGATAAAGGATGGTGTCCGAGATCGCTGACACTGGACAAAACAGCCTTCTTTGCCACTTCGAATAGCACTTTGTCACCGAGCGCCATGGCGTTGAAAAGCGTGTTCAGTTCCAGGTCTTGCGTCAGGGCCTCTTCATGCGGTGGAAATATCTGCTGCAAGTCGAAATCACGGTCCCTATACATGAGAAAGGCTTTCATGATTTAATGCGCTCCTTTAAAGAAGAGTAGGTAAGCCGGTACTTTTCGGCGATTGAGATGGCGTAGGAAAGCCCGTCAGCGGGCCGTCTTTCAATTTTGTAGGTTCGCGAGGCCGGATTTTCCGGAACTACCGTGCTGACCATGCTCACGGTCGTCTCACTGAGAGAAGCCAATTCATCGATAAAGGTCACGCAAACGCATAACAAATCTAACTGGATGATTTTATCGAGAACCTTTCTGCTGAGAAAGATGGCGTCTCGTAACGTCGTAGAGGTAAAGCTTTCATTCATTATGACGATACTCTGGGAGGTAATCTGGTTGAGAATCTGGTGGATTCTGAACGAGATCATCCTCTAGTTTCCCACGGAGATTTTTCATGTTTTCTTCCTTTTCAAAATGGGTAAAGAGCCTGTCGAAAAGAAAGAGTTGGGCATCCCTGCCGGGGACGAGACAGCCGATACTCGCCAGATAATGAAGCTGGCCGAAGGTGCGAGCGAAGGTCGTTTTTCCTCCCTGGTTGGGACCCGAAACGACAAAGATGCGTTCCTGGTCTTTCAAATAGAACTCATTGCAGACGACCGGTGATTCTTCACGAAGAAGTTTATCGGCAAGAGCCAAATCAAAACATTGATAATCGTAAACTTCCTTTTCGGTGGCGGAAACTTGTGGGTAACAAAAGGGGAGACCAGCTCGTCTTAAATTTGTCGATGTATCTCTAAAAAGGAGATGTAAAATTGAATTTCTCGGTCAAAAAGACCGATGGTGGGATCCAAATAATCGTGGTTGTTTAGTGCAGAAGTTATCAAGATGAAGAAATATTTCGGGATACAAAAGGGCGACGAAATCCAAGACTTTCTCTTCAACACTGTTCATGCCCTGGGAGGATGGAGAATTTGACGGCGTAACTTTTCACCGCTCCCTGTTTGAATTTCTCGAATGTTTCCTCAACTTCCGCGCTGTAGTCAGTTTCCGCTTCATACTTGCGCACCTTGACGCCACCGCCCTTTATGAGGACGGAATATTTTACGCGTGGACTAAGTCGTCTTTCAGCGTTTTGGTCTCCGTCAGAAGTGATGTAAAGTGATCGGATTGCGCATATTGCGCTCAAATAGTCGCGGAAGGCTCAGAAATCCGCTGGATTGTAAATCGACGAGAGATAGTTCTTGGAGCAAGCGGTTAATGGTGTCACAATAGATCTCGACCGCTGTCGAAGAACCAACTGTCTTTTTGGTATTTGTGGTAAAGCTTGGCGCGCTTGAGCAAGATGTTCGCGCGTGGATCGCATTTGGCGCGCGAACGAAGTTATATGCTCAAAGAGAAGGGTATTTTCCAGGTCCCGGAATATAGCATGACGATAGTGGATCGATGTGAATATCGTGCAAGGAGGTATAAAAGAAGGGCTTTAAATTGTATTCCTCTTTGCTGGCGGTGATGGCGTCGATGATTTGATTTAAATTTAAATCAAGAGAGAAGTCAGGTACCTGAAGGGTTTCCTTGCTTAGGCGGTCTTCAGAGGAAGGGAAAAGGATGCTTTGAAAAGTCATGGGAAAATTCTCACGGCTTGTTGATTGTCTAAGAGGATCGGAAGGTGATTGTAACCCTGCGGGATCTCGGCATTGGGCAGTTCTGCGAGGGGACCGGGCAACCTTCTCTCGATTTCAATATGGGTGCTCATGGCCTGAGTGCTTTCATGGGTAGTGGGGCCGGTGCCGCCGTCTGAATCGAAAAAGAATAACTCCTCCGCTCATGTCTTTCTACCTCAACAAGTTTGTGTTAGGTAGGAGTCATTAGCCCCGAGTTGGGCTGTTTATCTCTTGGTACAGGAGAAGGCAAACTCCATTGCCAGCTGCCGAATTTCCTTCAAGTTGCGCTATTTGGCAAGGAAAAGTATGCGTTTGGGGCTTGTCATCCGGACCGAAGGGCCCGCCCCGAAAGCCGAAGGGGAAGAAAGCCTGGCCCAGGGTTTGTACCTGTTTAGCGCCGGTCATCCGGCCCGAAGGGTTCGCCCATAAGCGCTTCCTTGTTGCGGCTGGCTTCGTCTATATTGTCGTCTGCCAGACAGGCAGCAGAACCCGAGGACGAGGACGAGTAAAGAGCGAAAGCGATTGGGATGACATTGCGACGAGAATCTTAAGGGCGGATTTTGGCAGATCCGGACGCTTGCCAACTTGGGTGTGCACTATATGATATCTTCTGGATGAGAAGGTACTTTTTGGTGGGGATCGGGGGAGGGATTGGTAGCCTGATGCGCTTTGCGATAGTAGAGTGGGTGTCTCCTATTTCAATGTGGACGCCCTTTGCGATTTTGATGATTAACGTCAGCGGCTGCTTCGTGATTTCGTTTTTAAATTTCGTCTCGGATCCATCCGGAGACATCTATTTAGGTCCGCGCAGCCGACTGTTTCTGCTGGTGGGTGTCTGTGGCGGTTATACCACCTTCAGTTCGTTCAGCCTGATCTCATTTATTGCGATCCGCCACGGGGTTTTTGCGGATCTTTTGTTAAATATAGGGTTGTCCAACGTCCTATGTCTCTTCAGCATTTGGGTAGGAGCGGTGGCGGCCGCGCCCTTTCCTCACGCATTTCGTGCTGCCTTACGAGCACTGCGCAGTTAAGTCCGCATCGGAGTATGGGATTGGCGATCGTGCTCGTATTTTTAGGCGGAGCTGCAGGAAGCATGTGGCGATATTGGTGGTCCGGTTTGGTTGCTGAACGCTTTGGAGAGACATTTCCATTCGGGACTCTGGTCGTGAATATGGTGGGTTCCACAATCATTGGTGTCTTTGCCGCGGTTCTCGAGCGCGTTGCCAGCAGCAGCTTCGCCGCTTCTCTCGGACAATTGCTGATTATCGGAATTTGCGGAGGGTTGACGACGTTTTCTTCGTTTAGCCTACAAACCTATAATTTGATCATGAACCGCAGGTGGTTGACGGCGTTGGCCAATATTGTCTTTTCAACCGGACTTTGCCTTGGGTGCGTAGCGTTGGGTTGGCAAGTCATACAACGGATAAAGTTTTAGTTTTGAATTGCGTTATATGGAACTTCCAAGGGATGCATCTCTATTGAGGATATTTGTTGGAGAGGGCGATGAGGAGCGGGGCGAGCCGTTGTTCCGGAAAATCGTCCTGAAGGCTCGCGAGATGAACCTGGCGGGAGCGACCGTATTGCGTGGCCCTTTGGGATTCGGAAGATCAAGCCATTTGCACGCCAGCAGCGTTTTCCGTCTCTCCGCGGATTTGCCAATCGTTATCGAGATTGTTGATACGGAGGAGAAGATTCAAGAGTTCCTGGTGTTGGTAGAGGACATTGTTGGTCCCGGGTTGATCACTTTGGAAAAGGTGCAAGCGATTTTTTACAAGGGAAAATCGCACCGCACGCGCAGCGGCTAGCGGGGAATAGAAGTTTTGAGTTTTGAGTTTTGGGTTTTGAGTTTTGAGTGGCGGCGAAGCCGCGGTAGGGACGCGCTCCCGCGCGTCCGGCGTGGTATGTCCTCAGAACGTGCGAAGTGTTGGAGTGTTGGAAACCGCGCGGATCACGCAAAACGCAAAACCCAAAACTCAAAACTTCTAGTGGCGATAGCGGAAGACTTGCGCCCGCTCCATGGTGATGAGACCTCCTCGCATCATCTTCTGCAATTCAGGTAAGAAGGCTTTGATCTTTTCGGTCTCATCGACGATCTCCACGACGATCGGCAAATCTAAGGATAGTCGGAGGATATTTGCGTTATGGAGATGACTCGACCGGCCAAAGCCCATTGGTCCACGTAACACGGTAGCACCGGCGAGACGGAGTTCTCGAGCTCTCAGCACGATCGCTCGGTAAAGCGGGCGACGCAGATACTCATCCGCTTCTCCAAGGAAGATCCGGAGAAGCGAACACTCTGGTGGCAAATCCCTGGTCTTCGGGACGGAGGAGGACTCTCCGGAGGAGCTATGTGGGGTGGACGGGGCCATAACGGAAGAGCTAGAGGCAATTTTATCATCGAAATGCGATGATAAAAGTCGATTATTTTTAGCGCCTGCGCGGCTTCATAAAACGGGTAGAGGCCGGTCCGAGACGCTGCTCTGGAATGGTTAGCCTTGAGATCATCCGGCCAATTTGGGAAAATACCCGCATGCCTCGCGAAAACTATTGTTATACCAAGGTTGTTCTTAACGACAACATGCCCGTCGACGACTCTCTGTCAGCTCGTGAAATCCAACTGATCGTCAGCAGCCCTGCAAAGATGGCAGAGGACGCCTTGATTGAGTTTGCCTCTGAATTCACCAGACACACGCGAATGAATCAAGGTTGGAGCACTGTGCACGCCAGCGCCGAACCCATAGCATTCGAAGAATTGCCGCCGCTTGGAGAGCCGGCGCATACCGAAGGCGAGATCAGCGCGTGGATCGTGGAATAGCAACCTTAGTGGAGGCGAAGTGTCCCGCTTTGCTCTTGAGCTTGAGGGGTCGTCGCAAAGCGGGACGCCTCGCCTATTGTCCGCGGAGGAGCGAAAGCAGAGACTCAATCAATAATTTATGAGGAATAAATCTGCTCTCCAAGTTGTCTATTCAAGGACGAACAACGATTTCCACTTATGAAGATTATCATCGCGATTGCCGTTGGATTTCTCGGTTTGGTTCCAGGTGTCTTCGCTCTGTCCTCCGCCCAGGACAACGGCAAGCTGAAACTTGGTGATCCACTTCCTGCGGTCACGGCCCCGGATCAGGATGGGAAATCGGTCAACTTGGCGGAAGAAGGCAAAACTGGATACACTCTCGTTTACTTCTATCCGAAGGCGATGAGTGCAGGGTGTACCGCTCAGGCTTGCAGCCTCCGGGATTCGTACACGGCGTTGGAACAAAAGGGAGTGAAAATCTTCGGAGTTAGCCTCGATACCGTAGAAGCGCAGAAAAAGTTTCAGGATCAGAACCACTTGCCGTTCGAGTTGTTGTCCGACAAAGACAAACAAGTCACTTCGGCCTTTGGAGTTCCGCTCATCAAGGATTCTTTGGCGACGCGACAGGCTTATTTGTTTAAGGACGGAAAGTTAGTGTGGTTGGATACGAAAGCGTCGACCGATAAGCAAGCGGAAGATCTGCTGGCCGTGCTGGCCAACCGCTAGTGGGAAGCGTATCGGCGTTAGGGGAAACGTGTCGGCGTATCGGGGAAACGCGTCGGCGTGTGGGCGTGTCGGCACGTGACGTAGGTTGTCGGCGCGGTAGGGACGCGCTCCCGCGCGTCCGGCGTGGCACGTCCAAGGGGCATCGTATCGGCGTTTTGGCCACTTGACGTGGCGGAGCGGAGCGGATGGGGCCAGGTCAGATAGAAGGAGGCCGGAGTCCACGGATAAACGAATCGAATATTCGGCGCGGCCAGTGGAACGTCGAAGCAGCGGACAACAAGGAACTAGATCAAAGGCGGCCCGGAGCACAACAGCCAGAGGGAGCGTCAAGAGTGCCACGCCGGACGCGCGGGAGCGCGTCCCTATCGCGCCAAGCGCACGGCCACGTCACGCGGCCACACGCCGATACGCCCAAACGCCGACACGTTTCCCCTGCCGCCGATCTTAGCCTTAGCGTTTCTTACGACGCAACCCGTCAAAATAGACGATCACGATGATCAGGCCGCCAGTGATGATCCGCTGCCAGAATGAGTTCACGTTCAGAAGGTTGGCGCCGTTGTTAATCGTCGTCAGAATGAACGAGCCGAGCAGGGGGCCGTGCACCGAGCCGATGGCGCCAAAAAGACTGGTGCCACCGATAACAGAGGAGGCTATGGCCTGCAGCTCCCATCCTTCCGCCTGGGTCGCGTTGCCGATGCCGATTCGCGCGGCGAGCAGGATGCCGACAAAGGCGGCGCAGAACGCAGAGAGAATGTAGGCTATATAAAGCATCCGCGTCGTGTTGACGCCCGAAAGCCGGGCCGCTTCCATGTTGGAGCCGATAGCAAAGAGGTAGCGGCCGAACCGGCTTTGATGCAGAAAAACGTAGGCGGGAACGGCGACTACCGCCACCATCCAGAAAAGATTCGGCACGCCGAGAAAGTCGCCGCGCGAGAAGCCGGTGAATGCATCATTGGTAATGGAGATGGTGGCGCCATTGGTAATAAGCAGACCCACTCCGCGGAGCGCGGTCAGCGTAGCGAGAGTCATAATGAAAGGCGGCAAGCCAAGACGGCTGACGCCGAAGGCGTGGAAGGTGCCAATAGCGACGCCGAAGAGAAGCGTGATGAGGATCGCTGCCCAAATCGGAAAATCATGCGTTAACAGCCAGGCGATGATCACGCTGGCGAAGCCGACGACCGCGCCCACCGACAAATCGATCCCCGCAGTGATGATGACGAAAGTCTCGCCGATCGCGAGGATCGCGGTCATCGCACCCTGGCGCAGCAGGTTAGTGATGTTGTTGTAGGTCCAGAAGCTGTTCGTGCTGAACGACAAAGCCACCCACATTAACGCCAGAAGACCCAGCAGGGTCAGGCTGAGCAGCGTGCCGATGCGCGCCCTGTTTTTCGTGGCCGCAGCTAGGGCTGCGGCATCTGACGCTTCAATGCCGGTCTTGCTTTCAACACTCATCTTGCCTCGTCTCTCGCGACGTTGTTTTTTCCTGGTTGTTGGTTGCCGGCGTCAGACGCCGAGCGCTTCCGTTAAAATGGTCTGATGCAACGCTTTTTCGCTGATGTGGGCGCTGTCATGGCTGGCGACGAGACGTCCGCGGCGAAAAACGTGCAGTGTGTCGGAGAGATCATATACTTCCGGCAGGTAGGAGGAGATCAGGATAATGCCGGCTCCGGCCTTCAACAGCTTAGCGAAAAGCTTGTACATTTCGGCCTTGGTGCCGACATCGACGCCTACCGTCGGTTCGTCGAAGATGAAGAGCTGGGCTCCATGGTTCAGCCATTTGCCGACGACGATCTTTTGCTGGTTGCCACCAGAAAGGCTCGACGCGGGAGCGTCGCGGGAAGCCGTCTTGATTTGCACATCTTTGATCTGTCGATCGGCGGCAGCGGCCTCGGCGAACGGGTTGATGACGAGACCTTTGGTCAGGCGCTTGTAGATCGGAAGGTTGATGTTGAGGCCGACGCCGAGGTTCAGGCAAAGTCCCTGATCGCGCCGGCTTTCCGGCACGAGCGCGATGCCCCGTGAGATGGCGTCTTTTTCCTTGCGGACGTCGATCGGTTGACCGTTCCAGAAAATCTGTCCCGCAGTCTTCGGGAAGCGGCCGAACAGACTCATTACGAACTCGCTCCGCCCTGCGCCGATGAGTCCGTAAAGCCCGATGACCTCGCCCGCACGGACCCGCAAGGAAACGTCCTCGAATCCCTTGCCGGAGAGATGTTCCGTGCGAAGAATCTCGGTGCCGAAGGGAATCGTCTCCTTATAATGCATCTGCTCGATTGACCGGTTGATCATGCCGGTAATGAGCTCTTTCTCGTTGGTTTCGGCGACTCGCTGGGTCGACACCAGCTGGCCGTCGCGCAGGATCGAGACGCGGTCCGCGAGCTGGAACACTTCTTCCAGCCGATGAGAAATATAGACAATGGTGACGCCCTTGGCCTTCAGACGCCGGATCAGCGCGAAGAGCTGCGCCGCCTCCTGACGGGTGAGATATGCCGTCGGTTCGTCGAAGATCAGGAAGCGCGTGCCGCGAGTCGAGGCTCGGGCGGTCGCGACCAATTGCTGCTGGCCAATCGTGAGGGCGGACAGCAACGCGCCGGCGGGCAGCTTGAACCCGATCTCATCGAGAATTTTCTGGGCTTCGCGCACCATTACGCGATGCTGCAGCAGCCCAAAGCGCACTCTCTCGTCGCCGAGAAAGAGATTGGCGGCGACGGTGAGATGGGGGCAGAGGACGACTTCCTGGTGCACCGCGTTGATGCCGTGGTCGATGGCCTCATGCGGGGTGGCGAGCGCGACGGGTTGACCTTCCCAATACACTTCGCCGCTCGACCGCACATGGACGCCGGTGAGCAGCTTGATAAGCGTCGATTTGCCGGCGCCGTTTTCGCCGACAATCGCGTGGATTTCACCCGCCTCGAAGGCAAGATCGACAGCCTTCAGGGCGTGAGTGGCGCCGAAGCGCTTGTCGAGCCCCTTAAGGACCAGGAGAGGCGCGGTGGAACCCACCGCGCCGGTCTTGTTGTCGCCCCGCCTTGCCCTGCTGTCTGGTTCATCGACGGCCATGTTTGTGATGAGGTGAGGCCGTGGGCGATGGGCGGTGCCAGGCTCACTTTATCTTCGGATTCAAGAGCTCCTGCGAACGGGGGGAGTTCATGTTCTCTTTGGTGATCAGATTGGCTCCGGTGTCGACGTTCGCCTCAACCTTCTCGCCCTTGGAGGCGGCCAGCGCGGTCTTGACACCGTCATAACCCATCCGGTAGGGGTCCTGGACGACCAGCGCCACGATCGTGCCGTCGGCAAGCAACTTGATAAGCTTGTCATCCGAGTCGAAGCCGACGAGTTTGATTTTGTCGGCGACCTTGTTTTCGGCGATCGCCTGGCCGGCGCCCTGCGCCATGATCAGGTTCGAGGCGAAAACACCGCGCAGGTTAGGATTGGCGGTGATCAGGTCGGTCATGATGTTCAAGCCGGTCGTCGCCTGACCGTCGGCCACCTTGTCGGCGACCAGCTTCAGACCCGGATATTTGGCCGCGAGCTCCTCTTTGAATCCCTTGGCACGCTCGTCCAGCGAACCGACGCCGGGAATGGAGGTGATCAGCGCCACGTCGCCTTCGGCCTTGCCATATTTGGCTTTGATGGCCTCGCGCGAGACCGTCGGCCGCGATGCGACCACCCTGCACGTTATCGGTGGTGAGGAAAGAGGTGAAGGACTTTGAGTCGGCCGCTGAGTCAATGCCGATAATTTTGACCTTCTTGGCGGCTTCATCGATCGGCTTGCCGAGCGCCGCTCTTTGGGTCGGCGAAATGACGATTGCCGCCGGTTTGCCGGAGACCGCGTTCTCCAGAATCGAGATCTGGCCATTGATATCGGATTCGGACTGAGCGCCGAGTTCCGGAACGTTTACGTTAAGATCTTTGCCGGCCTTGCGGGCGCCGGCGAGTACAATCTGCCAATAATTCGAAGTCGTGTCCTTGACAATAATTGGAATGGTTGGTTTTTCATCCGCAGCCGGGGCTGTCTGAACCAGACCGGCGGTGGAGATTGCTGCGAACAAACCAATCAAATTGCGTCGGTTTGCGAATAAACTAAGGAGTTTCATGGGGGTTATCTCGAATCAACAAGCCGCGCGTTCGGGGGATGTGTCAGGTAAGAGGGCGGCACTCTCCATACCGGATTCTATTTATGACGGAACACCGAGTGACAGTCCGTAGCGAATTCCGCTTCAGGTTGCAAGGCCTTTTTCTTCGTGGTCACCGCTCATATTTCAGATTCTTTCAATTCGCAGGCGGTATCGCAAAAGAAGACGAGACCGCAGAGGCAGAATGCGCCAGCGAGCAGCGATGTCCAGACCAAGCCGCTCGTTCCGGGGGCTCGCTGTAAGAAAGCGAAAGTGACGACCGAGAATCCGATCATTGATTTCTGGAGGATGGCTTGCACACCAAAATAGATCGCCTCCCGGCGTAACCCAGTCCGCACGGTGTCGGCGTCAATGACATCTGCCAGGAGAGCGAACGCCACGACGCCGAACCCTGCGACCGGTAAGCCAGCCAAGCCTGTCGCAACCTGAGCACAGACCAATGGGGCTACCGGAAGTCCGAGCCGATCCGACCACCCGAAAAGTGCGAAGGTAAAGGCCGAACCCAGGAAAACCCAAATCAGCGCGACGTACTTGCCCGCTCTCTTCGCGAACCAGTTAAAAACGAAGAAACCAAGGAAATTGACCCCGATGAACGGGAGCATAAGCCAGGTCACCGCCTCTTTGGACATTCCGAGGCGGGCTTCTACCCACCGGGGGACCAGCATCAATAAAAGATTTAAAGCGAACCAATAAAAAGAGGTAGAAATCAGGAGTGGGAAAAAATCACGGTTGGTCAGTACTTCCCAAATCCAACGGAAGAGGTCGGCCAATGAGCTTTTCGAATGCTCAAGATGATGCGGCTCAAAAATGGCGATGGTCATTGGATAGAAAGAAAGGAGAACGGCGATGGTCAGCAGAAGCCCTAGCGCTGGAAAACCGAATTTCTGGATGATCAGGCCGGAAAGAGCGAAGAGCATTGTCCCGACGAGTGATGCGAAACCTTGACCGGTGGTCAAGTTCAGTCGTTCACTCGGCGAACTCGAGATCTCCGGCAGCAAGGCTAGATAGGGAGTAACGACGAGGCCGTAAAGCAGGAAATAAGATTGGCAGATGAACGAGGCGTAGAGGATCCGGACGAAGTGCGACGCATTTTCCGGAGGGCACCACATAAAGTAGCAAACCACTGCCAAAGGCAACGTGGCAATCACTAGAAAAGGCATTCGGCGACCCCAAGGCGTCCAGCTATTGTCTGTCCAGAAGGCTATAAAGGGATCTGACACACTGTCAGTGATGCGTCCTGCGAGGAGGATCACCGAGAAGGCTGCGGCGCCGATGACGCCGCCCGTGACGTAGCGTTCATAGAGCCATTGTGACAGGACGAGATTGGTCAGGTTCATGGCGAGACCGCCCGAACAGTAAATGAAAATCTGGAAATTAGAAAGCGCGTGCCTGGAGCGGGAATCCATCGCGTTTGGAGTCTGAGTGACGGAGTGATGCTAACAGGGGCCGGCAGCAGATTTCCAAAGAAAAATCTCAACAAACGCCCTCAACCGAGGCATAAATGAGCGGAATTTGAGTCAAACAATTTATGGCATTTACAATTTCCCCCCTTAAAAACACTAAATCCAGATTTTCCCCGATCCGGTTTCGCCGCGAGCCGGCGCGAATCAGGCTCCGGCTCGCTAAACCGGATGATCTGTCCGAACTCGCACGCCTTCGGTGGGACCATGCCGAATCGGCCAAACGCGGAACTGGCCAGGTAAATGCCGATTTTTGTCAGTCTTTTAAAGAGTTTATGCTAGCTCCACTGGCCAATGAGGAATGGCTGATTTTGGTGGCGGAAACCGACGAGTGCCTTGTCGGGTGCGTTTATCTGCAGAAAAGTGCGAGGCTGCCTAGACCTGACAAGATAAGGCGGGAATTTGGGTGTATTACTGGACTCTTTATTCAGAGCGATTACCGCGGTAAAGGGCTCCGTGCTGAATTGCTGCGCGGAATTGCGGAGGTGGCGCAGGCGGAGGGTCTCGAGTACGTCGTTGCTCAGCCGAACGAGCGGAATCGCTCCGTCTTTCGGCTCTTAGGATTCAGGGAGAGCGATCCGGAAATGGAATTGGGACTTAAATAAGAAGCCGAGAAGCCAAGAACCGAGAATTCAAGAATTCGGAAGGCGCCCGGCGCCGTAAAGTATTCGGTCCTGGATTCTTGACTGCTTGGCTACTTGGCTACTTGCTTCTAGTAGGATTTGGCAAATAAGACCCGGCGCGGACTTGGCATTCCCGAGACGACACATTTGCCCGGTTGTTCGTCGCGGATCTCTTGATCGAACGGGATGCAACGAATCGTCACCTTCAGGTCTTCTTTAATTTGGGCTTCGATCTCGGAACTTCCCGACCAGTGGGCGAGAGCAAATCCGCCGTGGATCTCCGGTTTCTCCTTATTCTTAGGGGTAAAGAAATCGTAGAAGTCCTCTTTTGAATCGATCCGGACGGTGTTTGAGTCTCGAAGCTCTTTCGCGCGATCATAGAGGTTTCTCTGAATGTCTGTCAGGATCGCCGGGATCTGCCCAACGACCTCGCTGGAACGCTGAATTTTCTTCTCTTTGACCGCCTGATCCCGCCGGGAAATAGCGACCGTGCCTGCGGCGAGATCACGCGGCCCCAACTCAATGCGGAGGGGAACGCCGCGTTTGATCCATTCCCAGTTTTTCATCCCTCCGCCAATATCGCGTTGGTCAATTTCCACCCGAACGGATTCACCCGCATAGTTTTGGGCAGCGATCTGAGCCCGGAGCGTCGCCGTCGCCTCAAGGACCGCTGGCCTGGTCTCTTCTTTTGGCGTGATCGGAAGAATAACAACCTGGGAGGGCGCTATTCTGGGCGGCAACACCGCGCCATCGTCATCTGCGTGGGTCATGATGACCGTACCGACCAAGCGAGTGCTCGTGCCCCAGCTGGTTGTCCAGACATACTCGTGGCCGCCACTCCGCGAAATAAACTTAATATTGGAAGCCTTGGCAAAATTCTGGCCGAGAAAATGCGAGGTGCCGGCCTGGATCGCTTTGCGATCCTGCACAAACGCTTCGATGCAGAGTGTTTGCACGGCGCCGGGAAACCGTTCGCTGGCCGTCTTTTCGCCGTGATAGACGGGCAAGGCCAGATAGTCGCGAGCGAATGCGGAGTACAACTCCAGCATTCGGCCGGCTTCTTCGATCGCTTCCACTTCCAATTCGTGCGCGGTGTGACCCTCTTGCCATAGGAATTCAGTGGTGCGCAAAAACAGGCGCGGGCGCAGCTCCCAGCGCACGACGTTCGCCCACTGGTTGATCAAAATGGGTAGATCGCGGTACGATTGAACCCACTTGGCAAAGGTCGCCCCGATGATGGTTTCCGAGGTTGGCCTTACCACGAGAGGTTCGGCCAACTCGGCAGACGGAGCCGGGCGCATTTTTCCATCAGGGCCGATCTCAAGGCGGTGATGAGTAACGACGGCGCATTCCTTGGCGAACCCTTCAACGTGAGCCGCCTCCTTCTCGAAGTAGCTGAGCGGAATAAACAGGGGAAAGTAAGCATTTTTATGCCCGGTGGCCTTGAACAAGCCGTCCAATTGGCGCTGGATATTTTCCCAGATCCCGTATCCCCACGGTTTGATGACCATGCAACCTCGGACCTCCGAGTTCTCCGCGAGGTCGGCGGCGCGAATGACTTGCTGATACCACTCGGGAAAATCTTCGGCTCGAGTTGGCGTGATCGCAGTTTTAGACGTCGAGTCAGCCATGGCTAAAAGGAATGTAAATAGTTGGCGAAAAACTCTGCGCCGCGTTCCAGTTCGGCAATATCAATAAACTCGTCGGCGGTATGCGCTTGAGACATTGAGCCCGGTCCGATCGCGATAGAGGGCGTTCCTTCCAGGGCGAAACACGCAGCATCGCAAAACCAGCCTGCTCCAGTGAGTCGCGATCCTAGAGCGACGAACTTTTCGATAAATGGGTGATCTGGCGAGGTGTAGAGAGGAGCCGAGATTTTGATCGACTTCACGATTGCGGGGATTTGTTCCTTGCGGAAGAAATCCGCTACAGCCTCCGCCATCGACTCCTGGCCCGGTAGGATGCGGATGTCGACCTCGGCGTAGCAATGATCAGGAACAACGTTTATTTTCGCGCCGCCTCTGATGCGTCCGGTACTGATGGTGGCATTTCGTAACACGGAATCGCCCTGAACGGGACAGATCTGGGGAAATCGCTCGTGGAGGATTTTAAGCGCGTCAATCATTCGATCGATGGCATTCACCCCGGTTTCTGGCATTGAGGCATGGACAGATTTCCCCCTGGTCTCAATTTCCAGCCAGGCGGTTCCTTTGTGAGTGTAAACCACGTCGAGGTTCGTTGGCTCGCCCACGATGGCAAAATCAGCCATTTTCCGCGCAGCACACGCCTGGGCGCCGAATTGTTCGAACTCCTCGTCGGCGAGCCCGGCGAACCCTACGGCGACGTTAAGCTTTGATAGATCGACTGATTTTAGCGCCCAGAGCATCGCAGCCATTGATCCCTTGGTGTCAGAGCTTCCCCGTCCGTATAATCGTCCGTTGAGCCGCTCGGCCAGAAAAGGATCCACGATCATCCCCTCGACCGTCACAGTGTCTAAATGGGGAGCGAACAAGATACGTCCATTTGCTCCGATTGGGGCTGGCCAGAGGCCGTAGACGTTTGGTCTACCGGGCGCGACCTCCTCGTATTCGACTCGGGCGCCGATGCTCTCAAGAAACTGGCCCACGAACTGGGCGATGGCCTCCTCTCCGTGGCTTGCCGGGGAACCGGACGGATTCTCACTTGGGATCTGCACAAGCGCCTGGCATAGATCGACAACGCTATGGATTGAGGAAACCTTCATTGACATTGCGCCCGAAGATACCATTCAACGAACTTCTGCACACCTGATTGGATTCGGGTCGTCGGCGCGTAACCCAATAGACGCCGAGCCTTCGAAATGTCGGCGGAGGTCACTGGCATGTCGCCCGGCATTGGCGGAAGGAAGTTGATCGTGCAGTTTTTGCCCAGCGCGGATTCGATCTCGGTGATTACCTGCCGCAGCTCGATCGTTTCGCTTTCGCCAAGGTTAAAGATATCGAAAGGAGGGCCAGGGTACTCAATCGAATTGAGCACGCCTTGAATGATATCATCGATATAGGTAAAGTCCCGTCTTGCAGAACCGTCGCCGTAGACGTCGATCGGTTTCCCGTGATGAATTAGATCGGTGAATTTGCGGATTGCCAGGTCCGGACGTTGACGTGGCCCGTAGACGGTAAAAAAACGCAGGCAGACGGCATGGATGCCGTACAGGTAAGCATAGTTCGAGCAAAGGTGTTCACCCGCGACCTTGGTAGCGGCATAAGGGCTTAGCGTCTGAGTGAGAACCTGCTCTTCCCGAAATGGCGTCGTGCGCGATGCGCCGTAGACCGAGGAACTGGATCCGAAGATAAAGCGCTCGACTCCCGTGGCTTTGGAGGCTTCGAGAAGGTGGAGGGTTCCGGTGATGTTGGTTTCGATGTAAAGCTCTGGGTGAGAGATAGAAGGTCTGACGCCAGCCCGGGCAGCAAGATGAACAATGGCTTCCGGTTTTTCGGCGGATACCGCGTTCAGAACGGCATTCTTATCTCGGATATCGGCTGGGTGCAGGCGGATGTCGGAAATAAATGGCTGAAGATTCTGCCTCTTGGTCAGCGGATTGTAAAAGTCGTTAAAATCATCAACCACGGAGACCCTGTGTCCCTTGACCAACAATGCCTCCACAAGGTGAGAACCTATGAATCCGGCGCCTCCGGTGACCAATATCTTCATATAACAGAAGGTTCGAAGCTGGGAGGAAAACGTAACGAGCGCAAGCTGAGATTTGAGATTTGAGTTTTGAGTTTTGGGCTGCGGTCGGTCGGCAGTGGGTCGCGCAGCGCGAAGCCTTTTCTTGATGCACGGGCGCCCGGGTGCCGCCGAAGGGTCTCGCTTCGCTCGGGCTCAAGAGGCAAAGCAGGGACGCTTCGCTTACCGGCCAATTTCCTCAGTTGACAATTCGCTGATTTGGAACGGTATATAGGGTCGATGGCTGAAGCGAAAAAGGGAGTGGCAAGAATTCCGGTGCCGCCGAGGACCCCGTCCAAAGTCGAGGGTTTGGACCGCCGGGAAACCGGCCCGACAGGGCAGCGTTACAACGATGCCTCGTCTCCCGGGGTGCATATGTTGATGTCGAATGCCGTCGACGCGAAGCGGGATCCGTTAGTTGTTCCTCTGGTGGGGTTGCTGCTCGCTTTTTCTGTGATTTCGCTTATGGTGCAATTGCTTATTGCATTCGGTTGAGGTGGTGTCCGCAGGCTGAATGCACAGCCCAAATTTTAACTAATTTGATTATGTCTACTGTATCCGTTACTCATCTGGACGAAGCAACTTTCGATCAATCTGTCAGCGATGCAAATGTCCCGGTGCTCGTTGATTTCTGGGCGACCTGGTGCGGACCTTGCCGCATGATTGCCCCGGTACTCGACGAGATAGCCAAAGAGCAGGGGACCGCTGTTCGCATTGTGAAGGTGGACGTCGACAACAACCCTGCCCTTTCGAACCGTTTTGGGATCCGGAATATCCCGACGATGCTTTTCTTCAAGGGCGGCGAGGTGAAAGACCAAGTGGTCGGCCTTACCAGCAAAGCAGATCTGATTTCGCGACTGAACGCTTTAAAATAAATTAATTGGCAACTGGCGCAGGTTTTTGGATGAAACTTAACGGACCCTGCGATAGGGTTTGAAACTATGCATACGTTCGCTCTCGTGACCCCAGGACCGACAGAGTGGGTGCTAATCCTCGTTATTGTGCTCGTTCTGTTCGGCGCAAAAAAACTCCCAGAATTGGCGCGGAGTTTAGGTCAGAGCATGAACGAGTTTAGGAAAGCCCGTGAAGAGTTTGACAGAGAGCTCCACCAGGCTGGTCAAGATCTGAAAGCTGCGCCCCAAAATACAGTGGCGCCGCAAAATACTCAACCTTATCAGCAAGGGCTGCCGGCTCAGCAAATTCAGCCAGCGCAACCGGCTCAGGTTGCTCCCGTTCAAACGGCTGAGGCTCAGCGTCCTACGCAACCACCCGTTCAGCCGTCGTAGGGATTAAAGTCCAGAAGTCTTCTCAGGCCGGATTTGCACGAGTCAGAAGTGCAAACAAGGGCGGGTGTCGATTCCTGATCTTGGTACTCGTCTTGCTGTCCGAGAGCGCTTTCGGGCAGCAAACGGTGACGTTCGTTCACTACAACGTCGAAAACTATCTGGAAATGAATCGGCGACAGGGCGGACGAGCCGTGTTCGCGTCGAAGCCGGAGAACGAAAAGGGTACGCTGGTTAGGATCATTAAGGAGATTCACCCGGATATTCTCGGTGTAGCCGAAATGGGACCACCGGATCAATTCGAGGAATTTAGAAGCCGTCTGAAGGGTGCAGGTCTTGAATTTCCTTTCTCCGAATATGTCAACGCGGCAGATCCGAACCGGCATCTGGCTTTGTTAAGCCGATTCGAAATCGTTGAACGCCACTCAGAAAAGAATTTAATCTTCGACCTTAACGGACAGCGGCAACCAGTTGAACGGGGCTTTCTGGACGTCACGATCGAAGTGAACCGGTCGTACCGACTTCGCCTGATTGGGGCGCATCTGAAGTCCAAGCTCGCGGTGCCATCTGGGGAGGCGCTCCTCCGACGGAACGAGGCGCGCCTTCTCCGGCAACATATCGACATGGTGCTACGCAAGGATCCGAGCGTGAATTTGTTGGTATATGGCGATCTTAACGATACGAAGGATCAACCAGCTATTCAGGAGATTCTTGGTCCGCGGGACGATCCGAATCGTTTGAGTGATGTATGGCTGGCGGATGCGCAAGGAGACCGTTGGACCTACTATCGGCAACTCAACGACACGTACGATCGGATTGATTATATTCTGACAGACCAGGCGCTCTTGCCGCAGATCGACCAATCGCAATCGCGCGTGTATCGATCGAGCGATTGGAACCTGGCCAGTGACCATCGGCCTGTTGTGGCGGTAATCAGGGCTGAAAACACCGTAGGCGCCGGTTCGGGATACGCTGTTCACGCTTGCGAAGCGGGATGGCTTGACCTAGCTTCACGGTTTGTCCCGCGAACGCTTTTACCGAGTTCCGGGACGTATTTCTTGCCCGGTAGACTATATGGCCAACATCGTGTTAGTGGGCGCCCAGTGGGGAGACGAAGGCAAAGGGAAGGTAATCGACTACCTTACCGATAAAGTAGACGTCGTGGTGCGGAGTCAGGGGGGGAACAACGCGGGACACACGGTGGTGGTTGGCGAGGAGAAATACATCCTTCGGCTGATTCCGTCCGGCATCCTGCGGAAAGGGAAACTCTGTGTCATCGGAAACGGGGTGGTGATTGATCCGGTGTCTCTTTGGGAAGAGATTTCGGAGCTGGCAGCGCACGGTGTTAAGATCAACTCCAAGAATCTGCTGATCAGCGAGTGTGCGCACCTGGTTTTCCCGTATCACAAAATCATTGATGAGCAGCGAGAAGTTTCAAAGGGACGCAGAAGATCGGAACCACAAAGCGCGGCATCGGACCGGCTTATGGCGACAAGATCGCCAGAGTAGGGATACGTGTAGGAGACCTTTTGCAGCCGGACATATTCACGAAAAGGCTTAAAGCGCGAGTTAAGGATGTAAATTCCTTGTTGCGTGAAATCGGCCTGAAGCCGGTAAGGTTCGAGCCGCTATTGCATAGTATCTGGAGGTTGGGCAAAAGATCCGGCCCCTGATTACGAACACGGTTCTGACGGTTCATAAGGCGATAGAGGCTGGAAAAGAGATCCTTTTTGAAGGTGCCCAAGGGACATTTCTGGACGTCGATCACGGGACTTATCCTTACGTCACATCCTCCAATACGACTGCGGGTGGCGCGTGCACCGGATCCGGGGTGCCGCCGAACAGGATCGACCGCGTTGTTGGTGCCATGAAGGCTTACACGACCCGTGTTGGCGAGGGTCCGTTTCCTACAGAAGATGCTGAAGTAGCCGATCTGATGCATTCGATGGGACGAGAGTACGGCGCGGTTACCGGACGAGCGCGTCGGTGCGGTTGGTTTGACGCCGTGGCAACCCGATATGCCCAGATTCTTAATGGCATCGACGAATTGGCGGTCACAAATCTTGATGGTTTGGATTCCCTTCCTCGGCTGAAAGTCTGCGTGGCCTACAAGCTGGATGGAAAAAGGATTGAGGTCCCGCCGACCTGCGTAGAGCAACTGGCGAAGTGTATCCCCGTTTACGTAGAACTTGCCGGTTGGCAGCAGCCGACCAGCGAGGCTCAATCGTATGACGAGTTGCCGCTGGTGGCCAGGGAGTATTTGCAAAGGATTTGCGATCTGACCGGAGCCAAACTAAAACTAGTAGGTGTGGGACAAAGTCGCGCCCAGACTATTCTGGTGTAGTGTCATTCGCAGGACACTGGGTTTGAAGAATGTCCACGATAGCTCCGAAACATATTGCGGTGATCATGGACGGCAACGGTCGTTGGGCCCGCCAACGCGGTTGGCCGCGGAGTCGAGGTCATCTCGAAGGAGCGAACTCGGCCAAAGAATGCGTAGAGGCGTGTCTCGAGCTGGGCATCGAATATTTAACGCTCTACACTTTTTCCACGGAAAACTGGAGACGCCCGAAAGAAGAAATTGATACCCTGATGGGTCTTTTACAGAAATTTCTAAAGGACTATACCGCCGATCTGCGCAAACGGAGCGTCAAGCTTCAGGCAATCGGCCGATTGAACGAAATGCCGCCAGGTGTTCAACGGCAGATCCGCGAATCGATCGAAGCGACGGCGGCCGGGAAAAATCTTACGACAATCCTTGCCCTGAACTACAGCGGCCGAGCGGAAATTGTCGACGCAGTAAAAAAGATCGTCGAAGAAGTCGTGGCTGGAAGGTTGGCCAAGGATCAGATTGATGCCGAAATTTTCCGGCAAAGCCTGTATACGCACAATTGGCCGGATCCGGACCTATTCATTCGAACTTCGGGAGAAATGAGGATCTCGAATTTTCTGCTTTGGCAATTGAGCTACACGGAAATCTATGTGACGCAAAAACTCTGGCCTGACTTCCGGAGAGAGGATCTTCTTGAGGCCGTGAAGGAATTCGGGCGGCGTAACAGACGATACGGAGGCGTTTAGGTCCGAAGAATGGATCGCGGAGCGCTCAGATCTGGTGTGAATTGGTGGACAAAGAGTTGTCGCTCACAGTCGTCTGGATGCGAGATGTCTCTTTATTCGCATCTTTGATGGACCGATAGTGAAAAGGCCCTATTCTAGTGTACAAAAATGAGCATCTGACTTGCGCATTCATCTAGATGCGCAAAATGTATGGTTTTGCTCACTGGCATGGACCTTTTTACAACGGTTCCTGACCCGCACAGACATTGATGCAGACGATCTTGTTAGTTGATCCCGAAACCGACTTCCTGGAGTGGGCGCAGAATCAGCTCGAGACGCCGATCACTCGCGTGGTTACTTCGACCACGGCGGACGAGGCATATAAGATTTACATCGGGGAGAATCCGGACCTGCTGATTTCGGAGACGCATTTGATGCCGTTCAGCGGATTGGAGCTTCTGGCCAGAGTCAGGCAGCGAGATTCAAATGCCCTGGTCATCTTGATGAGCGCGTTCGGCACGACGCAATCCGTGATTGAATCGATGAAATTGGGAGCCTTTGACTATCTCCGGAAAGAGTCGCTGCCTTTTAATTTGAAGCCAGTTGTCGATGCGGCATTGACAGCCCAGGCCGAAATGCGTTCGGCCACGGCGTTCAAGCCTCAGTTGACGGTTGAACAATACCAGGACAGCCTGGTCGGCAAATCTCAACCGATGCAGCAAGTCTTTAAGATGATCGGTCGGGTTTCGCATAGCGACGCGCCGGTGATGATCACGGGTGAAAGCGGTTCGGGCAAGGAACTGGTCGCCCGGGCGATCCATCATTACAGCAATCGCAGCGGTCAGCCGTTTATCGCGATCAATTGTGCCGCTATTCCGGAGAATTTATTGGAAAGCGAACTCTTTGGACACGAGAAAGGAGCTTTTACCGGCGCTTCTTCTCAGCGAATCGGGCGGTTTGAGCAGAGCAACAGCGGCACATTGTTTCTCGACGAGATCGGCGACATGCCGTTGGCCGTGCAGAGCAAAATTCTGAGAGTCTTGCAGGAGGGAGAGTTTTCCCGGGTGGGTGGAAACGCCACCATCAAGACGGACGTGCGAATCATCGCGGCAACCAACAAGACACTGGAACAGGAGGTTGCGAAAAAGACGTTCCGCGAAGATCTTTTCTATCGTTTGAATGTCGTGCGGATTCATCTACCGCCGCTTCGGCAGAGGCGAGAGGATGTCAGGCTGCTCGCCGAATATTTTCTCAAGAAGATAGCGACGCAAAAGCATCTACCCCAGCTCAAACTCTCGGAAGAAGGGGTAAAATTAATGGAGGATTACCCGTGGCCGGGAAATGTGCGCGAGTTGGAGAACACCATCCAACGGGCCTGCGTTCTCGCGACGAGTGATGTGCTGCTTCCCAAAGATATCCCATTGGGTCTGGCCACTGAGCGCTCTGATGACGGATCGGAGAATCAGACGGTGGCTGTGAGTTCAAACCCTGGCAAACCGACGCTGGAGACTGCCGTCGAGATTCTGCTCGATGCGGCTTCAACTGATCGATCTCTCCAGCTGCTGCCCTGGTTGGAAAGGGAATTCACGCTGTTCGCGATGAAGCGAACGAAAGGTAACCAGGTTAAAGCAGCGAAACTTCTGGGAGTGACCCGTGCGACCTTGCGAAAGCGAATCGAACGCTACGGGATTACCAAGGAGCTAAATTTTCAATAACGTTATTTTTGGGGACAGGATCGAATGGCGCTAAGTTAAGCGAGATTTGGATGTTCTTCGCCCCCAAGCTGAAGGGGCCAGAGGATTCAGCCCAGGCTTCATCTGCCAAGCAGCTTCGATTGTGACAAAGAACGCCGTTCGGGCTGAGTAAAAGACAGGCTGGAGCCTATGCTACATTACGCCGCAATCCTCACTGTGAGCACGGTATTCGGCAGAAGTTTCCTGAAGACCTCGCTCGACGCTCGGAAGAGCAAAGCAGCCTACGGCTGCATTCGGAGACCGGACACGAAAGACCGTCTGAGCCATCTCGATTCTCATTAGGCAATGACAGCGCAGCTGGTAAAGTTAGTTGATTCGATTCGCAAATCGAAGCCTTTTCTCGGCCTGCTGCAAGCAAAGGGCCCTATCACTTTGGAACACGTCTGCGAGGGTGCGCAAGCCTTTGTCGCTGCCTGCGTTGTCCGTTCATCATCTTTCAAGATCTTGTTGGATTTTTTGTCCGGATGTCCGTCGTCAGGAAGACTTATTTAACGGGCTTTTAAACTGGGAAGTCGATGCCTTGTTCTTCCCGGAACTCGAGCTTCCGGCGTTCGAGGGCGCGATCCCCGACCCGGAAATTGTTGCCGAGCGTCTGGAAGTTCTGCAGAAAATTGCCGAGGGCAAACGTGCGGTCGTGGTCCTGACCGCGTCGTCTCTGGAAGACCAGGTTCCGTCAGCTGAGGCGCTTAAAAAGCAATCGATCGCTTTGCAGCGTGGCGATCGCCTCGAAAGGGAGAGGCTCTGATCGAAACACTCATAAAAAGTGGGTATGAACAAGTTCCGCAAGTGACGACTCGCGGCCAATTCGCGGTGCGTGGCGGCATTTTGGATGTCTTCTCTTGGCAGCATGCTGTTCCTGTTCGAATCGAGCTCTTTGGCGAGGATATCGACTCAATCAGAGAGTTTGAGTTGGATGATCAAACCTCAATCCAGACGATTGAAGCGATCGAACTGCTGGTCGGCGAGACGGAGCATCTGACCGTCTGCCTCCGCGAATATCTGCGAAAGGCGGACGTCTTGATAGGTGTCGAATCCAGTTTCGACGAAGCGAAGATCAGCATTATTTCCGGCGCCCGGGCATCCGATGGGATTGAAGACTATCGGACCGCTTTTTTCGGCACTGGTTTTGAGGAGTTTGAAGCGGGTGACTTTTTAGTCGAAGAGACCAAACGCGAGGCCGCACTGGGCCAGCTTCGAGTCTGGATTCAAGAGAATTGGCGGCTATTCGCAATCTGCCACAACGAGGGAGAAATCGAGCGTTTGCGAGATGTGCTCCGCGACAACGAGGTGAACGTCGATGAAGTCCGGTTCGTTCTCGGATCGCTCGATCGCGGCTTTATTTATCCGGAGGCGAAACTGGCGATTTTGTGCGATGCGGAAATTTTTGGTCGTTACCAGAGCCCTAGCGCTCGCCGTCTGGCACTTCGACGTTCGCGGCTCAGAGGAGGACGGTCGCCGATCGACTTTGCTGAGATCGCGGAAGGAGATCTCGTTGTTCATCTCGAACACGGAATCGGTAAATATCGGGGCATTCAGAGGTTGCAGCAAAATGGCTTCGAGCAGGAAGTCGTCGTCTTGGAGTTTGCCAACGAAGCCCGACTTTATGTTCCGTTTGAGCAGGCGTTTTTGGTCTCTCGCTATGTCGGCATCGGAAGACGGTTTCCGCCGTTGAGCGCGCTCGGTGATAGCCGATGGAGCAGAGCAAAGAAAGCGGCGGAGACAGCCGTCTTCGACTATGCGTCAAAGCTTCTCAATATCCAGGCTGAGCGGGACGCGCTCACGGGCTTCGCCTATCCGGCGGACTCGAAGTGGCAGAACGAATTCGAGTCGTCATTCCTGTACAAAGAGACAAAAGATCAGATGCGCGCGATCCAGGAGACCAAGGCCGATATGGAGGGTCAACGGCCGATGGACCGGTTGATCTGTGGCGATGTTGGCTTTGGGAAGACCGAGATTGCGATTCGGGCCGCGTTCAAAGCGGTGATCAACGGGAAACAGGTCGCCATGCTGGTGCCAACGACAGTGTTGGCGCAGCAGCACTACAACACCTTTCGGGAACGGATGTCCGATTACCCGATTCGCGTGGGAATGTTGAGTCGCTTCCTGTCCGATCGAGAAGCAGCGAGTGACGATCCAGGGCCTGCGGGACGGATCAATCGATATCGTTATCGGCACTCATCGACTGATCATGGGCGATGTAGAATTCAAAGATCTCGGACTTGTCGTCATCGACGAGGAACAGCGCTTCGGCGTGAAGCATAAGGAGCGATTCAAAGAGCAATTCAAGCTAATCGACGTCTTGACCCTTTCCGCGACACCGATTCCGAGAACCCTCTATCTGTCGCTTGTTGGCGCGAAGGATATGTCCGTGATTGAGACGCCGCCGCCGAATCGGCTTCCGGTTGAGACGGTGATTTGCGGTTATGACGAACGGGTCATTCGCGACGCGATTCAGCGTGAGATTCATCGCAACGGCCAAGTGTACTTCCTCCATAATCGAGTCGAAACAATCGATCGCGTTCGAGAGCGAATCCGTCTGCTGTGTCCGGGCGCTCGGGTTGATGTGGGGCACGGCCAGATGCACGAACACGAGTTGGAAGCGGTCATGGAACAGTTTGTCAGCGGTAAAACAGATGTGCTGGTTTCGACAACCATCATCGAAAGTGGTTTGGACATTCCGAACGCCAATACCATTATCATTGACAGGGCGGACCGTTTCGGTTTAGCCGATTTATATCAATTGCGAGGTCGAGTTGGGAGGGCCCAGCACAAGGCCTACGCCTATCTTTTACTTCCGCGCGACATGATGACGGTGGGATCAGCCCGGCGGCGAATCAATGCCATCAAACAGCATTCAGGCCTCGGCGCTGGCTTCAAGATCGCGATGCGCGATCTGGAAATTCGAGGCGCCGGAAATATTCTCGGCACGGCGCAAAGCGGGCATATCATCAACATCGGATTCGATTTGTATTGCCAAATACTCCAGCAGGCGGTGGAGAAATTGAAGGGGCGTCCAGCTCCCACCCGAACTGATGTCGTGACGCGTCTCGACTTTGTCTGTTCCAATGAGGCGGAGTACGTCAGTTCCCAGGCTCACCTCGAACCGGCATTCATACCGGCAGATTATATCGCCCAGCCGCAACTGCGAATTCAGGCCTACAAAGAACTCGCCGAAGCCACTTCGAAGGAAACTCTCCAGAAACTTGAACGCGACTGGAGAGACCGATTTGGGCCGCATCCGGTCGCTGTCCGTAATCTCCTGACTTTGAGTGAGATAAAACTCGCGGCGGCCCGGACGAAAGTCGTTGCCATTGAGGTAAAGGACTCTAAAGTCATGTTAACCAGAGGCGGGGACTACCTGCTGATTGGCGACCGGTTTCCCCGCTTGACTTCTAGCGGTGCCGAAAATAACCTTGCGAGTTTGTTATCGCTCTTAAGTCGACTTTCTTGACAATGCTCATGCCCTCAAAGCTGTTGTTCCCTTTGTTTCTTGCCATCGCGCTCCTCGTTCCGCGGATTCGAGCTGCAGAGCCCGAGGTCATCGACGGAGTCGCCGCCATCGTGAACGGAGATGTGATAACCTTTTCTCAGGTCCAGGAAGTCTCTGGGCCGCGTGAACGGACGTTGCGGGAGCAGTACACCGGTCAGGAACTGATCGACAAGATCAAGGAAGCTCGGCTGGCCGCATTAAGCGACCTGATCGATCGGCAGCTGATCGTCCAGGAATTCAAAAAGAAGCAGTACTCACTCCCGGAATACGTGGTGGATGATCAGATCCAGAACATCATTAAGGAGGAGTTCGCCGGCGATCGGCAGGCATTCCTGCGAACGTTAAACGCGCAAGGCTACACATTGAACAAATTTCGTGACGCCCAGCGGGACAAAGTGATCGTCGGGGCGATGCGCCAGAATAACGTCAAAGGAAATTTTACCGCAACTCCGCAGGAAATTCAGGCTTACTACGAGGCAAATAAGCAGGAATTTGTTACCCCTGAGCAATTGAAGCTTCGGATGATCGTTCTGAACGCCGACCCGCTCGATGCCAATTCGGGGGATTCGACCAGAAAAATGGCCGACGAGATCCGTGAAAAAGTCAAGAGTGGCGCCGATTTCGCGACGATGGCCAAAACCTATTCGATGGATGGGACCGCTCAGTCCGGTGGCGACTGGGGTTTCGTCGACCGTAAGACATTGAACCAGCAGTTGACGGACGTGGCGTTTGCTCTTTCGCCAGGGCAGACGAGTCAAGTGGTGCAAATCGGAGATTCCTTTTATCTCCTGTATTGTGAATCCAAAAAGAACTCCAGCTTTGTCCCGCTGCCTGAAGTTCGTGACGGAATTGAGAAGAGATTAGAGCAAGCCCAGCGCCAGAAGGCCACCCGGAAGTGGATCGATAGTCTGCGGGAAAAGGCATTTATCAAGATTTATTAGGCTGCAAAAGTATTTCAAGGTTTTCGATATTGGCCTGCAGAACACTTTCGTGTATCGGTGGAACTTTTTCCTCCGATCCATTTTTGGTTTGTTTCCGCTCCTGGGCACGGTTTTCATATGGAGAGCCATTTTTGAGGCTAAGGGGGAAGCAATCAATAACTTCGATTACGCTTCGATCGTGTTCTACTTCCTCCTGGTCTTAGTGCTCGATAGTCTGATCACACCGGGAGACGATGAGTGGCAAGTGGCGACCGATATCCGCGATGGTCAGATGAACTCGTTCCTGGTCAAGCCGATGAACTATCTTGTTTACCGGATGGCTCTTTTTGTCAGCAACCGCCTGCTCTACACGGTGGTAACACTTCCTGTGGTGATCCTCGTCTTCGCTTTTTTCCAACACTATCTGGCATGGCCGTCTTCCTGGGTTACCTGGGTAATCGCGATGGTAAGCGTTTTGATGGCCGCCGCTTTGCAGTTCCTGATCTCCTATTCGGTAGCGATGCTCGCGTTCTGGATGCTGGAGATTTCGACCGTCGTTTTCATCATTTACTCGTTTGAGTACTTTCTGAGCGGGCACATGTTCCCGATCAGCCTGATGCCAACAGCTTTTCAGAACGTTTTAAGACTCTTGCCTTTTCCGTATGAGCTCTATTTCCCGATTTCAATTTTTATGGGTCAGGTGCACGGTGCGGCTCTCTGGCAAGGACTTTTGATTCAATTTTGCTGGGTTGTGATCATTGCGTTTGGCGCGAACACCCTCTGGCAGCGCGGTCTTAAGCGCTATCAGGCCGTAGGAGGGTAGGCGGGAGAGTTTTGGGTTTTGGGTTTTGAGTTTTGGGTTTTGCGTAGAAGTTCCACTCAAAACCCAAAACGTGCCCGCCCGCCCTCTACGGCGTCGCCTGTCGCAGGGCGTGCGCTTTTCCGTTGTGCATCTTGCGGTGAATCCAGATGCTTTCCAGGACGCCCATCGCGAAAAGAACCAAAACCAGGAACGAACCACCGTAGCTGATCATTGGCAAAGGCACGCCGGTGATTGGCGTAATCGAGATCGTCATCCCGATATTCATGTATACATGGGTAAAAAGCAGGGTGACGATTCCCACCGCCACGAGACGACCGAGTTCGTCCGTCGCGGAAGCGGCGATCAATAGACCCGTCAGTAAAAGGGCCCCAAAAGCGGCAACAAGGGTAATGGTTCCGGCAAAACCGAGCTGTTCTCCGATAGCGGCAAAGATAAAATCAGTATGCACGATCGTTGACGGCAAAAAACCCAGCTGCACTTGCGTGTTCGGAGCCGTGAATCCCTTACCGTAGAAGCCTCCTGATCCGATCGCGATCAGTGACTGATTGATTGTCCAGCCAGCCCCTTGGGGATCATAGTCCGGGTTCAGGAAAGTGGTCAAACGTTCGCGCTGGTAAGGTTTCAAGCCAAAATTTGCGACCACCGGGACGAGGGCAATTCCGGCAATGATCATCACGAGGAGGTAGCGCTTAGGCACTCGACCGACATAGAGAATTGCCAAGATGGCTGGAATCCAGACCAGGCACTCGCCGAGATCAGGTTGAACGAGAATGAGAATCCAGGGAGGGGCGATGATCGCGCCGCAGCTAAAGATTCTGCCAATCGTCGGCCAGAATCCGACCCAGTTCTCCGTATTGGCGAGCAACCAGGCAATCAGGAGCAATGTTGAAATGACAGCCAGCTGAGCCGGTTGAAAACTGATTGGCCCGATATCCAACCAGCTCCGAGCACCGTAGGTGGTTCTACCGATAAAATGGGTAAGCGCGAGAAATCCTAGCCCGCCCAGGTACATGATCAGAGGAAACGAGACATGGTTCAGCCAAGCACGGTAGTCGATCAGGGCGGCGACAAAGAAGACTACGATGCCAATCGCTAACCAAACAATCTGGCGTCGCCACATCTCGGTCAGGTAAACCTCCTCACGCATATAAGTGGCACTGTAAACGGCCATTACCCCAAAAATGGAAAGCCCGACAACCAAGGTAACAAGAAGCCAGTTCAGGCCGAGCAACTTCCGCAGGATCAAATTCATGCGCTTTCAGTCTTACTAGTCCAGAGTGGGAACGCTGGCGAGCAAGTTTCGAGTATATTCGTGCTTAGGGTCGCGATAGATGCTTTCTGCCGCAGCCGATTCGACGACTTCTCCCCGATACATCACGACAACATGGTCACTGATGTGTTCGACGACGGCCAAGTCGTGCGCGATGAACAGATAAGAGATCCCCAGTTCCTGCTGTAAATCCTCCAGCAGATTGACAATCTGAGCTTGGACGCTTACATCAAGCGCACTGACCGGTTCGTCGCAGACGATCAGGGCCGGTTCTACCGCGATTGCCCGGGCAATTCCAATCCGTTGCCTTTGTCCGCCGCTAAATTCGTGGGGGAACCGTTGCAACAACTCCGGCTGCAAACCGACTTTCAGTAGTAATTCTGCTGCTTTCTCCTTCCGATCGGCGGCAGTCAGGGAAGGGAAGTGAACCCGCAATGGCTCTGTGACGATTCTCAAGATATCCCAACGGGGGTTCAGCGATCCGAACGGATCCTGGAAGATTATTTGAATCTGGCGACGCAGCGGACGAAACTCATTTTCCGGCAGGTTCGTGATGTCTCGGCCACGGAACAAAATTTTTCCTCCGGTCACCGAAACAAGATTCATTATCGCCATTCCGACGGTGGTTTTTCCGCTCCCACTTTCCCCGACCAGACCGACTGTCTTGCCGGTCGGAATAACGAACGAAACATCGCTCACGGCCTTGAGATGACCGATAGTCCGACGCAGCAGCGATGACTTCCGCGGGAACCAGACGGTGAGATTCTGAACGTCGAGAATATTCACCGACAATGGGCAAAATATGCTGCCAGGGGACTTGTTGGGACCGCTTCCAAGCTTGGTTCAGAGAGTCCGGTCTCGTATGCTGCGCGTCCTGCTTCGACCGCTTTCCCGAATGCCACAGCCATCCGCACCGGGTCCGACGCGATGGCGATCGCAGTATTGACCAGGACGGCGTCCGCGCCCAGTTCCATCGCCTCAGCCGCGTGGCTTGGGGCTCCTATCCCCGCATCGACGACGACAGGGACTGTCGCCTGGTCGATGATGATCCGGATCTGGTCTCTGGTCTGGAGCCCGCGATTACTTCCGATCGGCGATCCTAACGGCATCACCGTGGCGGTACCGACTTCCTGCAACCTCTTGGCCAAAACGGGGTCTGCATTGATATAAGGCAACACGACGAATCCCTCTCGAACCAGTTGCTCCGCGGCTCTGAAGGTTTCAATCGGGTCGGGCAGCAGGTGGCGAGGATCCGGGTGGATTTCCAGTTTGACCCATTTTGGCAAACCAGCGGAGGCAGCGAGTCGGGCCAGGCGGACCGCTTCTTCCGCGGTCATCGCTCCGCTGGTGTTCGGCAACAAGAGGTAACGGTCTGGATCGATGTAGTCCAGGATATCCGCGAACCGGTCGTGACCTCCGGAAAGATCCGCACGGCGCAACGCGACGGTGACAATCTGGGTACCGCTCGCTTTCAGCGCATCTCTCATCAGGAAATTGCTGGCAAATTTTCCGGTGCCCACCAGGAGCCTGGATTCGAATTCGCGTTCCGCGATCTTTAATTTGGAGGTTGGATTATTCATGTAAAGGACCTCAAGGACAATTACTGACTCCGTCCTTGAACAGCAAGTGATCGCTTCCTAGAATCTGAGTGTGCGACCATCCGGTAATGAAATTCCGAATTTGACGGGGCAGCTTCTGGTGGCACATCCTAGCCTTCGCGACCCCAATTTCCGCAAAACGGTTTTGTTTCTTTCAGCGCATGACAGCCAGGATGGAGCCCATGGACTTGTTATCAACCGCCCGACCAATAAGAGCCTGACCGATTTCCTCCCCAACCACGACCTCGAAGCTCTGGGTAATGTTCCTGTTTATCTTGGAGGACCGGTGGGAATTCATGAATTGACCATTGTTTCATTCGATTGGGTTGCCGGTGAAGCTAGAATGACTTTTCATTCGCAGCTTTCATTGGATCAAGCGGAGAGCCTGGCGGAGAGCGGTTCGAAGACGCTTCGAGCCTTTGTTGGATACGCCGGTTGGGCGGGCGGCCAGCTCGAGTCCGAGCTGCAGCAGAGTGCCTGGATCGTTCAGGCGGCGACCGAATCGATCGTGACTGGCATCGGGAATGATGAAACATGGGTTGAGCTGATGAAAAGCCTGGGACCGGCCTTTTATCTTCTGGCAATCGCTCCGGACGATCCCTCGCTTAATTAGTTCTGCATGAAAATCGGTGTTCCCAGGGAGCTCAAAGAACAGGAGTACAGGGTTGCTGTTCTCCCATCGGTCGTTTATCTGCTGACCAAACTGGGGCACCAAATCTACGTTGAACGAGGCGCGGGCACGGGTGCGGGATACCCTGATGAGGAGTACGAACAGGCAGGCGCGCTGATGTCTGACGATCATGCGGAGATATTTCAAGAAGGGGACTTGATCGTGAAGGTAAAGGAGCCGCTTGTTGCGGAGTATCCTCTTCTTCGAAAAGGGCAGATTATATTTACCTATCTTCATCTGGCCGCCACCAGGCCTTTGACCGAGATGTTGATGAAATCGGGTGTTACGGCGATTGCCTACGAGACTGTGGAAATCAATCGCCGTCTGCCGCTTCTGGAGCCGATGAGCGAGATCGCAGGGCGCATGTCGATCATTGTCGGCGGGTATTTTTTGGCGAAGCATAGCGGAGGAACCGGTGTCCTGCTCGGTGGTGTCCCGGGTGTTCTGCCTGGTAATGTGGTCGTGATCGGAGGTGGAAACTCTGGAGTTAACGCGGCTCGGATGGCCACCGGACTGGGGGCCAACGTGACGATTTTGGAAGTGGACATCGAGCGAATGAGATTTCTCGACATCACGATGCACACGGCGCACACCCTTTATTCCAGTGAAGCCCATCTTTTGGAAATGTTACCGCGAACCGATCTTCTGATTGGCGCGGTGCTTGTTCCAGGGGCGAGGGCGCCACGGCTGATAACCAGAGCGATGCTCAGACTGATGAAGCCGGGCAGTGTGCTAGTCGACATCGCGATTGATCAAGGAGGCTGTTGCGAGACCTCGCGTCCGACCACTCACCACGATCCTGTCTATCTGGAAGAAGGAATCACCCACTACTGCGTCGCCAATATGCCGGGAGCTTATGCCAGGACCGCGACGCAAGCGCTGACGAATGTAACCTCCAGATTTGTCGAGTTTCTGGCGGAAGGTGGCGTAGAAGGCGCCATCAGGAAGGAGCCCGGCTTCGCGAGTGGCATTAACGTGATGGACGGATCAATCCGCAACAAGGCCGTCGCTGACGCGCACAAGTTGCCGTATCAGCCATTGTAAGCCTTGCTACAAGCGCACGACCTTTGCGCTCCGGATATTCGGATTGGTCAGAATGGACTCGATGATCGAGCTGTCGGGCACAGAGTCGAGGTTCAGGACCGTAAGAACTTCACCTCCGCGATGATCTCGGCTTAAGGACATGTTCGCGATATTCACCGCGTGGGCGCCCAACACCGTGCCAATCTGACCGACAATGCCCGGGACATCATGATTCTCTAAAAGAAGCAGAACACCGACCGAACGAGCTTCCACATGAAGGCCGTTGATTCGGACAATTCTCGGCGAAGAGCCAATAAAGGTCCCCGCCACCGAAACGGTTTCTCCCTGGCCGACTGCTTGTAGCTCGACCAGATCCGTGAATTCGCCGGTGGCACTATTTTTGGTCTCGACCGTCCTCAGTCCGAGCGTATTGGCCAGCGACGTCGCGTTAACCGCGTTCACTTCTCCTCCTCCAGCTTCTTCCAGAAATCCTTTCAGGACATATCGAGAGATCGGGCTGGTCTCGAAATCGTTGACCTTCCCGCTGTAATTGATGGAAAGAGTTTCACATCGTTTTGGGCCGACTTGGCGTAAAAACCGTCCCAGCTTCTCTCCAAAAGTCAGGTAAGGCGCAATGACGGCAAGCGTCTTTGCATCGATGTTCGGGACGTTGACCGCGTTTCTGATAACGCCTTCCAGAAGGACTGACCGGATTGCTTCGGCGATTTCTATGCCAACGCTCTCTTGCGCTTCGGCCGTAGAAGCACCCAGGTGCGGGGTGAAGACAATGTTGGGGAGAGTTCGGAGCGGAAACTCGGCTGGGGGAGGCTCGGTTTCGTAGACGTCCAGAGCAGCCGCGGCGATCTGCCCGGACTTAAGCGCCTCGTAGAGCGCCTGCTCATCGATTAGACCGCCTCGAGCGCAATTGACGATCCTGGCACCCCGTTTCATCTTGGCGATCCGCGTCGCGTCAATGAGATGCTTCGTCTCGCTCGTCAATGGCATGTGCAGCGTGATGAAGTCGGCTTGAGCGAGCACCTGGTCAAGATCCTCGAACAGCTCGACCTGAAGAGATCTTGCCCGACTGGAAGATAAATAAGGATCGTAGGCGACCGGACGCATGCCGAAGGCAATCGCCCGCCGCGCGATCTCCGTTCCGATCCGGCCCATTCCAAAGATGCCGATCGTCTTACCGTGAAGTTCGACACCCTCGTAGCTTTTACGATCCCATTGGCCCGCTTTCACGCTGGCATGCGCCTGCGGAATATTCCGCGCGATCGAAACCAAGAGAGAGAAAGCATGTTCGGCCGTAGAGACGGTGTTACCGCTGGGGGTGTTCATGACGATCACGCCCCGGCGGGTTGCCGCGTCGACATCCACATTGTCAACGCCGACTCCGGCCCGGCCGACAGCCTTCAGCCGTTTTGCCGCATCGATCACCTTGGCCGTGATCTTTGTCTGGGAACGCACCACCACGGCCGAATATTCCCCCGCGATGGTCAACAGCTCATTTTCCTTCAGTCCGGTCTTAACGTCGACGAGCAGTTGCCCTCCGCTCTCGAGCAGTTCGACACCCTTTGGCGAGATCGAGTCTGCCACTAAAACTTTGGGCTTATGCATCTTTTATTTCGTCAAAAAATCCTTCAACAACACGAATACCGGCAGAGAAGCAAAGCCTGAGATCAATGAAGAAAATGCAGCTTCGGTGCTCGGTTCCAACTCCGGACTATGGTTCGCATCGCTTAACATTTCAGAGAGCAGGCCGGATTCGGGCCGATTTGCCGAAATCCCGCTCGCGTACCGAGCAAGTGCCATGAGCGGCCAATTGTTGCGGTACATGTCGTATTTGAGATAAAAGACGCGTGGGAAACCAGTTCCCGTGATCAATGTTTCGCTCCAGGAGCCGTCCGGATTTTGGGTAGAAACCAGATGTTCCACCGCGCGTTCGACGCTTTGGCGATTGACCTGCGGGAAGGCACATAAGCCGAGCAGGGCCCAAGCGCTTTGCGAAGGAGTGCTTACCCCTTGACCACGCAAGTTCGGGTCATAATAAGAGGCCACGGTTTCACCCCAACCTCCGTCTTCATTCTGACGAGCTTCCAACCAGTCACGACCGCGCTCGATCCAAGGCTCGCTCATATCCACTCCAATTGCCTGGAGACCGCGTAAAACTTGAGAGGTCCCGTAAATGTAGTTAACGCCCCAACGTCCATACCATGCGCCATCGGGTTCCTGTTTCTCCTTCAGAAAGCGGGTGGCTTGTCGAATTGCCGGGCGCTGTGGGCGAAACCCGAGGTTACCAAGTATCTCGAGGACACGGGCTGTCACGTCGCAGCAGCTCGGGTCGAGAATGGCGTTGTGGTCCGCAAACGGTACGTTTTCGAGCAACGGGTTCTGGACGTCCTTGTCGAACGCTGCCCAGCCGCCGTCCCTGTTTTGAAAACTCAGAAGCCACCGGACCACGCGATCGTAGAGGGCCGGATCAGCTTGATAGCCCGCGGTGTGGAGAGCCAACAAGACCATGGCAGTATCGTCGACATCCGGGCAATAAGGGTTATTGAATTCGAAACACCAGCCGGTCGGTTCAGGTTCGGGATTGTTGACCGCCCAGTCGCCGGCAATTCTTACCTCCTGGGACAAGAGCCATTGGACAGCTTTGCCGGAGGAGGAATGATCCTGGCTGATGCCGGAGCGGGCGAGAGAGACAAGGGTAATGGCAGTATCCCAGATGGGAGAAAAGCAGGGTTGGATTCTGAATCCCTGGTCGTCATCGACAAAGAGTTCGCGGAAATCGGAATCTGCCTTTCGATAGATAGGATGGTCTGGCAGATAGCCGATGCATCGCAATGCAATCAACGAGTTCAGCATCGCTGGAAAAATCGCCGCCAATCCGCTGCATCCGTCACCGATTCGTTCCAACATCCAGCGCTCCGCGACATTGAGCGCCGCTTTGCGCAAGGGCAGGTAGCCGACCCGTTCAACGAATTTCAAACATCGGTCGATTAGAATGAAAAACTGCTTCAGGCCCGACGTCTTGTGGTGCGGTACCCTTGTTGGGTCGAGATAGAGCTCGCGAATGCCGCGCTCATCAGGCAGGGCCCGTGTTGGCTTGTAATGGTTGATGATCGCCAAGGGCACGACCATCGCTCGCGTCCAGGAGGAGACCGCATAGAGGTTCACCGGCAACCATCTCGGCAACAGCAGAAATTCGACGGGAATAGTTGGCACGGCATCCCACGGGATTTGGCCGAGCAAAGCCAGGTAGAGCCTGGCGTAGGTGTTGGTTTTCTCGATACCGCCGAGCTCATGGATCTTGGCCCGCGCCAGGGTCAGAAGCCTGTCTTCTCCCGAGAACCCCGCCAGCTTCAGGGCGAGGTAGGCTTTGACCGACGCGTTTACTTCCGAGGGACCTTCAGGGTAGATGTTCCAACCACCGTCCGGCAATTGCCTGGAGAGGATATGATCGATGCATTTCTGCTGGAGGTCGAGATCGATGTCCCCCGACCAGTGCATAAATGTTACGTAGTCGGAGCAAAGGGTCGAATCGACGATTAACTCGCCGATCCAATAACCCTCCGGATGTTGAAGACTGATTAAATTCCGCTGCGCCCTGGAAATTGCTTGTTCTAGGAGCGCGTGGGCTCCTTCGTCGTGATTCACCATGTTCTCCCGTTGATCAATTAGTGTGAGCGGCTCACAACGGTTGCCTCCTGCTTCGGCTTGCGCGCGGCAGCCGAGATCCCATTAAACACGATCTTGGGATCTGGTTGATTCTTTGGCCTGGGGCGCGGGCCAAAGTTAAACCAAATGTTCTTCCAGGTATCACCAGGTTTTCCCTGCAGACCTAGTGTCGCCGAGGGTTCGTAGCCACATTGGACCATGCAATTCTCGCATCGAGGATCGTTGGCGACGCCATTGACCACTCCGTATTTGCTCCAATCTACTTTCGTCTGCAGCTCTTTGTAGGTTGCGAAATGGCCGTCGGTCATGAAATAGCACGGAGCTTTCCAGCCCATCATGTTTCGTGTCGGAATCGCCCAGGCGGAGCAAGTCAGGTCTCGAAGACCGGCCACGAACTCCAAATAGACGGGTGTCCCAAAAAGTGGATACTTTTTGCCCCAAATCGTCGCCCTGGAAAACTTCTCAATGGTTGCCCGGCGAGTCAGGAAGAAATTCGCCGGGTCCAGACCCAGGCGTTTGGCCATATCCTTTTTAGCAGCATCGTAGTCATAGCCGGGCGAAATTGTATGACCATCGACACCCAGCGTCGCGAGGTAATCGAACAGATGCTCAATTTCCGTGACATCGGTTTCACGATAGACGGTGGTATTCGTCGCTACCTGGTAACCGAGGATTTTAGCCATTCGAATGGCCAGGACGCACTCCTGAAAGACTCCCTCCCGCTCCACAATAATGTCGTGGGTTTTTTCCAATCCATCCAGGTGCACGTTCCAATACATCCATCCACTCGGAGCGATGACCGGCTTGGCAGGATCCTTCGGCCCCTTTTTGATCTGTTCTATCTCGCCCGGGGTGAGCAATTTTTCAGAGGCCAGGGTGTCTAACTGAGCCAAAACCGAATCAGGCTGTCTGGCATAAGAGACGGCCAGATAATCCCTCATCTTCCGCCGCATCCACATTCCGTTCGTGCAAATGTAAACGATTCTGCGCTGCGCCAGTAAGCCGGTGACCAGCGCTTCGATCTGTGGATAAATCAAGGGTTCCCCACCACATACGGAAACCATCGGCGCATTGCACTCTATGGCCGCCCCAAGGCAATCCTCCAGCGGCATCACATCTTTAAGGGACGTTGAATATTCCCGAATTCTTCCGCACCCGGTGCACGTCAGATTACACGTATGTAACGGTTCAAGCTGGAGAACCGTCGCGAACCTCTTGGTCCCTCGCAGCTTGTGCTGCAAGATGTGACCGGCAATCTTCATCGTTAGCGCTAAAGGAAAACGCATATTTCTAAAGCAAAATTAGCGAACCAAGCTATCTGCGATGCTGTTGGATTCAAGAACTAGGTTAAAGGCGAATACCATTAGACGCGCCCGTTGGGCGCTGCTGAACTCCCTGGACATAAGTGTATTGGTTAAGTGGTTACTGTGGGCGAGCAGCAACCTGGTTAAGGCTAATTCATCAAACAACTGTACTCGTTGCAAGTTTCGTAACGACCTCCTCGGTTAATCCGTCTTTGCTATTTACGCAAGGATCGAAACGCATTTTTTCGCCCAGTGCTGGGGAGCAGAGGGCAAAATCAGCCTTGAATTTAAATCCCTATTATTTTAATAGACATTCGTTTTTCTTCCGTTAGCTTGTCTCTTGTTCCGCTCGAGATGGCAAAAAGGTGGTTATCTATGAACACGCTACTGTCGGACCCAACCCATTTGGCCGAGGTTGATTTTGCACAACAAATCTGGAACCCGCTCGATATGCTCGCCGCTGGGTCGCCCGGTCTGGCGAGGTGGCGCAGCATCGTCCTAGACGGGCGGGTAATCCCGAGCTATGTGTTCATCGGTCCCCGAGGGGGAAATGTTCCCATTCGTCTCGCGTTACTCGGCGGGATCCACGCCGAAGATCTGCTCAGCACCAACGCTATCGTTAAGCTATTGGTAGAGTTGGATTTAGCTCCGCTGTTAGCCCAAGACTTCGCTCTCTTCGCCTACCCGGTAGCCAATCCTGGCCGGGCCTCGCATCGTTCCCCGGACTTTGCCTCGGACTTTTGGACGGGAGTGTCTGACCCGGTAGTTCGATATTTTGAGCAGGAACTCACAGAGAACGAATTGGACGGGTTTATCGCGGTGAAAGGCAATGAACCGATATCTGGTTTCCAGATTCAGGTTTCGAGTCGATTGATCGCGACGGAAGTCCTTTGGCCGGTTCTAGAGATTGCCCAGAGACTTGTTCCTTTGGCGAGTGAGCCCATTCAAATCTTTCCTCGACCGGAAAATAATCGGTCTTCTTTGTTTAGCCAAGGTCACTCGCGAGCTGGAGCGTTCAGCCTGATGATTCGTACTCCCCGGCACATGCCGTTCGAGAATCAGGTCGCGGCGATTGCTTTCAGCGTGAAACAGATCTTGCACCATTACCGTTCGCTGGTCAGCCATGCGGCGAGGATCTGAGACGTTTTGAGTTTTGGGTTTTGAGTTTTGAGTTTTGAGTTGCGGTCAGCCGCCAAGGGTCGTGCAGCCAAAGACCCGAGACTTTGAGATCTCGACCCTCCTTCCGTCGCAAGTCGTTCTTCACATCGTCCTCGTCCTCGATTTTTTATCTTGGGCGGCTGATACCTGCGTCGAAGGTCTCGTTTGAGCACGAACCGGTTTTTAACCAGAACGTTCAAGGCTCGGCGCTCGACGGGGTTCGACGAGAACTGAGTTAGCTTTGCTACTTCGCTGGCTTGGGGGGCTCCCAGCCGGTGTCCGAATGCCGCACACGATGTCTTTCCGTTTCAAATAATTCGTCCAGGCTGCGAATTTTCTCCCGGGCCATCGCAATCAATTGCGTCTCGTCTCCTGTGAATTGCGCAAGCTCCCTCACGGTCTGTTCATCGTAACGTCGAAACGATCGGGCGACCCGTTGAGCTTCATAGGCCCGGAAACCGAGCATTCGCAGTGCCTCAACGCTCAGATCCAGCGAACTACCTAGTGTTTCTCTGAAGATGTGTTCGACGCCAAGGCTCAAAAGGCGATAAGCGTGATCGCGTCCTGAAGCCCGAGCAAGGATCTTCAGATTGGGAAAATGCTTCTGCACGGTCTCGACAATAAGGATAGACTTCTCCTCGTCATCGACCGCGATAATCATGAGTTTCGCCTTATCCGCGCCTGCCGCATGCAACAACTCCAGGCGTGACGCGTCGCCATAGAATACCTTGACCCCCAACTTTCGGACCAGTTCAACTTGCTCGGCATCCAGGTCGAGAACGGTCGACTTAATGCCCTGCAAATGTAAAACACGCCCGACGATGTGGCCGAACCGGCCGAATCCGGCCAGAATCACTGGGTTATCCCGCTCATCTATCTCGTCGGCTTCCCGTTCTACCAGTCGACTCGAAAACCGTGGCTGAACGAAGCGTTCGTTAATCGTGAAGAGGAACGGGGCAGCGACCATTGACAAAGCCACCGTCGCGACAAGCAAGTTGCCGATTTTTGGGTCGAGAACGTCGTTCTGGGCGGCGAAAGCGATCAAGACAAAAGCAAACTCCCCTCCCTGTGCCAGAGCGAATGCGAAAGTAAAACTCTGGCTCTTTTCCAGTTTGGTTAACTTGCCGATGCAGAGAAGGAGGATGAACTTCACGACCAGCAAGGCTAGAACCAGGCCGATGATCAACAAGGGCTGGGACTGGATCAGCGGCAGATCGATACTGGCGCCAACGGAGATAAAAAAGAGCCCGAGTAAAAGCCCTTTGAATGGCTCAATATCCGACTCGAGCTCGTGCCGATACTCGCTCTCGGCAAGAACTACCCCGGCCAGGAAGGTGCCAAGGGCCGGGGATAAGCCAACCTTTTCCATGGCCAAGGCGGTTCCCACGACCAGGAGCAAGGCTGCCACGGTAAATATTTCGTGCAACCGAATGCCGGCGAGATAGCGAAAGACCGGGCGGATGAGGAATCGGCCTCCAACCACGATCGCGACCATGGTGCCGAAGACAAGCAGAGCGCGTTGCCACGGAGCAACATCGGTGTGGTGGTCGGAGAGGGCCACGACGTTGGCATTTGAAACAGCGAGGAATGGCATGATAGCCAGGATGGGAATCACCGCGATGTCCTGGAATAACAGAACCGAAAAGGACGTCTGGCCTCCCTTGCTACTCATTAAACCCTTTTCATTTAATGTCTGGAGGGCGATCGCCGTCGACGAGGCTGAAAAGATCATCCCGATGGCCAGGGCCTGTTGCATCTGAATCCCGATGACCGTTGCCAGACCCGCGATAACTAAGGTGGTAATGACGACTTGAGAACCGCCCGTTCCAACGATTGGTCCGCGGAGCCGCCACAGCAAGTCCGGACGGACTTCCAGGCCGACCAGAAACAACATCATGACCACGCCGAATTCGGCCACGTGCATTACGCCGCCACCGCCTTGGCCTACCAGGCCGAGCAGATGCGGGCCGATAATGACGCCGGCGATCAGGTAGCCCAGGACTGAACCCAGGCCGAATTGTTTGGCGATTGGCACAGTCGCAACTGCCGCCAAAAGATAGACGAACGCCTGAAAGAGCGGTCCTTCGGTTTCCATAGGACGTTTTTCTCCCGGGTGGCCTGGTTCGTCAACCCAGCGCGGAAAATACCTTTAAGCGCTGCTGGGTATTAAGCGGTTTGTGGTCAAAAGAGACCTCGACGCGGGAATCGGCCGCTCACCGTCAAAAAACGAGGACGAGAACGACGACGAGGACGATTGGAGGGAGCGATTGCGAGGAAAGAGCGTTCGAGGGTTCGAGGCACTTCCTTTGTCGCATGGTCTATCCTCACCGCAACCTTCGACGACGACTATAAGAACGAGGAAGAAGGTGATTTGGGAGCGTGCTACTTAATACGGCCGAAGGGAACGGTAAACGGCAGGGACGCCAACGCGCTAAGTTTTTCGATGACGCCCGTGGCTCGGCCTTCGAGTGCGTGGCCTGCCTTGACGCTTCGGTCGCTAAGCGATTTGTCTCCGCAGATCGCGTTCGTCCCGGTAAGGAAATGATCGCGCAAGTCGTAGCAATGCTGACTCGATTGATCGATCGCTTCGATGCAGACGATAGTCGCGATCGAAAGGATTGATTCCCCATTAAATCATTAAATCGTTGTCTCTCTTTCTCTTTTTGCTCCGTTCACCAGAGGCAAAGCGGGGACGCTTCGCTTACGACTGGATCACTCTCGCTGCTCGGTAATCGTTTTTAAAATCGTCGTCGTTCTCGTCCTCGAGTTTTGACCGCCGCCGGCTAAAACGGTTCGCGCTCAAAAGCTCAAAAGAGCCTTACGATGGAGAACCTAATTTGTGCGAGCCCCCTCTCGCAGCCAAAGATCTCGTTCGCGCCGTTCTCCAGAGGCAAAGCGGGGACGCTTCGCTTACGACTGGATCACTCTCGTTCCTCGGTAATCGTTCCTAAAAATCGTCCTCGTCCTCGTCGTCGTTCTCGTCCTCGAGCTTTGACCGCCGCCGGCTAAAACGGTTCGCGCTCAAAAAGCTCAAAAGAGCCTTACGATGGAGAACCTAATCTGTGCGAGCCCCCGCTCGCAGCCGAAGATCTCGTTCGCTCCGTTCTCCAGAGGCAAAGCGGGGACGCTTCGCTTACGACTGGATCACTCTCGTTCCTCGGTAATCGTTCCTAAAAATCGTCGTCGTCCTCGTCGTCGTTCTCGTCCTCGAGTTTTGACCGCCGCCGGCTAAAACGGTTCGCGCTCAAAAGCTCAAAAGAGCCTTACGATGGAGAACCTAATTTGTGCGAGCCCCCGCTCGCAGCCGAAGATCTCGTTCGCTCTGTTCTCCAGAGGCAAAGCGGGGACGCTTCGCTTACGACTGGATCACTCTCGTTCCTCGGTAATCGTTCCTAAAAATCGTCGTCGTCCTCGTCGTCGTTCTCGTCCTCGAGTTTTGACCGCCGCCGGCTAAAACGGTTCGCGCTCAAAAGCTCAAAAGAGCCTTACGATGGAGGACCTAAGGACCTAATTTGTGCGAGCCTCCCAGCTCGTAGCCGAAGCGCCTCGCTTCGCTCGGCGGCTATCCCGTGGCTGGCGCGGTCTCCAGAATCTCGTTCAGGAAGCTGGCGTTCTGAAATTCGGCGGGATCAAATCGGCTGTCTCGTAGTCCCTCGACAACGTTCCGATAGAGACTCGCATATTTGGCAATCTCAGCCTCACTATTCAGCTGCAAGGTTCCGGTGACCACAAACGGGGGCAGGTAAACCATGCCGCACAATCGGACGGTCTGCTCGAACGGGGTCAGCAATTCCCGGATCGTAAAAAAATTATTACCTCCGCGCTCGTAGGCCGATAGGCTGCCGCCGGCGGTAATTGCGGTCAGGGCCCATTTTCCTTCGAGCTTCGTTCCTTGAGCACCGTAAGCGAAACCGTACTGAAGGACAAGATCCTCCCATTGCTTCAAGAGTGCCGGGCAGCTGTACCAGTAGAACGGGTGCTGGAAAACGATGACATCATGACTCAGGAGCAACTCCTGCTCGCGTTTTACATCGATATAAAAGTCCGGATATTCTTCGTAGAGATCATTGATCGTAACATCTTCCAGGTTTTGCACGGCAGCGATAAGCCTTCGGTTCACCCTTGATTTTTCGAGGGCGGGGTGGGCGAAAAGAATCAGAACTCGGGCAGCCATAACGCAGTGGCACTTTTAAGCAAAGGTTGGTACGGGTCAACATTCAGGCAGGGAAGAAGCCAAACATCCAGGAACCCCGCCGTATCCTGCTTGGGAGAGCCTCGTCGATACGCCGAGACGTCTTGTGCGAGACCCGGGGGTTCTGCCTCAACTTTGGTTATCATTATAAAATACATAATGATGAAGATTTTCAGGCCCACTTGCGTCAAAGCAAAATAAGTTGCCTCGACGTCCGAATGGGGGACGCGAGCCGGCTGTCAAAAATATGAAAACCAGGACTTTGTCCGACTATCCTCTTCTTATTGGAGAATTGATACGGCGTTCAGAACTTCGCCGACAACGACGGGAAAAATTCAGGGCCATCCTCAAGAGCGTATGGCAGACTAAGTAACGGTCCTGAAAAACAGAAAGCCTGGGAGCCTGTCCGCAATATCCGGCTTTGCGGACAGGCTCCTCAGGCTTTCTGTTTTTTTTAAGACCGCTGTATGTTAAAGCATTTCAGCCTTGGAACGGTGCAATACCGTCACAAAATTGGCTGGGCTAGCATCCAGGTCTTTTTTTTTACAAATTGAATTAATCGGGTGCTTTCCGAACCTGAAATAAAAGTAGGCATTGATATTTTGCATGAAACGGCGTAATGGCTCTGTCTCGACTTTGCCGCTTTGCTAGCGGCGCTGAGCGAAACAATCCCCCGGTATATCATGAAATTATTCACTAAATTCAGTCGTTCTGTCGGCTTGATCGGCCTCGCTGGACTGCTCGCGGTCTCAGTCACAGGAGTGTTAGCCGAAGACAATAAACCAGAAAAGAAACTCGTCGTTGGATTTTCTCAGGTCGGCGCAGAGAGTGGTTGGCGGACTGCCAACACGGAGTCGATCAAAGCTGAGGCAGCCAAGCGAGGCATTGATCTGCGCTTTTCGGACGCCCAGCAAAAGCAAGAAAACCAGATTAAAGCCATCCGCTCCTTCATCGCGCAAGGCGTCGATGTGATTGCGTTCTCACCCGTTGTCGAAACCGGGTTTGAGCCGGTGCTGCAGGAAGCCAAGAAGGCGGGAATCCCAGTCGTGCTGTCGGATCGCGCGGTCAAGGTTTCGGATCCTACGTTGTACGCGTGCTTTCTCGGTTCCGATTTCGTCGAGGAAGGCAAGCGGGCTGGTGACGCGGCTGTGAAGCTTACCGGCGGCAAGGCGAACATCGCTGAATTAGTGGGCACCGTCGGATCTGCGCCGGCCATTGATCGCAAGAAAGGCTTCGAGGAGGTTTTAAAGAGTAATCCGGACATGAAGATTATCATGTCGCAAAGCGGCGACTTCACCCGCGCGAAAGGCAAAGAGGTGATGGAAGCTTTTCTGAAAGCGCCCAATGCCAAAGACATTAACCTATTGTTTGCGCACAATGACGACATGGCGTTAGGAGCGATCCAGGCCATGGAAGAAGCCGGCCTCAAGCCTGGTGTAGACATTAAAATTGTCTCGATCGACGGCGTCAAAGGAGCCTTCGAGGCGATGAAAGACGGCAAATTGAACGTCACGGTGGAATGCAATCCGCTCCTGGGTCCGCAGCTCTTTGACCTGGTCGAGGCGGTTGCAGCTAAAAAGGAAGTGCCAAAGCGCGTCGTCTCGCAGGAGGGGGTTTTCGAACAATCTCAAGCAGCCGCAGAGCTACCAAAAAGACAGTACTAAGATTACATTCCGAAGTCTCAAAAGCGGGCGCTCGAACCGAATGGACGAGCGCCCGAATTTTGTAGTTATATCACGAAGTGGCTACTCCGCTTTTAGAGGTCACTGGTCTCAGCAAAGGGTTCCCGGGTGTCAAAGCGCTGCAGGCGGTCGATGTGACGGTGCAGACTGGCGAAATCCATGCCCTGATGGGAGAAAACGGTGCTGGGAAAAGCACCTTAATAAAAGTCCTGACCGGAGTCTATCCCCGAGACGCCGGGGAAACGCGGTTGGAGGGCCAGATCATTGCACCGAAATCGCCGCGCGAGGCGGAAGCGCTCGGGATCAGCACCGTCTATCAGGAAGTTAATCTGATCCCTCACTTGTCGGTCGCAGAAAATATTTGCCTCGGCCGGCAACCGACTTGGCTTGGCGCCGTCCGTTGGGGTGCAATTTACGATCGCGCTCGGGCCGCTCTTGCCCGGCTCGACCTCTCTCTGGACATTAAGCGCCAACTCTCCTCGTATTCGATCGCCAATCAGCAGATGGTGGCCATCGCTCGAGCTCTCGATATTTCGGCCAAGCTACTGATTTTAGATGAACCGACATCAAGCCTTGATAAGTCGGAGGTCGAAGAGCTGTTCAAGAAACTTCAGAAAGTCCGGGAAGGCGGCCTCGGAATTATTTTCATCACTCACTTTCTCGAGCAGGTTTACGAGATTTCCGACTTGATCACCGTGTTACGGAACGGACGCAGAGTCGGTTGTTTCGCGACGAAGGAGCTTACCCGGATCAAACTTGTTTCCCATATGATTGGAAAGGATGTCCAAGAGGTCGAGGCTTTGGGACAGAAGCGGGCGAGCACCGCGACGATCCGTTCCGATCAGCCGATGCTCGAAGCGAAAGGTCTGGGTCGAAAGGGATTCATTTATCCGCTTGATCTGGAAATCAGGCCGGGCGAAGTGCTTGGGCTGGCGGGCCTTCTCGGTTCTGGAAGGACAGAAACGGCGCGCCTACTTTTCGGAGTCGACCGGCCGGACCAAGGCACCATCCTGGTCAATCGTCGAGCTGTGAGGTTCAATTCGCCGCGCTCCGCGATTCGCTACCGCATTGCCTTGACTCCAGAAGACCGAAAGGTAGCCGGGATCATTCCCAATCTCACGGTGCGGGAGAACATCGTCTTAGCGATGCAGGCCAGCCGGGGAACCTGGCGGCGTTTGCCTGTTCTCGAGCAGGAAAAACTTGCTGACCGCTTCATTCAATCGCTTGATATCAAGACCCCCCATCGCGAGCAGGTACTTCAGCATCTCAGCGGCGGAAATCAGCAAAAAGTCTTGCTTGCCCGGTGGCTGGCGACCGAACCGAAGCTCTTTATCCTTGACGAGCCTACCCGGGGAATCGATGTCGGCGCGAAAGCCGAGATCGAGAAACTAATCCAATCGCTTCGCCAAGACGGCCTGGCCGTACTGTTTATCAGCTCGGAATTGGAAGAAATCGTCCGGCAGAGCCAGCGCGTGGTGATTTTACGTGATCGTCGAAAAGTTGGGGAACTGACAGAGGCAGAAATCTCGGAAGAAGCCATCATGCGGTCCATCGCAACTGCCGATATGGAGCGGTCGGGTGCATGATGAATTGGCTTTCTGACCTCCTATTCTGGATATGTTTTGGCGCAATTCTGTATTTTTTGCGGCGCCAAAGAATCTTCTGGACGGTGGGCGCGCTCGCGCTGCTCTTGCTTTTCAACCAGTTTTTCACACCAGGGTTTTTCAACATCCAGCTCCTGAACGGGCACTTCTACGGTTCACGGATCGATGTGCTGAATCAGGGAGCGAAAGTGATGCTCTTATCGCTTGGCATGGTCTTAGTGATTGCGACGGGCGGTGTCGATCTTTCGGTCGGTGCCGTGATGGCTATTTCCGCGGCGGTGTCGTCCCGGTTGCTGGTAACCGAGCATCTGCCCGCAGGCCTGGCAATTGCCGTTGCGTTGGTCATCTCCGTGCTGGCCGGCGCCTGGAACGGCTTGCTGGTTGCCGGGTTCGGAATCCAACCGATCATTGCAACACTGGTATTGATGGTGGCCGGCCGGGGCGTAGCCCAACTGATTACCGAAGGGCAGATCATTAACTTCCTCGATCCGACGATGGTCTTTCTGGGTAACGGGCATCTGTTCGCTTTGCCATTTACTCTGACGCTCGTTCTCGTAATGCTCGTGCTCACTCTTTTCCTGGTCCGGCGCACCGCTCTCGGTCTCTTTATCGAGTCGGTAGGCGATAACTACGAAGCAAGCCGTTACTCCGGCGTTAATGCCCTGCAGGTAAAGTTTCTGGTCTACACTTTTTCCGGTTTCTGTGCGGGACTCGCCGGCTTGGTGGCGTGCTCAAATATCAAGAGCGCGGATGCAAACAATATCGGCCTCTATCTGGAGTTGGACGCGATTCTGGCCGTAGTGGTCGGTGGCACATCTTTGCAAGGAGGTCGCTTCTATCTGGTGGGCGCCGTTGTTGGCGCGTTGTTTATCCAGACGCTCACCACGACGTTATACGCCCGAAACGTGAGTTCCGACGTCTCTCCTGTACCGAAAGCCCTGGTTATCATCGCTGTTTGTCTTTTCGAGAGTGATTTGTTCCGCGCGCGGCTGGCGCAGCTCTTCCGGCCCTTGGGAAGGCTCCTCAAGCCGCTCAGCTCGCGACGACGGCATTAACTTGTTCACCGCTCCCGGCATGATTCGCCTAAACCCTAAGTACATTCCGCTCCTCGCGACAGCCGCGGTGCTTCTCGCGGTTTTCGCCACTGGCTCTTTGCTCTATCCCAACTTCGGCACGCCACGTGTGATCGTAAATCTGCTGGGCGATAACGCATTCGTCGGGGTTGCAGCCGTCGGAGAGTCGTTCGTGATTTTGTCCGGTGGCATCGACCTTTCGGTGGGGTCGATGGTCGCCTTCGTTGGCATCCTGATGGCCCGGCTTTTGCAAGCCGGATGCGACCCGTTCCTGGCGATGGGAATGGCGCTTTTTATTGGCACCCTGGCCGGAGCTGTGATGGGCTGCCTGATCCACTATTTCGAAATGCCTCCCTTTCTGGTCACCCTGGCCGGGCTCTTTTGTTTGCGCGGGCTTGGCTTTGTCATCCATCCGGAATCGATCGGGATCGACCATCCGTTTTACGCTGAAGTCCTGCCGCAGCTTTCAATCTTAGTCGCTCCGAAGGCCGTGCTGCCGTTTACCGCCATGTGTTTCCTGGGCTCGGTCCTCGTTGGAACCTTTGTCGCGGGCTTCACGCGATTTGGACGGTATGTCTACGCTATCGGATCGAGCGAAAGCTCCGCCCGTCTGATGGGTGTGCCGATCGGGCGGACAAAAATTTCTACCTACGCCCTTGCCGGATTCTTCTCCGCCTGTGGAGGAATTGTTTCGACCTTCTATATGCAGTCTGGAAATCCTGCCTCGTTTGTCGGCCTGGAGCTCGATGCCATCGCGGCGGTGGTCATTGGTGGGACGCTACTCACCGGCGGGGTTGGTTATATCCCAGGAACTCTGATGGGTATCCTCATTCTCGGCTTGATTCAAACCATCATTACTTTCAATGGCACACTGAACAGCTGGTGGACGAAAATTGTCATCGGAGGCCTTTTATTGATCTTCATTGTGTTACAGAGGCTGATTTCCCGAAGGGCGGCAAGTCGAGTGGCCAGTAGTCAGTAGCCGGTAGCCAAGTAGCCAAGTAGCCAAGTAGCCAAGTAGCCAAGTAGCCAAGTAGCCAGTAGCCACTAACCGGTAGCCAAGTAGCTTCGGCGTGGCAGCGCGGGTTGCGACAGACAAGGGATGCGCGTGCGTCTGGCGTGGCACGTCCAAAGAGCGTGAAGAAGAGCAGAGTAGCCGGTAGGGGGTAGAGAGGTAGCAGGTAGTAGGCGGGGAGTCAAAGTGACCTTTTTTGGCTGGCGATAGCGTTCGCGCACGCCGCGAGCAGTCGAGAGACGTTTTCAAGCCTTCGTTCGAGTACTTGGGTATCGCCGTATCCCAGGTCTTGGCTCAAGATAAGGTAATATCGGCATTCTTCGACTGAACCTTGAGCAAAGTTTAAGAATCTCGCTTTATCGCCACTGCTCCGCTTGCCAAATCCCTCGGCGATGTTTGCCGGGATTGAAATAGCGGCCCGGCGGAATTGCGAACCAAGACAGAACATTTCCTTTCGCGGGAAACCATTGATGAACGGGTATATGGCCAAGACAAACTCGTGTGCCCTTTGCCAAACGATTAGATCGCAAAACGTTCTAGCAGGTAATCTCATGCGTAAAGACTAAATATAAAAACACTAATGTAAAGTGTTTCTAAAAGAGGATCTGTCTGCAAAATTTTCTGCCCCCCTGGCTACTGGCTACTGGCTACTGGCTACTGGCGCTTCGGCTATTTCCCTCCAACGAGAATAACCTGCCCCTCGGGCTTGGCAGCACCGCCTGCTTTTTCAACGCTGATGGCAAACGCAGCCGCAGAGTCGACGTGAGCTGCTGGATGGAAACTCGTACGGATGAGTCCGTCATTGGGGACTGACAGAACTCCCGCGCTAACGGGTTGCGGATTTTTAGGATCAATCACCCACAACTGGTAGTCTTTGCCAGGTCCTGGCGGGGGTAACCTCTCTAATTGGAGTAACCCGCTCTTTTGATCTTTGTCCCAGACTACGACAGCCGTAGCTCCTTTGTAGGCGGCGATCTGCCCTTTCAATGTCGCAATCTTGAGTTCTGAAAGGGTATTTCTCTCCTTCAGGGTCGCCAATTCTCCCTCGAATTGGGCATTCTTTTGCTGGAGCGCGACGAGCGCATTATTTGCTTCCCGTTCTTTCTCCTGCAACGAAATCAAGTCATTCCTTATTCGCGCCTGCTCCAGACTAAGCAGCGCACAAGCAATGGCCAAACAGGCCGCCAACGCCCAAGGCACTCCCAGCCAGATGATCTTTGAGTGAGGCGCTGGCAGAGAGGCTCGAGGGGTCCTGCGTTCCGCCTGGAGAATTCGTTGAGGAAGTCCACGAGGCGGAGCCATCGGGGATGCCGAGTAGGCCAGAGAGGCAAAGGCTTCCTCCATTTCCCGCGCAAAATCTCGAAGCTCCGCGTCGTGCGCGAGTTCGGCGCGAACCGTCTCGGCCATCGTCGGATCCAACTCGCCGAGGAGGTACTGCACAAGCAAATCTTGTTTAGACTCGTCGATCATAGCCCCTCGCTTAAGCAGTCTCTCAATCGAAGAAGACCCCGACGGATTCGCGCTTTTATCGTGCCCAGCGGCGTGGCAAGGCGTTCAGCGATCTGCTCGTGGGTCAGCCCGCCGAAAAAGGCGAGCTCCAGGGCTTGCCGCTGCTCCTGAGGAATTTGTTGAAGAGCGGAACGCACGAGTGCCCCTCGTTCGCGAATAGTCGGTTCATCAGCTGAGATTTCATCTTTTTCCTGGTAGAAAGTTCCTTCAGTAATGACTTTATCGCGGAGCCGTTCCAGCCGCTGACGGACCCGCAGCCGGTCGATCGCTTTGTTGCGAACGATCATTACGGCCCAGGCGAACGGACTACTTCGGCTCGAATCGTAGGAGGAAGCTTTGCGCCAGATATAAGTGAATCCCTCCTGCAAAACGTCCTCTGCCTCTTTCGCGTCGTTCATCATTCGGAACGCCATTCCGTACAACGGGGAAGAGAAACGCTCGTAGAGCGCGGTAAACGCAGAATCATCGCCTTCGGCAATTTGGCTGATCAACCTTGCCTCAAACTCATTATCGGGAAACTGCGCCGACCTGATCATACTGCATGTCCGGGCTCGCACGTTGCCGCCTGTGGTCTGCGGAGCTGTCGTTATGAAGTTGCTCCGAACAACCGCGAGTCGTTGCGTTTGAACCGTGACCATAGATCAAGGCCCAGGAACCGAGTCACAATCAAGCGAATTCCGAAAATCGGGAGTTGGGTTTGTTGGACGGATCATGTTCTGGCGGATTTCAAATTTTCTCGAGAACGCAAGGCTGTTCCACATCGGATGGCTCTCCTTCGGGTAATGCGCCGAGGCAAGAGCCTTAGATGCTCGAACTATCTCCAGGCGAGGACGATGGCGCCCAGAACGATCAGTCCGGCCCCAATACCGTCGCGCAAATTCAGCTTTTCTCCGAGGAAAGTGATCGCCAGCGCTATGGCTATGACAACGCTGAGCTTATCGATCGGAGCAACCTTAGAAATTTCTCCGACCTGAAGTGCGCGAAAGTAGCAGAGCCAGGAAAGACCCGTGCCGAGGCCGGAGAGAATCAGAAAAATCCAGGTCTTTTTTCCTATCGACCAGAGATCACTAGTGTTGCTGGTCGCGAGCGCGATAAGCCAACTGAAGAGGAGGATGACGACCGTGCGAATCGCTGTCGCCAGATTTGAGTTGACGCCGACCACTCCGATTTTTGCCAGGACGGCAGTCGCGCCAGCAAAGAATGCTGAAAGAACTGCCCAAAAGAGCCATTCCATGGGAGTAGCCAAGTAGCAGAGAAGGCAGGAGTCAAGTGGGCAGTAGCCGAGGAGCCAGTAGCCAGTAGCAAGTAGGCCAGGAGTCAGGAGTCAGGTCGCGTCAAGTAAACCCAGAAGGTGAGGAAGAGCATGTGATCGAATAGAAAGCAAGACTTGGAAACACCATACAGGGACCTAGTGGGAAAAGAACCCCACCCGGCAAAGGCTAGCCACCAGCCGGAAGCGAACATTGCGTAGTCGACAGCGATGTCGGCACGAAGCGTATGGAGCGGGTGCTAAAGCCGTGTGATTGAGCCTCGAAAGAATGATTGATGTTGGGGCCTTCGTAGTCCTGAACGCGAGGGCAGAATCGAAGCGCCGCAAAAGGGCTTGGCGTGGAGAACCGACCGGGGTCTGAGAGCAGGGCAAAAGCACGAGAGGGTTCCCTGGGAACTTGAGAGATCCGACTGCTTCCTCCTTTTGAGAAAGAACCGGAGCGAGGTGGCGAGACCGGTAGACCAACGCCCAGGCGTAGCGGGAGCAACTCCAGGGGCCCGAGGCGAGCGAAGGAAAACAGGAGTCAAGGAGGTAACCGTCGTTCGAAGGAAACGAAGAACGAGGGAACGAGCAGCCGGAAGTCTTAGCAGCCTCATAGTACCGCAAGAAAAGTGGCGAACCGACCCGAGGGAGCCACCGAGTAGGGAAGGGGGAGGCCGGGCTTAGGAAACTGTAGATGGGAAACACAAGACGGAGGACGCAGAGCCGAAAATGGAAGTGTCAACGAGACAGCTACAGATAGCAGAACTGGCCGCAGCGAGACCTGAGATGAGCTTCACATCGCTGAACCTAAAAACGGAAATGGAATCCGAACCGTCGGCCTAACCGACGGTTTTCACCAGGCATAAAATGCTGAGAGTGGCCAGATCTCAGCCGGAGAGGAGTGATTCGGCCTCCGGCGGGAGCATCCCAACCCATTTACCACCGAGCCAGTGGCGAAAAATATGAGTCAATAGCAGATTCCAGCGTTGCTGGACGCTCCATTGCTCCGCAATGAGCCAGAAGCGTTGTAAGGTGTTGCTGACATGGGCGATAGCCTGTGCGAGCTCCTGACTGTTTTCGTGCTGCAAGCTGACTCTGACTTTGCGTTGGTTTTGATGAACGGCCAGCCGAGCCACTCCGCTCAACAAGGCCGGCCGACTGGTGATCGCCTCCCGATGGTGCTCGCCGTCGTAAAGACGTACGTAGAGGTGCCACCAGTTGTAGATCAGTGCGACCAGATTGGCCATCAAGCGGCAGGGAGCCAACTTCTGCGTCGTGAAGCCGTTCCAACCCCATTGATTTTTGAGCTCATCGTAGATGTTCTCGGCATCGGCTCGTTCCCGATAAAGACGCGCCAAGGTGACCGCCGGATATGCTTTGGGATCCAGCGTGGTCACTAAGACTGCCATTCGCCCAGCCCAAGGCGCCAGCACGTTTTTCCACTGGGCCGATCCGGGCAGTCCGGCTTGCAGATGATCGCGCCGTCGGCGTCCCTGCTCCCCTGCAGGAGCCAGCGCTGGCTTCTCGCGGACCAGCACCACTCGACGTGCCAAACTCCAACCGCTCAAGCGCAGCTTCGCTTCGAGCACTTCCCACCCCTGGCCGCTATCTTCCCAAGCCGCTCCGGCACGCTGCATTTGGGAGACCAGCGTTTTGACTTTGTCCGTATGGCGCAGCTTGAACAGGCACGGCAAGCCGCGCTTCTCAGCCTCCTGCAAAAGCATCTCATTTCCGTAGCTGCAGTCGCCACGTAAAATCGACGGCCAGTGGGTGCGCGGCAGCTCGTCGAGCAGTTGCCATAAACCTGGCAAGGCATGTCGCGCTGCGTGCTCCTTGCCCCCGAGCACTTCCACACCCAGACACAGCCGCGTATTGGCCATGAAGTAACTGTGATAGCAGTGGCTCGGCCGTCCAGGTTTATGCGGATTGTACCCCACCTGCGCTCCTTGCTGGTGACCATAGATCGGCTTGACCGTCACATCGATGTCCATGATCCAGGATTGGCTCAACACCGGCTGGACGCACGCGCGCAACTCCCCGCCCAGCCATGCCAGGCCTTTATCCTCTTCCATCCGTTTCATCGCTCGGCGCACCACGTCTTCGCTCACCGTCGTATTCATGCCCAGCAATCCTGGATTGAGGGTGTCGCCCCGCACCGCATTGATATGAGCGTAACGCCAGTGTCCGCAAAGCACCGAGAGCGTCGCCGTGCCAAGCACATCGACCACACGGCTGCCCCGGTTGCCTTCGTAGCTTAACGGACAGTTGCTCAAGAACCGCTCCCAGCGCCCTCCCACCCGCAGAAACTGAGCGAAGAAGATCAGCTGGCCTTCCCGCGTAACAGGTGACTCGTCGTCGAACTCCGCGTAGTAACGCCCACCCGGCGTGTCCACCGGCCATGAACCTTCAATTAGCTTCGGTATTGGCTCACCCGCTGGGTGAGGGTTCGGCATCCAAGCTTTTGGCTGCATCCCTAACTAAATCAGCCTCTTTCACCCCAATCCAACTTTTTCTATTTACGCTTCTAGGCTGAACCATTATCTGGACATGGACTGGATGAAAGAAGCCTACCGGCGAACACGGCGCGAAAGTGCCCCAGGCGTCGACGGGCAGACTATGGAGGAATACGGGAAGGAACTGGAGAGTAATCTCCAGGAGCTGATAGGACTGGCCAAATCGGGCCGCTACCATGCCCCGCCGGTCCGACGGGTGCATATTCCCAAAGGGGACGGCAAGGAAACGAGGCCGATCGGCATACCGACCTGTGAGGATAAGGTGCTCCAACGGGCGATAACGATGCTACTGGAAGCGATCTACGAACAGGAATTCATGGAGAGTTCGTTCGGATTCCGACCGGGACGCTCGGCGCACGGGGCGCTCGAATACCTCTGGAAACAGTGTATGGATAACCAGGTACGGCCTGAACCTACATCCGACCAAAACCCGACTGATTCGATTTGCTCGACCCTGCCGGTGGCAGGAGGGCAACAAGAAGAGGGCGGAACAAGGGAACGACACCTTCGACTTTCTGGGCTTCACCCACTATTGGGGGAAGACACGAAAAGGAGGGTATGCGGTGAAACGCAAGACGGCCGGCAAGCGGCTGAGCCGGAGCCTCAAAGCGATCAACCAACCAATGGCTGCAGAGCCATTTGCATCTGGAAGTCAGGGAACAGTGGAACAAGCTGATGCAGAAGCTGCACGGGCATTTTGCCTATTACGGGATCACAGGGAATGCGGAGGCGCTAGAGCGCTTTCGCGAGGCAGTCAAACGGCTCTGGCACAAATGGTTGAATCGCCGAAGTCGGCGACGCGGAGGCATGAGCTGGCAGCGCTTTGATGAGCTGCTCGAGCGGTATTACCCGTTTCCGCCCGCGAAGGTGGTCCACTCTATCTATGTCTATGCAGCGAAATCCTAGCCTGAAGAACCGTATGCCTTAATTGGGCTCGTACGGGACTGTGGGGGAGCCAGCCATTACCGGCTGGCTCTACCCGGAAGCATACAACGGGCGAGCGGGTGAAGATTTGAGAACGAGACTCGACACTTGGATCGAGATATCTGAGTTGGTCCGTCAACATTTTTTATAAAATTATTCACCGTTTTATTCACAGGGGGGTCGGGGCGTTTAGGGGGCAGTTTGGGCGTATTCTGAACCGCGGCTTTGGAGAGCTTTTAGGTATCGATCGGGATCGTAGGGAACGCGGTTTTTCCAGCAGGCGAACAGGATGCGGATCCATTTAAAAGCCAGCGCCCGTACGGCAACGTGGTGACCTTTGCCTCTGGCGATTTGGGCTTGATAGTAGGTTTGAGCCCAGGGGCAGAAGCGAATCGAATGGCCAGCGAACTCGTGAAAGGTCTGTCGGAGGAACTTTGGACAGGCTCTGCGGAAGTGGATGCTGGCTTTTTTGCCGGTCTTTGTTCCGCTGGCGATGCGCACAGGGGCAATGCCGGTCAAATTCAACAAGTCGCCCACGACTTCGAAACGACAGCGGTCGGCGCCGAAGGCCGTCAGCAATCGTGGGCCGAGGGCCGGCCCGGCTCCCGGCAAATTGTCAAACAGAAAGCGATCCGGATGAGAGTCGAAGAGTTTGGCGATCCGCTTTTCGTACTCAGCGATGAAAGGCGAAAGACTTTTGAGTTGCTGGGCCAGCAAGGCAACTCTGAGGGCCGTGGGTCTAATGATGGCGACATCAGTGGTCAAGGGTTTGGCTTGGTTGATCAGCGCCAGGCGCTCGAGGATTTTCTTTTCCTGGCGGCAGTTATGGCCGTAGAAGAACTTCCGCAGCTTGCCTGGGGAGACTTTTTGGAGCTCTGCTAAAGTGGGCCATTGCACCAGCAGATCGGCGGCCAGAGCGGTGGTGATATCATTGTCGAGTATTTGGAGTGCCACCGGAAAGTAGAGCTTGAGCTGGCTCTTGATTTCATTGGCCAGCTCCGTGCGTCGATCGACCGCATGACGTCGACCTTCGTTGAGCGTGGCCAGCTCGCGGGTCATCTGATCATCAGGCTTCCAGGCTTTGAGCCGATCGCGATGGCACATCAGCAGTTCACTGAGCAGATCGGCATCGGGGCGATCATCTTTGGCGCCGCTACTGAAGAAGGTTTTCCGATAATGAGCCAATTGGCTGGGATTGATCGGATAGAGCTCGAAAAGCTCATAAGCCATCAACTGGTAAACGAGCGCTCCGTGGCTTTGTTCGAGGCAGACAAGCACTTTACCTTTGGCTCCGAAGCGTTCGTGCATCTGAGCGATCCAGTCGTTTAAGGCATTGATTTCACTTTTAATGACTTGGTGTTCGGCCTTGGCCGGTTCGCCGACCGAGCGCTGGACCACATCATGTTTCTGATCGGCCCAATCGATGCCGACATAGGCAGCCACCGGAGTGGCGATCGGTTGCTCTGAGACAGATTCATTCATAACTAGGACGCCGCCTTCTAATAACGGGTTGGGTTGTTCGCGCGGCCTGAGACGGATGCGAATTCCTTATAGCCAGACGTAATCGTCTCAGAGACGATTCGTCCTAATCTGAGTATTCGTTGCCGACTCAAGCACAACCGTCAGGTCAAAAGTCTCGATTAATTCATCTTCTTCTGAAAAGGACGAGAATTCGTAACCTGACAGTGCGCTTGCAGCGAAGTTATTCACAATCCGGGGCCGCTCACGCTCAAAAGCCAGGAAAGGGCTTTTGACCCCGGCTTATGAATAACTTCGGACCGACTATAAGGACG